>LFSC01000004.1 GCA_001512505.1 Clostridiaceae bacterium DTU079 | reverse complement strand
TTAACAGGGTCGAACAGTGGCAAAAGTCACTGATGAAATAACAATATTAATTGTACAAGGATGTATTGATAAACTTACTGCTGCTTGGTTTTCAGGTAGTACATTGGTTCAATCCGGCAATGTGGTATTGCTTTAAATGCATTCGGCAGGATATGGAGGCCGCTACTGACGAAAGGGTGCTTTCAATATTGGAGCATACCGAACACAAAGACTATGGAAGGGCACTTATTGCAATTCTTGAAAATTTCACGCAGCCGCTGCTTGCTCCAAGATTGCTTGGTATGGTTAATGATAGGAATAGTATGGAGAGGAGGATTAGAATGATTAAGATGGCGGAAATTTTTAAAAGAAAAAGGAACATTACAATAATTGTAGGTATAGCATGTATATTGGTTCTGGGGGGAGTACTCCTAACCAATGGTATAAGTGCGGAAATAAAGGATGATAACAATAATGTTAATAAAAATGTTGGTTCTATAAACAAAGGGGATGATCAAAACATACAAGAGGATACTCAAAAGCCCAAGATCCTTGAGGAGGCTATAAGTGATGCAATTAAAGAGCAAGGCAAATCTTACTTACCGGGTGAGCTTGTAACTGAGGGACATATCATCCTGGATAAAGAGGAAAAGGATGGAGAAGTGAAAGTATATACTTTATCCAGTGTAGGATGGTTTAGCTTTGAAGACGGTATATTTAGAAAGATTAGCGGCAGCGGTGCGATTCCAACGGTTATGACCTTTGCAGTCAGCGAAAACGGTGGGTTTACTCTTATTGAGTACAGAGAACCGGAAGACGGAGAGGGTTATATGGAATCAATTTACGAGATGTTTCCGGAAAAATTGTATGATGCGGTTAGGTCATCCCATGAGAGATATCCGGAACTTTTAAAGCAGCAGGAAGAGCAGGCTGAAAATTATCTTAAGAGTATAGGGAGAAAAGCAGATGTTGATTCGAAATATGTAAATAAAACTCCGGTCGATATTGATAGTGAAGCCAGAGGTATTCTTTTTGCCATATACAATAAATTTGATACTTTTCTCAATACTTGCCCTGACTGGATAGGCTCAAAGGAGTATGTTGAAGACGGGATAAGGTATATATATGAGACTTTACAAGGTAAGACCGATGACGGGTATGACCTGATAACTTTTAAAAAGACCAAGGAAGACGGTACTTTGATTGAAGAGAGGAAATACAAAATTGTCGGAAGCTTGGTGTATTTAGAGGACTATACTTCGGAAAGCGAAAAGAAGGTTGATTTGCCGAAAGAAGATAAAATAAAAGCCTTTGATGTTATCTCAAGGTATTTTTATGCTTTCGGTCAAAATGATTTTGATGAAATGAGAAGTCTTTCTACAGACCGTCACAATGAAGAATATATGCATGACGAAGATGTTTGGGGCATAAAATGGGCTTTGGTAAGAGAAATAAAAATGGTTGCAGATGTTGAATTTTTAAAAAGTGAAAGCTTAAAACCGATAATTGTATTTGATATTTCTGCGTATATACAGCCGGTTGAGAATTCAGCCTTGTATCCTTCTACTGAGGCATCTTTTTATGTTATTCTTGAAAAGGGCGGGGATGGAGTATGGAGAGTGGATCGGTATTCAAAAAAGTAAAGAAAGATTTCGCCCGGTTAATTATGTAATAAAACCTCCATTTATCGAAGATTTACTTTATAGTCGATAAATGGGGGTATTTTATTATTTATTGGGATTTTTAATTATTTTATGTATCAAATTTATATGATATATTTATGTATATATTTTTAATTATATTTAATGAAAGCTTAGCCTTAATATTGAAAAAAATCACTGGTTTTATTAATAATACCTGTTTGGAGATGTAGATTTAAGCTGGAATTTGATATAATAATAAAAAAATCTACATATTACGATAAACCGACAAAATTTTCGTAAGGTTTATTGTACAATATGTAGCGGCTTAGTTTATTGAAACGGCTTTGAGGTGGACGGATGAACGTACTTGTGAGTTTTTCAGACCTAATTAAATTATTTAAAAGATATATTGATTTCAAACATTTTAATAAAGTAATCAGGATTATTGAGTTTATTTTTCTTGTAGCATTGTATGTTGCCATAGCTATAACACTTTCGACTAAGGTAATACCCGATGACTTGGTATCTATTGTAGGACAGATCCAGTCATTTATAGCTCTTTATATCGCATTTCGATTCCGCTACTTTGGTTTCATATTTATAGTTGTTTTTAACCTTACCGAAGGTTCTTTACTTTTTACCAGGTACATGTCGAACCACAGTACAAGCGATTCTGCAGCATTGACTTCAAAAGTCCTTACTATTGTTTCTTCATTTATTGTTGCTGCATTGTCAAATAGCCAGGAAAGGCAAAAGAGAAAGCTGCAGATGCAAAAGAGAAGACTGGAGCAAATAGCTGTAACGGACGGATTGACAGATGTTTATAACCAAAGATTTTTTAATATGGTTCTTGACAGAGAAATCGACAAGACTGAAAAAAGTCACGGAAGTCTTGGACTGCTACTAATTGATATAGACAATTTTAAAACGTGCAATGATTTATACGGGCATGATTTTGGAGATAATGTTTTAAAGATTACAGCGTCAGTACTGAAGTCAGCTTCAGGACCAAACAATATTGTATGCAGATATGGGGGAGATGAATTTGCTGTTATACTTCCCGAGTGTGATTTGGAGTCGGCAAAAGAGATAGCTCACAATATCAAGTTACAATTTGAGGAGTTCAGGTTTGGTTATTACGAAAATATTCCCCTTAACAAAGTAACATTGTCAATGGGCTTATCGGTATATCCAAGTATGGCAAGAGACAAGGATGAGCTCATTTCCCAAGCCGATATGGCTCTTTATCATTCGAAAAACCTTGGGAAAAACAAAATTCAGTTTTATCAGAATATAATTCAGCAGCTACGCAAAAGCATCAGTTCAGACCATCAGCAACTTATAGGAGTATTCAAAACTTTGCTGAGTACAATATCCATTAAGGACAAATATACTTTGGGACATTGTGAACGCGTATCAACCTATGCTGTTATGATAGGAAAAGAACTGAATCTTGACATAAAAGATATTATGTCCCTGCAGTATGCGGGACTCTTGCACGATATCGGAAAAGTTGAAATACCTAAGTCAATACTTAATAAAAACAGTCCTTTGACGGAGGACGAGTGCGAAATTATAAAAAAGCATCCTATTTACAGTGCCAATATACTTGAACCCCTTGACGGTATGGATCAGTTGATTGACTATGTTATTCATCATCATGAAAGGTATGACGGAAAAGGATATCCCCATGGGCTTTCAGGTGAACAAATCAGCCTGGGCGCAAGAATATTGTGTGTGGCGGACTCTTTTGATGCCATGCTTTCGGAGCGACCTTACAGTAAAGCCAGCATGGTGGAAGAAGCTTTTGTTGAGCTTGAACAGTGTGCAGGGGCACAATTTGATCCCGTAGTTGTAAAGGCTTTCATATCGTCTATGAAAAAGATGTCAAATTCCGATGCTCTAAATCTATATTGAATTATTTCCAATAGCTTTGGAATTATTAATGTTTGAGGTCACATTTTGATATGAGGCGTATAAATAATTTATATAGGTGGGGGATTTGGCGATGCAAAAAAATGCTATAACGAACCTTTGCAAGGTGACATTGTCCATTTTAACGGGTTTTATTGTTTTTTCGGTAGTTATTTTTCTGTGTTTTATAAGTAATTGGCCCGTTGATTCGGCAAATAAATTTCAGCTTGTTGAGCTTGCTACTTCCTACGGAATGGTTCTTTTAATCATTGGTTTAATAATAGGTGCGGGTGTATTTTTAGTTTACTGGGTTGTATTTAGATTTTTATTAAAAAATAAAAAAGTTGTAGTACCTTTAGCGGTTTCGATATCCGTGGCTTTATCCATTATTTTAATTCCGTTATCATTTTCAGTTGTCGCATGGCAGATAGATAAAAAACAGATAGTACCGTTAATCATGGAAATCTCCGGATTGCCGGATATCCCTAAATCGGCTTACGATATAAAATACGGTAAGGGCGGTAATCTTTTTGCACGAAAGAGTTATTTAAAGTTTTGTGATTCAAAAGAATCTATAGAAGCTTATATTGACGGTTCCGATATATTAAAAGGATTGGAGATACAAGAAATAGACATTAAGGAAGAGGATTATACACCTTATAAAAGTTATGGAAATTTTACTTGGTTTAATCCGTATGAAGTTCTGAAAGGAAGGAAGTTTTCGTATGAGAATGACGACTGGAATATAATAATAACAATTGATGATGATCATAATATAGTTTATGTTGAAATTTATAGCAGTTAAAAATGTGAAAAGTAGCAGCGTGTATATGAATTTCTGAGATGTGCCTTATATCATTGCAGGTATGATGTGGATATAGTAAAATATGATTATCGGAAAATGCGGTCTTAGAAAGGACACATGGGATGAATCGGTTTAAAAGGATAGCATTGAAAACTTTGTCTTTTGGCACCAGAAACCTGAAAAGGTATTACAAAGTTCAACGCAAGCTGATAAATGTTATAAAAATTTTTATAAAATACAGATACAAGGTTGTGGACCGTAAAATATCCGTGGGTGACAGGAAAATCCCTGTGCGTTTTTTCTATCCCAAAAGGAATCCAACCTCCGGCATTATGGTTTTCTTTCATGGAGGCGGGTGGGTGACGGGAAATGTTGATTCATATACCCGTGTTTGTTCCAATATGGCAAATCAAACCAGGAATACCGTTATTTCCGTAGATTATCGTTTAGCACCGGAATATCCCTTTCCTGCAGGGCTTGAGGATTGTTACAATGTAACGAGGGAGATATTCAGAAATATCGATAAGCTGAATTGTAAAGCGGAAGATATTACATTGATAGGAGACAGTGCCGGGGGAAATTTGGCTGCTGCAGTCTCTTTGATGGCAAGGGACCGAGGCGAGTTTTTACCTAAAAGGCAGATATTAATATATCCGTCTACATATAATGATCACTCGGAAAACTCCCCATTTCCTTCAATAAAGGAGAATGGTACGGATTTTTTGCTGACCTCTAAAAAAATACAGGATTATATGGATATGTATGCCCCAAATAAAGAAGACAGGGAAAGCCCTTATCTTGCACCGCTTTTGGCACAAGAACTGTCGTCGCAGCCGGATACCTTGATTATTACTGCTGAATATGATCCCCTTCGGGATGAGGGGGAGGCTTATGGAATGCGGTTGAAGGAATTCGGAAACAATGTGAAGATGTATCGAATGAAAGATGCTGTCCATGGTTTCTTTTCCTTGCCATGGAAATCGGAATATGTTATTAGAAGCTATGAGATCATCAATTGGTTTTTAAGTAGCTACAACGGTCAAAGTGAGGAATTGATATGAATAATCAAAAAAAAGTCGAATGGAGCAAGCTGGATAATGCCTCAAAATATTTTCCGGCGACATGTGATGAGAAGGACCCAAAGGTATTCCGTATTGCATGTGAGCTGTTTGAAGACGTAGAACCGGAAATTTTACAAAAAGCACTGGATATAACCATTGAACAATTTCCGTTGTATAAGTCTGTTTTGAGAAGAGGAATATTCTGGTATTATTATGAAAGCAGTGATATTCGTCCGACAGTTGAAAGGGAGGATAAGCCGGTTTGTGCTCCGATCTATAGAAAAAACGAGAAAAATTTATTGTTTAGGGTTATTTATAATAAAAAAAGAATCAATATTGAAGTATTTCACGCTCTTTCCGATGGAACAGGTGCTCTTTGGTTTATGATGACACTTTTATACCATTATTTATTAATTAAATACAAGGATGATTTTTTAGAGAAGAAACCCGAATTGAACTATAATGCATCGATCAGTCAGAAAAAGGATGACAGCTTCAGCAGGTATTATCAAGGGAGACATTATAGAAAGCAAGCAAAAACTAAAAAAGAGAATAAAAATCCCGGTAAAGTGTACATTATTCGGGGAACAAGACTTGAAGAAAACAGAATCAAAGTAATTGAAGGTACAATGTCTGCGAAAGCCGTCTTGGAGGAGGCTCATAAATATAACACCACATTAACCGTATTTTTGTCGGCATTATTGCTTCTTTCAATATATAAGGACATGCCTGTACGTAAGAGAGGGAACACATTGGTATTAGCAGTGCCTATAAATCTTCGGCAGTTTTTTAAATCCGAGACATCAAGCAATTTTTTCAGCATTATGAATATTCCTTATACTTTTGACGATGGAAATACTGAGCTTAAGGACGTAATAGGTAAGCTTGACGAGAGCTTTCGCAAAGAATTAACGGAAGAAAGAATATATCAACATCTTCATTGGTTAATGTCTTTTGAGAGGAATCCCTTTACAAGGATAGCTCCTTTGCCGTTGAAAAACCTGTCTCTTAGGATCGCAAATGCAATAGCGGACTTGGGTGTAACTACATCTATATCCAATCTGGGTAAAATTAAAACACCTCCGGAATTTGACAGGTACATCCGGCAGTTCAGTGTTATTCCTAATGTTAGAAGGCCTCAGATGGCAATTTGCACCTATGGAGATCGTTTGGTAATAAATTTTGCGTCACCCTTTCGGGAAACCGAAATACAAAGGTTTTTCTTTGAATCCCTTGCAAATATGGGGATTAAAATAGAGATTGCGTCAAATTAGGAGTTGATAGAATGATATTTTGTAACCATTGCAAGGTTTATATACGAGACGGTAAAGAAACATGCCCTCTTTGCGGAAATATCCTTTCGGATAATAACAACGGTGTAAAAGGGGAGGAGATTTATCCCGAAATACCCCTTACTTATAACAGACATATGGTTATTCGCATTTTGGTGTTTATATCTGTTGTTGCAATGGTGGTGAGCTGTACAGTCTATAAAATGGTACCTGTTAATGTCAATTGGCCGGGACTTGTCTTCTTGGGTTTGGTAAGCGTATGGCTCAGTCTTATTAATGTTTTACGCAAGAGGCACAATATTACAAAGTCTATTATGTGGCAGGTAATCATTGTATCGGGGCTCACTGTTTTTTGGGATTGGAGAATAGGTTGGAGGGGCTGGTCGTTGGATTTTGCCATTCCGATTTTGTGTATAGCAGCGATGCTTGCTATGTATATAACGGCCAAAGTAATGAAGCTCAGTGCAAGAGATTATATTTCATACTTTTTGCTGGGAGGGTTATTCGGTATAGTTCCTGTTTTATTCATTTTGTTCGATCTTGTTAATGTTGACCTTCCGTCCGTTATCTCGGTAGCTGCCAGCTTAGTGTTTTTATCTGCCATTATAATTTTTCACGGTGAAAGCATTAAAGCTGAGCTGCAAAAAAGGATGCATATATAAGACGGGACATTTTTACATGAAGAAAAATGCGAAAGAAACATGAATTTTCATTCCCATTTTTCTTCATGTTTTATTATTTGGGTATTTAACTAACTTTTTTAGGTTAATATTTTCCGAATTCGTTGTCCGACAGATCAATTCGGGCTAGAGGCGGAGAATCCGGTTTTTTCTTTTCCGGCAGACTTTCGAGGGTATTTAAAACATCCGGATCAATGCTTTTGAGATACTCGTTGGATGAAGGTTTATTGTTCATAAGGACAAATTTGCTGACTTGTTCCTTAAGGGTTTCTGCTTGACTCATTAGCTCTTGGCTGGCTGCTGCACTTTCCTGTGAAGCTGTGGAATTTGTTTGGACAACTTGGGATACTTGGACGATGGCCTGGTTGACCTGTTCAATTCCTGTTGCCTGTTCATTGGAAGCAACGGCTATGTCTTTCACAAGATTTGCTACTTTAGAGATGCTTTCAACAATACTGTCCAAGGCTTCAGCGGTTTTGTTGGCTATTTTGGTTCCGCCTTCAACACTTTTAATGGAATTTTCAATCATTTCGGTTGTTTCCTTGGCTGCATTAGCTGAGCGCATTGCCAGATTTCTTACTTCTTCTGCGACAACTGCAAAACCTTTGCCGTATTGGCCTGCTCTTGCAGCTTCCACAGCAGCATTAAGTGCTAAAATGTTGGTTTGGAAGGCAATTTCATCGATTACCTTTATGATTCTTGAGATGTTGTTGGATGACTTGTTAATTTCTTCCATTGATCCGAGCATTTCTTTCATCTGCTTGTTTCCGGTCATGGCGTTGGACTTGGCAAATTCGGCAAGTTCATTTGCTTCATTGGCACTTTTTGCATTTTGCTTTGTCTGTATGGAAATTTCTTCGAGTGTAGCTGTTAGCTCTTCAATGGAACTTGCTTGCTCGGAAGCACCTTGGGACAAGCCTATACTGGAAGCCGACAATTGATTTGAGCCTGCTGCAACTTGTTTTGCAGCTATATTTATGCTGTTTAGTACTTCATTGAGTTTTCTAGTCATTTTGTTAAAGCTTCTACACAAGGTTCCGATTTCGTCATTACTTTTAAAATCAATATTTACATTCAGATTTCCGTCAGCGATTTTTTCAGCAGCTGAAACAACTTGGAATAACGGTTTTGATACACTTCTATTTATATAGAAGTATATAAAAGCCGAAAGAAGAAAAATTATCAGGATAGATATCACCAACAGCAAAGAAATAGTTTTGTTTCTGGCAGCAATAACTTCACTTATTGACTGACCTGCAAACACTACGCCTATTGCTTGATTATCGGAATTTAACAGCGGCATGTAGGCACAGATATATGGAATACCTAATATCTCTGCCTTTCCAATATATTTCTCTTTTCTATTCAACACAATATCGGCTATTTTAGAGTCAAGTTTCGTTCCCACAAGCCTGCTTCCGTTTTGAACTATAGTTGTGTTGTATCTTACGTCGCCTAAGAATAACGTTAAGTCAGTTTTGTAAATTTGCTTTAGTTTGTCCATTATTTCAACTTTATCAAGCAAAAAGCCGGTGGATATGGTTCCTATAACTGTACCAGCTTCGTTTTTTAAGGGTACTCCGGATTTGGCGGAAAGACCTACGATTTCATCGGTCTCAACGGTTGAAAAGTCATTGCCTCTGAGGGCCGTTTGAATGCCGGATTGACTCGAAATACTGTTTCCCTTTATATTTGTGTCATAGGTGTGGGCTAAAATTGAACCGTTTGAATCTGTTACAATGATATAGTCTATTTTGGATTGTTTTGCTATAGAACTGACTATATTATAAATACCGTTATAGTCTTTATTTTCCACGGCATTGATTAGTTCACGATTTAGGGACAGCATTTTTGCATTTCTCAGGGATTCTTCCTTATAGTCTTCTATTAATGTGTTTAAACCTTCCATCCCTTTAATTGCTTCTTCCCTGCTAACAGAGTCGTTGAAACTGTTGAACTGAATCAGTGCAGTAGATACTATTAGAGAAATTCCGATCAAAACCGATACTACAGTGAAAAGCAGTAGCTTAATGCCGATACCCAACCTCTTTAAATTATTCACAGTATAAAACACCTCCGATTGTTATTGCTGTATGCTTACGATATATTAAATATCGGAATTTTATGTTTACTGCTTAAGCTATTCTTTGGTACATTGTTGAATCAAAGTAAAGGAAAATATACAATAGAAACAGAATACACAAACTATATGTAAATAAAAATGTGTAGAGGGGAGGGGGTCTTAAATGAATTTGAAATCACAAAAATATACAATAATAATTTTAATAATTTGCGGTATTTTACTTTAGGTGTTTTATTCATGGATGTATTTTGTTTGATGGGGATTACTATTTTTCTAGACTTATACTTAATTTTAGCAATACCGTTTTTGTTGATTTTATCAATAATAAGTATAATTGTATTGGTTATAAAAAGAAATTTCAATTTACGGGGCTTCATACCCTTGATTATTATTGTTTCAACAGTTTTTATCGTGTTGGTTAATTTTTGTTTAGCTCCAGGTACTATTTTATCACATGAAATCAGTTTATACTTTTTCTCAAAAAAACTGTTTAATTGTCCTTTACCTCCTGACAGCGAATTGATTTTAAAGGGAAGTGAACACGGCAATGGTTCCGGAAGCGGGAACCACTGAGAAAATCTTGCGTATATTGCTATTTCTTCTAATAGCGATATTGATGAAATAACAGGTTATTATAAAAGTAAATTGTCAAATAGGACCGGAGGGGGCAATCTATATATCTATTTGTTTGATAAAGACGAAAGATGTCCCTTTAAATACCAATATATTCTTTTCCGTTTTACCGAAGACGAAAAAAAACAATTAATACAAGCAGAAGGGAAGAAAAAGGCAATATATTTAGTAACAGTAGTTGAGGGTTGCAGTCCCACGTGTCTTTCGGGGCATTAGTGAATCTAAATGGAGTTTTCTATGGCTGTTTAAAAAATATACAGTTTGTTTTATTGGTTCTATCTTTAAATTAAAGGCAATAGATTAATAGTATGAAACTATAAATCTATTGGGGGGTTTTTATGATTAATAAGACAGGACAAACAGCGAAAAGCATATTAACTGAACATTCCAACATAGTGACTATAATTATGGGGATACTTGTATCCTATGCCATTACACTGCCCATTGCTGCGGTTCTTGCTTATCTTTTAATGTTCACTGATTTTCCTCAGAAGTATATGCCTACAGCTGTAATAATCACAACTTTACTCAGTATTGTAATAGCGGGATGGGTGTCGACAAAAAACGTGAAAAGCAAAGGATGGTTAAACGGCGGAATTGTAGGCATTGTATATGTTCTGATTCTTTATTTGGCCAGCAGCATAGTATACAGGGACTTTTCCATTGATGTGAATGTTATTGTCAAGTTTTTGATAGGGATTTTGACAGGATGTATAGGCGGAATACTGGGCATCAATTTGAGAAGGGAACCCCGCACAAGCACCAGAAGCAGAAAATGAATCGCTGGGTTAAAAGTACATAAAAAAATAAAATTGGATTAAGAATACGTAAAAATAATTAAAAAATGTAAGGACAACAAACTTGCATTGTATTAACATAACCCCAAAAACGTGCTAAACTTATAACTTGTAGTTTAGCACTTTCTTATTCGGGGCTCATTGAAGATATTTTGCCAATGAATTATTTTGATGTGTAATACCCTATTGTGCAATATCATATTTATAAATTTTGGATTTTTATGTTTAAATTTTATCTTTTTATGTTGATTGTTGCGGCTTTTTTTCGTACAATATAATTAAGTTATTTTTTTTGATGAGGAGAGTTGAGAAAGATGAGTAAAAAGGATGTTACCAAGGTAGTTCTAGACGAGGCGGATATTCCAAAGCAATGGTACAATATTTTGGCAGACATGTCCAGCAAACCTGCACCTTACATAAGTTCAAGAACCGGTAAATCGGTTACTCTCGATGAACTTCAGGCAATCTTCCCATTAGAGCTGATTCAACAGGAAAATTCACAGGAGAGATGGATTGACATTCCTGAGGAAGTAAGGGATATGTACCGTCAATGGAGACCAAGTCCGTTATACAGGGCAAAAAGCCTTGAAAAGCATTTGGGTACTCCTGCGAGAATTTACTACAAGTATGAAGGTACAAACGCTACCGGAAGCCACAAGCTTAATACATCACTGCCTCAGGCTTACTATAACAAGATTGCCGGAATAAAAAGACTTTCCACGGAGACCGGCGCCGGACAGTGGGGAAGTGCACTCAGCCTTGCATGCAGTCATTTCGGGCTTGAATGTACAGTCTATATGGTTAAGGTGAGTTATGAGCAAAAGCCTTACAGACGTTCCTTTATGAAAACTTTTGGTGCGGATGTGTATGCAAGTCCGACCAATCTTACCGAAAGCGGCAGGGCAATTTTGGAGAATGATCCCAATTGTACGGGAAGTCTGGGTATTGCAATAAGTGAAGCTGTGGAAGATGCAGCCACTCATGCGGATACAAATTATGCATTGGGAAGTGTTTTAAATCATGTATGCCTGCACCAGACCATTATAGGACTCGAGGCAAAGAAGCAGCTGGAGTATCTGGATGAATATCCGGATGTGGTATTTGCTTGCTGCGGAGGAGGGTCAAACTTTGCCGGAATAGCTTTTCCGTTCCTGATGGACAAGTTTAAAGGATCAAAGGTGAGAGCCGTAGCCGTTGAACCGACTGCCTGCCCGACTCTTACAAAAGGTGTGTATGCTTATGATTATTCCGATACAGGAAAGATGGGACCGTTGGCAAAAATGTACACATTGGGTCATAACTTTGTACCTGCCGGTATACATGCAGGCGGACTTAGATATCACGGAGTTTCTCCGATAATCAGTGAGCTTTATAAAAACAATCTGATTGAAGCCAAAGCTTATGGTCAGAGTTCAGTTTTTGAAGCGGCTGTTACTTTTGCAAGAACTGAGGGAATTATTCCTGCTCCGGAGTCTTCCCATGCAATAAAGGCTGCTATTGACGAAGCCTTGTTATGCAAGGAGTCGGGAGAGTCAAAAGTAATTCTGTTTAATCTGAGCGGACACGGGTATTTTGACATGGTTGCCTATGACAACTACTTTACCGGAAAGCTTAGCGATATAGATTATTCGGAGGAAGCAATTTCGAAGAGTATGAACAGCCTGCCGAAGGTTGAGTAAAAGGTTGATTGATTTAAAAAGTTTTGCATATAATTTAAGTAAAAATTTGAAAAAAAAACCCCTGTTTTCAAAAGAAACAAGGGGTTTTTTATATTTGGTCTTTTAGAGTGAGAGGATTGTTTTACCTTGGCTGAAGCCTCAATTCCATCCAGTCAAAAGCAATCCAGTCATTTGGACCTGTATTTGAAGTATTCTCAATTACAACTCTGTTATTGCTTCTCAGATTCGGCACATTAAAGGTGAGAGACCTCCAGTTGTTGAAACGCTGCCCGGCAGGTGAACCGTGAACAAAAGGAAGTCTGCCTGTATGAACAACGGTACCGTTTATTGTTATTCTGGCAGAATAGTTTGATGTGGGAACATTTGTGTGGTCGTCAAGCACACCTCGTATTACCAGCTGCGCACTCAAGTTGCTCTGTACAAGCAAGAAGGGCTGTATATTAAAGGTCCATGCACCGCGGTTTCCTGTATATAAAATGTCTGCGTTACCGCTGGGGTTTCCGTAGTTTGGGTAGCCGGTAAGTTCCTTGAAAAGCACGACGGAAATCTGAGCCGGTCTGTCAGTTAGTACCGGTTGGGGCTGCCTTTCTGTAGCAGGAACGGAGTACAAGTATGATTCATCGGTATTCTGAGACTGCCATGCATATTGTGAATATGCGCCGTATGGATCATATACAAAAGGACAGCAGTAGTAATCCATAATGATTTCTCCTTTCATATTAAATAGATTTCTACTTAAAATAGCTTTCTACTATACATAATATGAGAAAAAGAAGAGTTATGTTACCGCTGAGTAAAAGATTGCATCGATATGATTCCGAAGGATGTGAAGGGTATCCCATAAAAGGGTTGCAGAATCTGTTTTCAATGAGCTTTTGGCATTACTTATCGATAAAATTTTGCAGTCGTTTGACAAATCGAGGTATTTTGAAAAAGTAAATTGAATAAATATAAAAAATGTATAGACAACAGACTTTCATTGTGATAATATAAGAAAGAACTGAAAAATGTACCTTTAATTAAGTCCGGAGAGACTCAAAAGGTAAGATGTATTTTTGATGGGCAAATAACTATGCGTTTATTGCTTCTTACCTTTATGGTAAGAAGCTTTTTTGATGGAGTTTTATAAACTGAAGCAGCCAAAATTAAAACGGAGCGTAAATATTATGGTTGATAAAGCTGAGATAATGGATGAAAGTGGTATATTTAGGGCCGTAACAAGAATATCTCACGAAATAATTGAGAAGAATAAGGGTGTGGAGGATCTCGTCCTTATTGGTATTCAAAGGCGAGGTGTGCCCCTTGCAAAGCTGATATCCGAAAAGATTAAGGGAGTTGAAGGCAAGGCGGTTCCTGTGGGCATCCTTGATATAACCTTTTATAGAGATGACTTGAGCTTGCTTTCGGAGCATCCGATAATAAACGGTACGGAGATAAACTTCTCTATAAGCGGTAAAAAAGTAGTTCTTGTTGATGATGTTCTTTATACCGGAAGGACTGTAAGAGCAGCCATTGATGCTTTGATGGACATAGGAAGGCCTAAGGCGATACAACTGGCGGTGCTGATTGACAGAGGACATAGAGAGTTGCCCATTCGGCCGGATTACGTCGGTAAAAACGTTCCGACCTCGAAGTTTGAGGTAGTAAATGTGAAGCTTTTTGAGATTGACGGAGTAAACTCGGTTACAATAAGTGACCTGGAAAAAGGAATAAGCCATTAGCTTGGGTTAATTAATAGATATACAATTTATGGAGAGGGTTTAAAATGAGAAGTATGGTACGTATTTGTTTTGAAAAACTAAAGAATAAAATTTTGAGTTGTACTGTTATTTTCATTTTTAAACCTGAGATTGCTTTTATTAAAAATATAAATTTTATTAATAGTATAGGTGTTTTTATCGGATAGTAAGGAGATAATTCTCCTTACTATTTTTATGTACACCGTAAAATGATGGAAAGCATTCTTGCTTTCCGTTAATAATAAGTTTTATTAAGAATGGGGTGTAGCAATGACACTAAAATCAAAAGATCTCCTAGGACTCAAGGATTTGACCGAAGAAGAAATCGAATATATTTTGCGCACTGCGAAAACCATGAAGCTTATTCTTGAATCAAAGAATAAGAAGACTCCTCATCTCCAGGGTAAATCGGTTATCACTCTGTTTTATGAAAACAGCACGAGGACAAGACTGTCCTTTGAGCTTGCTGCCAAGTACATGAGTGCCAGTGCTGCGAATATTTCCGTTGCCGCAAGCAGTGTGGCAAAAGGTGAAACCCTTATTGACACAGGAAAAACAATAGACATGATGGGGGCAGATGTTATTGTAATAAGGCATTCGATGGCCGGAGCGCCGCATTTGCTTGCCAGAAATGTAAAGGCTTCGGTAATTAATGCCGGTGATGGTATGAACGAGCACCCGACCCAGGCACTTCTTGACATGTTTACCGTTGTCGAAAAGAAGGGAACCCTAAAGGGATTGAAGGTTGCGATAATAGGTGATATTTATCACAGCAGGGTGGTTCGAAGCAATATCTGGGGGATGACCAAACTGGGTGCCGAGGTATGTGTTGCCGGACCCTCTACTCTTATACCCCGGGAACTGGATAAAGTTGGCGTAAAGGTGTTTAACACCGTTCAGGAAGCACTTATTGATGCCGATGTGGTTATGGGACTTAGAATACAGAAGGAAAGACAAAAGAAGGGCTTGTTCCCGAGTTTGAGAGAATATTACAGATTTTTCGGACTGGACGATAAGCGCTTAAAGCTTGCCAAAGAAGACGCATTGGTGCTGCATCCCGGACCGGTTAACAGAGGTGTTGAGCTGTCATCGGCGGTAATCGACGGTGATAAATCTCTGATAAATGAACAGGTTACAAACGGAGTGGCAGTAAGAATGGCTCTTCTTTATCTACTGACGAGGAGGGATAGTGTTGAGGGTATTAATTAAGGGTGGATATGTTATAGATCCGAAAACCAATACGGACGGTGTAAATGATATATTGATTGAGGACGGTATAATAACGGAGATTGGAAATATCAGCGATGAATTGGTGGACTTGAATTGCGATGTGATTGATGCCAAAGGCAAATATGTATTGCCCGGTCTCGTGGATGCCCATTGTCACTTGAGGGATCCGGGTTTTGAGTACAAGGAAGACATTGAGAGCGGAACAAGAAGTGCGGCAGCCGGTGGATTCACTTCCATAGCTTGTATGCCCAATACAAATCCTGTTGCGGATAATGAGTCGGTTATCAGATACATTATCAATAAAGCAAAACAGGACGGAGTGGTTAATGTTTACCCCATTGGTGCCATTTCAAAGGGTCAAAAGGGTGAAGAGCTTTCGGAAATCGGTGAATTGAAGTTTGCCGGAGCCGTTGCCATATCCGACGACGGAAAGCCGCTTAAAAGCGCTTCCCTTATGAAGAGGGCTCTTGAGTATTCTTCGATGTTTGATATAACTGTAATTTCCCACTGTGAGGAAATGGATATTGCCGATGAAGGTGTGATGAATGAAGGATACTGGTCCACAATAATGGGTCTTAAGGGAATACCTTCCGCGGCAGAAGAGATAATGGTGGCAAGGGAGCTTATATTGGCAGAATATACTAAGGTTCCGATCCATATAGCCCATGTCAGCACGGAACTGTCCGTTGACCTGATAAGGCATGCAAAAAAGAGGGGAGTAAAGGTTACCTGCGAGACATGCCCCCACTACTTTGTTCTCACGGATGAAGCATGCGCAGGATTTAACACCTATGCAAAAGTCAATCCTCCGCTAAGAGCCAAAAAAGACGTTGAGGCGATAATTGAAGGTCTGAAAGACGGCACCATTGATGTGATTGCCACTGACCATGCACCCCATCATGAGGATGAGAAAAATATAGAATTCAGTTTAGCGGCAAACGGTATTGCCGGATTTGAAACGGCCTTTCCGCTGGCCGTGACATATCTTGTAAAACCGGGACATCTTACTATGAGTCAACTGGTGGAAAAGATGTGTATAAATCCGTCAAAAATACTGGGACTTAACAAAGGATCGCTGGAAATAGGAAGAAATGCTGACATAACCATAGTGGACATTGACGAAGAGTTTGTTGTGGATGTCAAAAAGTTTAAATCAAAGGCCAGAAACTCGCCCTTTAACGGTTTCAAGCTAAAGGGGACGGTTTATTATACAATAGTAAACGGCAAAGTCGTTGTTAGAGAGAAGGTACTTCTATAAAGTTCCTTTGCAGTTAATACGAGAATACCATATTATGTAAAGTAAGGAGAATGAATTATGTTTATTGATACACTGATTGATAAAATTAAGGAAAAAAATAACCCTTCTGTTGTGGGATTGGATCCTAAAATTGAGTATGTACCTTCTTTTATAAAAGAAGAGATGTTTAATAAATACGGCAGGAACTTAAAAGGGGTATCCGAAGCCATATTAACCTTTAATAAGTATATCATTGATGCAGTCTATGATATTGTACCTGCTATTAAGCCTCAATTGGCATACTACGAAATGTACGGGCTGGAGGGAATGCGGGTATTTGCCGAAACCTGCAAATATGCAAAGCAAAAAGGGCTTTTAGTTATCGCAGACGGAAAAAGAAATGACATCGGTTCAACTGCAGAAGCTTATTCTGCCGCATATCTCGGAAAGACACTCATAGATGAAGGAATAAGCGAACCTGTTTTTGATGTGGATGCACTGACTGTTAACCCGTTTTTAGGTATAGACGGGATAAAGCCTTTTATAACCGACTGTATAAATTACGGCAAGGGAATATTTGTGATAGTAAAGACTTCCAACAAGTCTTCGGGACAGTTTCAGGATGTTCTAACCATGGAAAGCAAGAGTATGTATGAAGTTGTTGCCCGGTATGTTGAGGAATGGGGACAGTATGTTAAAGGCAAGTATGGATACAGCAGTGTTGGAGCGGTAGTAGGAGCGACATATCCCAATCAGGCCAAAATACTGAGAAAGATTTTGAAGAGTTCTTATATCCTGGTTCCGGGATATGGTGCCCAGGGCGGCACAGCCAGAGATGTGGCTCACTCTTTTAATTACGACGGTTTGGGTGCGATAGTAAATGCATCAAGAAGTATAATGTGCGCCTATAAGTCTGAACAGTGGAAGGATACCTACAGCGAGGAAAAGTTTTATGAAGCATCCCGGGCTGAGGCAATAAGGATGAGGGACGACATAAATAATGCAGTTAACGGTTCTAAAATATAATTTTAAAAATTAAGGTGGGATGGATTATGAAAGCGGTTTTGGCCTTGGAAGACGGTACGGTTTTTTACGGAGAAGGATTTGGAGTTTTGGGAGAAGTAATCGGAGAAATTGTTTTTAATACCGGAATGACCGGATATCAGGAGGTTCTGACAGACCCTTCCTATTGCGGGCAGATTGTTGCAATGACCTATCCGCTGATAGGAAACTACGGGGCGAATGATGAAGATATTGAATCTGTTAAGCCTCAGGTAAAGGGGTTTATTGTCAGAGAATTATGCAATACACCAAGCAATTGGAGAAATAAAGAGACATTGGATGACTACCTGAAAAGATATAACATAATCGGAATACAGGGCATTGATACAAGAGCGCTTACAAGGATTTTAAGGGAAAAGGGCACAATGAAGGGCATGATTAGTTCAGACCCGGAATTTAACCTTGAAAGAAAGATTGATGAGATCAGGGCTTTTGAGATAAAGAACCCTGTGGACAGAGTGACCACTGACAAGGTTTTGCATTATAACGGCGGGGATAAAAGAGTTTCCTTGATTGATTTGGGGATGAAGCAAAATATTGTCCGTTCTCTTCAAAAAAGAGGCTGTGAAGTGTATGTTTTCCCTGCAAATTCAAAACCGGAGGAAATTCTTTCCGTAAATCCCGACGGAATAATGCTGTCCAACGGACCCGGAAATCCCAAGGATTGTACAGGTACCATAAATAGTATAAAGCAATTGATGGGCAAAAAACCCATGTTTGGAATATGCTTAGGGCATCAGCTCATTGCTTTGGCAAACGACGCCGATACCCAGAAGCTGAAATACGGTCACAGAGGATGCAATCATCCTGTGAAGGATATAGAGAAAAACTTGACATATATCACTTCGCAAAATCACGGTTATACTATAGTTGAATCGTCACTGGACACTTCAAGAATGACGGTTACTCACAGGAATATGAATGACGGGACCATTGAGGGAGTTAGATATAAAGATATGCCGGTATTTACGGTTCAGTTCCATCCGGAAGCATCACCGGGGCCGACAGATACGGAATATCTCTTTGATGAGTTTATTGCAATGATGAATAAATAAAAATGTATAGTTTGAAAAGCAATAGAGGAATTGATATAAATGGCTGATACTTAGAAGGAATATTATTGGGGGGATATTAAATGCCTAAAAGGGAAGACGTAAAAAAGGTCCTGGTTATCGGATCAGGTCCTATAATAATAGGTCAGGCGGCAGAGTTTGACTACGCTGGGACGCAGGCCTGCAGAGCTTTGAAGGAAGAAAATATAGAGGTTGTATTGGTTAACAGCAATCCGGCAACAATCATGACCGACACCAATATTGCAGACAGGGTTTATATAGAGCCGCTTACGGTAGAGGTGGTAAAAAACATCATAAGAAAGGAGAAGCCGGACAGCATACTTCCCACATTGGGAGGTCAGACCGGTTTGAACCTCGCAATGGAGCTTGCTGAGTCGGGATTCTTGCAGGAGAATAACGTAAAGCTTTTGGGAACGGCAACCGAAGCAATAAAGATGGCAGAAGACCGTCAGGCTTTTAAGGATACCATGGAAAGGATAGGCGAACCCTGTATTGCCAGCAAGGTGGTAAATACAATTGAGGACGCCTTGGATTTTGCAAAGGAAATAGGATATCCGGTTATTGTGCGGCCTGCTTATACTTTAGGAGGTACCGGTGGCGGTATAGTTAACAATGAAGAAGAGCTAATGGAAGTTGGAAGCAATGGGTTGAGGCTCAGCAGGGTGCATCAGGTACTGATTGAAAAGTGCATAGCCGGATGGAAGGAAATTGAGTTTGAGGTTATGCGGGATGGCAGGGGTAATGTTATTACCATATGCAGTATGGAAAACATCGATCCGGTAGGTGTCCATACCGGAGACAGCATAGTTGTTGCACCGTGCCAGACCCTTTCCGATAAAGAATATCAAATGCTTCGATCCGCATCGCTTAAGATTATATCCGCTTTGGGAATAGAGGGCGGATGTAACGTGCAGTTTGCGTTAGATCCCAATAGCTTTGAATATGCAGTAATCGAAGTTAATCCAAGGGTCAGCCGTTCTTCGGCCTTGGCCTCAAAAGCAACGGGTTACCCGATTGCAAAGGTGGCATCAAAAATTGCTGTGGGTTACAGCCTGGATGAAATTAAAAACGCAGTGACAGGAAAGACTTATGCTTGTTTTGAGCCGACTATCGACTATGTTGTTATCAAAATACCCAAATGGCCTTTTGATAAGTTTGTGAAGGCCAGCAGGACCTTGGGAACACAGATGAAGGCTACAGGAGAGGTTATGGCAATAAGCAGTTCCTTTGAAGGTGCGATTATGAAGGCCATAAGGTCTTTGGAACTGGGAATTTTCACGCTGGAGCAGGATAGGTTCAAAAAGTTCAGTGATGAGGAAATAAAAGAAAAGATAAAGGATATAGATGATGAAAGGCTGCTTGTTATAGCTGAGGCAATAAGAAGGGGCATTTCTATAGAGGAAATTAACAATGTCACCAAGATTGACTTATTTTTCTTAAACAAAATCAAGAATCTGGTTCTTACCGAAGAGAAGCTTAAAACCATGAAGCTTTCGGATTTTACCCCGGATTATTTTAGAAAGGTAAAGAAACTGGGCTTTACCGACGGAGTTATTGCAAAGTTTGTGGGATGCAGCAAGGAGGAAGTCAGGGCAAAAAGAAAGGAACTTGGCATTTGTGCGGTGTATAAAATGGTTGACACCTGCGCTGCAGAGTTTGAGGCTATGACCCCGTATTATTACTCAACCTATGACGAGCACTGTGAAGCAAAAAAATCGGACAAAAAGAAGGTTTTGGTAATAGGATCCGGACCCATAAGGATCGGTCAGGGAATTGAGTTTGACTACTGCTCGGTTCATTCGGTATGGGGGCTTAAAGACGAGGGTTATGAAACTATAATTGCCAACAACAATCCCGAAACCGTCAGCACCGATTTCGACACGGCCGACAGACTGTATTTTGAGCCGTTGACCGAAGAAGATGTGGAAAATATAGTTGAAAAAGAAAAGGTTGATGGTGCAATTGTACAGTTCGGAGGCCAGACAGCCATAAAGCTTACAAAAGCCCTGGACAATATGGGAGTTAAGATTTTCGGAACGGAGCCTAAGTATGTGGATGCGGCAGAAGACCGCGAGAAATTCGATGAAATACTGGAAGAACTGGGTATTCCAAGGCCGAAGGGAAAGACGGTATTTACCCTGGATGAGGCTTTAAAGGCAGCTAATGAGCTGGGATATCCTGTACTGGTAAGACCGTCGTACGTCCTGGGTGGACAGGGAATGGAAATAGCTTATAACGATAAAGACGTAACAGAGTTTATGGAAATCATAAACAGGGTAAAACAGGAACATCCCATACTGATAGATAAATATATGATGGGGAAGGAAATTGAGGTTGATGCCATTTCCGACGGCGAAGACATCCTTATTCCCGGTATAATGGAACACCTGGAAAGAGCGGGAGTTCACTCCGGAGACAGTATATCGGTTTATCCTTCACAAACCATTGATGAGAAAGTAAAGCATAAGATTGTCGATTATACCCAAAAGCTTGCTAAAGCATTGCATGTAGTGGGAATGGTAAATATACAGTATGTGTATTATAACAATGAACTGTATGTAATTGAGGTTAATCCCAGGTCCAGCCGTACGGTTCCGTATATAAGCAAGGTAACCGGTATCCCGATGGTGAATGTTGCCACAAGAATAATGATGGGAAGAAAGCTTAAGGATTTCGGATACGGCACCGGGCTTTACAAAGAATCGGAGTATGTTGCGGTAAAGGTTCCGGTATTTTCCTTCGAGAAGCTTCACGATGTAGATACCAGCCTCGGTCCTGAAATGAAATCCACCGGTGAGGTTCTGGGAATTGCCAAGACATTTGATGAGGCATTATATAAAGGAATTATTGCTACAGGCATGAAGCTTCCCCAAAAGGGCGGAGGAATTCTGATGACCGTCAGGGATACGGATAAGCCTGAACTGGTACAATTGGCTGAAGAGTTTGAAAAGCTGGGATTTGAGCTTTATGCCACAGGAAAGACTGCCAATATGTTAAACAGCCAGGGAATTGCGACCAATGCGGTTAAGAAAATAGGCGAGGGAGAGCCTAATATACTGGATCTTATCCATTCAGGAAAGGTAAGCCTTATTATTAATACTCCGACCAAGGGTAGACAGCCTGAAAGGGACGGATTTAAGATAAGAAGAAAGGCTGTGGAATCTTCTATACCTTGCCTCACATCCCTCGATACGGCAAGGGCTGTTCTTGAGTGTATTAAGCTTGGCAGGAATGAAAAAGAGCTTGAGGTTATTGACTTGAGTGTGTTTAATAAGAAATAATTGGAGGATGCCATGTCCAGAATTTTGACGGAAAAAGTTGTAAGTGTCAAAGAGCTTGCAAAGAATATATATAAAATGACCGTTCAATCTGAATATATATCTATGAACGCTGTGCCCGGCCGGTTTGTAAATGTAAAGTGCTGTTGCGGGATTGATGCACTTTTAAGAAGACCTATAAGCATTTGCAATGTTGACAAGGATGGGGGAAGCTTTGATATAGTTTTTCAGGTAAAAGGGAAAGGTACCGAATACCTGTCCCAAAAGAAGGCCGGGGATGAAGTTGACCTGATCGGTCCTTTGGGAAACTCCTTTGAAATAAACAAGGATAATAAGCGTATTGCAGTGGTAGGCGGAGGAATAGGAATTTTCCCTCTGCTTTACCTCTTGAAGGAGTTAAAGGGTGTCGACCGGTCTTCGTATTTAGGGTTTAGAAGCAGTGATTATGTTGTGCTGCTTGAAGAGTTCGGTGCCGAGAGTGAGGCACTGTCCGTATCAACCGATGACGGAAGCAGGGGCTATAAAGGCCTGGTTACCGACCTTCTCGAAAGGGATATAGAGGAGAAGGGATTTGATATTATTTATGCCTGCGGCCCTACACCGATGCTGAAGAAGGTGTCCGAAATAAGCAAAAAAACCGGTATTCCATGCCAGGTTTCATTAGAACAGAGAATGGGCTGCGGAATTGGGGCATGCCTTGTGTGTGCATGTAAAATAGGTAATCCGGATAACTGGGATTATAAGCATGTTTGCAAGGACGGTCCTGTTTTCTGGAGTGATGAGGTGATTTTTGATGACTGATAAAAATATTGATTTGAGTGTTGAGATAGCGGGAGTTAAGTTTTCCAATCCCGTAATAGCTGCTTCCGGGACCTTTGGCTTTGGAAGGGAGTTTGGTGATTTTATAGACCTTAATGCCATAGGGGGTATATCGGTAAAGGGGCTTACTCTGGAAAAACGGCAGGGTAACAGGCCGCCCAGAATTGCGGAAACTCCAGCGGGCATTTTAAACAGCGTGGGTCTTCAAAATCCCGGTGTTAAAGCATTTATAGAAGAGGAAATCCCTTTTTTAAAAAGATTTAATACGAGAATAATTGCCAATATTGCCGGAAATACCATAGAAGATTATTGCGCCATGGCCGAGATGCTTTCGGATACGGATATTGATGCTATTGAGCTGAATGTTTCCTGCCCCAATGTTAAAAAAGGATGTGTCGCCTTTGGAAACTCTCCGGAAGGCATAAGGGAGATTACGGGCAGAGTAAAAAAATACTGCAAAAAACCGCTGATAGTTAAGCTTACGCCCAATGTAACCGATATAAAAGAAATAGCTATAGCGGCAGAGGATGCCGGAGCCGATGCATTGTCCCTTATAAACACCATTTTAGGCATGGCCATTGATATACACAGGAAAAGACCCATACTGGCAAACAATATGGGAGGTCTTTCAGGACCGGCAGTTAAGCCCATTGCGGTAAGAATGGTCTATGAGGTGGCAAACGTGGTCAAGATTCCTGTAATCGGAATGGGAGGCATATCCAGCGGAGAGGATGCTGTAGAATTCATGCTTGCCGGAGCCAGTGCCGTAATGGTGGGAACGGCTAACTTTATAAATCCGAGAGCCTGTGTTGACGTCGTAGAAGGAATAAAGCAATATCTTTGCAGATATAACCACAGCAGTGTACATGAAATTATAGGAAAGTTGCAAATATATTAGAGATGTTGAGTTTTTAATGATATAATGTAGTACAAGAAAGACACAATACTTGAAAGGGTGATTGAAATAAAGACCAGGCTTATATTTGTCCGTCATGCCGAGGCTGAAGGCAATTTAAACAGGGTTTTTCACGGTTGGACAGATTCAAGTATCACCGAAAAGGGCCATATTCAGGCAAAGAGGGTTGCTGAGAGGCTCAAGGATGTGGATATTGATGTGATTTATTCAAGCAGTTTGAAAAGAACACTACAAACTGCTCAATATATAGCAGATGCTAAGAACCTTCCCATAATCAGAACGGATAAGCTAAAGGAAATAAACGGCGGAGAATGGGAAGGGAAAAGATGGGACGAGCTTCCCGGGTTGTGGCCGGAAGCTTACGATAGCTGGGAAAACAGACCCCACGACCATAAAATGCCCGGTGGGGAGACTATGGCGGAATTTCAAAAAAGATTGATTGACGAGGTAATGTATATAATTAAGAACAACAAGGGCAAGAATATATGCATTGTTACCCATGGAACCGCTTTAAGAACATTAATGTGCTATTTTTTAGGTATGGATTTTACTGAATTGATAAATATCAAATGGCACGACAACACATCAGTCAGCATTTTAGACTATGAGGACGGTAAATTTGAACTTGTGCTGGAGGGAGACGTTTCCCATTTGGATAAAGAGCTTTGCACTGTAATGAACCAGGAATGGTGGAACGAGTATAATGAGAAATACCAGCAAAGGAATAAAAATTAGGTGTATAAAAGGTGTTCGGATAAGTAAGAGACAGTTTTTTAAATATAATGATAGTTTTTATAGTTTTTTAAATATAAAAGGTAAAATTTAAAATATTTATAACGAGAAATTTATAAATGGAATTTAAAGATGTTTACTTCGGAAAGTGAGAATGCTTATGAAGTTTCTTTTTTTTACAGACTCACATATTAGAGGTACGACACCTAAAAACAGAAAAGATAACTTTTACGAGACATTGAAATTAAAATTTCAGGAAATTAAAGATATTGCACAGCGCCTGAATGTGGATTATATCCTCCATGGAGGGGATTGGTTTGACCGACCGGATATTTCCCCTTCTATTGTCAGGGAGTTTGCCGTCATTATAAAAGGGTTCCAAAGGCCTATTTATACTGTGCCAGGCAACCATGATATCTACGGACATAATCCCGATACCATCGGAAGAACAATGCTCGGACTTTTAGAGGGTACAGGCATTCTCAATCTTATTAACTATGATGATGAAATAATTTTAAAGAAGGACTCAGTATCGGTACAGCTTACCGGAAAAGCGTACAATTACGAAATTGACAGTGATCAATATAAAAAGTATTATGTTATAAAGAAGCAAGAAGGGGTGGATTATGCCATAAACATAGTTCACGGGATGCTTCTTCAGAAGCCGTTTTATGAAGGCATACAGTATACGTTGCTTGATGATATAAAGGATACTGAAGCGGATATAACCTTTGCAGGCCATTATCATAGCGGTTTTGGGATAAAGCAAATCGGCTCGAAGTATTTTATAAATCCCGGCAGTATTGTGAGAATATCCAGCAGTTTGACGGAAATAAGCAGAAGACCGATGGTGGTTTTTGTCCGGCTTGATGACGGTATACATGTCGAGACTATAGAGCTTCAAACGGCTTTGCCGGGGGATGAAGTACTCGACAGGGAAAAGCTTGAGGCTGCAAAGGACAGAACCTTAAAGCTCCATCAGTTTTATCAAAGTATTTCGGCATCGGGAGAGTACAAAAAAATTGATATTTCCGAACTAATTGAAGAAATAGCCGCAAATGACGAGTTGGGCCGTGATGTTAAAGAAGAGGCGTTAAGAAGGATTGCCATTGCAAGAGAAAGTTTTTCTACAGGGCAGGATGAAAATGAATAGAATTAACAGGATAAAGATTGAGAACTTTCAGTCACATTCGAATACTGAGCTTACCTTTGATAAGGGTTTAAATGTTATAGTTGG
This sequence comes from Clostridiaceae bacterium DTU079, assembly GCA_001512505.1. Taxonomy (GTDB): domain Bacteria; phylum Bacillota; class Clostridia; order Acetivibrionales; family Acetivibrionaceae; genus Hungateiclostridium. The sequence goes on along the minus strand of LFSC01000004.1, from coordinate 9,798 downwards.
ACCTTCGGACCAGGGAAAGTCTGCGATAATCAGGGCTATAAAATGGGTTTTGTATAACGAGCCGAGAGGCACCGATTTTATCAGGCAGGGTACAAAATCGGCCAGGGTAGTCCTGGAACTGAGTAACGGTTATATTATTACCAGGGAAAGGTCATCCGGCAAAAACCGGTATGTCCTTGAAGATCCGGAGGGGAATGTGAGCATATTCGAGGGTTTTGGAAATGAAGTGCCTTTAGAAATCGTTAAAGCCCATGGAATACCCAAAGTGGTTTTGGATACCGATGTCAGTTCCAGTATGAATATTGGAGGACAGCTTGAGGGCCCTTTTATGCTGTCCGAATCCGGTTCTACACGGGCAAAAGCAATAGGCAGACTGACGGGAATCCATATCATTGACAGGTCAATAAGGGATTGCGTTACGGATATCAGAAGGGAAAACCAGACTCGGGAACGGATCAGCGGTGAGATAAAGGATATTGATGAAAAGCTAAAGGATTATGATGATATAATCGAGCTTGGTGAAAAGCTTGACAGGGCACAGAAGTTTATTGCCGGCACAGAAGCCTTATTGGAAAAGGTAAGTGCTTTATTGGAGAAAAAACAGCAATTGGAATCAATTGAGACTGAATGCGGTAAAACAGCAAGGGTATTGGCACGGCTGAATAAGCTGAATGAGTGTGATATATATATAAAAAGTGCGGAGCTTTCCTTTCATAAAATGGAATCTATTCAAGGTATGAAGAAAAAATACTATGATGTTACCGGAAAAATAGAGGAAATTGAAAAGGTGATGGAGCAAACCGCCAGAGTCGGTGAAGGACGACAGATTTTAAATTATACAATTGAGCGTTCCTTGAAATATGACAGGCTGAAAAAGATTCAAACGGAGCTTACGAAGGTCAACGGTGAACTGGACAGGGCAAAGAGAATTCTGGAAAAAACAAAAGATATTAATAATATTGAATTGATGATAAGAAAAATCGGTGACAGCGTGTTAAAAGAGTCCAGGATCGCTCCTGCTGCAGAGAGGCTTTTGTCTATTGATACGGAGATTAAAAGGCTTAAAGTCCATATAGAATCTTATGAAAACGTGAGAAAGTCCCAAAGCCTTTTGATTTTGGCAGAGGAAAAGCTTGAAAAGTTAAAGAAGCTGGAGACTCTAAGTAAAGATTATAAAGAACGGACTGACAGCATAAGGGAGGGTATGAGGTATCTTGAGGAAAGAAAGACGGAAATCAACCAATTACTCAAGAATTATACCACTATGTTAAGGGAAAAGAAGGTTTGTCCGTTATGCGGAAGTGACATAAGAGAAGAAAAGCTCGAGGATATTATAAGGCATTATGAGGAGGTGCACTGATGTCTGATTATGACAAGAAGCTCAATCAGATAAAAGAGAGCCTGGATAAAGCAAACAACCTTAGAATACGGGCTGAGGCAAGGCTAGAGCAGCTTAACAGGCAGAAAGAGGAGATACTTTCTGAGTTAAAGGAGCTGGGAGTGGAGCCGGAAAATCTCGACAGCGAAATAAAAAAGCTCAAGGATGAAATTGAGGACCTTATTTCGAAAGCAGAGGGATTAATACCAGAAGAACTAATAAAAAACAATTGACATTTTCTTTTTAACGGTGAATAATGTAATTGTGTATATTTATGTACATCGACGATGTATTATTAGAATCTATGATGCAACATTATAGTTTATGATGCAATAATCGTTAAATAAATGATATAATCGTTATATTGTAAATCTGTTATATGCTGCGATTTTATAGTTTTGAATATATTATAATTTTAATGAGGTGTATATTTTGAATAAGAAAATAGGTGTTGTTTCACTGGGATGTCCTAAAAATCTTGTTGATAGTGAAATAATGCTGGCATTACTGAAGAAAAAAGGTTTTGAAATTACAGCGGAGAAAGAAGAAGCCAATGTTATAATTGTAAATACATGTGGATTTATTGAATCTGCAAAGGAAGAATCGATAAATACCATCTTGGAAATGGCTGATTATAAAAAAGGCAAATGTGAGCTTTTGGTGGTTGCAGGTTGTCTCGCCCAGAGATACAAGGATGAGATAAAAAAGGAGATCCCCGAGGTGGATTTTGTTGTTGGCGTATCAGGTTACGGGGAGATAGCCGGGATTATTGACAAAGCTTACAATAACGGCATTGAGGGTATTTCTTCCGAGTCCCTATACTGTGATAACAACTGCGGTATTGAGTATCTGACCAATGACCGCTTGATCTCAACAAATAAAGGATATGCTTATTTAAAAATAGCCGAAGGATGCGATAATTGCTGTACTTACTGTATTATTCCCTCTATACGCGGTCCTTATAGAAGCAGAAGCATGGAGGATATTGTTTCTGAGGCGCAATCTTTAGCCCAAAACGGAATAAAGGAAGTTATTCTGGTGGCTCAGGATGTAACAGTGTATGGAAAGGATCTCTACGGTGAAAAAAAGCTGGTGGATTTAATCGAAAAAATCAGCGGTATTCATGGGATTGAATGGATCAGGCTTCTTTATTGCTACCCTGAGGAAATTGATGATGCATTGATACAAGAAATTGCGGATAACCATAAGGTTGTGAAGTATCTGGACATACCTATTCAGCATGCAAGCGACAAAATACTTAAGATGATGGGGAGAAGAGGAAACAGTGAGGTTATAAAAAATACCTTGGCCAAGCTTAGAGCTTCAATACCCCGCCTTGTTTTAAGAACCTCTTTGATAGTCGGCTTTCCCGGAGAAGATGAGAAGGACTTTAAAATTCTCTATGATTTTGTACGGGAATCTAAATTTGAAAGACTTGGTGTGTTTACCTATTCTCGGGAAGAAGGAACACCTGCATATGATTTAAAGCCGCAGATCAAAAAGAGTGTTAAGGATTCCAGAAGAAGCGACATAATGCAGATACAGAGAGAAATCACAGTAAGGCATAATGAAAGCCGGTTGAATAAGATATATAAAACTCTGGTAGAAGGTGTTTCTGAAGACGGAATATTCTATTACGGGAGAACCTACGGGGAAGCTCCGGATATTGACGGCTTCGTTTATTTTACAAGTCAGGAACCGCTTAAGGCCGGAGAGTTTGTAAACGTAAAAATACTTAATATTGATGATTATGATTTAATAGGAGAGGTTGTAAATGAATCTTCCAAATAAACTGACTATATCAAGGATTTTGTTGGTACCTATTTTTTTGCTGATTATTGTACCTATTCCGGATTGGATAATAAACAGTAGTTTTCTGAGCTTCATGAGCCCCCAACTGGAGGCGGTGAATCATTTTATTAAAAATTACGGGAATTATATAGCAGCGTTTTTATTTTTTGTAGCTGCCAGTACCGATGGTTTGGATGGGTACATAGCCAGAAAAAGAAAACAGGTTACAAGGTTCGGAAAGTTTTTGGACCCCATAGCCGATAAGCTGTTGGTTGCAGCTGCCCTTATTGCTCTTGTGGAAAGGGATGAATTGTCGACATGGGCTGCCGTTATTATTATAGGAAGAGAGTTTATGATTACCGGGCTAAGGCTTGTGGCTGCCAGTGACGGAATAGTTATTGCCGCCAGCAAATGGGGAAAAATAAAGACGGTGACTCAGATTATAGCTATATTGGCTGTGCTTATGAAATATTATGTAAATAAATTGTTCGGTTTTCCTCTTGAAATGTACCTGATGTTTATTGCCATTGTGGCAACCATTTATTCAGCGTATGATTATATTGTGAAAAACGCCGCTGTTATTGATCTCAATCAATAACAGCGGCGTTTTCTTTTTTGTTGGGTTATAAAATTTCAATAATTTTTTATAAGATTATTGATGGATGCAAGGTGAAGAAAGTATGGAAGGAACATAAGTTTCCATTATATTTTCTTCACTTTTTTAATGCACATAAGAAAAATGATATTTTGCATTTTTATAATGCAAGATTATGATGTAACCGATGTAAACGGTCAAACCACGGTTACTGAAAAAGATGAAATGGGAAATATTACAAAAATAGTAAAACCCGATGGAAGTAGTTTGGAGTATGAATATGACAGCCTTAACAATCTATTAAAGGAAATTAATAATGCCAAAGGGCATACTGTAGTAAAACAATATACATATGAAGCTCTTAACCGGCCGGAAAAAGTATATTTAAAGAGTGTTTCCTTTGATGAGGGGACTAAAAAAGACAATACTGTTTACGAATATTATCTTGATAAGAACGTGTATGGATTGGTAAAAACAAAATCAACCCTTAGATACGCAGACAAAAAAGAATGGGTTGTAGAGGAATTTGACTACAACGATGCCGGGGAATTGATAAAGGAAAAAATAGGAGACAGGATTACATATACGGGACATAGATATGGAATCTTTACAACTCCTGTATATTGTGATGTAAACGGAAGCCTGATATCTGTGGAAGCTCCCAATAACAGCTATGAGAGAGGTATATTTTATGTTTGTGCCAGTATAAAGCCTTCGGGAAATATTGAAATTATTCAGTACGATTCAAAGCTCAATCCTGTAAAGACAACTTTGAGGAATGCTGAAGAGGCAATGGAAAGCACTTCACTAATCGTATATGACAAGTTCGGCAGAAAAATAAGGGAAGTATCTCCTAATGTATATCATAGGGATCCTTCGGCAGCAGACAGCTTGGAAAGGGATTGTCATATATATACTTATTATGACAACGGACTTGTAAAGACTTATCAAGATCCTGAGAACAATATAACCCGATACATTTATAATGCTAACGGAAATATAGAAAGAGAAACAACTCCATCTGGAGCAGAGTATATTTATGAGTACTACGGGCTTGGGAGGATTACGAGACAAAAATTCATTGATCCAGTATATGGTAATGAAGAAGTTTTACTTGAAGAGTCCATTTATATTAAAGGAGAAAGCATAGAAGGATTGAGCCCGAAAAAAGCCTCTAAAAAAGTGCATATAAAGTATATTGATGAGAATACATCCCTCAGGACGGATACGTATTTTGACTATGAAGGACGGGAGACCATAATAGAGAATCCTTACGGAAAAATCTACAAAGAGTATTACGGCGACGGCAATTTAAAAAGCGAAAGCGTTTATAACAAGAATATAAAGTACGGTTCTACATTCTACACTCTTGCATCAAGAAGCGTTTACTATTACAACAGCCAAGGGTTATTGGATGTATCGCTAATGGCACACAAAGAAGAAAATAATTGGATAAGTTATTTTATAACCAAGTATGGCTACACGGATGACGGACTTTTGGATTATGAAGTTAATTGGCTTGATGCTGTGGAAATTTTGAATATAAGCGATAAGACTCCGTTGCCCAAGGACAGAAAAGCCAATGTGAAAAAATACTCATACAATGAACTGGGAAGTGTTACCAATGAGTGGAATTATATCGGCAATGTGCCCTTGGTTTCCGGAGAACCGTCAATATCGGGAAAGGTATGAATACGATAAAGACGGCAACGTTAAAACATATACGGGTCCTTCAAACAACAGGATTGAATACGAATATGACAACATGGGTAGGGTAACGGATACATTCTATTATGGTGTTAAGGATGAGTATGGAAAGGAACTTGAATACTTAAAGGAATCAAACGAATATGACTGGGAAGGAAATGTTACAAAATCCGAGATGAAAGCCGTTTATACCGACGGAGAGGAGAAAATTCATTCTCTGAGCGAGTATTACTACGACGGAAGGGGACAGCTTTTAGTATCCATAGACAAGCTTGAGGAAGACGGAGAATGGAAGGATGTTGTCAACTCATATGCATATGACAATGCAGGAAGGCTTGTACAAGAAGCATTGCCCGGAAGCTTTGATACTATGGCACAAGGGTAACAGAATCCTATTGAGAAATACTCTGTTGACAATGCAAGAAGTAAAACAAAATACACTTATGACCTTATGGGAAGGGTTAGGACAAAAGAGTTTTGTGGAGAGGTCTATGAATACGATGTTCATTCGGGTGAAATGCAGAAGAAGGAGACAGGCTTTGTAATAAAAGCATTTGAGTACGATTCGAATGATAACATTGTTAAAGTGGTTGAAGGAAAGGAGTATAAGAGAGCATCGGTAAACAGCAAAAGTATCGACGAAACCATAAAGAATGCAATGGGTACTATTTATACCTATACACTTTCAAATAATGTTGAGACTGTTACATATCCTGAAGAAGCATCTCGCAACAAGGATTTCAGTATATGGTACGATTATGACAGCCTTGGAAATGTTGTTTTGCAAAAGACATTAAAGGGAGCTTCAAATACCGGAAGCATGGTTGAATACATTGCTTTAACAAGTATGTCATATGATCAGAACGCAGACGGAACAATTACATATACAAAGACTACACAAATAGAGAATCCTGCTGAGTCAAACGCCTATGCCCAAGGTACTGTTACTCAAATATGGAAAACCGATATAAATGGAAACGTAATTGAAGACTCCGTAGGAAAGAACAAGAAGGGCTGAGAACGAGCAAAGAAGTAAAAAAGTTTAACAGTAACGGAAATATTGAATTAGTAAATAAGAATAACTATACTTATGAATATGACAAAGTATTATTTGAAGCAAGTACGAATGACCCGGACGCCCTGGTATGGAATGTATACGGTATAAACCTGATATCAAGAATGATTGACGGTGAAATGCTCTATTGTATGTACAACGGTCATGCGGACGTAACAAGGCTTGTCAATGAAGAAGGGAAACTTGTAGAAAAATATTACTACGACGAATGGGGTGTTGAGACCGAAAGCATAAAATATGGAGACATAAATGGAGATATAAATGTAGACAGCATAGATTTAACCATAATAAAAAGGTATATTCTCAGAAAATACGGAAATCTGTCGGATGAGGGCAGGATTGCAGCAGACTTAAACGGTGACGAAAGCATAGACAGTACGGACGTAACATTATTGAAGAGATTGCTCCTTAGGAAAATCGATTATTGCCATGCCGACACGAACAGGGACGGATTTGAAAACGAAAAGAACAATATAAAGTATTCTGGCTACTTCTACGATGGAGAAACCGGGCTATATTACCTCAATGCAAGGTATTATGATCCTGAGACGGCGAAGTTTTTACAGGAGGATACGTATAGCGGTGACATAAATGACCCGCTGAGCTTGAATTTGTATACGTATTCCCACAACAACCCAGTGTTATGTTTTTTACGAGGTAATAACAAAAACATGGTGAACAGCAACAAATCGGTATAGAAAGGCCACGTTCTTATTCTGGAACGTGGCCTTCAGTTAAAAGTAAATTATACCTACAACAGATGAGACTTTTTACCCACCTTAGTAGGAAATATAAACCGAATTTAGGAAATTATGAAACATTTTTCCCTCTTCTCCTGTCTTATATAGCAAAGGAATAAGATTATTCCCTTGTTAGGTAATTGCGAAACTAAAAAACCGAAAAATGTGGATAACTTGAAAAAGTTTTAATGGTACAATGCGGGTTCCGAGACACAGAATTACAAATTTTTGAAACCTAACATAAAAAGCCGAAAGTTATAAACAATTTCCAGTAAAGTTATCCACATGCAAATGGCTTAAAAATATAGGGTTTTGGAGTTTTGCGGAGGAGAATCCTATAATAAAGCAGTAAAAATACAGCATTGGCAAGGACTTCAGAGTTTCGCAATTAACTATATTCCCTTGTAAACGAAAGGAGGTGAACATGCTATGATATATATAAAGTCACCAAATAACATTAAAGGCTCCTTTATATTCCCTCATCTCGAACCTCGGAAGTTTTTAAATAAACGAATATTCAGTGAGCCTCTGTCTCAATATGATATACCATAGTTGCAGTTGATGCAATATCTATTTTTATCATAATTGCAATAACCTGTTAAAATCCTAAAGCATGAAAAACAATCTAAAAACAAAAGTATGAGAGGAGAATTTTTATGGGTTATACTTTTAAATATGCTTCCTTTCCTTCGGATAGAAAAACAGCAATGACAAATGCATACAACAGTATCATACTTCCTAACGAGGGTTATGATGTTCTTTCATTAACAACCTTTCAAGACCTCAGCAATGCCTATACTTCTGTGAAATCAAACCCGAGTTGGTCAGTTGTATCTGACTGGACTTTTACAAATTTCAGGACGTCAACTGAAATTGCCAATGAGGCTGATGTATCTGTCGTTGCACGTTGCCTTTTGGGCGAAAACTCTAATGTAGGAAGTACTGCGGCAGAACGTCAAAAGGCTATCAGGTGCTCAGCAAAAGTTATCATGAACAGAGCTGCAAATGGTGGGTATGGTGGAAGCGACTATCGAAGTGTTGTACTGGCCTCTGGCCAATTCGATGCTATGAGAGGTCAGAATACAGGAGCAACCAATCCTGTATTTTATGTTGGAGCAATTAATTATTGGGCTTATTCAATGTGGGTTGCTCATCATATGTACAGTGACATGGAACCGTTTAACACAGATGAAATCGGCTCAAATTATTACTTCTTCTACGATACTCAGGCTGCCTCAGGTGGCTCCCCCGGTGCATTTTTAAAGGCAAATGGATCCCCGTGCACCAGTGTGTCAGATATTATATCAAATGGTGTATATTATCAAAACACACACCAGCAGCTTACAGTTAAATCAGCGGTTGCTAGTGTCATTTTCTTCAGTTACAAAACTGTATAGAATAAAAAGGTCAATTCATTGAAAAAGGGTAGCTCGCGGGAGCTACCTTTTTTCAATGAATTTCATTTGTTTACTGTCCCACTCAAATATTTTTTGAGAGGTTGTTTTTCTGGAATAAAGTACCTTTTCCAAATCCTCAGAAGGCGTATCTATAACTTCTTTGGCTTCATTTACTATTATCTTCATAACATCTTTTTCATCGTACCCAGGTTTAGTATAATACCATGGGGAATAACTGAAGGAACTGGTTTCAATCACAAATTCAAACAGGTTTTTTCCTTCTACAGGGTGTGAATAGGATTTCAATGTATCATAATCCCAAGCAGTGGTTACGGTATTCCCGGTTATTGCAAAAATCTTTACGTTCTCTCTCTGGTTAGAACTGCTGGCACCATATGATGTTACTTCTACCAGCCGTATACCATTTTCCATCTGATCTCCTACTAGCTTAACCGCCTTTATCGGTGCTATATTCATATAGAGTGGTGTTTTCTTTGAGTTTTCAGCTTTGAAAAAAATTAAAATCTTACCACCATCTATCCAAGACACTATGTACGGGGTATCACCATTAATATAAAGAGAAAGAACAGGGCCTGTTTCGTAGAGCTCTTTTGGGACATTTTCGCTGGAAAATTTCTGTTCTTCGGGCAATTCATTATTAAGAAAAGTAAAAGCATCAACAAATTCATTTTGAGTAATAGGAGCTTCTAATTTTTTAGTTTCAATTGGTTGGATTTCTTTGTTATTTTTATCATTTGCTGTGCAGCCGTTAAATAAAAAAGATAGTCCAGCCAAACATATAGAAATAAAAATCAGCTTTTTAATCACAAAGATTGCCTCCCTATAAATTGGATTTTAGTATCACATTAGACGACAATAGCCCATTTTTAGTTCCGCTGATAAACGAGCTTACCTGTATTATATTTTAGTGTTTATACGAATAAAACATACTTATTACGGCGCTTCGCTATTTTGTGTGGGTAAACACACTAATTAGTTAATTAATTCCGCTAAATTTTCATTTATTACTGGAAAAATTGTATGTTAACTTTCCAGCCAAAAGATATATCATAGCAATAAAGTTTTCAATATTTCGAAAACCTCTAGCTCTTGAT
>LFSC01000009.1:106147-299277 GCA_001512505.1 Clostridiaceae bacterium DTU079 | reverse complement strand
AATCCGGGCAAAAGAAATGAGATACTTCCGTCAAAATATATCTTGGAATTGAGAAAATATATCGAGGAGGCTGAGAAAAAATGTTAAATGATTTGCGTTATAAAGATTATTTCTTGTTTACTCAGTTCTCCATGAAAACCTTTGAAAAATGTCCCCTTAAGTTTAAGAAGAGGTATCTTGAGGGCCTTAATTGGGAAATTTCATTACCGTATGATGTAAAAAAAAGTTTTGAGATGGGCCAAAATTTTCACTTATTGGCATACAGATACTTTTTGGGGATTGATGCCGGCCTGGTGGAAGGTACGGAAGGGTATGATGAGCTAAAAAGATGGCTGGACGATCTTCAAAGTTGCTTTAAGAAGGATGACGGTGCATTGTATTATCCTGAATACAAGCTGAGAATGGCAAAAGGGAATATGAGACTTGAAGCAAATTTTGACCTTCTTGTAATAAAGGACGACAGCGTTGAAATATGGGATTGGAAGACTCACAGAAGGAATTATGCTGAGAAAGAGAGAAATGAACGGTTGGAGGGTGAAAAACTAAAAAACAGCCTTCAGACCAAGGTGTATTTGTTTGTACTGAAGGAACAGCTTGGGAGGGTGGTTCCTAAAGATTTGGATTGTTCAAAAATAAAAATGTATTACTGGCAACCGGATCCGCCCAAGGTTTTAGCTGAAATTAATTATAGCACCGATATGCACGAAACCTTCGGTAAAGATCTTCAAAACGAAATAAATATGATTTTGGGGTATGATTATAATAGCTTTGATAAAGAAATGTACAAAAAAAATTGCAGACTGTGCGAGTTTAACTGGTTTTGCAATAATGAGCGCATGGATTACAAGGCAATTGAAGAGGATGAGGACTTTTTGGATGAGTTGGACTGGGATAGCATTGAGGAGTTGACATAAATGGACATAAAGGTAAATATACTAAGCGAAAAAAGCATAGTTCCTAAAGAAGTGCTCGATGCCTGCGGTGGAGACGAACTCATTGCAAGAATATTTTATAACCGGGGCTATAAGGACCCGGAGACCATAGCGCAGATGCTCAACGAACAGTTCTATAAGCCCACCGGAACGAATGAGTTTCCCAATATAACCAAGGCTGTGGAAAGGATATCTATGGCCATTGACCGGGGAGAAAAAATATGTGTGTACGGAGATTATGATGTTGACGGGGTCACCAGCACCGTTACTTTTGTGGAGTGCTTGAAATATTTTACTTCTTCAGTTATCTATCACGTTCCCGACCGGTTTACAGAGGGTTACGGAATGAACGAGGATGTGGTTAAGGAGCTTTCGCGGCAAGGGGTTTCTTTAATAATAACCTGTGATTGCGGCATTTCCAACATGAATGAAATAACTTTGGCAAAACAGCTGGGTATGGATGTGATTTTAACCGACCACCACACTATCCCCGATGAATTGCCCCCGGCTGATGTGATACTTAATCCCAAGCTTTTGGGCGAGGGACATAGGGCAAGAAACATATCCGGTTGCGGTATGGCATATTTTCTCTGTCTTGCCCTTTTGGAGAGCAAAGGATTAAAGGACAGGGCATCGGATTTTTTGGACTTATTGGCCCTTTCGTTAATTGCAGATGTTGTAAGCCTTAACGGGGAAAACCGCTATCTTTTAAAGAAGGCTTTACCTGTGTTGTTTAATACAAAAAGAATAGGTCTAAAAAAGCTTTTGGATTTGGCAGAAAAAAACGGTAAGCTTGAAAGCGAAGAAGATATTGCGTTTCAGATAGCACCGAGAATAAATGCCGCCGGCAGAATGGAAACAGCACGGCTTCCTGTGGAACTGCTGTTATGCAAGGATCCGGACAGGGCACAGGAGATGGCGGAGAAAATCGATTTACTAAACATGGAGCGAAAAAGGGTGCAGCAATCAATTGTAGACGAAGCTGTCGAAATGGTGGAAACCAGGAAAAAGAATAAAACAATTCTGGTGTTGTTTAGCGAGCATTGGCATCACGGAATAATCGGTATAGCTGCCGGGAGGATATGCGAGCTTTACAGAAAACCGGCCATCCTGCTTTCAATGAAGGAGGACGGAACCACAGTTGTAGGTTCTGCAAGATCCATTGAGGAGATAGACATATATGAGCTCATAAAAGGTTGTTCCGGAAGACTTTTAAAGTTTGGAGGACATTCCCAGGCGGCGGGTCTTTCCATAAAGAGGGAAGATCTTTCGGATTTTACTGCCGAAATAGAGACAGCGGCGGAAAACAGGTATTATATAAAAGATCAGATAATTGTGGACGTGGATATGGAGCTTGAAATAGAAAAGGTCAATGATGAGCTTTTTAAAAGAATAGAGTCGGCAGGACCCTATGGCGAAGGCTTTGAGGCTCCTTTGTTTTATACCAGGGGTATAAGGGTGGTAAGTGACAGAAAAACCGAGAAAAACCATCACATTATGGTGCTGGAGGACCAAAGTCAAAACAGAGTAAAGGCTGTAAAATGGTTTGGAGCCGACAAATCTCTAGAGGGCAAATGCTTTGATGTGACCTACAAGATATGCAGGAACAATTATGGAAAAGACCAAAGCATCCAGTTGAATTTGGGCTATATGATTGAAGCTTCGGGAGAGCCGAAAATATTGTTTGCCGGAAGTATAACGGATGAAAGAAGGGTTAGGGCTGAAAGCATTTTAAAAAAATATCCTCAGGCTCAATTATTCTATGAAGGGCTAAAGTCGGCCTGCAATTTGGATAATACAGTAGACAGGTATTCAGTGAAGGAATGCAGGGATCTAGTGTTTTTGTCAACACCTGCCAATACGTCTGTGTTCAGGGAGGTTATTGCCCTTGCAAATCCGGAAAATATAATAATTAATTTTTCGATATTGCCGGACTATACTTTTAAAGGCTTTGTACTAAACTTATTGGGGTTGCTTAAGCATATAATTAAAAAACGGGGCGGCAGAGCTCTTGTAGAGGAGATTTCCCTAAAGCTTTGTGTGGAGGACAATATTGTAAAGTCCGGTTTAAAGTATTTAATGCAAAGCGGGATGATAAATTATGTTTTAAGTGAAGACGAGCAAAGCTTTTTTGCATTTGAGGGAAAGGGAAATTCGGGAAATAAAGTTTTTGCTGCAAAGAAGAATCTCATGAATGCCCTTATGGAGAAGAAAGCCTATCAGGATTTTATTTTATCTATGGAAGCGGATAAATTTATGGAGTATTTAAAATAGATGAACCGGTTAAAAATATGTAATAGGAATAATTCATTTAAAATCGCCATATATGGTAAATAAGACACGAATGATATTATGGGAATATTTATTTTTTATTTTAAAAAGCCCATTATGGGAAAATGTGTTTTCACTTTATGAAAATAAAATGGTAAAATATAATTGAATAGTTTAAATCATTATTCAAACCTTTTTTACGATTAATTTGAATTGTTTATGCAAAAAGTATACTGGACGGTCCTTACAGTAGGTAAACTATTCAAGTAGTATGAAGGGTGGTATCGGTATGGATAGTTATCTTAAGAAGTATGTAGGTAAGCAGGTTGTAGTCTATCTTTCTCCCTGGATGAAATTATTTGGAATCGGTTTTGTCGGATTGATGTCCGAGTGCAGGGATGGATGGATTGAACTAAAGAAAAGGACCAAAATTCAACACATCAATGTTGAAAAAATTTATTGTTTTAAGGTTTTAGAATAGGTTTTAGTTATAATTGTGCTTTAAAATGACATAAATTAATAGGACATTAATAATTGGGAATTTAAAAGGGCATTAATAAATGGACATTCTTTATTTTTTGAATGTCCATTTATTAGTTGGATTTCACGAAGTGAAATAGCTAAAAGCGATGGAGGCCCGATGCCCCATCGCTTTTTAAAATAAGCCTTGTTTTTTCAATTTTTACGGTACGGTTAATTAGCGCTAAAATCCCTTGGTGGTATTAAGAACGGGATTTCTGCTTTATGTCAACTAAATATCAAAACCGTTGTTTGCTATTGTTTCCTTATACCAATAACCGCTGTCCTTTATTATTCTTTTCTGAGTTTCGTGATCCACATATATTATACCGAACCTTTTGGAATATCCGAAGGACCATTCGAAATTGTCCATCAGGGACCACAAATAATATCCTTTTAAATTTGCGCCGTCCTGGATTGCCCTGTGTGCATGTGACAGGTGGTCTATAAGATATTTGGTTCTTTTAACGTCTTCAATTCTTCCGTTGCTGTTTATTTCATCCTTATAGGCAGCTCCGTTTTCACTGATAATAATATTGGGCTTTCCATACTCCCTGTCAAGATACATTATGAGATCATATAATCCCTGAGGATAAACTAGCCAATTCATTTCCGTTTCTTCAAATTTACCGGGTTCCGGATCTATGTGTGTGAAACCCATCTCGTCATCATGTTTGACAAATTCGGAAGAATAGTAGTTGAAAGCCAGAAAATCCATGGGCTGGCTTATCAGCTTCATATCCTCCTCTGGATACGAGAAGGAAACTTTCATATTTTCATAGTATCTAAGTACATCCTCAGGATACTGTCCTTTATACAGAGGATCGAGGAACCATCGGCCAACCGTTCCAAAGGACAGGTTTGTAGCGGCAATGTCTGCAGGATCATCGGAAGCAGGATATTTATAGGATAGATTAAGGGATATACCCATTTGGCCTTTCTGGTTCAATTCTCTATATAATTTTAAAACCTTTCCATGGGACAACAATAAGTTATGACCAACCTGAAGGGTTGTCCTCATATCCTTGATTCCCGGAGCGTGAATTCCGAACAGGTGACCCAAAAAAGCAGCGATAAAAGGTTCATTGATCGTAAACCACATTGGTACGACATCACCTAAGCTTCTTATAATCGTCTCACTGAATTCTGTAAAATAATCCGTTACATCGCGGTTTGTCCAACCTCCGATGTCCTGAAGCTTTTGCGGAAGATCCCAGTGGTATAGAGTTATTGCCGGTGTAATTCCGCTTTCCAGAAGAAGGTTTGTTAGCCTCTTATAGAAATCGAGACCTTTTTCGTTCAGTTTTCCCTTGCCGTCGGGGAAAATTCTCGGCCATGAAATTGAATACCTGTATGACTTTATGCCTAATTCCTTCATTAGTTGAATGTCTTCTTCATAGCGGTGATAGTGGTCGCATGCAACATCACCGGTATGACCTTCAAATACATTGCCTGGGGTATGGCTAAAACGGTCCCATATAGACTCACCTTTACCGTCTTCATTATAAGCACCTTCAATTTGATAAGCGGCTGTTGCAGAACCCCAGATAAAGTCCTTTGGGAAAACGATTTTTGACATATTATCACATCCTTAGTAGAGTAATGGGCTAAAAATATGTTAATATAATTATAACCGATAAATTAATTTATTACTATTTAAATTTTATTGAGGGAGGGAATTATGGAGAAAAGTATTGGTGACATAAAGAGGATAGCACGGTTTCAATTAAGCGGTACAGGTTTGAACTGTGTTATTATTACGTTTGCTTTTTATGTTATTTTATCGACATTTTTTGAATTGGGATATCCAGGAAAAATCATTATCTTATTAATCTTGTCGCCGCTTTTACTGGGTACCGCCATATACAGTGTCTATATGGTAAGAACGGAAAAATTAGCTGACGGCGAGAAGACCGGTATATTGGATATTCCTATGATAAGTCCGTTTGGAATTTTATATTCCACGAAAATTGTAAGAACAAATAAAACATCTCTTAAACCGATTTTGTTCGGTTTTAAGTATTATTTCAAAGCTCATGCAATGCTTTTGGCCATTATTCTCAGAACTGCATTGTGGTCGCTTTTATTGATAATCCCCGGAATAATAAAACTTATTAGTTCAAGCATGTGCTTTTATATAATGGCGGATAAACCTGATATAAGCATTAGTGAAGCACTTCAGCTTAGCGATAAAATGATGGAAGGATATAAGAAAAAATTTGTACTTTTAAACTTAAGCTTTGTTGGCTGGGTTGCTTTTTCTCTTATAACTTGTTTACTGGGAACTGTTATTACGATTCCGTAAATAATCGCGTCTAATGCTGTTTTTTATACCGAACTCAAGAAAGAGAACATCAAAAGAGGCGTTATTGCCGAAGATGAAATAGGCATAACCGAAATATGGGAATATTAATTTTCTTTGATATTTTGTTATCATAATTTTATTTGTTTTGGGTTTTAGAATATGTTAAAATTAATACTATTAAGCTTAAGATAGATAACTGTTTAGTTGTATTTGGGGGTAATAATCAATGGAAATGACTTTGAGCCAATTAAAAAGAAAAGCTCGTTTTCAGCTAAGTAATAACGGTTCGAATTTGGCGATATTGTATTTAATGTTTGTAGCGTTTTATGCTTTGTTATTTTTCTTTTTAAGGCATATTGGATTGGAATTGTCATTAATAATTAACGGTCCGATTGTTTTGGGGCTTGCCATTTATTTTCTCGGCCTGGCACGGTTGGAAAAGGAGCCTAGATCTAAAAAGGAGAAAGAAGAATACAGAAAAGAAAGGCTAAAAAAGGGAGTATTTAGCGTTTTTGGGATGGAAGTAAAGGTCGGCAAAAAATTAAAGATTAATCTTGATGCAGCCCACAACCCATACCGGATAAGTATAAAGTATGTTTTTTTTGGTTTTAAATATTTCATAAACTCAGCGGCCTTGTATATCTGGACGACTTTTTTAACACTTTTGTTTTTGTTTTTTCTGATTGTTCCGGGTATTATCAAGATGATAGATTTAAGTATGTCCTTCTTTATCCTTGCCGACAATCCCGGAATGGATATCAGAAAGGTTGTAAAACTCAGCAAAAGAATGATGAAGGGACATAGAAAAGAATTCTTTATTTTGATTTTAAGCTTTATAGGTTGGATACTGTTTTCAATAGCAACTTTCTCATTGGGCTTTATCATTACGATCCCGTATATTGTAACAACTTGTGCACTTTATTATGATGAACTGAAAAAAGAAAGCATAAAAAACGGTGTTATTGCAGAAGATGAAATAGAAACTAGAAGATTGTGGGATTACCATTAATTGTATTTAATGTCTATGGTTTTTTGAAACTTTTGATTTGAATATTTTCTTTGTGTTTATTTAATGCATCTAATTAAAAAATGCAGATTGTATATTGATTGGATTTATGTTATAATTTATAAAATTATATCTAAAGGCTATGACGGAGAGAGTAGACGGTTTTCGCGGATAGAAGAGAGAAGATACCGGAGGCTGAGAGTATCTTTATCAGAGCAAACCGTTGAAGTTCCCTCTTGAGCTGCATCCTGAACATCGGTAACCGATAAGTAGGAGATGACGGTCGGCAACCGTTATTTGCGTAAGAGTGTTTATAGGCTGTAGAGGTCTATAAAAAATTTGGGTGGTACCGCGTAGATTACCTTCGTCCCATTATTTTGGGATGAAGGTTTTTTAATACCCGGGATTTTAAAAAGTGAAATGATTAAAAGCGAAAGAGCCCGGTGTCCATGAGCTTTTAATTAGTTACCGGAAAAAATACAGTGACTGAAGAATAAAAATGAATTTATTTAAGGAGGAATATATAGCATGAAAGAGCAGTTGAACAGTATTAGAATGCAGGCGGAACAAGAGCTTTCTAATGTTGGGACTATTACAGAGCTGGAAAATCTCAGAGTCAAATACCTGGGTAAAAAGGGTGAGCTGACGACAGTATTGAGAGGAATGGGTTCCTTGTCTCCGGAAGAGAGGCCGGTTATCGGACAGTTGGCCAATGAGATAAGGGAGGCACTTGAAGCAAAAATTGATAAAGCCAAGGAGGAACTTTCAAAAAAAGAGAGGCTTAACAAGCTTGAAAAGGAAGTTATTGATGTGACAATGCCCGGTAAGAGAAAGATGCTCGGAAAGAAGCATCCTCTGAGCATTGTTCTTGATGAGATTAAAGAGGTATTTCTCGGAATGGGCTATGAGATAGCCGAAGGTCCTGAGGTGGAACTGGATTATTATAACTTTGAAGCACTGAATATTCCTAAGAACCATCCAGCAAGAGACGTTCAGGATACCTTTTATATAAATGAAAATATACTGCTTAGAACACAGACATCACCGGTTCAAATTAGGGTAATGGAGAATAAGAAACCTCCGATTAAAATTATTTGTCCCGGAAGGGTTTACCGCTCCGACGCTGTCGATGCAACCCATTCACCGATATTCCATCAGGTGGAAGGGCTTGTAGTGGACAAAGGTGTTACAATGGGGGACCTGGTTGGAACTCTTAAGCTTTTTGCAAAAAGCTTGTTCGGCGAAAAAACCGAAATTAGATTAAGACCCCATCACTTCCCATTTACGGAGCCCAGCGCAGAGGTGGATGTTTCCTGCTGGAACTGCGGAGGCTCGGGCTGTAGAGTGTGCAAGAATGAAGGATGGATAGAGATTTTGGGTGCGGGTATGGTTCATCCCAAGGTTCTTGAGGTTTGCGGTATAGATCCTGAAGTTTACAGTGGATTTGCCTTCGGCTTGGGAGTTGAAAGAACGGCTATGGGCCGGTTTAACATTGATGACATGAGGCTTTTGTATGAAAATGATATAAGATTTTTAAGGCAGTTTTAAAAATCATTGAGATTTAATAACGGAGATTTAAGATAATATAATTGGAATTTATTCGGAAAGGAGTAATGCTTGATATGAAAGCACCAATAAGCTGGCTGAAAGATTATGTTGATATAAATGTGAGCTCCAAGGAATTGGCAGATGCCATGACCATGTCGGGCTCAAAGGTTGAAGGAATAGAGGTGCAGGGAGAAGAAATCACCTCCGTGGTGATAGGTAAAATACTGTCCCTTGAAAAGCACCCCGATGCGGATAAGTTACGGGTGTCAAAGGTAGATATCGGAAGAGAGGTAATTCAGGTTGTTACCGGGGCTCCCAATGTCAATGTCGGAGATTACATACCGGTGGCTCTTGTGGGGGCAACCCTTCCGGGAGGTAAAAAGATTTCGAAAGGGAAGCTTAGAGGTATAGAATCCGAAGGAATGATGTGCTCTATAGAAGAACTGGGACTTACCAGAGAAGATTTTCCCGATGCACCGGAGGATGGAGTCTATATTTTCAATAAAGAAGAAGAACTAGGCAAGGATGTTAAGGAAGTATTTGGAATTAATGAAGAGATAATCGAGTTTGAAATCACATCAAACAGGCCGGATTGCTTGAGCATTATCGGTCTTGCCAGGGAAGCTGCCGCTACTTTGAAGACAGAGTTTAAAAAGCCTGCTGTCAAGCTAAAGGAAGAAGGCGATGATGCTTCAAAATATGTTTCGGTGGAGATAAAGGATGCCGATCTTTGTCCAAGATATACTGCAAGGGTTGTGAAAAACGTTAAAATCGGGCCTTCTCCGAAGTGGATGAGGGATAGGCTCAAAGCCGCAGGAGTAAGACCCATCAATAATATAGTAGACATTACAAACTATGTAATGCTCGAATACGGGCAGCCGATGCATGCTTTTGACATCAGGGATATAAAGGGAAGCAAAATTATAGTTAGAAGGGCTAATGACGGCGAAATATTAAAAACTCTTGATGATCAGGACAGAAAGCTTGATTCTTCAATGCTTGTAATAGCAGATGAAGAAAGAGCTATTGCAGTAGCCGGTGTCATGGGAGGAGCCAATTCGGAGGTCAGAGATAATACCGATACAATAGTATTTGAGTCTGCAAACTTCAACGGTACATCCGTAAGGCTTACCGCAAAGAAGCTTGGAATGAGGACGGAAGCTTCTGCACGTTTTGAAAAAGGTCTTGATGTGGAAAATGTTGAAGCTGCAATGAACAGGGCGGCAGAACTGGTGGAGCAGTTGGGAATAGGGACTGTCTGCAAGGGAATAATTGACTGCTATCATCAAAATAAAGAGGAACGGACTATAAATCTTCGCGTGGATAAAATAAACGATTTCCTGGGTACAAAGATTTCAAAGGAAGAAATGATAAGCATATTGAGGATGCTTGAGTTTGAAGTAGATGAGAAGAATATGACGGTAAAAGTTCCGAGCTTTAGGCCGGATGTTGAAAGAGAAGCGGATATTGCCGAGGAGATTGCACGGTTCTATGGCTACAACAACATTGAACCCACGCTTTTGTCCGGCAAGGCTGCAACTCTCGGCAAGAAAACCTTTAAGCAAAGCATTGAGGATTTGATTAAAAATACAATGATCGCATGCGGTTTATCGGAGACTTATACTTATTCGTTTACAAGTCCGAAGATGTTTGACAAGTTAAATCTTCCGGCAGACAGCGAGCTTCGCAAAGCCGTTGTAATTTCAAATCCCTTGGGAGAGGACTATAGTGTGATGAGAACCACTACCATTCCCGATATGCTTGGGGTTATAAGTACCAATTACAATAGAAGAATTGAAGGTGTAAGGCTGTTCGAAATGTCCTATGTGTATATTCCTAAGAGCTTGCCGTTAAATGAACTTCCTTATGAAAAGTCGGTGCTCACTTTAGGAATGTATGGAGGCGTTGATTTTTACGATTTAAAAGGAGTAGTAGAAGAGTTGATGGCAAGGCTTGGAATTGAGGATTATGATATATCTCCCGAGAAGAACAATGTTGTCTTCCATCCGGGAAGGACGGCTGTGTTAAGCATTAAAGGTGAGTATGTAGGTGTGTTCGGAGAGGTTCATCCTGACGTGGCTGAAGAGTTCGAATGTCCTGAAAGAACTTATATTGGGGTCATCGAGGTGGAAAAGCTGGTTAACAATGCATCGATGAACTCAGAATACACTCCTCTTCCCAAATTCCCTGCAGTTGCAAGGGATATGGCATTGCTTGTTAAGGATGAGATACCGGTTAAGCAGATTGAGGATATTATAAAGCAAAGGGCAGGAAAGATACTTGAGGAAATAAAGCTCTTTGATGTTTACAAGGGCAAGCAGGTTCCCGAAGGAATGAAGAGCGTTGCTTATTCCATAACCTTTAGGGCTTCCGACAGGACCTTGACGGACGAGGATGTAAATAAGGCAATGAAGAAAATTTTAGATGGCATGAAAACAAACCTTGGAGCTGAGCTCAGATAGGATCTGTATGTGAATTATTGCAAAATAGAACGGAGTCAGAGACCGGTTTTGCTCTGACTCCGATATATTTATACCAATTGGTTCTCAGCCATTTCAATCATTCTTTTTACCATCTGGCCACCGATGGGACCGCCCTGCAATCCGTTTATCCTTGAGGGCACATCACCCTTGTAGTGGTCATTGTTTTCTTTAACATACTGCAAAAGCCCGATTTCTTTTGCACATTCCATTTTAAACTGTTTAAGAGCTTCTCTGGATTCGGGAACCAATGGTGTGTTTCTTCTTGCCATAATATTCACCAACCTCTTGTAAGTTTAATATTGTATGGATTTATTGTTTACGTTTTGATCAATTTTAACCGCAGAAATTTAAGCCTCAAATTCAGTATAATATGTAGTAAAGCCACATTTTGCAAATAATATTTAATTCTTAACAGGGTAAATTTATATGGGTGTATATTAATACTTTATTTTTTAAAATCATATTGCAATATTCTATTGCACTAATAAAAATCATTTGTTAATATAAGAACAAAGTTATGAAAAGCTTACCATACATGGGTTTAAACATTTAAAAAAATATAAATTGGAGGTTATTTATGAGTACTTTAAAATTCGACTATTCAAAGGCAGCAGGTTTTGTAAAAGAAAATGAAGTGGCATATTTCGAAAGCTTCGTAAAATCTGCTCATGAAATGCTTCATAATAAGACGGGAGCAGGAAATGATTTTGTAGGATGGGTGGACCTTCCTATAAACTATGATAAGGAAGAGTTTTCACGGATTAAGGCAGCAGCTGAGAAGATTAAGTCCAATTCCCAGGCTCTGGTTGTAATCGGTATCGGAGGTTCCTATTTAGGTGCCAGGGCTGCAATAGACATGTTGTCCCATTCATTCCATAATGTTTTGCCGGACTCAAAGAGAAAGGCTCCTCAAATATTTTTTGTCGGCAACAATATGAGCTCTACATATATTGCTGACTTGCTTGAGGTAATTGAAGGAAAGGATATTTCAGTAAATGTTATATCAAAGTCCGGTACCACAACGGAGCCCGCTATTGCATTTAGAATCTTTAAAGAATATATGGAAAACAAATACGGAAAAGATGGTGCAAGAAGCAGGATTTATGCTACCACCGACAAGCAAAAGGGTGCACTTAAGAAATTGGCAACCGAAGAAGGTTATGAAACCTTTGTTGTGCCCGATGATATAGGCGGAAGATTTTCTGTTCTGACCGCTGTAGGATTGCTTCCGATTGCAGCAGCCGGCATCGACATCGACAGCATGATGAAAGGTGCTGCAGATGCAAGAGAGCTGTACAGCAACCCTAACCTGATGGAAAATGACTGCTACAAGTATGCAGCGGTAAGAAATGCCCTGTACAGAAAGAATAAGACTATTGAAATAATGGTTAACTATGAGCCTTCACTTCATTACTTCACCGAGTGGTGGAAGCAGCTTTACGGAGAAAGTGAAGGAAAAGAACAAAAGGGAATATTCCCGGCAGGTGTGGATTTTACCACTGACCTTCATTCCATGGGACAATACATTCAGGACGGTCTCAGAAACATATTCGAGACGGTAATTAAGGTTGAAAAGCCCACAAAGAATATTTTAATAAAGGAAGATAAGGATAACCTTGACGGATTGAACTTTGTTGCCGGCAAGGATGTGGACTATGTAAACAAGAAGGCTATGGAAGGAACCATGCTTGCCCATAATGACGGAGGGGTTCCCAATCTTTTGGTATCTATTCCGGAGCTTAGTGCTTATTACTTTGGAAGCATGGTATACTTCTTTGAAAAGGCATGTGGAATCAGCGGATATTTATTGGGAGTGAATCCCTTTGACCAGCCTGGAGTTGAGGCCTATAAGAAGAATATGTTTGCCCTTTTGGGAAAACCGGGCTTTGAAGAACAAAGAAAGAAGCTTGAAGAGCGTCTGTAAGAATAATTAACAAGCCCGAATCATCTATGTAAAGCAGAGTTTGTAGCAAAAATCGGATAATAGAATGATAAAAGCCCGGG
The DNA here is from genome assembly GCA_001512505.1 of Clostridiaceae bacterium DTU079. Classification (GTDB taxonomy): domain Bacteria; phylum Bacillota; class Clostridia; order Acetivibrionales; family Acetivibrionaceae; genus Hungateiclostridium. The sequence goes on along the minus strand of LFSC01000009.1, from coordinate 286,209 downwards.
ATCATCGAAATTCCCGGGCATATTATTTGGCCTCTTGGAATGAAATGAAAGAGGCAAAAGCGAAGGGACTCGATGTCCCGAGCTTTTTTTAAAAGTGCAACACCGTCAGCTCCGGCGGTGACAAAAACCTCAGAGGAAAGCATACATTTCCAAGACCGCTGTTGATGTATATATTAATATTGTTAACCTTGTGTGCGCCTCTTGTAATGCCCATTTTACAAAGTTTTTCGTTTCTTAGGATAATAAATTCAAGGTGAAAGGGCATCCATATCTGTCCACCGTGAAAATGACCGCACAGAAGGTAGTCCACACTTCCTTCAGGTATTTGAAATATCATATCGGGGTTATGAGAAAAGGCGATATTGGCTACAGCATCATCGCAGCACGACTCAAGGGCTTTTTTAACATCGTATCGGTTCGATCTTAAGTCCTCAATCCCAATCAGGTTATATTTGCGGTTGTTTTTCTCAAAGCAAATTGAATCGTTCAGAAGAACGGTTACACCTTTTTCTTCTATCTGCCTGACAAATTTCAGAATTTCCGATTCGTTGTTATTCAAGGTCTTATAGTCATGATTGCCGAGGCATGCAAGTATTTTATAATCCCCTTTTATATCGTCAAGAAATTTTAAAAACAGAGGTATGTGGCTGACATTGTTTATATAATCCCCTGTAATTATTACAAGGTCAGGATTTTCTGCTTTTAATACTTTTTTTACTTTGTTGATATTTACCTTAAGAAATATTAAATGTAGATCCGATAGGTGTATGACCTTTAAAGAATCTCTGCGGTTGCTGTAATAGACTTTATTGACTTTTAACCGTGTTGTTTCAAAACGCATGTAAGCTAGCCCCAAAATAGCTATGGTTATAATAATATATAGTATAATCATCATATTTCCTTTGATATTAATTTTACTCCCCCAAATGATATATCTCTAACCAATAATATATCAGGAAAAAAGGATAACATCAATATATTTTCAAAAAAGAAATGTAAAGAAAAATAAGGTTAACCTATAGCAATATTATCCTCTGGATTTTGGAGCTTAGTAGATATTATAATTTTATTAGGGGTGCTAAACGATGTTGTTTAATTCTTACAATGATTATGAACTTGTACCGAGAACGTATTCTATTAAGAGCTACCGTAAAAAAGAATCAACGATAGGAAAGAAAATTCTAAAGTTTTTTGCTTATCTTTTTGTACTTATGATTGCAGCAGCAATAGTATTCCTTTTTTTTATCAATTAAAAATGTAATAGGGGGTTATACTTTAATATTTGAAATTGTCCCGGTGTAAATCCCATACAGTTTTATTAATCTTTCAGAATTTTCAAGTTGATATTTTTAACTGTTGACAAAAGCCACGCACGCAAGTATAATAAATTTTGTTGCGAATAATAAATGCGGACGTGGCGGAATTGGCAGACGCGCTAGACTTAGGATCTAGTGTCACCGACGTGGGGGTTCAAGTCCCTTCGTCCGCACCAATATAAGGTTTGAGAGGATTTATATAAATTTTCTCAGACCTTTTTTCAACTCTAATTTATCTACTTAGTTTAGTATATAAAAGTGAGTATAGCTGAGCAAACTACTGTTATTTTTATTATTATTCTGGTAGTGCTTATAAGAATCTATATGGAGTTTGCGAATTTCGTTGTTGACCGATTTATACGGTTATTTAAATTTTTCTGTAATGAATTAAAAAGAAATAAAATTTAATTATATGAATAATAGGCATAACTCAAACATAAAATTCTTTCATATCATCCAGTCTTAAGCAGGATAATTTACCGCCGAAGTAGCAAGCCCCGCAATCAATTCCTATTTTGTTTTTGCCATGCCATATATTTAATGATCTGTCTCCGTTAAGGTAGTATGTGGGTACATGCCCGAATATAACGGTATATTTATCCAGAGAGCGGCTATGGAAAAAATCTTGCTTCCAAAGCAAATATTCGGAATTTTGCTTTCTCATAAATTCTTCTATATTGGAACCGTTAGTGTAAAGCGATGTATCTACTCCGGCATGGGATAATATGTAATTATCCAATATTTTGTACATACTGCAATTTCGCAGGTACTTTATAATATCAATTTGCTCCTCTTGACTTAACAAGTCCAATTGGGACAAAGTAGAAATACCGCCGTTTCCCATCCAGCAAAGGTAATACTCTTCATCCTCGTTAATCAACGATTTTAGAAGCATTTCCTCATGATTGCCCAGCAGTAATTCCATATTATTGTGCTCCATAATATATTGTAATAAAGGTATGGATTCAGGTCCTCTGTCAATTACATCACCTAAAATTATCAATTGATCACTGCTTCCAAACTGTATTTCATCCAACATATTAAGAAACTTTTGAAACTCTCCGTGTAAGTCGGACATTAGATAAAACATTTTCTCCCCCTACTTCTTTGTGTTTATTTATAAAATGAGTTTTCCAAATCATCGGCCAGCTCCATAAGCTTTTCTTTTGTATTAAGTTCGGGATTTTCAAGGACGGCATTAAGGAGCATTTTTAAAACAACACCCATATCTCGACCCTGCTCAAATCCCATAGCTAAAAGGTCATCTCCGTTTATGGCAAGATCCTTAATTGTCAGGCATTGGTTATTTTTCTTTATGTCAAGGTAAATTTCTTGTATTTTATTAAGTATAGCAGTTCCTTCGTCAAAGTATTCCGGGTTTTGCCCGCTTTTATCCGCTTTCTGTACCTTCAAAAGATCCGGAAAAATATCCTCGCCCATTTTGCTGACAGCCTTCCGCACCGATTTATTATCCGGATTTATGCGCATGTCATGGTATTTAATAAGGATAAGGATTTTTTGTGTGGTTGCATTGTCGAATTTATATCTTTCCAGGACCCTTTTTGCTATATCCATACTTTTTTTCTGATGACCGTAAAAATGGTCAATTCCCTTATTATCGGTGGTTTTTGTAACAGCCTTGCCCGTATCATGGAGGAGCATGGTCCACCGGAGTGCGGTATTTTTTTCAATGCTTGAAACTGTACGCAAAGTATGCATTGCCACATTGTAAATATGGTACGGATGGTTCTGGGTTATGTCAAAGCATATGTCGAACTCGGGAAGAATATGTTTCAAAAGTCCGGTTTCCCTCAATGTGACAAATTCTTCCGGCCTGTCGGAGGTCAATATCTTTGAAAGCTCGTCCCTTATCCTTTCTACACTGACTTTTTCAATTTTACTGCAGTTTTCTTTAATAGATGAAAGGACTGAGTCATCGATTTTGAACCCTAATGTAGAGCTAAAACGAACAGCTCTTAGCATCCTTAACGGATCCTCTTCAAAACGGTCGTGGGGATTTCCTACGGCACGAATTGTCGACTTTTCTAAGTCCGATATCCCCGAAAAAGGGTCAATTATTCCCTCTTGTGGATGATAGGCAATTGCATTTATGGTAAAATCCCTTAAGCTCAAATCTTCCGTTAATGTAGATGTCTCTTCATAGGTTGATGTCCGAAAGGTGGTAATTTCATAATTGGTGTCGTTTATAACGGCAGTAACCGTACCGTGATTTATTCCGGTTTCAAACACACGAGGAAAAAACCGTTTAACATCTTCAGGCTTTGCATCGGTGGTTATATCCCAGTCCTTTGGAGTTTGTCCCAAGAGGATGTCGCGGACACAACCGCCCACTATATAGGCACTAAAGCCGTTTTTATTCAATATATCGAGTATATGGATTATTTCTTCCGGAATATCAAATACCATTTTTCTATTCATGTCATAAATCCCCTCAAATTTAAAATGATAAAATTTATGCGGTTATTTGTTCCAAATAATTTATGCATATTTATATTTTATATCATAAATTGAGGTGTTATAAAACATTGAAAAAAATCGAACATGTTATTCATGTTAAGAAAAATATGTAAGAAACATTATGTTGCTCTTTTTAGTGCATTTGTTTATGCACCTCAGCAAGGAAATAGAAATATTTACCATTTGGTAGTTAAAAAAAGACCCCGTGCATTCCAATGAGAGAAGGGAGAATGCAACGGGATTTAGGGGAGTAACTTTTTTTAAAATTACTATAATTAATATACAACATATTATTTAAATTTGAAACATAACGTCATAATTTCGCGAAATTCGACAAAATATTCTACGAAAAGCATCACATTGAGTTATGTAAATCGATAAAGAACCAAAAAGAGTCACAGTTAGTTGATTTTTTTGATATAGATTGACCATGTTATGGTAATAAAATAAAACAATGGTAATAAAAATAATTGGGAAAATAAGACAACAAAAATAAAACCCGTGAACGGACTCATCAAAAAAAGAACCTCATTATTATGAGGATATAAGAGTATAAAAAATCTCATCTTTATTATATCATATGTAAAGACTAAATTCTATAATTTTTTTCATTTATGTTACAGAAATATTAAATTTATATTAAATATAAAAGCCGGTGGTTGATTTAAGAATTGGTGGAACTCTTGACCGTTTATTAAAAAGCTGATATTGTAATTTGAGAGGGATTGGTTTTATGCCTTAGAACTGGTGGGAGTTGAGAAAGTATGAATTCCAAAATAAAGGATGAGATGACGGATAAGCTGTTTGAAGCGATCTTGCTGCTTGAAAATATTGAAGAGTGCTATAATTTCTTTGAAGATATATGTACTATTTCTGAAATAAAGGCTCTTGCACAAAGACTAGAAGTTGCCAAAATGCTCCGGGAAAAAAAGACATATTCGGAGATAACGGAAAAGACCGGGGCGAGTACTGCTACAATAAGCAGAATTAACAGGGCGCTAAATTACGGTGCCGACGGTTACAAAACTATTTTGGACAGGTTATATAATAAAAATAGATGAAAAATTTATATACATATTTTTTTAGTGTTGATTAAATTCTAAAAATCGGATATTATTACACTGGAGGATAGTATAAGTCAAAAATATATAAGGAAGGTACAAATGTTTAGAAGGCTTTTTTTAGGTTTGCTGATTTTATCGGCTTTAACATCGGAATGGCAATTTAATATAGTTGAATTTATAATTAATCCTCAGCTTTATGAAAATCTGAAGTTGGATAATTTTATGGATTTTGAAGTGCCTTCGGAAAGCAAACGGGTATTGCCGGAATGCGAAGGTGAGAAAAATACTGTCTTTATTTCGGATACAAATATTCCCAAATACAATACTTTACCTGAATACGATCTTAACCTAAAATGTCCTGCAGTAATAGTTAATAATTACTGCCTCAATCTAAATATTTCTCATTCCCAGAAATTTGAAGCAATAGATGCTGATTCTTCTAAAAGTGAAGATATCAGCCTTTATATGTCCGATTTATCACCTCCCTGTGAAAAAATCTGAGGGATTTATTTAAAATTCTTGGAACAATAAGTAAAAGGATATCATCGTAAAGCGATGCTCACGAAGGTAAGGTGATAACTTGCTTTATTTTGTTGTTGTAATTTTAGCTTTCGTACTGGCAGTGATATATGGAAAGATAAAAAAAAGGTCCTTTGATTTATTTAATGTAAAACTTCAAAAGACCTGGTTGATAGTTGTAGCCTTTGCCCTTCAGACCGTAACAAGATTGATGGGTGTTAAGGGTTTTGACTTTGCGGTGAAATTCAGCTTATTGATTCAAGTGGTGGTATTTGCGTTACTGTTTTTATGCTTTTGGTTCAATAAAAAATATATCGGACTTTGGTTTATTGGAATTGGCGCATCATTAAATGCGTTGGTTATGATTATAAACGGCGGAAGAATGCCGGTAAGTCTCGAGGCTATGCAAAAAGCAGGCATTCAGGTGGCAACCGATATGGTTTTATCGGGAGCGGACAATAAGCATATAGTATTAAGCGACACTACCCGGTTGGGATTTTTGGCCGATATTATATACTTACCCGGGATATTGGGATGGGGTATCGGAGTTCTAAGCATTGGTGATATAATTGTCGCATTGGGACTTTTTATATTCGTATTTGAGCTTTGTATTTCTTCGATGAAAATATCGAATGTTGGACATGATTAAAATATTATATTTGGAGGTTTTTGTATGAAAAAACTATTGGAAAAAATAATCGGAAGTTATAGTGATAGAGAAGTTAAGCGAATTATGCCAATTGTTGATAAAATTGAAGCTTTAGAACCGGAAATGCAGGCATTGAGCGATGATCAGCTGAGGGCTAAGACCCCTGAGTTTAAAAAGAGGCTTTCGGAGGGTGAGACTTTAGATGACATTTTGCCTGAAGCTTTTGCGGTGGTAAGGGAAGCTTCAAAAAGGGTTCTCGGTATGAGACACTTCAGGGTACAGCTCATAGGAGGCGTTGTGCTTCACCAGGGTAGAATAGCTGAAATGAAGACCGGTGAGGGAAAAACTTTGGTTGCAACACTTCCTGTATATTTGAATGCCCTTGAGGGAAAAGGTGTACATGTTGTTACCGTAAATGATTACCTTGCAAAACGTGACAGTGAGTGGATGGGAAAGGTTTATAATTTTTTGGGGCTAAGTGTCGGACTTATTGTGCATGGTCTTAACAACAGTGAGAGAAAGCATGCCTATAATTGTGACATAACCTATGGAACCAATAACGAGTTTGGATTTGATTATCTAAGGGACAATATGGTTATTTACAAAGAGGATATGGTTCAGAGAGATCTAAACTTTGCCATTGTGGATGAGGTGGACAGTATTCTTGTGGATGAAGCCAGAACACCTCTTATTATATCGGGAGTAGGAGAAAAATCCACCGACCTTTACACAAGGGTTGATGCTTTTGTTAGAAGACTTAAAGTAAAAGTGTTTACGGAAACCGATGACAAGGAATATAACGACGATGTTGAAGCCGATTATATTGTGGATGAGAAGGCCAATACGGCAACTTTGACTGCGGAAGGTGTAAAAAAGGCGGAGGAATATTTTGGGGTTGAAAACCTTTCCGATCCGGAAAATTTAACTCTTTCGCATCATATTAACCAGGCTTTAAGGGCTCATGGAATTATGAAAAAAGATAAGGACTATGTGATAAAAGACGGTGAAATTATCATAGTTGACGAGTTTACCGGACGTCTTATGTACGGTAGAAGATACAGTAACGGATTGCATCAGGCGATAGAAGCAAAGGAAGGAGTAAAAGTTGAAAGGGAGAGCAAGACCCTTGCGACTATTACATTCCAAAATTACTTTAGAATGTATAATAAGCTTTCCGGTATGACCGGTACGGCACAGACGGAAGAACAGGAATTTCGCAGTATCTATAAGCTGGATGTTGTTGTAATTCCGACCAATATGCCGGTAATAAGAAAAGACCATAACGATAGTGTATATAAAACCGAGAGAGGAAAGTTTAGTGCCGTGGTAAAACAGGTTGTTGAGTGTCACGAAAAAGGACAGCCGGTTCTTATCGGTACCATATCCATTGAAAAGTCCGAGCTTTTAAGCTCAATACTCAAAAAACGGGGAATTCCTCACCAGGTGCTCAATGCGAAATACCACGAAAAAGAGGCGGAGATTGTTGCCCAGGCAGGAAAATTCGGAGCGGTTACTATTGCAACCAACATGGCCGGTAGAGGAACTGACATTGTTTTAGGCGGTAATGCCGAGTTTATGGCAAAGCAGGAAATGAGAAAGAAGGGCTTTAGCGAAGAACTCATTAGTCAAGCTACAAGCTTTAACGATACCAACGATGCAGAGATATTAAATGCAAGAAAAGTGTTCCGGGAACTTTATGAAGACTTTAAGAAAATTACAAACGCCGAAAGAGAGAAGGTTGTTGAAGCCGGAGGACTGTTTATTATAGGTACAGAAAGACACGAATCCAGACGTATTGACAACCAGTTGAGAGGCCGTGCGGGCCGACAGGGGGACCCGGGAGAGTCCAGATTCTATATATCCCTTGAGGATGATCTTATGAGGCTTTTTGGATCCGACAGGCTGATGGGCATGGTAAATGCGTTGGGTTTGGAGGAAGATGAACCTATTGAACAGAGAATGCTGACCAATGCCATCGAAACCGCACAAAAGAGGGTTGAAGGCAAGAACTTTGCTATAAGGAAAAACGTTCTCGAATATGATGATGTTATGAATAAGCAGAGGGAAGTAATTTATAGCCAGAGAAGAAAGGTTTTAAACGGTGAAAACATCAGAGAAAGCATTGTTAAAATGATTGAAGGAATTGCTGAAGGTATTGTTAATTTATACTGCAGCGAAAGCAGATTTGCTGATGATTGGGATTGGGAAGGCATGAGATCCTATGCTGAAAAGTCTTATGTAACCGAAGGATTCCTTAATTTCTCTAGGGATGAAATGGAAAGATTAACGAAAGAGTCGTTAAAAGAAGCAATCCTTGAGAATATGATGAAAAGATATGAGGAAAAAGAACAGGAATTTGGTCCAGAGCTTATGAGAGAGCTCGAAAGAGTGGTGCTTTTAAGAATTGTTGACCAAAAGTGGATGGATCATATCGATGATATGGATCAATTGCAGCATGGTATAAGGCTCAGGGCTTTTGGACAAAAGGATCCTGTTATTGAATACAAATTTGAAAGCTATGAGATGTTTGAAGAAATGAATCGGAACATCCAGGCGGACGTAGTAAGGATACTTTTAAATACTCATATTGACCGTAACCGTATGCCGCAGCGTGAAAAAGTGGCGGAACCTGTGACAGCATCCCATGGGGGAGACGATGTCAAGAAACCGGTTGTTAAAAAACAGAAGGTGGGACGGAATGATCTATGCCCCTGTGGAAGCGGAAAGAAGTATAAAAAATGCTGCGGAATAGATGAATAATAATTTATAGACGGATATTGAATTGTTGTTGGGGGGTTTTTTAAAACCCCTTTTTCCAATTTTGAGGAGGCAGTCTGTATGAACTACGATCAGGCAATTGAATATATACACGGTACATCAAAGTTCGGAGTAAAACTGGGTCTTGAAAACGTAAAAACCCTTTTGGATTTGATGGGTAATCCCCATAAGAATCTCAGGTATGTCCATGTAGCAGGAACAAACGGAAAAGGTTCGACCGTCGCTTTTATCGGAAGTATACTTGTTGAATCGGGTTATAGAGTCGGTATATATACTTCACCTTTTATTCAAAGGTTTACAGAAAGAATCCGGATTAATAACGATGAGATTTCAAAAGAGGATCTGGCCAGGATAGCTTCATTTGTCAGGGAAAAGGTGGAGATTATGGTCTCAAAGGGTTTTAACCATCCGACAGAGTTCGAGATAGTAACGGCAATTGCTTTTCAATACTTTTTCGAACAGGACTGTGATATTGTTGTTCTCGAGGTAGGGCTTGGAGGCAGGTTTGATTCCACCAATGTCATAGATGATCCTTTGGTTTCGGTAATAACAACCATAAGCTATGACCATATGGATATACTGGGGGATACTCTTTCTAAAATTGCTTTCGAGAAAGCGGGAATAATAAAGGATGGCACTAATGTGGTGTTATATCCCCAGGCAGATGAAGCAGAAAGGGTTTTCGAAGAGGTTTGTAAAGAGAAAAAAGCCAAACTTAATAAAATTTCCTTTGATGTGGCTAAAATATTGGGATTTTCCATTGACGGTCAGGAATTTAATTATAAGGAGATGAAATCCCTTAGAATAAGCCTTTTGGGAAAGCATCAGATAAAAAATGCGGTAACTGCTATAGAAGCGGTATCTGTTCTTAGGGAAAAAGGATATAATATCACTGAGGATTCAATAAGAAAAGGATTGCTCAAAGCCAAATGGCCGGGAAGACTTGAGGTATTGTGTAGAAAACCGGTTTTTATTATTGACGGAGCTCATAATCTGGAAGGGGCTCGGGCCTTAACAGGCTTCCTGAAGGAATATTTTCCACAGAATAAAATAGTATTTATTATGGGAATATTAAAAGACAAGGAATATTTGTCGATAATTGAGGAAGTAGTGCCTTATGCAAAATATATAATAACGGTTACTCCGCAAAACAAAAGGGCTTTGCCTGCAAAAGAACTGTCAGAGATTATCAAACGTTATTGTAATAACATAGTTACAAGTGATACAATCGAAGGGGCGGTTAAAAAAAGTTTAGAGTTAACTCCGGAAGATGGATTGATTTGTGCCTTCGGTTCGTTATATTATATTGGTGAAGTAAGAAGCATGTTTTCATTATCCTAAAAAATGTTCGTTGCTACGGTTGCTGTTACGAAAATAGTTGTTTGATCATTGAATACCTACACAAAAATGAAATTCCGAGAGTTTGTCATAATTTTATGAATTTTGAGAAGTATGCGGTATTTTCATTATATGAATACTATAACTGGCAAGAATTCGAGAGGGGGCGATTAGATGATTGATTTTAAGAAGGAACTTCAAAATTATCCGCCGATTGACCTTAATAAATTATCCGAAAGCAATCCGGATATGCCTGATAATATTAAAAACTCAATCATGTTATACAATAAGGCTCTGGAAAAGTTTCGCTTCGGTAGTGAGGATATTGCAATAATTGAGTTGAGAAAAGCGATTTCTTTAAATCCCGATTTTTACGAAGCCTATAATTTATTGGGTGTTTTCTATATTTATACTAAAGACTACGATAATGCCGCTCAGGTTTTTAAAAAGGTTATAGAAGCTGAAAAAAACAGCATAATTGCTCTAAACTATTTGAAGAAAATCGATTCAAGCTATGAGGCTCAGATTAATAAACAGGGAAAAGAAAAAAAGGAAAAGACAAAAGATGTAAAAGGCCGTGGAAAGTCGGAAAAAGCAGAGGAAAAATCCCCTCTTTCGTTAAATAAGGTACCGAGAAAGAAAGATTATAGTAAAAAAATAGCGGCAGGTACTTTAATAGGTTTTATTCTCGGATCATTGGTGGTTTTTGCAATAAGCTTTAAGTATTACTCAAGAGAGGATAATGCTGACATAATAAATCAGCTGACGGCAGAAAAGGAAGCTGCTACTGCCAAGATAAACGAATATGAGAAAAAATACAATGAATTGAATGAAAAGTATAACGGGCTGAATGTTCAGTTCGAAGAAGTTAACAAACAGCTTGATTATTATTTGGGCGTTTCGAAGATATTAAATATTGAAAAGCTTGCTTCTGAAAATAAAATTACTGAAGCTGCTGATGAAATTATGCTGTTGAAAAACAAAAATTTTGAAGGAATTGAAAAAGATAGATTTGACAAGCTTGTTAAGGATATTATGCCCAAAGCTGCCCAAAATGAATATAATGCGGGAAGAGATCTGTTCAATAAAAAAGACTATCAAGGGGCGCTGGATAGATTTCTCAAAGCAAAGGCTTATAGTGACGATTGGAAGAATTCGGCCAGTAACCTTTATCATTGCGGAATATGTTATCAAGAGCTGAATAATAACACTATGGCCATAAAAGTATTTCAGGAGCTTATTGAAAAATATCCGTCAACTTCCTTTGCCCAATATTCACAAAACCGAATCAACCAGATTCAAAACAACCAGTAGATTATTATTAAAGCTGCACATTATAAAGGTAAAGAAAAATGCGGAATATTTTTATCACCTTAATTCAATTTGCCTATTTGGAAATAATGATTTAGAAATACTATTTATATAATTCTGTTAATATATATAACATAGTGATTTTCTTATGTGAGGCATTACCAGATGGAAAGAAACCGAAAAAGGGCAAATCTTGTATTGGGCGGAGGCGGAATAAAAGGCATCGCTTATATAGGTATGTATGAAGCTGCCGAGGCGAAAGGATTTAGATTTGAGAGTATTGGAGGCGTTTCTGCAGGAGCCCTGGTAGGAGCTGTAATCGGTGCAGGTTACAAAGCTCAAGAGCTAAAACGCATTCTTTATGAGACGGATTTCGACAAAATAAATATAAGGGATATTTCCCGGGAAATGCCGGTAGTACAAAGATTTATTGAGTATTTCGAAAAGGGTAGATATATCAACGACAATAGTATTGAGGATTTTCTACAAATACCTGCAAGAGAAGGGCTTTTTTCCGAGATAATTGAACCTTTTGAATTTTCAGGACCTCGAGGAGATATTCTAAAAAATATAATTGCTTATAGCAAAGAAAAATGTCTTTTTGACGGAGATTTTATTGAGGAATGGATGTATAAAATACTGCTGAAAAAGGGTATTAAAACCTTTTCGGATATTCGGACAAAGAATACCGATAAATCCAATCCTAAGGGTTACAAGGTTAGAATGACTGCTGTAGATGCAAACCGAGGCAAAGTTGTAGTTCTTCCTGATGACATTTCTTTTTACGGTATTGATCCTGACCGTCTCGAAGTGGCGAAGGCGATAAGAATGAGTACCAGTGTGCCTTTTGCTTTTAAGCCCGTCGAAATAAACAAGAAGTATGGAAAGTCATCAAAAAAACATTATCTCGTGGACGGAGGAATACTGGATAACTTTCCCCTTTGGCTGATAGAGCCTTCCGAATCTGTTCCGTTGATTGGCTGTATGCTGAAAGGAAAAGCCAAATTCAGCATTTTCGATCCTCTGAGCATATTAAAAAAGATTATATCCGTTGTACATGATTACGGCATACCGGATGTAAAGGATTACAAGAACTGCAATATTATAAATATCGATACGGGTAATATTTCTTTCCTGGATTTCAATTTGGATGAAAAAGAAAAAGAATTTCTGATACAATCCGGGTATAAAGCTTTTAATCATGCTTTCAGGAGAAGAATCCCTATCAGTATAATAAAAAGATATGGTTTTATTTACATTTTAAGACGGTTGCTGGGTCTGTGTTGATGATCGCGCATAAAGAATTACAGAAAATATTCTTTATTTTTTTTAAAATATATTATATTATTAATAGAAGTAGAATATCAAAGCCAATTAATTTGAATAAATCGTTTTTTGATTTGTATATAGGAGGAAGCAAAATGCACTATGAGAGTACACGAGGCGGATTAAAGTCGGTTTTATCTGCTGAGGCAATAAAACAAGGTATAGCACCGGATGGAGGCCTTTTTGTTCCTGAAAAAAAGGTGAAGTTTTCCATGGACGAAATAAAGTCTTTTGCCGGAATGAACTACCGGGAAAGGGCAGTACACATACTTAAGCCATATCTTACAGATTATTCTGATGAAGAGATAAAAGACTGTGTATATTCAGCTTATACTGAGGAAAAATTCGGACATCCGGGCATAGCTCCATTGTACAGACTGAATGAAAATGTTAATATCCTTGAGCTGTGGCACGGTCCAACCTGTGCTTTTAAGGACATGGCTCTTCAGATTTTACCGCACTTTCTTGTGAAGGCTGTCAGAAAGACCGGAGAGTCCAGCGAAATTGTAATTCTGGTTGCCACCTCAGGAGATACAGGAAAGGCCGCTTTAGAAGGCTTTAAGGATGTTGACGGTACAAGAATAATTGTATTTTTCCCTGAAAACGGTGTCAGCCTGGTGCAAAAAATGCAGATGGTTACCCAGGAAGGAAAAAATGTTTATTCCATAGGTGTTGAAGGAAATTTCGATGATGCTCAGAACGGAGTTAAGGCGATTTTTACGGATGATGCACTGAAAATCAAAATGGAGGCAAACCGTTTCAGGTTCTCCTCAGCCAATTCCATTAACTGGGGACGTCTGGTTCCTCAAATAGTGTATTATTTTTCCGCATATGCGGACATGATAAATAACGGCGAGATTCAAGCAGGTGATAAGATTAATATTGTAGTACCGACAGGAAACTTCGGAAATATACTCGCTGCTTTCTATGCTATGGAGATGGGACTTCCTGTCAATAGGCTTATTTGTGCCTCGAACGACAATAATGTTCTTACCGATTTTATCAATACAGGAGTTTACGACAGAAACAGAGAGTTCAAAAGGACCATTTCTCCATCGATGGATATATTGATCTCGAGCAATCTTGAAAGACTTTTGTTTGAGTTAACCGACCATGATTCCACATATATTGTCAAATGGATGAACCAGTTGAAGAATGATGGAAGATATACTGTTGATCCCGATATTCATAAGAAGATATCGAATATTTTCTGGTCAGATTTCTCAACCGAGGTTGAGACATTAAAAACCATTGAAGCGATATACAAGGAATACAAATACGTAATTGATACACATACGGCTGTCGGAGTTGATGTTTATGACAAGTATGTGATATCTACGGGTGACATGACCAAAACAGTAATAGCATCAACAGCCAGCCCGTTTAAGTTTAATGCCAGTGTTGTAAAGGCGATTTTAGGAGAAGATGCTTTGAAAGACAGAAATGAATTCGAGCTTCTGGATATTTTATCAAAGGAGTGCAGCCTTACGATACCTGAGGGTTTAAAAGATTTGGATAAACGGACTGTGAAACATAAAATTGTTTGCAGCAGCAGTGATATGAAGCAACAGGTTGAAAAACTTTTAGGAATTTAATTTAATTCTTACAGTACATTGTTAACATATGAGTTTTGGCGGGATTTTATTTCCCGCACTCAAATGTTGTTTTATTAAAAATCAAAAAAATATTATGTTTTGACATTTCATAGTTTATTTTAATCTTTAGTTGGTATACCGGTGGTATTTATTCTGTTGTTTATGGTAATACTTTTCATTGATAAAATTTCACAATGTGAAATAGCTGAAAGCAAGGAGCTTGACGCCCCGGAGCTTTTTAGCGAAATTTCATGCAGTGAAATAGGCATGTTTATTATTAAAGTAATAAAAAGTATTAAAAAGTCTTGTATTTTACCGACTTATATAATGGTAGATATAAATTTTATAGTAATAGAGGTGATGGGCAGGATGGATAAGACAAAGATTCTGGTAGTGGATGATGCTTTTTTTATGAGGAAATATTTGGGCAATACTTTAAATTCTTTGGGTTATAGCAATGTGGAATTTGCCGAGAACGGTTATGAAGCTGTGGAAAAAGCCAAGGAAATGCAGCCTCATGTGGTGACTCTTGATGTATCAATGCCTGGCATGGATGGCATTGAGGCCATAGAAAAAATTCTTAAAGTTAGTACCGGCAGCAAAATTATAATGGTTTCAGCAGTTACATCCGAGCGGGTTATTCATCAGGCAATGAAAAACGGTGCCGTTGATTATATTCCAAAGCCCTTTAGCCGAAAGGATGTAGAAAAAAGTCTTAAAAAGTATGTCAATACAGCAGTGTAGAAGAATTTGTCCCTTCATTTTGAAGAATGGAATCTAAAGCATTCAATGACTGTTTAACATTTCAAAATTTATCTCCTTTAAAAGAAATTATTGTTATGTATTATTTTATTGCTATTTTAGTCGATATAATATTTAAAAGCTTTTATTCGGTCGATTACTAATTGTACCATTATATGCAGAGCCTTTTAGGATTATATAAGGTTAACTTGAGTTGCAGCTTTGGTTTCTGCTATAAGGGGGGGATTTGTCATGAGGAAAAATAGTACAGTGCAGTCTTCGGAACATAGAATAATAGTTGTAGATGATGAACGGGGAATACTGGATTCCTTACAAGTTATAATAAGACGTCTTGGATATCAGTATACGGGAGTTGACAATCCTCTCGAAGCAATTGAGAGAATCAGAAGAGAGAATTTTGACTTACTTATACTGGATTATCTTATGGAGCCGTTACTGGGTGATGAAGTAGTAAAGGAGATAAGAAAATTCAACAGGGATATATACATTTTGCTCCTTACCGGATACAAAGACCTAGCTCCACCATTGGAAACGATTAAAACTCTTGATATACAAGGATATTGCGAAAAAGCGGATAATTTTGATCAGCTTATTCTTCTTATTGAATCGGCAATAAAAACAATTTCTCAGAAAAAAACAATAAAGATTTTTAGGGACGGTTTGACGAAAATACTTGATTCAGTGCCTAAAATCTATCAGCTGAGATCAATACCCGAAATACTTGAAAATGTGCTTGAGGAAATAATGCTTTTTGCTAAATCCACAAACGGATTTATTATGATTGATAATTTTGCTCTTGAAAGTAACAATAATGAGAGTGCTTTCAAGGGAATGGGAACATATGATGTTAGTCTGGAAAAATTTATGAGTATGCTCGAACCGCCATTCATGGAAAGTATGGGGCAGGCAAGAACTTCCAAAGAATGTATCAGGACCAATGATGGAATTATCCTCCCCCTAATAAATGATTCGATGAAAACCCTGGGGATAGTATATCTTGAACTCAAAAATCCTTTTAACGAGATTGAGCTTCTGAAAATATTTGCAACCCAGGTAGCAACATCAATAAACAATATACATCTTCATTCCCTGGTCAGTATAAAAAACGATGAGCTGGCCAGGACATATAACGAGCTCCAGAGGAGATATATGGACGCTATACAGGTTTTACGTTTGGCGGTTGATGCAAAGGATGTATATACCAGAGGACATTCCGACAGGGTTGCATATTATGCGGTGAAGTTGGGAAAGAGCTTTAACCTTAAGGAGGAGGATCTGGAGAAGCTTAAGGCGGCGGGTATATTCCATGATATAGGGAAGATCGGAATAGCTGACGATATTTTGTTTAAGACAGACAAGCTCAACGATGAGGAATATGCGGAGATAAAAAAACACCCGATAAAGGGTGCAAATATACTTTCGGCGGTTTCGATGTTTAAAGATATTGTTCCTTTGGTTAGGTGTCACCACGAAAGGATAGACGGGCGCGGATACCCTTATGGAATGAAGGGAGACGAAATACCGTTTTTGGCGAGAATTATTTCGGTGGCAGACGCCTTTGATGCCATGACGTCGGACCGTCAGTACAGATCCAAATTGAATATAGAGGAAGCGAAAAAACAGCTCACACTTAATTCAGGGACTCAGTTTGATTCGGATGTGGTGAACAATTTTATAACTTTATTAGAGGATTTTGATGAAATGCAAAAGGAAATTGAACATACCTACAATCCTGACCAGTTTTTGGATAATGAGAATAAATGAGAAAGGTATAAAAGGATTTTGATTTAGAGTTGAATATGTGAAGAAAAATACTCCAAAGACTTAAGTTTTTGGAGTATTTTTCTTCACATTTATTTTAAATTGAAACTTTTTTATTTTGCATCTTGAATCCGGAGAGTTTTTATGTTACTATTACACAATAGAAACACATTTGTACACCATGGGTGGACATGTGGGAGGGGGAGTATGAACAATAGCTCAAGATATTATTTAGTAGATTCTTCGGTTCTTCCGGAGGTTTTTCACAAGGTTATTGAAACAAAAAAACTGCTGTCAAGCGGGGCCGTAAAGAACATAAATGAGGCTGTTCAGAAAGTGGGTATAAGCCGGAGTGCTTATTACAAATACAGGGATTATATTTTTCCTTTTTATGAGACTACAAGGGGAAAAGTTGTAACACTGTTTTTCACCGTAGAGGATTACTCCGGTATATTATCGAGTATTATAAATAAGATTGCCGAATCAAAAGCAAACATAATAACGATAAATCAAAATATACCGATAAACGGTCTTGCTGATGTTACTATCACAATTGAGACCGACTCAATGATAAAGGACATAAAGGACCTAATGTATGAGATAAACAATATTGAAGGTGTCAGGAAACAACAGATTCTTGCCAGAGAGTAGAGGAGGTATAAAATAATGATAAACGTGGCAGTTCTGGGCTATGGGGTAGTTGGCTCAGGAGTTGTTGAAATTATAAAAAAGAACGGAATGAGTATCTCGGAAAAAGCCGGTCAGAAGATTTGTGTAAAAAAAATACTGGATATTAGAGATTTTCCGGACAGTCCCGATCGTGACCTTATTACAAAGAATCCGGAAGATATTTTCGAAGATCCCTCTATAGAAATAATTGTTGAGACTATCGGAGGAGCAGGGGTTGCCTATAAATTTACCAAAGACGCCCTTTCAAAAGGAAAGCATGTTGTTACATCAAACAAGGAACTGGTTGCAACCCACGGACCAGAGCTTTTAAAGCTTGCAAAGGAGAATAACGTTAACTATTTGTTTGAGGCAAGTGTTGGAGGAGGAATTCCGATTATCCGGCCGTTGAACCGTTGCCTTGCTGCAAATGAAATTTATCGCATAACGGGGATACTTAACGGCACAACAAATTATATACTAAGTCAGATGAAAAGAGAAGGAAAGGACTTTGACGAAGCCCTAAAAGAGGCTCAAGCCAAAGGTTATGCGGAAGCGGATCCCACTGCGGACATTGAAGGACATGATGCATGCAGAAAAATAGCGATTCTTTCTTCAATTGCATATAATGAATTTGTAGATTGCAATAATATTTATACGGAGGGTATATCAAAAATAAGTCTTGAAGATATGAAATATGCAGAAAGTATGAATTCAACCGTTAAACTTATTGCTTTAAGTGAAAAGGTTGGAGACAAAATTGCTGCACGGGTCAGTCCTGCTATTGTAAAGAACAGTAACCCCCTTTATAACGTTGAGAATGTGTTTAATGCAATAATTGTAAAGGGTGACGCCATCGGTGATGTGATGTTTTACGGACGCGGAGCCGGTAAGCTTCCCACTGCCAGTGCAGTAGTGGCAGATGTAATCGAAATTGTCAAGCATTGGGGTACGTCGGGTGGCTATGACTGGCAAGTTAAGAACCAGGACAACATTATTGATATAAACGATACCGAAACAAAGTTTTTTGTACGTTTGAAGGTGAAAGATGAGTATTCTGCTAAAGAAGTCGTAGGTAAGGTTTTCGGAGATGTTGAATGGGTGAAGATGTGTGGTGACGGTCTTAAGGATGAATTGGCTTTTGTTACCGGAAAAACATCGGAAAAGAAACATAAAAGGCTTTTTGAGACTATTGGGGAACATGATTCAGTAATACAGATTATAAATACTATTAGAGTGTTGGGGGATTAAACCCGTAAAATTAGTTTTTATGACATTTGCACTGTGGAAGTTTTACAAATTAGGATAACCAGAGTGACGAAAGAGCATGATTATAGTATTGTACATAAAAGCATTTAGGAGGTAAATTTATGAAAGTTGTAAAATTCGGAGGTTCATCACTGGCTAATGCAAGTCAGATAAAAAAAGTATGCGATATAATTTTAAGTGACAAGGACAGACGACTGGTTGTAGTTTCCGCCCCAGGTAAACGTTCCAAAGAAGATACTAAGGTAACGGATTTGTTAATTGCTTTGGGACAAAAGTACCTTAAGGATGGAAAAGCAGATGATGAATTAAATGCGGTTATCGATAGATATGACGAGATCGTAAAGGAACTGGGTTTATCGTCCGATGTGTCGGAGGTAGTGGTCAATGACCTCAAGAGCCGTCTCAAAGGAGATGTAAGCAATAAGGAAAAGTTTATGGATTCCATTAAAGCAGCCGGCGAAGACAATAATGCAAAAGTGGTTGCTGCTTACCTTAAAAGCAAGGGAATAGATGCGGAATATGTAAATCCGAAAGATGCCGGCCTTTTGCTCAGCGATGAATACGGAAATGCCCGTGTACTGCCGGAATCCTATGATAATTTGAAAAAACTTAGGGACAGAAAAGAACTGTTAATTTTCCCCGGTTTCTTCGGCTATTCAAAATCAGGAGATGTTGTAACATTTCCCCGGGGAGGTTCGGATATAACCGGGTCTATACTGGCGGCAGCTGTGCAGGCAGAAATATATGAGAATTTTACCGATGTTGACTCTGTCTATGCTGCAAATCCGAATATTATTGATAATCCAAAGCCTATTCCGGCTTTTACCTATAGGGAAATGAGAGAACTTTCTTATTCGGGTTTTTCCGTATTGCAGGAAGAAACCCTTGAACCGGTTTATAGAATGGGAATTCCGGTATGCATCAAAAACACCAACAATCCATCCGCTCCCGGAACATTGATTGCACCAACTAGGGAACTGAATAACGGTCCGGTTGTGGGAATAGCCAGTGACACAGGATTTTGCAGCATTTTTGTCAGTAAGTATATGATGAACAGAGAAATCGGATTTGGAAGAAAGATACTGAGCATTCTTGAGGATGAAAATTTATCTTACGAGCATATGCCGTCAGGAATTGACAATATGTCCATAGTTTTGCGCCAAAAACAGCTTGATGAGGATAAGGAAAAGCGTATCATTAAAAGAATAAAGGAAGAATTGAAGGCTGACGATGTTACTGTTGAACGCAATCGTGCCCTTGTTATGATTGTGGGGGAGGGTATGATGAGAAGCGTGGGTATTTTGTCCAGGGCTTCTACTGCACTGGCAAGAGCCAATGTCAATGTTGAAATGATAAACCAGGGTTCTTCAGAGGTTAGTATGATGTTCGGGATTAAGGAAGAGGATAATGTTACGGCTGTAAAGGCGCTTTATAATGAGTTTTTCGGTTGTTGATATCATTTGCCTGCACTTTTTATTTAGTACATGATATACATTATTTATTATGTGAACAAAAGCTTCGGGGGCATTGAGCCCCCATCGCTTTTTGGCTATTTTACTTCGTAAAATCCCACTAAGAAAAATCTTCCGAAAACTTTAGTTTACGGAGCATTACGATAAATAGTGTGTCCGTTTTTTAAATTCTAAAAGGAAATACTTTAATAATTATTTTCAGATTACTATGATTGAAAAGAATCATAGTTTTTTATCTGTTTCCATTTTTTATTGTATTCTGTGTAAAAGTATTGTTGCAAATAATGGAGAATATGCTATAATACAATTGTCCAATGCGAAATATATGATAGATTTATAGATAAAACGACATAATAACTGTTTATAGATACACACCTTGCTATGATGTAATTCTCTGCTGTTTTGACGGAAGTTTACAGGTAAATATGAAAAAATTATTAAGAGGAGCTTTTCGGGAAATAAAACGTACTCTTTTTTGCTTGCAGTATTGCAGGTTCAGTAAGCAGTACTTTTTTTAAGTTTTAATATTTGGTAATGAATTTTATAAGAGGGGGAAAAGGTAATGGATCTGTATTTACTGCTAGATTTATTCATAGCATATTTTGTTGAAGTTTTGATAGGTTTCCCACGTTTCTTACCCCATCCGGTAAAGTTTATTCGCTGGTTGATAAAAAACATGGAAAAAATGATAAGAGCTGTCATTAGAATGCTGACCGAAAAGAAAGTAAAAGCATTGGGAGATGACGTGGTTCGAAGCACAAGAAAGGCTTATAGAAATGAAAGGATAGCCGGAGCCTTGTTGGCAGTTTTGGTAATAGCGGTAGTGGTGGCGATTGTTATTGGGATTCTAAAGGCTTGCTTGATTGTTCATCCTATACTGTTCCATATTGTAAATACGGTATTTATATATACTTGTTTTGCTTCGAGGTCAATTGCGCTTGAAGCTTACGGTGTTTTTGACGCACTAAAGGACAGGGACGTATTTAAAGCAAGAAACATGATGTCCGTTTTTATGGGAAATAAGACTGAAGACTTGGATGAAGACGGAATAATCAAAGAAACTGTTGAAAATACGGCCAAGAGTATCTCAGATAAAGTGGTGGCTCCTATTTTATATGCAACAGTCGGATCATTACTGGGAATTGGAGCGCCGTTGGCGTATGCTTATTTAACCGTTAGTACTTTGGATTCAATGGTTGGCTATAAAAACAGTGAGTACAAAAATATCGGATTTATACCTGCAAAGCTTGACGATATAATTAATTTTATACCTGCAAGGCTTACCGGAATATTAATAGTTATTGCAGCACTGTTTACCGGAAATAACTTTAAAAAAGGCTATTCCATTATGATGAGGGATAGGAAAAAGCATAAAAGTCCGAATTTCGGATACCCTGTGGCCTCTGTTTCGGGGGTGCTGGGAATAAGGCTTGGCGGACCGGGTATGTATTTTGGTGAAATTAAGGATAAACTTATAATTGGTGATGATGATAACCCGCTGGACATTAAAAATATAACTCAAACAATTACATTGATGTATGTTACATCACTGATTGCCATGGGTGTTTTAGGTATTACGTCAGTAGTGGCGGTTATCCTTTGCAATTCTTTGATATAGCGGATTATGCGTGGTTTTATAAAGAGATGTTATATTTGAGGTGGTTTGGATAATGAATAAGTTTATCCTTGTTACCGGAGGGGCTAGGAGCGGCAAAAGTACATTTGCACAGTCTCTGGCACATGCCGAAGGAGACGAGCAAGTGTTGTATATTGCCACATCAATACCCTTTGATGACGAAATGAGGACAAGGGTAAAAAAGCATAGGGAGCAAAGGCCCGGTAGCTGGACGACCCTTGAAGCATATAAGGACTTTGATAAGCAAATTGATGCTGTGTGTGAAGAAAAGAAGGTTATTTTGCTCGATTGCATAACGCTGATGGTTTCCAATATAATTCTGGAAAAGTGTGAGGATTGGAATATACTGCCCGAGGGCTGCGGTGAGAAAATTGAACGGGATGTTATGACGGAGATTGAAAAACTCCTTTTTGCCGTAAGAAATCTCGACATTACTTTTATTGCCGTAACCAATGAAACGGGAATGGGAATCATGCCTGAAAATAAGCTTTCAAGACTTTTTCAGGATATTGCAGGAAGGGTTAACCAGGTACTTGCAAGAAATGCAGATGATGTATATCTTTGTGTTTCGGGTATTCCTGTTAAAATCAAGTAAATGTTGTTAGTTTTTTGGAGTGGTAGATTTGAAGCATATAAAGAGATTTATACTTATGGTGCAGTTTTTGACTGCAATTCCCATACCCCTTAAGATAAACTGTGATGAAGAGGATTGCGGAAAAGGCTTGGTTTTTGCTCCTGTTATCGGGTTGTTGTTGGGAGGAATACTGACAGCTTTTTTTTTCATATTGAAGCAATTTTTCTCCCCCGGTATTGTAAGCACTTTAATTCTGATAATATATATTGGGTTAACCGGAGGACTTAACCTGGACGGGCTTGGGGATACGTTTGACGGATTGTTTTCAAACCGACCGAAAGAAAGAATGCTTGAGATAATGCGTGACAGCAGGATAGGAACCAATGCATTGTTGGGTGTTGTATGTATTATCCTTCTAAATTATTCTCTGCTGAATGCTTTCCTGGAATCTTTCCTACCCAAGGCTATACTTCTGTTTCCTGTTGCAGGGCGAATAGGAACTTTAATCGGTGCGGGATCATCGGCTTATGCCAGGGAAGGCGAAGGCTTGGGAAAGTCCTTTGTTCATTATTGCACAATTAAAGAGGTTTTAATAGGAATCTTTATTTGCCTTCTTATTTTCTTTTCAGTAATGGGACTTGACGGTTTGCTAATGACATTTGTGACTTTTGTTACCGGACTTATTATTGTAAAGTTTTTTTCAAGAAAGATAAACGGCGTCACAGGAGACATTCTTGGAGCTGTGTGCGAATTAAATCAGACTGTTTTCCTTGTAATTATGTATTTATATTTTAATTAATATAATTGATTTTATTACAAATCTTACTTGACTTTGTTTTAGCATACTAATATAATAACTTTTAAATAACATTCCGATGAAGGCATACAATTACACTTTCAATAGGTTTATCCACAATCAAAACTATTTTGATAAAATACATCAAATATCGTTGGGGGAGGTATATTGCAATGGTTAGTCCGGAAAAAACAAGTAAAAATTCAACTACAAAACTGCTGGCGTTAAATGGAATGATGATTGCTCTGGTTTTTGTTGTAACTTATTTCACAAAAGTTCCGACTATTGTCGGTTATCTTAATTTAGGAGACGCTGTAATCATTATAACGGCTGTCATTTTAGGCAAAAAAAGCGGTTTTCTGGCCGGCGCAGTAGGCTCTGCTATTGCAGACATGGCTGCTTCGTTTTATTATTTTGCACCAATTACCTTTTTTGTTAAGGGATTGGAGGGCTTGGTTGTCGGACTTATTATAGAAACGTTCTCAAAAAGAACCGGTTCAAAGCGTCCTTTGGTGATACTTTTGGCGTCTGTGGCCGGAAGCGTTGTTATGGTTTTGGGTTATTTCATTTCCGAACTCTATATAATGAAAATATTCGATGATACCATGGGACTTGCAGCAGCCCTTAAGGATTTGCCGTTCAACCTGGTTCAGGGAGGATTTTGCACCGTTGTCGGATATTCATTGTCTTTAGCATTGGAGAGATTCAAAGTATTAAGGTTTTTATCCCGGTAGGATATACTTATAGAACCAATATTATGTATTTGAGGGAATTGCATCACAAAGCTTGAAATAAGCTTCAAATTGATGTAGAGTTTATTATATGAACGTTAATTGCAAGCAGAAAATATAAATTGTGAGGCGATTCCAATTGGTTTTTTCAAGTCTTTTCTTTTTGTGCGTGTTTCTACCTATAAACATTTTTCTCTATTATGCAGTCAATAACAATACTTACAAAAATGCAGTGCTTATCGTATCGTCCCTGGCATTTTATGCATGGGGAGAACCTATATGGATTTCGGTTTTAGTTTTAAGTGCGTTATTCAATTATTTTATCGGAGTCTCTATTGAAAGAAGCCGTGGCAGCCGTAAGGGTAAAGGAATACTTGTACTGGCAGTTGCGGTTAATCTTTTTGTCTTGGGATTTTTCAAATACTTCGGTTTTATTACGGAAAGCATAAATACGTTGTTGGGTATTAGCGTACCTGTTATTAGTATAGGTCTTCCCATCGGAATATCCTTTTATACATTCAAATCAATTTCTTATATAGTGGATGTATATAGGGGAGAGGTGGGGGCACAAAAATCCTTCTTCAAGTTTTTATTATATATTTCCTTGTTTCATAATCTTGTGGCAGGTCCTATTGTGCGTTATAAAGACATTGAGCAGGATATCGAAAACAGAGCCCTTGGCTTTGAGTCCTTTAGTAATGGCGTGAGCCGCTTTATTATAGGTCTGGGAAAAAAGGTTATTATTGCGAATCAAGCAAATGAATTTTCAAAGGCGTTTCTTGATATGGATTATTCCCGACTTCCGGTATTGGGGGCTTGGGCAGGTATTTTATTATATGCAATAGAAATCTACTTTGATTTTTCAGGTTATTCCGACATGGCAATAGGTTTGGGTAAAATGTATGGCTTTAATTACAAGGAAAACTTCAATTATCCGTATATAGCCAAGTCTGTCACGGAATTCTGGCGCAGATGGCATATATCCCTTACTTCGTTTTTCAAGGACTACGTCTATATTCCCCTGGGAGGGAACAGAAAACATCATGTAAGGAATATGCTGGTGGTATGGCTGCTGACAGGCCTGTGGCATGGCGCCGGTTGGAACTTTGTTGTTTGGGGATTGTACTTTTTTGTGCTTCTGGTAATTGAAAAATATATTTTGCTTAAATTCGAAAAGAAAATACCCGCGGTTTTTTGGAGACTTTATTTTGTGGCGGCAATTTTGGTGGGTTGGGTATTCTTTTACCATACCGGCATTGACAGGGCATTTAGGTTTTTGGGTATTATGTTCGGCATTAATGCTCCGTCATTGTCCAGTCCCGAGGTCGGAATTTTCCTTAACAGCTATATGATATTTATTGTGATTGCCCTTGTAGGCTGTACACCGCTCATGAAAAGCATTTTCGATCGTATAAAGGGGAGCTTGCAAAGAATACGGATCGGAGCTTACTCAGTCGATCAACTGATAAAATCGACGGTAAACATAGCAATACTTATAGTGTCTATTATCATGCTTGTGGGTCAATCGTACAATCCGTTCCTTTACTTTAAATTTTAAAGACGTCTCGATTTAAATTGCCTTTGGGTTTTTTGAGCGGAATTTCGCAAAAACTCAAAGGCATAAAGCTTTTTTATTAATGTGTAAAATGGAGGAGTTTATCATGAAAAGGTTACAGTTGGATGCGATAGCATTTTTATTGATAATATCGGTTTTAGGTATTGCCAATCTAATTAATGTAAACAAGCCCAAGGTTTCAGAGATGGAAAACAGGGCATTGAAGCAAAAGCCGCAGCTTAAGGTATCGGCACTCTTAGACGGCAGCTATTTTAAAGACTACAATGAATACTACAGTGATACTTTTATTTTAAGGGACAGACTTTTGAAAATAAGCAACGATATTCAGCAGGCGCTGTTTATAAAGGATTCCGATGTTAAGATTGTAGTTTCGGACAAATCCAAAGAATACAATAATGTAACCGGTCCTACTTCCGGTATAAATGAAGATAATCCTGGGAATACGCCGGGAGAAGTACTTTCCACAAAAACTCCCGAACCGTCATTTACGCCGACTCCAACAAAAAAGCCCTATAACGAGGGGGATGGTGTCGGATATTGGATTGTTGTTGACGGAAAAGCCGTAGAACTCTTTAAATTTAATAAGGAAAGCTTTGATTTTTATGCTAAGGTTTTAAACGAATATAATCAGAAAATTGGCGGAAAAATGCCTATTTATTCCTTGACTGCTCCTACAAACAGTGAATTTGTTCAGCTTAGAAACTATAAAGGAATAACCGATTCCCAGAATAATGCAATAGAATACCTGAATTCAAAATTTGACGAGGGAATAACTGCGGTTAACGCCTATGATGTTTTGAACGAGCACAAGGAGGAATATATCTATTTTAGAAGCGATCACCACTGGACGGCTCTTGGGGCATATTATGCTTATACTGCCTTTATGGAAGCAAAGGGAGAGGAACCGGTACCTTTGGAGAAATACCAAACAGTGCAGATTGACAATTTTTTAGGCAGTACTTATGCTAAAACCAGGGACAAGAGCATTGAAAAAAATCCCGACACCATATATGCATATTTGCCCTTTGTCGATTACAAATATGAAAAGCACCGCTTTTATGAATCCAGTGAAGCTGATATAATTGATATGAAATATGCCGAAACAAAACTGGATAAGTATCTGGTGTTTTTAAGTGCCGGGGATGCAACCTGGGCAAAAATCACTACAGAGAACAAAAACGGGAAAAAGCTTTTAGTAATAAAGGATTCCTACGGCAACAGCTTCGTACCCTTCCTTCTTCCACACTATGAAGAAATATATGTTATAGATCCAAGGTTTTATGATTTCAATACATCTGAAAAAAATGCCGCTGAATTTATTGAAGCAAAAGGAATAAATGAGGTTCTTTTTATAAATTATATGGAAGATGTCAATTACAAAGATTATATGCTAAGCCTGGAAGAACTGATTAATCATGAGTAATGATAGAGGGAAAAGCTCAATATTGAAGTTATAAAGAAAATTACACGGGACTTTAATAAAGAGAAGCAAAATATGCACAAACTTAAGTTTGCGAAAAGTTTTTTGAATTTATATATTACACTGAGGGTAATATTATACTTATGAACATAAATTGGGAGGAGTGTAGATTTCATGAGACTTATTGTATTGGGAAACAACGGTCCGTATCCGTCGGCGGGAGGTGCATGTTCCGGGTATCTTGTGATTGAAGGGGATACAAAAATTCTAATAGACTGTGGAAACGGTATATTGAGTAATCTTCAGAAATTTATAAAGCATGAGGATTTAAATGCAGTGATTCTGACTCATTTACACAGTGATCATATGTCGGATATGATGGTTTTAAGATATGCGATTCAAATAAAGATGAATCGGGGCCAAGATATTAAACCCCTTGACGTATATGCACCCTCCGAGCCCCTGGAGGAATATAACAGGCTGGATATTAAGGGTATTTTTAACCTAAACGCTATTTTGCCCGATACCGTATTGAATTATGGAAATTTGAAAATAACCTTCAAGGAAATGACGCATCCTGTTAAGTGCTTTGCCGTTTCAATTGATAACGGAGAAAAAAGGTTTGTCTTTTCAGGGGACACATCATGGAACAGCAATATAATTGAGTTTTCCCAAAATGCGGATTTATTAATGCTTGACGCAGGACTGCTATCAAAGGATAAAAAGAGTGATAATGTTCCTCACCTCACTGCCGCAGAATGCGGAATGGTGGCCAAAGAGGCAAAGGCATCGAGATTACTGCTAACACATTTTTGGCCTCAGGACGATGTCATGAACCATCTTGCAGAAGCAAAGGAACACTTTGGAAATGTGGAATTGGCCGAGCTTTTAAATACTTATGATATATAAGCCCCATATTTTTAATTCAGCCGCCAATTGTGAGTACATAAAAATCAATAAACTTTTTTGGCAATAAAAGCTCGGGACATCGAGTCCCTTCACTTAGGCCTCTTTCATTTTATTCCAAGAGGCCAAAGAAAGGCTTCGGGGACATCGGGTCCCCATCGCTTTTTGGTCATTTCACTTCGTGAAATTCCACAAATAAAAACAAAGGGCTTTTTGCCCTTTGCTTTATTTAAACTTTGTTGGTTATCGTTCTTGTTGTTTATTATCACATCAAAGCCTTTTTAAACCGAAGCTTCGGTTGTTTCATCACTAGTTGCGAACTGAACATTTTTTTTGAGCTTGCTGTCAAGCTCTTCCACAAGCTGCTCGAGCTTTTTAGCCGATTCATTCATTGCTTCTATAGCCTTAAGCTCATGCTCTGTGGTAGCGGCTACCTGCTGGCTTGCAGCAGCGGTTTCTTCCGAAACGGAAGAAATATTCTCAATTGCAGCTGTAACCTCGGTTTTATCCGTTTGCATTTTGGTTACGGCTTGATTTACTTCGTTAATCTTGGAGACGATATAGGTTATGGCATTGGCTATATCATTAAAGGCACTGTCGGTTTTGTTAACTGCGACATTTTGCTCCTGTGAAACCCTTTTCATTGTCTCCATGGACTTAATTGACAATTGAGATTCTTCATGTATACTTTGCATAAGCAAATTAATTTCTTCAGTGGATTTTCTACTCTGATCTGCAAGCTTTCTTACTTCTTCAGCAACAACTGCAAAGCCTTTTCCTGCTTCACCTGCTCTCGCGGCCTCTATCGCAGCGTTTAATGCCAGAAGGTTTGTCTGTTCGGCTATGTTTTCGATAGACTCTACAAAAAGTCCGATATCTTTTATGGTATTGGTTAACTTTTCAACAACGGAAAAGATTTTTTCCGCTGTTTCATAGTTTTCCTTGGATTTATCGCGAAGTATGCTTACGGAGTCAAGACCGATATTGTTTAGGTCATTAATTTTTTTGGTTTCTTCAGTGATCCTGTTAGAGCTTTCATACACAAAGTTTATTTGCTCAGAAAGGTTGTCAACCATTTCAACTCCCTGTTGAGCTTGTTCTGCCTGGTCAGATGCTCCGTTTGCTATATCATCCATGGTTTTTGCAATGTCTTCCATTGCTATTGAAGCTTGTTGAGCTGTTGAACTGACAGATTTTGTGGCTTCGATTATGGAACTTGACAGATTGTGAAAGTTATTTATTAAAGCCCAAATATCCGACAGCAATCCGTTAACCACGTTAGCAGTAGATTGTAACATATCCAATTTTTCAGCATTTATAGACTTTGAGAAGCCTGACTGCTTTACCAGATTGACTTCCTTCTCAAACTCCTTTGCTACCCTCTTGAATTTTGTAGAATATACTATGGATGCTATAGAGAGTGTTATGACATTGGATGATATAACTGAAACTGCTGCATGCCATCTTCCAGTAAACATAGATGCTATGATACTCATTACGGCGATTATTACCAATAGAGACAATACCAACAAAGGCTTATAACCAAAAACGGATTTCTTCATAACTTTCCCTCCAGCTTAAAAATAAGAGAATAGAAACCTGTCAAGACGTGCATATATAATAATTTCGATATGAAGTGTGAAAATCCTTCTTTTTTATATAAATTGTTTAAACCTGTTTTTATGCAAATTATTACATATATTTCTTTTATAGTGATAAAAAATAATTAAACTTAAAAATATAGATTGTTTTATATAATGATAAGGAAAAATACGGAAGAGAATCTGGGCTTTACAATGCTTCTTCAATTTTTTCTTTACCTATATAATATAATATGTACCCAAATCGGATAAAAAAATAATTGACATGATTCTTTAGATTGTATACAATGATACATAAATACACACGTACATAAATACACAGAAAATCAATTTTAATAAAAATTGGATATATTGATGTTTTAAAGGGGGTAAAACTATGATAGAGTTTAACAAAAAGACAAACACATTGGAACAGACCCAATATAAGTACCCGCTTCAGGATGTTTCAGAACCTAATCTATACCGGGAAATATTTAATTATGATGAAATACCCAAGTGTGCATTCAATCATAGAAAAGTACCTATGTTTCCCGCCGATGAGATTTGGATAAC
Source organism: Clostridiaceae bacterium DTU079 (assembly GCA_001512505.1). Classification (GTDB taxonomy): domain Bacteria; phylum Bacillota; class Clostridia; order Acetivibrionales; family Acetivibrionaceae; genus Hungateiclostridium. Next base: position 256,113 of record LFSC01000009.1, on the reverse strand, counting down.
GGATACTACCTTCAGGGATGGGCAGCAGTCCAGAGCTCCTTATACCGTGGATCAGATTTTACATCTTTTTGACCTTTTGCACCGTTTAGGCGGCCCAAAGGGTATAATACGGCAGTGCGAGTTTTTCTTGTACAGTGACAGGGATAAAGAGGCTGTTTATAAGTGTATGGAAAGAGGCTATGAATACCCGGAGGTAACCAGTTGGATTAGAGCTACAAAAAGTGATTTCCAGCTTGCCAAGGATATGGGTGTGAAAGAGAGCGGTATTTTGGTTAGCTGCTCGGATTATCATATTTTTAAAAAGCTCAATATGACAAGAAAACAAGCAATGGATCATTATTTAAGCATAATAAAGAGTGCCATTGAGGTGGGTATTAGGCCCAGATGCCATTTTGAGGATATTACAAGGGCAGATTTCTATGGTTTTATTGTTCCCTTTGCTCTTGAACTGAATAAGCTCATGCAGGAATCGGGGGTTCCGATTAAGATACGTGCCTGCGACACATTAGGTTATGGAGTGTCTTATCCGGGAGTGGCACTTCCGAGAAGTGTTCCGGGAATAATATACGGATTAAGGCACCATGCAGGTTTCCCCAGCGAGCTTTTGGAATGGCACGGACACAATGATTTTTATAAAGCAGTAAGCAATTCAGCTGCGGCTTGGCTTTACGGAGCTTCGTCTGTTAACTGTTCACTCCTTGGAATAGGTGAAAGAACAGGAAATACACCTTTGGAGGCAATGGTTATAGAGTATGCACAGCTCAGAGGAACCACCGACGGAATGGATACAACCGTTATAACCGAGATTGCCGAGTACTATCAAAAAGAACTGGGATATGATATTCCCAGCAGGACACCGTTTGTAGGAAGACATTTCAATGTTACCCAGGCAGGTATACATGCCGACGGTCTTTTAAAGGATGAGGAGATTTATAATATATTTGATACCACTAAAATATTAAACCGTCCTGTCGGAGTCGCTATAAACCAAACTTCCGGCCTTGCAGGTATTGCACACTGGATTAACAGCTATTTTGGATTGGAGGGCTCCAAGAGAATTGATAAAAAGGACGAGAGAGTAGTTAGGATCAAGGAATGGGTGGATGAGCAATATAAAACCGGACGCGTTACATCCATAGGAGACAGCGAACTTGAAGATGTTGTAAGAAAGCTTGCTCCGGATATTTTTGATTTGGCACTTTAATAATTAATAGGGAGGAATTACAAATGGGTTTAAATCTAGCACAAAAAATTATTAAAGAACATTTGATTAGTGGGGAAATGAAAGCGGGCACTGAGATATCCATCAGGATAGATCAGACTTTAACACAGGATTCTACGGGAACCATGGCATATTTGCAGTTTGAAGCCATGGGTATTCCGAGAGTAAAGACCAAGAAGTCGGTGGCATATATCGATCATAATACACTTCAAGCAGGTTTTGAAAACGCAGATGACCATAAGTATATTCAGACTGTTACTTCAAAGCATGGAATTTATTTTTCAAGACCGGGAAACGGTATTTGTCACCAGGTTCATTTGGAAAGGTTCGGCGTTCCGGGAATGACTCTTTTGGGATCGGACAGCCATACTCCTACCGGAGGAGGAATCGGTATGCTGGCGATTGGAGCCGGCGGGCTTGATGTTGCTGTGGCAATGGGCGGAGGTCCGTATTATATGATGATGCCCAAGGTTTGCAGAGTGGTTTTAAAGGGAGCTTTGAAACCATGGGTTACTGCAAAAGACGTAATTCTTGAGGTTTTGAGAATTATGTCGGTAAAAGGTGGCGTGGGCAAAATTATTGAATATGCCGGTGAGGGAGTCAAAACCCTTACGGTTCCGGAAAGAGCAACCATAACCAATATGGGTGCTGAGCTGGGTGCCACTACATCAATTTTTCCCAGCGACGAGGTTACAAAGGAATTCTTGAAAGCTCAGGGAAGGGAAAGTGACTGGATTGAGCTCAAAGCCGATGAGGATGCCCAGTATGATGAAGAATTGGTTATAGATCTTGATAAATTGGAACCCTTGGCTGCACAGCCCCATAGTCCGGATAATGTTGCCAAGGTTAAGGATATCGGAAAAATAAAGGTGGACCAGGTGGCTATAGGTAGCTGTACCAATTCATCTTATATGGATATGATGAAGGTGGCTGCCGTATTAAAAGGGAAGACAGTTCACCCCAATGTAAGTCTGGTTATTGCACCGGGTTCCAGACAGGTACTTACAATGCTTGCGAAGAACGGTGCATTGGCTGATATGGTGGCTGCAGGAGCAAGAATCCTGGAGAGTGCCTGCGGACCTTGTATAGGAATGGGACAGGCACCTGCTACCGATGCGGTTTCCCTTAGAACATTCAACAGGAATTTTGAGGGAAGAAGCGGAACCAAATCAGCCAAGGTTTATCTGGTCAGCCCGGAAACAGCGGCAGCCAGCGCTATAACCGGTGTGTTAACCGATCCGAGGGAATTGGGTGAAGCACCGAAGGTGGATATGCCTGAGAAGTTTATTGCAGATGACAGTATGGTTCTTGCTCCGGCACCGGAAGGAGCAGATGTAGAGGTAGTGAGAGGACCGAATATTAAACCGTTCCCTATTAACAAAGCATTGACGGACAGAGTTGAAGGAAAGGCTTTAATAAAGGTTGGAGACAATATCACCACCGATCATATCATGCCTTCAAATGCCAAGCTATTGCCCTTTAGGTCTAATGTACCGTACTTGGCAGAGTTCTGTCTCACACCCTGTGATCCCGATTTCCCGAAGAGAGCAAAGGAAAACGCCGGAGGGTTTATTATCGGAGGTTCAAACTACGGACAGGGTTCAAGCCGTGAGCATGCTGCACTGGCACCCTTACAATTAGGAATAAAAGGAGTAATTGCAAAATCCTTTGCAAGAATTCATATGGCCAACCTTATTAACTCGGGTATTATTCCCATGACCTTTGAAAATGAGGCAGACTACGATGATATAGATATGGAAGACGAGCTTTTGATTGAAAATGCAAGGGATCAGATCAAGGCCGGCAGCAGCCTTGTAGTGAGAAACGTAACCAAAGGAAAGGATATAAAGGTTAATGTTTCATTATCCGAAAGACAAGTGGAGATAATTCTTGCAGGAGGACTCATAAATTATACAAAGCAGCAAAGCGAGTAGTTATTAAAATAGTGTACTCTGCGAAAGGGGAGTGCAAAAATGCTAGGTATTGATATCAATAATGACAATAATTCTTTGCGGGCCAAGGTGTTTTCCCGGATTCAAAATGATATATTGAATGGGGTATATCAACCGGGGGACAGCCTTACCGAAAAGAAACTTTGTGAGGAGCTGGGTGTCAGCAGGACTCCTGTAAGGGAAGCATTAAGACAGCTGGAGCTGGAAGAACTGGTTCAATCCACGCCCAATAAAGGAGTGGTTGTCACAGGGGTAACCTCAAAGGATATTGAAGAAATATATATTATAAGAATGATGATTGAAGGCTTGGCTGCACGGTGGGCAACGGAGCATATAACGCCGGAAGAGATTCAAGAACTTAAAGATGCATTGGACCTTGAAGAATTCTACACAATGAAAAAGGATGCAGATCATATTTTAAAGATAGACTCAAAGTTTCATGATATTTTATTCAGGGCGAGCAAGAGCAAGCCACTTATGCATATGCTAAGGACATTTCATCATTATGTGCAAAGAGCCAGAAATGCGTCCTTTGAGTCACCGGACAGGGCTAAAAAGGTTTTAGAGGAGCATAAGGCAATATTTGATGCAGTGGTTGAGGGAGATGCGGATAAGGCAGAAAGGGTCACAAAAGAGCATGTGAAAAATGCAAGCATTGCATATAAAAAGTTGATTCAAGATAATAAGGTATAAATTGGGTTAAACCCAAAGGAAGAGCTGCAGTAATAAAGGGCAGCTCTTTTTGCTTGTAGAGAGAATGTTGATTCTTTTTTTACTCAATGTTGAGGAGGGTGAGGTGAAGAAAATATTCCAGAAACTTAAGTTCCGCAAGTCTAGAGCCTGTAAATACTCCTCGGAGTCGAGCAAAACTCGCTTCGCTCGAACAATGCTCTCCCTTGCCTCGTCGTATTAACAGGCTCTACGCCTGGCTTCACAATGTTTCTTCCATATTTTCTTCGCCTTTACCCTGGTTCTATGTTTAAGGAAAACAAAGGACAAAAAACGATTCATAAATAATCGATTTTGTGTTATAATAGCACCGACTAAAAAAAGCAGGAGTTATAAAATGAAGCTTCCTAATGAGTTTTTGGAAAAAATGAGGGGCCTATTTGGCGATGATGAATATATAGATTTTTTAAAGTCCTATGATATGCAAAGGTTTTACGGACTTCGGGTTAACACTTTAAAGATAGGTGTTGATGAGTTTAAAAGAATCTCGCCCTTTGAGCTTGAACCGGTACCTTGGACCAAGGACGGTTTTTATTATCCTGAGGGAGTTAACCCCGGAAAGCATCCGTATTACCATGCCGGACTTTATTATATCCAGGAGCCCAGCGCCATGCTACCGGGTGCTGTTATTAATGCACAGCCCGGAGAATTTGTGCTGGATCTCTGCGCCGCTCCCGGAGGGAAAACGGTTCAGATGGCTGCCGGTATGCAGGGAAAAGGCCTACTGGTTGCCAATGATATAAATTCCGACAGGGTTAAAGCCCTTGTGAAAAATATTGAGCTATGCGGTATAACCAATGCCGTTGTTACCAATGACACACCGGACAAGCTGGCAGGCAAATTCACCGGATTTTTTGATAAAATACTGGTGGACGCCCCATGCTCCGGGGAGGGTATGTTCCGCAAGGATGACGATGCGGCAAGGAACTGGGATAAATTTAAAAGCGATAAATGCTGCAGTATGCAGAGGGATATTTTGGACTGTGTCGATGCCATGCTAAAGCCGGGAGGATGTTTGGTGTACTCTACCTGCACTTTTTCTCCCGAGGAAAACGAGGGCATGATTTCTGAATTTCTGGACAAGCATAAAGATTATGAGCTTCTGGAAATACCTAAAGAGTATGGTATTGACAGTGGGCGCCCGGAATGGTGGAATAATAATAAGGAGCTTTTAAAGACTGCCCGGATGTGGCCCCACAAGGTAAAAGGGGAAGGCCATTTTGTCGCCCTTCTTAAGAAAAAAGGGGATCTTGGGGCATTGCCCAAAGATTCTGACGAAAAGTGTAGCATTGAAATAAATAAGCTTGCTGAGCCTTTTTATGAGTTTGTTGATGAAAATCTGAACAGGAAAATCGAAGGTCATTTAAGTATGAAAAGCGATAATTTGTACTGCCTTCCGGTTAAGCTCCCCGATCTTTCGGGTATAAAAGTGGCAAAATTCGGGTGGTATTTAGGACAAGTATCGAAGGGAAGGTTTGAGCCGTCCCATTCCTTTATATTGGCATTGAAGAAAGAAGACATTAGAAATGTTAAAAATTTAGATTCGAATTCGGCTGATGTCTCAAAATACCTCAAGGGCGAGACCCTTATGTTCGAAGGAAGCAAAGGATATACCGGTGTACTGGTGGACGGTTATACATTGGGATGGGCAAAGCAGACCGGGGATATGCTGAAAAATCTTTATCCTAAAGGTTGGAGAAAAATGAATTGAATAATTTTCTTTAAAATGAAGTGTTATAATATAAAAAGAATCTGTTGTGATAAAATACCGTATTAAAACGAGAGTTGGTGGAATAGTGAGAGATACACAGAGGGTGGACAAAGTATTGTCCAACTTGGGGATTGGAACCCGGAAGGAAATTAAACGGCTTGTTAAGGAAGGAGCCGTAAAGGTGGACGGTGTTGTAGTAACCGACAGCGGTATGCATATAAATCCCAAGGACAGTCTTATTGAGGTGTCGGGAGAACTGCTAAAATACCGGGAGTTTATATATTTAATGCTGAATAAACCCCAGGGAGTGGTGTCTGCAACTTATGACAGCACACTCCGGACGGTAATTGATATTCTTCCTGATGAGTATAAGTCCTTCGGTCTGTTTCCTGTGGGGAGGCTGGACATTGATACGGAGGGACTCCTTGTGCTGACCAATAACGGACAGCTTGCCCATGAGCTTCTATCTCCCAAAAAGCATGTTCCCAAAAGATATTATGCTATTGTTGAAGGAATTGTGGACGAGAGGGACCGGGAAGCCTTCCGGGAGGGAGTGGTTCTTGATGACGGCTACAAAACACTTCCGGCAGAGCTTTTTATCATAAAATCCTCCGGCTTTTCAGAGATTGAGACGGTTATATATGAAGGCAAATTCCACCAGATTAAAAGGATGTTTAAGGCTGTAGGGAAAAAGGTAAAATATTTAAAAAGAATCGAGATGGGAAAACTCAAATTGGATGAAGCATTAAGACCGGGGGAATGCAGAGAACTTACTAATGAAGAGGTTTTATTGCTTAAAGCGGTCGAAACTGTAAATTGATTTTTTCAAGGTTGGAGAGTCAAGATGAATAAACAGAGTATAAAAAAATTGTCATTGTTTTTAACCGGCTTGGAGCAGAGAATTGCGGAAAACCGGGATTATTTTAAAAAAGCCGTTGCTGTTTTTAAGTCAGGAACCAGGGAATTTCCTGCAAAAATATGGATTGAGGGAGATAAAATTAAATTAAATTTTAACGGAACCACTGAGATTCTGGAGACAAACTGGATTTCTTTAAGAATTTCTAAATATGCCGAAAATTACGACAGCGTAGTAATTACCTACGAAGAAAGAGGAACTACAATAGTAATTGAGGCCGATGACAAAAATGTTAAAATGAAAACCAGTGAGGCAAAAGAACCGGAGGAGAATATAGGGGTACATAACGAAACTTATCAGATTTCAAACCGGGATTATTATATTAAAGCAGGACAGGCCCAGGAGCTTTTAAAGGAAATCGGGATTTTGGGCAGCAACGGGAAGGTTAAAAACGACAAGATCAGAAAGTACAATCAGATAGATCACTTTGTAGAGCTTATTGACGATATGATTAAAGACCTTTTGAAGGAAAATGAGTCCATAACTGTTTTAGATTGCGGTTGTGGTAAATCCTATCTTACCTTTGTACTAAACTATTATATAAAGGAAGTTTTAAAAAAGCCGTGTTATTTTATCGGTTTGGATTATTCAAATACCGTTATTGAGGCATCTAAGAGAACGGCGGAAAATCTCGGCTATAAAAACATGGAATTTAAGGTGACGGATATAAAAAATTACCGGGCAAGCAGGGAGATCCATTTGGTTATATGTCTGCATGCCTGCAATACTGCAACCGATGAAGCAATAGCACTGGCCGTAAACAATAATGTTAAAGCTATGGTTATGGTTCCGTGCTGCCAGCAGGAAATATTAAAACAGTATTCGTATCCTCCTTTTCAAGACATTATTAAGCATGGTATTTTAAAGGCAAGGATGGCTGATGTCATTACCGACGGAATCCGGGCGTTGCTCCTGGAAGCCATGGGATATAAAGTTTCCGTTGTGGAATATATATCCCCGGTGGAAACTCCGAAAAACCTTATGATTAGAGCAATAAAAACCCAAGCAAAAGATCCTTTAGCTTTGGAAAGATACAGAGAATTAAAAAAATTGCTTGGGATTAACCCTACATTGGAAAAATTGCTATACATTGATTAAAACCATGAATAAACACATGAATAAACATTAGTAATTAACACATATTAAATAGGACGGATTTTGATTTTTTAGGCTAAGTTTATTGAGACAAAACATAAATTGATAGATTTTTACATGATTAGGTTGACTATTTATGTTTTTTTTAATAAAATGATTTTGGATATACAAGAAAGTATATATAAAGCGAGTTGCATAATACCGACACTTATGAAATGAATTCAGCATAATAACGTCGATTAATAGTATCATTATTTTTGTATGGGGCAAAATAATTTAGTATTAAAGTTTTTTTAAAATTATCCGAATAAGAAAATGAGTGGTTTTTATTGTATCGTATTTTCTGGAAAATAATATAAATTACATGTTATAAGCATATTTTACAAATGCAATGCTGATGAGATTATAGGGGAGACTTAGAATTACTAAATCTAAAAGAAGAGGTGAATTACATGGCTAAATCGAAGCAAGAGTATGCAAATAATGGTGTTGAGATCTCTAAGGCAACAATAGGTGTTGGAGACGAGGTTACCCTTTTCTATAAGGGATTGCTCGCACAATGTGGAGCAGAAGAAATATATGCGCATATTGGTTACGGCAAAGAATGGGAAAATAAAGCCTTCATACCTATGGAAAGGGATAACGACGTTTTTAAAGCAACAATCAGAATTGAACGTCCTGACAATCTGAATGTTGCATTTAAGGACAGTGGTGACAACTGGGACAACAATTCTATGGCAAATTATTCTTTCAAGGTTAGTAAAAGAGTTACCAAAACATCATCTAAAGCTTCTGACACTGAAAAGTCTGCAAAGTCGGAGAAGAAGTCAAGCTGCAAGACAAGTAAGACCTGTAAATCAGCGGCATCAGAAAGCGGAACAGCGAAAAAGACAGCAACTGCTAAAAAAACTACTGCTAAAAAATCCAAAAAAAGTACTTCAACTGAAGAATAAAATTGGATAGATAGCGTAAGAGACATTTTAAAGACTTGAGCAGTTTTGTAAAAATTTATAATATTCTTATTCAAATGAGTTTAATAAAAAAGAGGTATAGAGCCTCTTTTTTAGTTGTTCTTCACAATTATTCCATGCACCTGATATTTACAAAATAATTGACAACAAATTAATATAGTATTAATATAAACTTATAGATGTTGTCGTTATTAAATTATTTAATCTAGTAATAATAGCTGCATAGATAAGATTTCGATATTAAGACATTTCTTCATATTAAGGGGACTTTTCCAATCTGTAGCAATGTGTTTGTTTACAATATAATAATTCGATAATGTGCTACCTGAAGTTACGTTATTTTGGTATTGGCAAAGGAGGACTTTATTTTGTTTAGCGTTATGATTGTTGATGATGACCCTAAAATCCTTGAATGGTTGAAAAGTGAAATAGATTGGGGTAATTTGGAATTCAATCTTATGTGTTCAGCTAAAGATGGAATAGATGCATTACATAAATTAAATCAAAATGATATAGATCTTGTTATCACTGATATAAATATGCCCAAGATGGATGGCATAGAGTTGTACAATTCGATAAAAGAGTACAACCTATCGCCTTTTGTTGTTTATTTGAGCGATCCCGAGGACCTGCCGCATGTTAAACAGGGATTGTTGTTGGGTGCATTTGGATATGTGACAAAACCGATAGACAAGGAAAATTTAATTGATGTGTTGGAAAGCGTTCATGAAAAACTCATGGAAAAGAAATTGGAGAAAGAAAACGATAAAAAAATAAAAGAAAGATTTGAAATGAGTCTTTCTTTTTCCAGAGAAAAAATTTTGAATGATCTTTTAAGAGGTAAAGAATTTCCCCATGAATCCTTAAATTATATAATAAATGAATATGGAATCAACCTGTACAAGGAAACGGTTCAGGTAGGTATTATTGAGGTGGGCAATTTTGATGCCAGCACAAAAGAGTTAATTAAGACCGGAAAATTTGAGGAATTATTAAATAAAGTCAGATCAATAATTGCGGATATTTTGCTTCAGTTTGAAGGATTAAGCTGCAACATGGTTGAAATGGATATTGGAGTGATAAGCGTTATACTTCAGCCGGTTTCAAAGGTTGAAGTAAATGAATTTGAAGAGATAACGGCAGACTTTTTTGAAAAGGTTTTGAAGGAGATTCAGCGGAACGCAAATGTGAGGGTTACTATCGGAATAGGTGAGGCTTGCAGCAAGCTTAGAGATATCAGCCAAAGTTATATGGGAGCTAAAGCAGCTCTTCGCCATAAGTACATATTGGGTGGAAACAGGGTTATTCATATAAGGCAATCGGACATTAATGAAAAGCAATATCTTCTCTATCCTGCAGAGAGGGAAAAGCTTTTGGTTGAATATATCATGTCCGGAGATGACAGTGCGGTAAAACTGGCAGAAAATGTGTTTGACGATATTGCCGTCGGAACGGAGAACAATCTAAAGAGAATCGCATTTGCTGCGAACCAGTTAATGTTTAATATTTCCCATTATATAGATATGAAATATGATTTTGTAAATAAGCTGTATGATTTTAGAAAATTTAATAATGTTGATTTTTTGGAATTTGGTTCAAAGGAAGAAATAAAGAGCTTTTTCATACTGTTTGTTAACAGTCTTATGAATGTTGTGAGGGAATACTTGCCAGTCCAAAATAATACTTTAATAAAGGACGCATGTGAATATGTGTTAAATAATATTGACCAGGAAATAACTCTTGCAAGAATGGCAGATCACTTGAATATCAGTAAGAATTATTTCTGTTCTCTGTTCAAGCAGGAGACCGGCATTAATTTTCTTGAGTATGTTACAAAAGTTAAAATGGAATGGGCTAAACTGCTGTTGAAAGAAGGGACTTACAAGACATATAAGGTGAGTGAAATGCTGGGTTACAGGGAGGCCAGTTATTTTAGCAGGCTCTTTAGAAAGTATACCGGTTTCAGTCCGGCAGAATATAAAAAGCAAATGCAGGAAAGTCAGGATAACTGATAGATATTAAGATGATATATATAAAAGTATAAGGTACATATAAAATTGTCAGGGGATTAAAATATTTATTTTGAGAGGTTTGGTAAAGTTGTCAAATAATATTAGTTTGAAGAAGAAGGGAATAAATAAAACAGGGGTTATTCTGATTCTTTCAATTATTATTGCTATTTCAGCATTACTAGCTGCATTATTGGCATATCGTAATGAATTTATATACAATGATTTTTCAAAGGTTGCTATGGTAAATGGTGAGCCTGTTTATGTAAGGGAATACAAAATGAGGCTAAAGAGTAACAGCAATGAGGGTTTGGAGTTATTTAGCGAAAAAAATATGCTTAAAAATGATAGTGATCTTCTAAGCAGCAGTTTAAAAAGTAAGGCACCCGATGAAGTTGTCAAGCAAAATGTATTGGAAGATATAATAAGAATTAAGGTTCAGCAAAAGCTTGCAATGGAAAAGGGTATAATTGACAGTACCGATTATAAGGATTTTCTAAAGGAACTGGAAAAGGAAAACGAAAAAAGAAACGATGCAATAAAAAACAACAAGGTAATATATGGTCCGGAAAATTATGGTGAAATTGAGTATTATAGCTATAAATTTGACAACATGGTTAAAGAGCTCAAGAATAAGCTTAAGGAAAGTGAGTTTTTAATATCCGAGAGCGAAATTAAAGAAATGTATTTAAGGTTAAAGGAGTCAAGGTTCAAGATTCCGGACGGAATTGAGATTCAAGCTGTTATAATTCCTTTTGTTGATGAAAAAGGCATTATATCCGATGAAAAGAAAAAAAATGCGGAGCAGTTGATTGAAGAGGCAAAAATGAGAATAGAAAAGGGAGAGTCCTTCGAAAAGATTGCTAATGCTTACAAAAAGCATGGAGAGATTTTGGATCATTATTTTACAAAAGAAGAGCAGCTTTCGAAGAATATACCCTATCCGGAATTTTTACAGGAAGCTAAGAAGCTGATTCCAGGCCAAGTCAGCGATATTATAGAAAGAACTACGGATTATTCATTGCTGATTTGCAAATCAAAGGAAGAATGGGGTTATGTTTCTTATGAAGAAGCCAGTAAAATATTAAGAGATGAGCAGATTGAAAAGGAATATGAAGAATATATTGATGAACTTGTGAAAGAAGCCGATGTTCAAATTAATGAAAAAATATTTAACCGTATTAATGTGCAAAAGTAGTATTTATCCGAATCTTTTAAATATTGCCGGGAAGAATATGTTGGAATATCCGTTGTTGATGTTTAACGACCTTTGTTTATATTGCATTTCATAAAGTATATTCAAGTGTTGTAACGATAATTTTTTTTCTTGTGTTTTTCTGCATTATTATTTAAATAATTATGTATAATTTAAAGGATTAGCAGGTCGCAATATAGAATATATTACAACAAAATTATAATTATTTAATACTTTTTAAGGACCATGTAACTGAAACTTTGTAGTAAAGCAATAAGGGATGAAGTTTTGGAACAGAGAAGTATACTTAAATCAATTGAGGTGAGGAAAATAAATGCATAACAAGGAGATAATTGCCCTTTTACTTGCAGGGGGGCAGGGTAGCAGATTGGGTGTACTTACAAAGCATATTGCAAAGCCTGCTGTGTTGTACGGAGGAAAATACAGAATAATTGATTTTTCATTAAGTAACTGTGTTAATTCTGATATTGATACAGTTGGGGTTTTAACTCAATATCAGCCCCTCGAGCTTAATGCCCATATTGGGATCGGTAAACCGTGGGACATGGACAGAATTAACGGAGGGGTAACCATACTGTCACCTTATGTGAAGGCTAAGGTAGGCGAGTGGTATAAAGGAACGGCGAATGCAGTATTTCAAAATATTCATTATGTTGATAAGCATAATCCTGAATATGTGATAATACTGTCAGGAGATCACGTGTATAAAATGAATTATTCGAACATGCTTGATTTTCACAAAGAAAACAATGCGGATGCTACCATTTCAGTCATTAATGTTCCATGGGAAGAGGCCGGAAGATATGGAATAATGAATACCGATGAAAGAGGCAAAATTTATGAGTTTGAAGAAAAACCTCAAAACCCGAAAAGCAATCTTGCGTCCATGGGTGTTTACATATTTAAGTGGAGTGTTTTAAAAGAATATTTGATAAGAGATGACCAGAATGATGAATCAGCCCATGATTTCGGAAAAAATATCATACCCTTAATGCTTGGAGAAGGCAGGAATATGTGGGCGTATAAATTCAACGGATATTGGAAAGACGTGGGCACAATACAGGCCTATTGGGAGTCAAATATGGATCTTATAAGCCGTGTGCCTGATTTCAATCTTTTTGATCCAGCATGGAAAATATATACACCTAATCCTGTGAAACCTGCACATTACATAGGTCCTAACGGAAGCATAAAGAAGACCATAGCAGCCGAAGGCTGCATGATTTACGGCAAGGTTAAAAACTCCGTTATTTCATCGGGTGTTTATATAGGTGAAGGAGCGGTAGTTGAGGATTCAATTATTATGACGGATAGTTATATAGGTTCAAATACATATATTAACAAGTGTATAATCGGAGAAGAGGTACGGATTGGCAATAATGTTAAGATGGGAATAGGTGAGAATATTCCCAATGAGTTAAAACCTTCATTATACGATTCCGGTATAACGGTTGTAGGTGAAAGGGCGGTTGTTCCTGACGACTGTCAAATTGGTAAGAATGTCGTAATAGATGCATACTTAACAAGCGATGAATACAGTACTTTAAATATCGAATCGGGAAAAAGCGTTTTAAAGGGAGGAACGAGTGAATGAAAAGTACAATGGGAATGATTCTTACCGGTGGAAAAAATGACAGGCTCAAAGAGTTGGCTGAATTGCGTTCAAGTACTGCCGTTCCTATTGGCGGAAAGTACAGAGTTATAGATTTTGTTTTATCCAATATGGTTAATTCCGGAATTACAAACATCGGTGTTTTGACTCAGTACAGCTTTCGCTCACTTATGGACCATTTGGGGTCAGGAAAAGAGTGGGATTTGGACAGAAGAAATGACGGGCTTTTTATTTTTCCTCCGTATCTTGCCGGTGAGCATTCGGGATGGTATCAGGGAAGTGCCGATGCCATGTATCACAACATAACTTTTTTGAAGCGAAGCTTTGAAGAATATATTGTTGTTGCACAGGGCAATTGTGTATATAAGATGCTTTTTGACGATATGCTCAATTATCATATTGACAAGAAGGCAGATATTACAATTGCTTACAGGGACATGAGCGATTTCCCGGTGGAGGAATTGTCATACATGGGAATCATGAAAATGGATGATAACGGAAGAGTCGTGGATTTCAAAGAAAAACACAACCATCCTGAGTCTACAATATGTTCAATGGGTATATATATTTTGAGAAGAGAATTGCTTATAGATCTTTTGGAGGAATGTAATTCCCTTGGGAAATATGATTTTGTAAAAGATGTAATAATTAGCAAATTAAACACTCTTCAGATATACGGATATAGGTTTAACGGCTATTGGAGAAATTTAAATACGATAAATGCCTATTACAGAATCAATATGGAAATGCTGAATCCCGAAATTCGGCACCAGCTATTTGAAGAAAACGGTAAGGTTTACACAAAGGTTAAGGATGAACCTCCGGCCAAGTATAACGAAGAAGCGGAGGTAAGCAATTCCATCATAGCCGATGGATGTATTGTGGAAGGTACCGTTTCAAATTCTGTTTTGTTCCGGGGCGTAACAATAAAAAAGAATGCTGTAGTTAACGGTTGTATAATAATGCAGGGATCAGTAATTGATGAGGACGTAAAAATTGAAAACTTGATTATAGATAAAAACGTTTACATTTCAAAGGGAATTAACCTAAAAGGAATGCCGAATTTCCCGATTATGATTGAGAAAAACGCAAAGATATAAAGAAATCTGAGGGATGGAAATATGGATAAGGCTCTGTTGATTTACAACCCGCTTTCGGGGAATCATAAAAAGTTTCAGGGATTTGATTATATAATTGAAAGTTTTCAGAAAGAGGGTATTCTTCTTCAGCTGTGCATGATAATGAATAACTGTGAACGGTATATTACCGATTTGATAACACAGGACGGATTGAAGTATATAATATCGTCAGGTGGGGATGGTACTCTGAATTTTGTTGCCAATCTCATGCTGAAAAATAATGTTAACATACCCTTGGGGATAATTCCTACCGGAACTTGCAACGATTTTGCTTCGATACTTAATTTGCCGACAAGTCTTAATGAATGTGTTGACGTCATTCTTGAAGGGAAAACTATTGAGGTTGATGTAGGGCTGGCAAATGAGGATATTTATTTTTTAAGCACTTGTGCCGGGGGAATCTTTGTAGATGTATCTTTTAACACCAATAATGAATTAAAAAAGAGTTTCGGTGCTTTTGCCTATTATCTTAAGGCCATAGGCGAAATGGCAAATATGAAGCCCTTTAAAATAAGTATTCAAACGGATAAGGAATTGTTGGAAGAAGAAATTTTGCTCTTTTTCATATTAAACGGAAAGCAGGCAGGCGGATTTGCCAATATTGTCGATAGTGCGGATTACACCGACGGACTGATGGACATAGTGCTTGTTAAAAACTGTAACCACATAGATCTTGCAGGCATTTTCTTTAGTGTACTGAGCAATAGCGGTATTAATAATAAAAATGTTATTACCCTGACAACAGACAGATGTACTATTGAGGGTCCGGAGGATATTGTACTCAGCATTGACGGAGAGAAGGGGCCATGCCTTCCTGTCAGTATTAGGTTTGTTAACAAAGCTCTTAAAGTTTTTGCAAGATAAAAAGAACTCATTTTCCGGTAGAGGAAAATGAGTTCTTTTTATATAACGTTTCCGTGTTACAGTCCCATAATATTATAGCCGCTGTCTACGTGAATCACTTCGCCGGTTACACCGCTGGATAAATCACTGAGGAGGTATAAAGCTGTATTTCCGAGATCCTCCTGGGTAATGTTTCTTTTAAGAGGTGCTTTTTCCGGCAGTGTATCCAGAATAGTTCCAAAGTTCTTTACACCCTTAGCTGAAAGAGTTTTGATAGGTCCGGCGGAGATGGCATTAACTCTGATGTTGCCGGAACCAAGATCGTAAGCAAGATATCTTACGCTTGTTTCAAGAGCAGCTTTGGCGACTCCCATTATATTATATCCGGGAATTACCTTTTCGGATCCCATATATGTCAGTGTAATAATACTGCCACCTTCGGTCATAATATCTTTTGCTCCGCGGCAAACAGCGACTAAAGAATAGGCACTGATGTCCAATGCATGGGCAAAGCCTTCTCTTGAAGTATAAACAAAGTCGTTTTGAAGATCTTCAGTATTTGCATGAGCTATGCAATGAACAACCCCATGGAGCACACCGTATTTTTCTTTTATAGAGGCAAACAGATTGTTTATATCCTCATCGGAAGATATATCGCATTGAAATATGGAATCGGCACCAAGCTGTTCAGCTCCGGGCTTTTCTCTTTCACTCTGATATGTAATAATAATGTTTGCACCTTCATTTTGGGCTGCTTTAACGATGCCCCATGCAATACTCCATTTATTTCTTACTCCCATAACCAATATGTTTTTATTACTGAGCAAGGTTCCCATTTAGTACAACTCCTTTAATGTTATTTATAATATATATTACCCATAGGCAAAATTAATTAACATAGCTATTTGATGCAATTAATTATGGAATTTTAAGTCACATATACTTTATCAAAATTAGTCCGAGTTGTAAAGAAAGCTTAAATCTTAACTCTCCAGCTTTTCCCGATTGTCAGCGGGAGGCAAATTTGAATGCATTGCCTTTGCAGCCAGGTTAGCCGGTGAAACTTGATTTAATGCGTAAAAATTATTAATGGATGCCATATCCCGTTCCGATATCGAGTTGGCAATTGACTGCTGATTGTCAAGGAATGAACGTATTCCTTTTACAAGGTTTTCAAGAATATGGTCCGCTTTTCTCATATCCAGAACATATCTGGTACCTTCAAGATTTTTAGACCCTGAACTTACCAAGGTAGTGGTTCTTATCTGAGATAAAATAAGCAAAGGTGAACAGGATGAACGTACAATTACGTTTTCGCTGCGGGTTGAATCGGTTATTGCCATTCCTGTTGAAATTTTTGATTCGGTATATGTTCCTTCTACCTGAAAATGTACAAGGTAACTCTTGAAGTTTACTTCAGACCAGTAGAAATGGGCTATATTGATTGCAATACTACCGAAAGCTCCCAAGATTATCGGAACATACAGGCAATTAAAGAGATAGTCGAGAGAAAATGAATTCGGAATTTGCCTGTTTAAAGCAAACAGCAATATAGAGGAGAAGGACAAAAGAACTCCTCCGAATATGGATACGATAAGTCGAATATTCTTAAAGAGCTGCGGATATTCAATCTCTTCATATACCGGTTGTGTTTCAACAATAGTATCTCCGAAAAAGTTTCCTTTATCCGAGCTGCCTTCCATATTAAGTCTGGGATTCAAAGTGCGGTAAACCCTGTTGGGCATTTCTTTAAATCTCATATTTGCCATTTCCATTTCAAAGCATCTGAAGATGTCCCTGGGGTGTACGTTTTCTTGCCAATGGTTCCGGTACTCGGATACCTCCGTTAAGGGATTAAGCATATCGGAACGGTGTTTAGCCAATAAAATACCTGCAACATTCGTAACTGCGATTAAAATAAAGTCGAGAATAAGCAAATAGAAAGGATTTAGCGGAGCATCAGGGATTTTAACACCGTTGTTTATAAGTATTTCTCCGAAAACAGGAAGCAGTACGGCAAGTACAATTAAAAAAACAAAAGTCCCTTTGCTGAAATTTTCGATTTTAAGCTTATTGGTAGATTTTATTGAAATCTTGTGATTGGTCCATATTAAAAGAAGAATAATCGCCAAACCGATACTCATCCAATCAGTGAAAGAGGTCTGAGTGAGTTTGGTGAGTCCTAAAGAACCGGATAAAACCGCAAGAATATAAACAGCTAGCCAAACCAGAGAATAAGCAGTTTTTGACAGCAAAACAGAAATATAGTTTCTCATCTGATACGGCAAGAAAATAAGCTTTGGAAAAACACTGTATAACAGTTGGTCAAGAAAGGAAGTAGGTTCCGCAAAGGTCGGGTTTTTCCTTCCCATAAGCATTTGCTCTAAAGTTTTTGCATGATAGAGTACTTCAGGTTCCCGCACATGAGTTTCGCTCTTAGAGACATTTTTTGCAAGGCTTGCAGGTATCCCTCTTCCCACATAGAAACGCAGGATCTTGTAAATACCGCTGCTTATATAGCTAATTCCGGAAATTAAAAGTATTAAACAAATACCGAGCCCCAACCAACCGGCCAGAGTACCGCTTGTGGCTATCTGATTTCTGATGGTAAAAAGGGAAAATAACCCTAAGATAAACTCAAGTGCCCCAACAGACAAGAAAATTATACCTTCTTTTTTAAAAGGGTTTTTAATTTCCAATGAATCGGAGCCATAATAGTAAGACATTATATTAATTCCCCCTTATGAAAGCTGTAATTATTAGACATATAGAATTTTATTATATATAAGGAAAAAAGTCTATAGTTTATTTCAAATGTATGGAAGGGTACAGGATAAAAAGATACACTGATAATAATATCAAAATAAAGGAATAAAATAGATAAAATGTAAATGGTTTAATGGAGAAAAATTTATAATTATTTAATAAATTCTTTATAAAAATTTTATATTTTATAGGAAGCGCTGGCTGTTGACTTCAATAATAGAATAATTTACAATTTATATTAATATAATCGGCTTGTCTGAATAAATATTGATTATGTGATTAATATTTGCCTTGAATCAAAAAAACGGGCAAATTTTATTTTAAAGGGGGTATGTAATATACTGAATGTAGCAGACAAAAGGGAACCGATAATTACTATTTCTAATCTAAGTAAGATCTACAGGGTTGGGGAAGAAAAGGTTATTGCTCTTGAAAATATAAACTTGGTTATTAATAAAGGCGAGTTCTGTTGTTTTTTAGGCACTTCAGGATCAGGAAAATCCACTCTTTTAAATGTTCTTGCAGGTTTGGAAAAACCCACTAGGGGTAATATAAGGATTAAAAATGTGAATATTGAGAAGCTAAACGAAAAGAAGCTTGCGGCGTTTCGCCAGGATAATATTGGTTTCATATTTCAAGCGTATAACCTTGTCAATTATCTTAATGCTGTTGAAAATGTAAGCTTGCCTCTTATGTTTAAAGGTGTTTCCAAGAAAGAGAGGACGAAAAAGGCTGTTGAATTGCTAAAGGCAGTGGGACTTCCAAAACACTTGAGGCACAAACCTACTCAGATGAGTGGAGGACAGCAGCAAAGAGTGGGTATAGCGAGGGCCTTTGTGACAAATCCGGATATTGTATTTGCAGATGAGCCTACGGGTAATCTGGACTCGAAAACATCGATGGAAGTTTTGGATCTGATGACGGGTCTTGCAAAGACAAATAATCAAACCTTGATCATGGTAACCCATGATGTTAACATCGCTAAAAGGGCAGACAGAATAATTTATATTCTTGACGGAAGAATTGAAAAAATCGAAGAAAGGCAGAGTGTGGGGGGTTAATATGAAAAATTTAAGGATTATTAATATATTTGTACTTGTAGCACTTCTCATTAATATGATTGGCATTACTGTGGTTTTTGCCGGCAATAATGATATAGCGATTAGGATATTGGAGATGCCTAAAGAAGTGAGTAAAGGGAAGAGTTTTGAACTCGAGGTATTATATAAAAAGCTATGTGATCCACCATTAAATAAAGTGTATGTATCTATTGATAAATCTTCATCTTTTTATATTGATCAGAGTGAGTTACAGATAATAGATTTGGGAAATATAGTAGACAACGAGGAAAAAAAGTTTCCAAAGAAATTAAAACTGGTTTATAAAGGAACCGGGAATGAACTAACACTTGTTTTTGATTATGAAAAAGACGGAAGTTCTGAGCAATGCGTGCAAACACTTTACCTTGATGTAAAGGAGAAAAAGGAGCAAAGTTCCTCAGATACTCAGACCGATACATCCCAATACAAACCTAATTTCAGAATAGTTAATAAAGTTGTAACTCAATATGAAGCAGCGAGCAGGAAAATGTTAATTGATGTGCCAATAAAAAATGTGTCAACCTATACAGCAAAGGATATTCAAGTCACATTGACGACCAATATGGAGACTTCGCCCTTCTCCATTCCTAGCGGATATATTTCGATACCGATAAGCGAAGTTAAGCCAGATAAGGAGGAAAAAGTCCATTTTGAATTGGCTGTAGATCCGACTGCAAAGAAGGGTACATATCCGATAACACTTAAGCTGCAATACAACAATTTATACGGTGACTTGTTCACTTCAGAAGAAACCATATATGTAAAAGTGGAGAACAGTGAAAAAACTCCGGGACTAAATTTAAAAGGAGTAAAAATATCGCCGGAAAAGCCTGTGGCTGGCGATAAATTCAGTGCATCCTTTGAATTTGAAAACCTTGGGACTCTTGAAGCCAGGGATGTAAAAGTTTCGTTAAAGGGATTCAGCAATGAAGGTATTACTCCGGAATTGTCCGGTGTTAAATATATTAATTCCATTGCCGGCGGAAAAACCGGAAAAGTAAGCTATAATCTTTTTGTATCGGATAAAGCAAATACTTCAAGTTTTCCCATTGAAATTGCTGTGGATTATAAGGATGAGTTTGGAAATTCCTACTCCGATAACTTCGTTTATTATGTTTCGATAATGAAAAAAACACAGCAGAAGGCTTCTCTGAGGATAGACAATATAAGTGTACCTACACAAAGCGTTTCTGTGGAAAAAGATTTCAGTATTGGTTTTGATATTATCAATGAAGGCTCTGTTAAGGCATCTAACATAAAGGTTTCTGTGTCTAATGACCAGGGAATTATATGTAAGTCCCAAAGCATAATAATGGTTGATTCCATAGGAGCAGGAGAGAGCAAAAGCCTCAAATTTACTTTTAATGCCTTAAAGGAAGCAGAAACTAAAAACTATCCTATTGCCATAAATGTGGAGTATGAGGATGATATCGAAGAATTCAAAGGTGAAAAGCAGACAATTACACAATATGTCGGAGTCTTTGTGGAGAATTCTAAAAGCGGCGAATCCGGCTCTACTCCGAGAATCATTATAGACCGATATAAAATATCAACGAGTCAGGCTATAGCGGGGCAGACCTTTGATCTTGAGCTTGGAATATTAAACACTCATAAAGACATTGATGTTGGAAATATCGGTATATCCTTCCTTGCGGATGAAGGAGTTTTCTTACCTGGCGCTGAAAGTACAAGTACTATTTTTATTGATCAGATAAAAGCAGGGAACAGGGTTGAAAAAAAGATAACCTTTGTTACCAAGTTTGACGCTGTACCGAAGAGTTATGTTTTAAATATTAACTTTGAATATGAGGATGATAAACAGAAGCAATATACATTGAAGGAAAGCATCAGCATACCGGTTACTCAGGAAAACAGGCTTGAAATAAGTGAAATTCAGGCTGGGCCCGAAGCATTTATCGGTATGTCTGTACCTGTATCTTTAAATTTTTACAATATGGGAAAGTCGACCCTCAACAATTTAATGATTAAATGCAAGGGAGACTTTGATGTACAGCCTGGTTCAGACTATTTTGTGGGTAATTTTGAACCCGGCAGGAGCGATTATTATGAAGCATATATTATACCTACCAAAGAAGGACAGCTAAAGGGAAGTGTCGTTTTTACCTTCGAAGACAGTATGGGAAAAGTCATTGACGTGGAGAAGGAGTTTGATGTTTTCGTGCAGGGACAGCCGGGAATGATTACGGATGGAGACCCTATGACGGATCCCCTTATAAAGGAACAGATGGGCATGGAATCGGCTGTAAAGAAGGGATTTAATTTTATAGTATTGCTAATTTCGGTCGCCGGTCTGGTAATCATAGTTGTTGTCATTGTTCTTATTGTGGTTATAAGAAAGAGGAAGAAAGCGAGAGCTGATTTATATGAAAATTACTGATATTTTGGGAATGGCTTTGAAAAATCTGTTTAGAAGAAAAATGAGAACTTTTTTGACACTGTTGGGGGTATTGATAGGAACTACATCCATTGCAGTAATGATGTCTATAGGTGTGGGTTTGGATAAAACAATGGAAGAACAAATGCAAAGATATGGAAGCTTAAATACCATAACTGTAAATCCCTACACTTATTTTGAGTCCGATGGTATGGCTTATACCCAGCCTTCTGTCAAAACTCTTGATGACAAAGCGGTCCAAGAATTTGAACAAATTGATGGGGTTGTAGCTGCCATGTCTGAAATTAGAGCAATGCTGAAGTTTGCTTCGGGAAGATATATAGCTTATGTTGATCTTGTAGGAGTTGAGCCCGCTAAAATGCAGTACTTCGATTTTGAAGTAAGCGAAGGACGGTTGTTGAATGAAGATGACAAAGGGGCAATTGTTTTCGGAAAGGATATGTCCTACCAGTTCTATAATCCCAGGTCTATAGGAAGGAACGGAGTGATTATGTTCGGTGGGGATAACAATGAAGAGCCGCCACCGGTAAATGTTTTGGAGGATAAGCTTATTATGACCTTCGATCTGTCCTATGGCGAAAGTTACGGAAATCAACCGGGAAGCGTGAGAAGAAAAACATATAAGATACAGGGTGTAGGTATACTTAAGGACAGCGGTGAACATAACTACTCGGCATTTATGAATATGAATTATCTAAAAAAGCTGATAAAGGACAATGAAAGAGAGGAAAGAAGAATAGCAGGTTCACAATCATCTGAGTTCGGAGGCTATGCTTTCTATAGTGTAGGGGGCATGGGAAGATCTTCAACAAAGGAATCTTATGAAAGGGTACTGGTAAGAGTTAAAGATGTAAATAGAGTTGAAGAGGTACAAAAGAAGATTCAAGACATGGGATTTGCATGTTACAGCCTTGCCGATGCAAGAAACGAGGCTAAAAAACAGTTTGCGATTATCCAGGCAGTATTGGGAGCGATAGGTGCTATTTCCCTTTTTGTTGCATCCTTGGGAATAACAAATACAATGTACATGTCCATATATGAAAGAACTAGAGAAATCGGAATTATAAAGGTTTTGGGCTGCTATCTCAGGGATATTAGGGGAATGTTCCTTTTTGAGGCCGGAATGATTGGATTTTTTGGAGGTACTATAGGAATAGGAGTAAGTTATGGAATTTCTGCCGTTATTAACACCATAGCGCGAGGTTTTATTCCCGATGTACCTAATGCAGCAATATCCAGAATACCGTTATGGCTCGCACTGGCGTCAGTTTCAATTGCGGTGCTTGTTGGCCTAATTGCAGGGTATTTCCCTTCCAGAAGGGCTATGAAACTCAGTGCCTTGGATGCGATAAAAAATGAATAAATAACTCTACTAAATAGAAAAGCAAGGGTCATTAGTATAACCCTTGCTTTTTTGGTGGGCGATAATGGGCTCGAACCATCGACCCCCACGATGTCAACGTGGTACTCTAACCAGCTGAGCTAATCGCCCATGTTTTCAACAATTATTTTACAATCTGAATGCTGCCGTGTCAAGGCAAAAATAAAAAGTAAATAATAACTTTAAACTTCTAATGTCGTATGTTGTCAAAAGTATCAAATCGTACTATTATTTGATCCTTCACTTGGACTATAAATCATGCCGATATAAATTGTGATGAGAGGTTGTATTAGTATTCAAGATATGCAAAAGCACGCAATAATGGATAATCCGTCCTTGTAAGAGGCTTTTAACAGATATTTTTAGTTAAAAGCTTCTTTTTTATTGCTTGGAATATTGCGTTGTTTTTTGTGTTTACTGTTAATTAACATGATACGAATAAAATTTGCTCCAATCTAATATATTTAAACAAGTATTTATGCTAAAAGCGCCGGAAAGTGAAGGATATATATGTGGATAAATGCAGCGCAGATGTTAATTGCACTTTTTTTAATCCTAATTAGCTGTGAATTTTTTACAAATGGAGTTGAGTGGCTCGGAAAAAAGCTAAGGGTAGGAGACGGAGTAGTGGGAAGTATTTTCTCGGCTGTAGGCACTTGTCTTCCCGAAACAATGGTACCGATTATTGCCATTATTTTTTTTAAGGGGGATAACAAAACAATTGATGTAGGGATAGGAGCAATTTTAGGCGCACCGTTTATGCTAAGTACCCTTGCTTTTTTTGTGACGGGTGCCAGTGTTGTGGTTTTTTTATCTAGTAGAAGAACCAAAATGACAATGGAAATAAACAAGGATATATTGAGCCGAGATATTAGCTTTTTTATAATAACATACTGTATTGGTGTTTTGACGGCTTTTATAAAAATACGTTTAATAGAGGAATTTGTTTCAATTTTTTTGATTTTAGCATATATTTATTATATTGTTATAACCGTAAAGGGCGACATAAAAGTTTACAGGCAAACGGATAAACTATATTTTTCAAGAATACTGAATGTGAAGCCCGGTATCCCAATTATATTAATGCAGGTAAGTATTGCTCTGGCGGGTATAATTTTGGGTGCAAATGTTTTTGTCAAAAATATAGAAATTATATCATTTTCTTTCGGTATACCGCCCGTTATTCTTTCCATGATAATAACCCCTATAGCCACGGAACTTCCCGAAAAATTCAACAGCATAATCTGGGTCAGTAAAAATAAGGATACATTGGCTCTTGCCAATATAACCGGTGCAATGGTGTTTCAAAGTTGTATTCCCGTTTCAATCGGTATTCTTGCAACACCATGGGAGTTGGACAACCATATTATAGTGAGCTCTGTAATCGGTACTTTATCTGCCGCTACAACATATTTTTGGATTGAGGACAAAGGAAAACTCAATCCCATACCCCTGCTTATGGGTGGTGTATTTTATGCGTTATTTTTACTATCTCTTTTTATATGAATGAAAATAGAAAGAATATATTAAAGTCTTCATTTATGAAAAAGCCTCATATATCAAACTTAAGTGGGGAAATCCCCACTTTAAGCTATATCTTAACATAATATCAAAAAACATTTTTTAGAGAAAATGATTCTTTTTCAGGAATGTGCTTTATATATTGTTTAAGTACGGCTATTTCAGATATTGCCATAGGTACGTTTCTTGATTCAATAAACTTTGATGCCCGCATAATGGATGTATCGATATTGTCAATTTCAACATGGTCAAGCAAAACCGCCCAAGCTTTTTCAGCCTTGTGCCACTCTGTTTCCAAGGCAGAAAGGAGGTTTTCAACCTCTTCCCAATCACCGTTTTGCGTACTTGCTTCAATTTTATCTATAATAGTCTCAAGCTTTTGTGAATCCTTCTCCAAAAGTCTAATTGTATAAAATGCGGTACTTAAAATCAATAAACATAATAAAACAATACTTATCAGTACTTTACCGGTATGCATATTATTTCATCCTCCCCTTTTCCTTAACTTGATAATAGAGATTTCCTTCGGAGTCTAAGCTGGCGAAGAGAACATCTTTAATATTATGAATTCCGAATTTGGACAATTCCTGCATAAGCCAGTTTGAGTCAAGCCCGGATATTCTAAGGTTGTCGTAGTTTATATTTCCGTCAATTATAAGGTCTAAAGGCAAACCCTCATATTGAGTGGAAATATTAAGGTCCTGAGGACTTATCGGTCTTTTTTGCGACTTGGGTATTATACTGAGCTGACCGTTTGTTTCAAGGATGGCAAACTCAACATCAGCAATATTGGGTATATTTTTAATTCTCAGCTGTTCCAGAAGGTCGTTTATGGTATACATTTCTTTTCTGAGATGAGACTCCTTTATTTTACCGTTTTCGACCAGTACAGTGGGTCTGCCGCATATTATTGCTCTGGCTTTTGTACTCTTTATTCCGATAAAAGACAAAGTCAGTTGTGCAATTAACAGTGTGAGAATCGGTATAATACCGTTCACCAGCGGTATTCCTGTATTTTGCATGGGCACCGAGGCCAATTCCGATATCATTATTGCAATAACAAGTTCAAAGGGTTGAAGTTGCCCTATCTGCCGCTTACCCATTATTCTCATTATAACTACTACGATCAAATAAAGTATCAATGTTCTGGCAACAACTACTAACACAAAACCATCCTTTCTTAATTAATACTTTTATTTTAGTGTGTACATAATGTTTTTTTTTAAACGCTTTTTTGTGACAAGAAAGCTTATATCCCGATAATCGGAGACTTTGAAAGGAATTTGAATAAATCTTCGGAAAAATAAAAATAGCAGGAGATGAACTCCTGCTATTTTTATTTTATATATTACCTTGAAGTGTCGCCTAAACGTTCTGAAGGATAGCTATTTCCAGTATAGGATTGGAAAACCTTTTTAACGATGTTTCCACCGATTTTACCGGCTTCTCTTGCTGTCAAATCTCCATTGTAACCCTGTTTTAAGTTAACTCCTACTTCTTTAGCTATTTCGTACTTCATGTTTTCAAACTGAGTTTTGCTGTTGCTCTTGCTTGCCATTACTATCACCTCCTTAGTCTTATTTTTTCTAAAAATAAGACTATTATGAGTAGTAAGTTTTTCTATACTTACATTGTTTTACGTTAACTACTTTTTACAAGAGCAACATATCAATAAATAATTAAAGGGTGCAAATATTCATGTTTATATAATGCACCCGTATTTAAGCCAAACAATGTGCAAATGAGGCTGTTACTTTGATATCTGCACTTCTAGCGGAGAGTTTTGTTATGCCTGTTAATAATTATTTTTCTGCCGACAACGGATCTCTTACCAAAATCCCAGAATTTCGGCAGATTGTCGGGAATATTAATATCTCCTCTTTTCTCCATACTCAGAATAAAATCGACAATTTCCTTTGCTATATTGGGATTTAGGAAGTTTTTCTGAGCTTCCTTTATTTTGTTAAGTTTTTCGGCATTATTACTCAAAAGCTCTTCTATAATTTTCTTTAATTGTGAAGGTTCTTTACACACAACACCGAGATTGTGTTTTTGCAAATAACCGGGGTTGCCCTCTTCCTGCCCGGGAAGATTCCCGGTGACGATAAGAGGTATATTGCAAGCTACGGCTTCCATCATTACATTTGGACTCCCTCTTGTAAAAGCGATATCCGAGGAAAGCATCAATTCCTGTATGTTTTCGGTAAAACCATATATTTCCACCCTGTTTCCGAAATGTTCATAAAGGGATCTTTCAAGCCTTCTCTTCAGCATTCGATTTCTTCCGGCAACTATTTTTACATGACAGTCAAAATTTTTAAGCAGTATTTTTGCAATTCTACTCATGTTACCTGAGCCTTCGCCGCCGCTCATAATAAGGCATTCTAAAGGCCTGTTGCCGTTATAGCTTTCTCTTTTGTTTGTTCTGTCGGTATGCTGAAGAAACTTTTGCCTTACGGGGAACCCGATAACCTTGAGTTTTGATTCGGATACTCCAAATTCAAGACATTTGTATTTTGATTCCTTTGTTGGGCATATTATATAATCTGCTCTTGGATCTGCCCAAAGAGGAGTGATACTTACCAGATCTGCAATAAATGTTAAAAACGGTATATTGATGTTATATTCTTCCATAATGTTCAAAACAGGTGCATTAAAGTTTGGATGTACAGATAAAATTAAATCCGGTTTAAAAGTTTTAAGAATCTTCAGAAAATTATCTCTAATAGCATTTTCGGTAAATTCAATAATTAAATTGGGCTTTCTAAAAGATAATTCCCAC
The DNA here is from genome assembly GCA_001512505.1 of Clostridiaceae bacterium DTU079. Taxonomy (GTDB): domain Bacteria; phylum Bacillota; class Clostridia; order Acetivibrionales; family Acetivibrionaceae; genus Hungateiclostridium. The sequence continues at coordinate 228,732 of LFSC01000009.1, read as the reverse complement.
ATTAATTTCCATAAATCTTTAGCGTTCCTGGTCACCGAGCCGTAAAGCTTTCCTATACGAAGCCCAAATTTCCCCGCTAATGAAAAACCGTCGATGACATGAACATTCACATCGGGATAAAGAGAAAACTTTTCAATTAATGATTCAGTAATACTTTTATGGCCATGCCCGGTATAATTTGAAGATATTATTAATATATTATTTATCATTCATTTTGCCTCCTGATTACTAAAAACTCTTCAATGTTTTTATATTGCGTTAAATTATATTATATTACTTTGATTTTTTAAATTAAAGAGCTGAATTATCACATTTTAGTATGTATTTTTTAATCATTATATATTAGTATTATAATATTGTAAATTTTCGAAGGATTTTACAATATCATAGCCCAATAGGTGAAACACATATAAAACACAAAGCTTTTGGTAGCTCTATGCAAAACAAAAAAGGGTATGATACCCTTTTTATATAATCTTGTTATTGGATAAATATTTAGATATGTTAATGGGAAATAATTATAATTTCCTAAGTTCTCCTTCCATTACGAAGAAAATAGCTGCTAAATATGGCTTTTTAATATCTATTTTTTTGCCTTTTATAGTTATACTGCAATTGGGATATATTTTTTGGGTCACATTTACTTCACCGTCACCTTTTGCCCTTAAATACCTTAATAAATTTTTTCTTTCCTTATCGATGGATTTTATTTCTTCTCTTAATACCGCAAAACGCTGTAGATTTTTACCGTAAGCTTGATCATCTTTTTTAGTCGGTTGCTCTTTGGAATTATAATCTGCCAGTAATCGCTTCAAATGCTGCTGTTCATCTAAAAGATCCTTTCTTTTCTCAAGAAGCTCCTCAATTTGCTCCGATACTATGCTTCTGTCAAAGCCTTTAACTATTATTTCGGTTTTCTTTTCCAGCTGTGATCCTAAAACTGCTGTAGTAACCTTTACATCGGCATATATTCTTCCACCGATTATATTTCCTTTTATTGATTCAATAAATACTTCTTTTGCATGCACTATGCTGTTTATACAGTAAAATCCGACATGTGCTATACCGCTGCAGGTTAAATGTACATTATCTAAAAATTTGATAAAGACATTTTTTCCAGCATGGATTTTCGCTACATTCTTAGAGGCTATACCTCCCTTAATAAAAATACTTCCCTCATGGCTCTTTATTGATTTAACATTTCCCACACCCAAATCCCCGTTTATTTCGATATCCTTGGTGGCTTCCACGGAAAAACCGTCGGTGACCGTACCTTTTATGGATACATATCCGTCAAAATTAATGTTTCCCGTTTTAAAATCTACATCACCGTCAATCTCGAGATAGTTGGATACCGTTATTTTACCGTTGGAATAGGTTACAGCTCCGCCTATTTTAGAATAAAGGACAACTTTGTTGCCTTCTTCAACTTCATAGACTGTATTTTTATCATAGAGCAGGGGAAAGTTTTTGCCTTTTGGCGGTACAATGGGAGTGCCGTAAACCGAAACTCCGGGAACACCGTCAGTGGCGTTAATTCGTTCACCAAGCCAATCCCCAGGTTTGACCTTGTTAATTAATTTTAATTCGTAATAATCGACCTTTCCGTCTTCTTTTATCTGGGGTTTGGGTTCCTCAAGATTGTACATTTTAATTACACAATCTTTTCCGTTGATTGCCGGTGTACCTTCGGCAATCACATATGTTTTTCCGCATTCTAATTCGCTGAAAAAAAGCTCTCTTTTGATTCCATGGGATATATGCTTTTCTTTTAACTTGCTGTAGGTCTCTCTTACGAGACTTTCACGATTTTTAAAATCCAATTCTTCTTTTGAACAATTAAAGGTGACCATGGCCTTTAAGCCATCTTGAGAAATGGATATGGCGATTTTTTCCTTCAACTCGCCGAATTTTTGAGGGGGCTTTGGTGCGTTGATTAGAGCATCTTTAATACAATTAAAGCTGGTAATTTTAATTTGTGGGAATGAGGATATTATTTTGTTGACTTTTTCCGGTGCTAATCCTGGTCTGAATGATTCAACTAATACATCGTTCGATTGTGTAAATATTCTTATAAATTGATCTTCGTATATGGTTTGATCAATCATACAACATCCCCCTCTTTTTTAGTATCGGTTTTTTTGATAAAAATATTTATAAATTTGAGCCCAAATTCATATATTTATATCATTACAGATATGAATAGGATTTGAAATTTACTTGTTTTTTAGATTAATTTACAAAATATGATCGGTAGAATTTAATAACCGTTGTCACATATAAACCCAATAAGTATTAAAATACTTTGCTTAGGATGTGATTAGTTTGATAAAGAGAACAATTATTATTAAAATCATGGTTTTTATACTTTGTTTACTATTAGTACCGGATATGAGTCAAACGTTGTATGCGGACGAGTTTATTGAGGAGGAAGCTCTTACGGAGCTTTATACCGCTGAAGCAAATGGCAGCAAGGATAACAAGCTTCCCCAAATAGAAGCCGGTGCGGCAATAGTAATTGATGCAGACAGCGGAAGAATTTTGTATGAGAAGGATGCGTATTCCAAAAGACCTATAGCCAGTACTACAAAAATTATGACGGCCATTGTGGCCTTGGAAAACGGCAACCTTGATGACAGGGTAAAGGTCAGTAAAAGAGCTGCCAGCATTTGGGGCTCGACAATTAAGCTTAGGGAAGGAGAAGAGCTGACGTTAAGGGAATTGATGTACGGCATGATGCTAAAGTCGGGCAATGATGCAGCTTTGGCCATTGCCGAGCATATAGGAGGAACTGTCGAGAACTTTGTAAAGATGATGAACGATAAGGCGAAAGAATTGGGACTTAGGAATACATGTTTTAAAACTCCCCATGGGCTTGATGTGGAAGGCCACTATTCTACCGCTTATGAACTAGCTCTTTTAACCAAATATGCGCTTAAAAACCCTGAGTTCTCAAAGATTGTAAGCACTAAGAGCATATCCATAACCAACAGGGAATTGTATACAACAAATGAAATGCTTTCTTTGTATCCCGGTGCAGACGGGGTAAAAACAGGATATACCGGGAAGGCCGGAAGATGTCTTGTAACATCGGCCCAAAGGGATGGGTTCAGACTAATATCTGTAGTTTTATTTTGCTCAAGCCGGACTAAAAGGGCAGAGAGCAGCAAAAAGATTCTGGATTATGCATTTAACAATTATAAGCCCTATGAGCTTTTAAAGCCCAATCAGAAGCTTGGAACTGTCTATGTAAAAAGGGGCTTGAAAAATAGTGCTACGGTAGTATCTGTAGATGGAATCAAGCTGCCTTTGAGTAAAGAGGAAAAGGAAACCTTAAAATCCGAGATAATACTCAATAACACGATAAACTCACCGGTCTATAAGGGTGTAGAAGTCGGTACAATAAGGTTTTTTGTAAACGGAAAGCTTATTGCCCAATCGGACATCAAAACAGCGGAAAGTGTGCCGGCCAAAACCTACCGTCATTACTTTTTCGATGTCATGGACATATGGTTTAAATTGGTTCGAGGGTAAAAGAATAATTTCCTTACCTTGCAATTTTAAGTATCGAATGCTTATGGGTAGTAAAGTGAAGAAAAATATTACAGAAACTAAAGCTATGCAATTAAAGAGTCTGTAAATACTCCTCGGGGTCGAGCAAAACTCGCTTCGCTCGGACAATGCTCTCCCTTTCCTCGTCGTATTAACAGGCTCTAATACTTGCTTCGCAATGTTTCTTTCATATTTTTCTTCACTTCTTATGCGTGTGCCTACTCAACTTATCCTTGAATGTTTTTAGCTAAGTTTGCTATAATAACTTAGCGTAATATTTAAGGAGATTCATGAAAAAATGAAGACAATTATTATTGCCGTAAACTCTAAATACATACATTCATCGTTGGCGCCATGGTATCTTAAGGCAGCCTGTAAAAGTAACTGCGGTACGATAAAGGTAATGGAATTTACCATAAATGACAACCCCGATTCCGTTTTGTCCCGGATATATGCTGAGGGCTGTGATATTGCGGCTTTTTCCTGCTATATTTGGAATATAAACTTTATTCTTAAGGTGGCTGAAAATCTCAAGAAAATATTGCCCAATATAAAAATAGTGCTCGGGGGACCGGAAGTATCGTACGATCCCCAACAAGTATTAGAGCTACATCCGTTTGTGGACTTTGTTATATTCGGAGAAGGCGAAAGTGCTTTCAATGAATTATTGGGATTTTTAAACGGGGTAGGTAAGGAGCTTTACGACATTAAAGGCTTAAGTTACAGAGAAGACGGAAGGATAACCGTTTCAAAAATCTTCCCTCTGGAGCAGGATCTCGATTCGATTCCTTCACCGTACAATAATGAAATGCTTTCTTGTATCGGAAACAGAATTGTTTATTTCGAATCCTCAAGAGGGTGCCCGTTTTCCTGTTCATATTGTATTTCCTCAACCTTTGAAGGGGTACGGTATTTTTCGTTGGACAGGGTTAAGAAGGATCTTCGCTTTTTAATGGCAGCAGGGGTTAAGCTTGTAAAGTTTGTAGACAGAACATTTAACTGCAACAAGGATAGGGCAAAATCCATATTTGAGTTTATTATAAATAATGCCGGAAACACTGTTTTCCATTTTGAAGCAGCAGCAGACCTTTTTGATGAGGAGACAATCGAAATATTATCGAGGGCACCGAAGGGATTGATTCAGTTTGAAATAGGTATACAGTCAACTAATGAGGTTACTCTTGAGGCAGTAAAAAGAAAGACGAATATTAAAAAAGTATTATACTATGTAAAACGGCTTATGGAGCTGGGGAACATACATATTCATGTGGATTTGATCGCCGGTTTGCCCTTTGAAGACTATTCTTCCTTTAGGAAATCTTTTAATGATGTCTACAACTTATTTCCCCACCAACTGCAGTTGGGCTTTTTGAAGATGCTGAAGGGCTCGGCTATAAGAAACGAATCCCTGAAATACGGTTATAAATTCCGGGAATATCCTCCGTATGAGATTTTGGGCAATGAATTTTTAAGTTATGAGGATATTGTTAAATTGAAAAGAATAGAGGAAGTTTTGGAGCGATATTATAACTCTGCGAGATTTGAAAGATCCCTTAAGTATATAATCAACGGTTTTTTTGATTCGCCCTTTGAGTTTTTTGAGGAGTTTTCACTCTTTTATTTAAAGGAGGGCTGCTTTGAACGGTCAATTTCAAGCCGTGAGCTTTATACGATACTTCTTAAATTTATTGCCGAGTCCAACAGGAAAGTTGATTTGACATTGCTAAACGAGCTTTTAAAGTTTGATTTTTTAATTTCAGACAATACAAATAATCTTCCTGTGGGTATAGAACGCATATTCAAGGAAAGCTTCAAGACAAAATGCTTTGAATTTTTAAAGACTTCGGATAATATAGCAAAGTTTCTTCCGGATTTTTGCGGAGAACCGCCTAAAAAAATATTCAATAGAGTCCATTTTGAGCTTTTCAGATACGATATAACGGAAAACGTAAGCATACCGACAAAAAAGGATACTGTAATCCTCTTTAATTACAGTGAAAAGAACCCGATAACAGAACACTACAGCTATATAAAAATTCAGCTGCCATAGTAGGATTAATTGGTTATCGATACAATTACTTTAGTACCTCTAGGGGTGTTAGGCGTAATTTGAATGTTGTCACATAGTTTTTTAATAATTAAAAGTCCCCAGCCCCGGCCTCTTAATGAATCCTGATTCAAGTTCTGCTCTTCAAGATCCAATATTGACGCACCAAAGCCCTTGCCTTCATCCGATACTTCAAGTTGAATGATATTTCCCTTCTTGCTCATGGAAAAGCAGACTTCTCCGGCATTCTTTCCGTATCCGTGTTCAAGGGAATTAATAAGCAATTCATGAGTAGCGCTTTTTAGCTTAAAGACCGTTTTTTCATCCGATGTAATGTTGTTTATGGCATCTTCACATACGAACAGAAACTTTTCAATACTGTCTTTATCGAAAGGAATATAGGCGTTGAGCTTATAACTTAATATTTGCATATTCAGATCCTCCGTAAGCAGAATACTTATAACTCATAGATTTAGAATATAATTCTTAGATTAAAGAAAAATTCCTTATGTTTGATTATATCATAAAGCATTTGAAAATTAAATACAATAAATGTTTGATAAATGTTTGATTACCAATTGTGCAAGAGAAGAAGAATACACCAAATCATGAGCTGGTTCTACATTTTTCTCCAATTAGTAATATTCATTCTTAAGGTTATGTTTGTTTTTACAGAAAAAATTTGATATATTATAATTGTAAATTTTATATAAATTTATCGATAAAGGGTGAAAACAGTGTTTGAGTCCAATGATAAAGAAATGTTGCAGGTTATGGTTGATTCCTTGAGCAAATATCTTAAGGCAGCCGGGCGTATATCAAAGCAAAGGTTTGATGAATTATCCGAATATAATGGACTTTTGTGGCTTGAGATAACAAAACAGAAGGAAATTCTTGAAAATATACTGGCAAGGCTTGATAGCGAGGTAGGATCTGATGGTGAAAATGTAACCGGAGAAGGTAACAACAAGGATTCCAACGGTTCCAACGGTTCTGTTAACGGACCGTTAAAGCTGTATGAACAGATGGTGGATTATCTTAAAAAGCAGAATTTTACAGAGCTTCATTGGGTAAGGGTATATTCCGTGAAGTTTCCCCAGCAGGATTTTAATGATTTTGAGATAAAATATTTTGAACATAAAGACCTTTTGCAGGAAGATAAAAACTACCTTTTGTTTGGAAATGCCTCAAAAAATTATGTTCTGCGTAGAATGGGAAACGAAATCGTAGGAGATACAAACCGATGCTTTGAGTACATACTGAGTTTCTGGAATCAGTTAAAATAACGGGAAGACAATAAATTTTCGATTGGGTAAATGCTATGGAATATTTGAGTGGAGTTGTGGAGAGGATAACCTTTATAAATGAAGAAAACGGTTTTTGTGTTATAAAAATAAAATCCAAAGGTTTTTCCGAGCTTGTTACTGTGGTAGGTAACATGGCATCCGTCAATGTCGGAGCAGTGGTAAGCCTTAAGGGCGAGTGGAAATATGATTCCAAATACGGAAAACAGTTTTGCGTGTATAGTTATAAGGAAACCATGCCCGCAACAATAGCCGGCATTGAAAAATACCTGGGAAGCGGCCTTATTAAAGGAATCGGGCCGGTAAATGCCAAAAGAATAGTAAAGGTTTTCGGTGAAGATACCATTAGGGTTATAGAAGATGAACCCGAGAGGCTGATAGAAGTTGACGGAATTGGACCGAAAAGGATAGAAATGATAAGAAAAGCGTGGCAGGATCAGAAGGAAATAAAGAATGTCATGCTTTTTTTGCAGTCCCATGGTGTCTCTACTGCATATGCAGTTAAAATATTTAAAACCTATGGGAGTGACAGTATTGAAATTGTAAAGGACAATCCATACAGATTGGCGGATGATATCTGGGGAATAGGATTTAAGACTGCCGACCGGATAGCTCAAGCCATGGGTTATGATAGAGAATCCTATCAACGGATAAGATCGGGAATAATATATGTGCTGAATGAATTTGCCAATGACGGACACTGTTTTGCAAGAAGAACCGATCTTATCAAGAGGTCCTCAGAAATATTGGAGATTGGGGAAGAGGATATTGAATCGGCAATAAAAAACATGCTTGAGGATAAAACCGTAATTATGGAGTATGACGATGCCATATATCTTCCGCCTTTTTATCACAGTGAGGTGGGAGTCGCCAGAAGGATAGCGGAGATTGTAAGGACAAAGAGCAAATATTGCTCTTATAATCCCAGTGAGGTAATTCAAAGCATTCAGGAGGAATGCAGAATTCAATATGATGATGTGCAGGTTGAAGCCATTAAGAAAGCCATTACTTCAAAATTCATGGTTCTAACGGGAGGACCGGGTACGGGAAAGACTACAACAACCATGGCAATAATAAAGGTCTTTGAAAAGCTTAAGGCAAATGTAATGCTTGCTGCACCCACGGGAAGGGCAGCAAAGAGGATGTCTGAGGCTACCGGAAGAAATGCGCAGACTGTGCATCGGCTTTTGAAATACAGCCCGTTGGAGGGATATAAAAATAATGAGGAAAACCCGTTAGACTGCGATGTATTGATAATTGATGAGACCTCTATGATTGACATAATTCTGATGTATAATCTTTTAAAAGCGGTTTCCAACGATACCGTGGTAATTTTGGTGGGTGACGTGGATCAACTTCCTTCAGTGGGTCCCGGAAATGTTTTGAAAGATATAATTGATTCCGGAGCAGTTACTGTAGTGAAGCTAAACAGAATTTTTCGTCAGGCCATGGGCAGTGCAATCATAATGAATGCACATAAAATAAATCATGGGGAGTTTCCTGTACTAAAGGGCGGTAAAAACAGTGATTTTTTCTTTATCGAGGAAGAAGACCCGGAAAAAATAGTGGAACTTGTAAGACAGCTATGTAAAGAGCGTCTTCCCAAGTATTACGGAGTGGATCCGGTGAACCAAATTCAGGTTCTGTGTCCGATGCTCAAGGGAGCTGTGGGTGCCCACAATTTGAATGCTGTTCTTCAGGAGGCCTTAAATCCTTCGGATATATCCGTCAAGTATGGCGGTATATTTTACAAAGTTAATGATAAAGTAATGCAAATAAAGAACAATTATGACAAGAACGTGTTCAATGGCGATATAGGCAGGATAACTAATATAGACCGTGAGGAAAAGGTAGTATATATTAAGTTCGATGAAAATGAAGTAGAATATGATGTTACGGAATTGGATGAGGTTGCCCTGGCTTACGCCATTACGGTACATAAAAGTCAGGGAAGCGAGTACAGTATTGTAATCGCACCTTTCACAATGCGGCATTATATGATGCTTCAGAGAAATCTGTTATATACATGTGTGACCAGAGCAAAAAAAGTGATTGTTCTTGTCGGATCAAAAAAAGCTTTGGGTTATTGTATTAAGAACTCTAAAAGCATTGACAGAAACACCATGCTTGTACTAAGGCTAAAAGAGCTGTTTAGTACAACATGAGCAACCTTTTTGATTGCATGGCTTTTCCTTATACTTACTGGCTTTGTTTTGTCCGGATGTAGTTCTAACTCCAGCCTTTGCATTGTCGATTTCAATACCTTCTTATAAAAAGGACCGGTATTAACCGGTCCTCTGAAATCAAATTATTAACCTTAATACGGTAATTTATCGATTTTTCTGAGAACGAATCTCTTCAAGATTGAAACGTCTAATGAATCAATAGCACCATCAGCATTTACATCTGCTGCTTCTTTATTGTATGAACCATTATATTTTCTCAGAACAATTCTCTTCAAAATTGTAACGTCCAATGAATCTACTGATCCATCATCATTCACATCGCCATAGAGAATCGAACCGTTTGTTGAAGTCGGAGTCGGAGTGTTTGCTGCCTTTGTAGGAGTCGGTGTCGCATTTTGCGTCGATGTGGGTTTTGTTGTATGTGTAGGCATACCGTAATATTCACCCAAAGACATTCCGTTTTTACCAAGAGGTATCTGATGATCAAGTCCTATAAATTTGCCACCGGATTGCCATAATGCAGGTTTCAATAATCCGTATTTTTCCTCGTCCCAAGTTTTCCAGTCGTTGCCTACTAATCCACCGGTATCTCCCGAATTCGGATTAATACACCAGAATGTGTGGTGTATGCGGTTTTCAATCATGTAATCTCTTAAAAGTGTCATCCATTTCTGGTTTTTACCGCCATCCATATGTCCTCCCCACTCACCGATAAGAAGGGGGGCAATTCCCTGGTCATTGATATAAGCCCAGGTATCGTACCAATAATCGTCCAATAAGGTTTGAGTTGTAAAATCTTTGTCAAACCATGTCTGTGCATAAACTGAAGGACCGTAATCGTGGGGAGAATATACAATCTGACTGTTTAAAGGTCCTAAATCAATAGGATAATCCTTAACTCCTCTTAAATTACCGCCCCACCATGCACCGTACCATGGAGATGCATCACCGGTTGCTCCCCAGATATCGGGGGTTTCATAGGTATAACCTTTTTCGGTCTTTGGATATTGTTCTACACCCTCAATCATTATCAACAGATTTGGGTTAACATCAAGAATTGCCTTTGCACATCTTTCAGCAGCGTATTTCCAGTTGTTTTCGTCAGTGGAGTTATCCCATTTTGCAAGCAATTCGGGAACTTCTGCCATATATCCCCTCTTACCGTGGGGTTCGTTTTTTAAATCCAGAGCCAAGATAGTGTCATCGTTTTTGTATTTGTCGGCCAGCCAAACCAAGGTGTCTATCCACATTTCTGTAGTAACAACGCCGCATGTGCTTCCTGCCTTGCCGTACCACAATTCATAGTTGTGTCCGGAATTGTTGGCATCAGGGCTATGTATATCAACCATTACCTTAATTCCAAGTTCTTTACAGTAACCCATTATTATGTCAAATATCTCCATACTGTTTTTTACATCGTCGGTTTCAGGGTCATAAAAATCAGGATTTACAACATGATAAGGCGGGTTATTGCTGGCTGTTACACTGGATACCGGATTCGGTTTGCCAATCATCCAGCTGTAAAGCAGCTCGGTGGAGATGGGTATTCTTAAAAATCCAATACCTCTGTCAGCTATGTCGGAAAGGATGCCTTTAACATCATACCAAGCACCATGGAAACAGTTTTCACTGCAGTTAAAACCAAACCAGTTGGCACCGGTCAGCCATACCTCGTTTCCGTACATATCGTAAATTTTGTTGCCCTTACAATGCAACCAGTCGTCATTGTTGCTGTCAACAGTAATGGCCATCGGCTGCTCAGAGCGTGATGAAAAACAAATCATTGAAATGACCATTAGCACAGCAACAAGTAAGCATATTTTTTTTCCTTTTTTCATAAAGTTCTTTCCCCCCATAAAAAAATTTATTTAAAAATATATATTATAAATCAACTTATGCTGTAATCATAGAGAGAAACATGTGCCATCTGTTTATGAATTGCACAAATTTTTATGTGAAGGATTACTGCTTCAAATAAAAATATTCTCTGATACTATTATTTTATTAAACATTTTGATTTAAATCAACCCAAAAGTATTAACTAAGATATATTTATTAAGTAAAGTATGAAAAACTTAAGTTTCTGAAGCACTTTTTTCACATTTATTAAAAACTCCTTATAAAGAGAAGATGTGTATTGACCCAATACCCCATCGGTTTGACAACCGTCTGTGATTAAAATATTATATAAATTAGGAAAATCAAGCAATAGAGGCAAGATGAATATTATATAATATAGATATAAAGCACAAAGACTTTGGATGCTGTAATATGATAAGTGTTATAATGAACATTTACGGGTCTTTATTTTGTCAACCCGGAAAGGAGAATGAAAAGCTTGGCAAGACCGACTAAGTGGAGAAAAGTTGAGTTTATACCAAGGACACAGTATTTTGTACCTTCTGATGTAGATACGGAAGCTGTAGAAGAAAATGTACTTCGCATTGAGGAGCTTGAGGCTATAAGACTAAAGGACCTTGAAGGAATGGAACAGGCGGATTGTGCCGAAAAAATGGAGGTATCAAGGCAGACCTTTCAGCGCATTTTGAATATTGCCAGACAAAAGATTGCCGACAGTCTTATAAACGGTAAAGGAATAAGAATAGAAGGAGGCAACTATACTAGGAACATTTGTCCGGTAAAATGCCTTGATTGCGGCAAACAGTGGAGAGAAAGCTATGAAAATTTCGAAAAAATATTGATTGGGGATTTTAATTGTCCTGAGTGTAATTCAAAAAGGATAATATGCTCCAGAGACGAGATGATGAAATTTTGCAGGCAAAACTGCCGGAAGCACGATAGGAAATAGTGTATTTATTGGACATAAGCTTTTAGACTGTAATGATGCATTAGATTATTTTAAATGAATGTAAAGGATATTATTTCGTAACTTTTTTTGTAATAATTTCTTTACATAAACAGTATGCATCCGAGCCATAACCGCTTCCATAAAGGCTTTGAATGAATATAACGATCGGATATGTCAAAAGGGATATAGAATTGACATTAAATTAATATAAAAATATAATATTTAATATGGAAGATTTTAAATCTTTTTTCGGGAGGTCGCTATGGGAAAACTAAATGTGGTTATTGCAGATACAGATGAGGCTTATGTTGAAAGCATAGTAAACTTCTTCATGGCTAACCATTCTCAGACATTCCTAATTAGTTCTTTTACAAAACAGGAGTTCTTATATGATTTCCTTTCAGAATTAAGAAAGATAGACGTTTTGCTGGTTAGTCCTGAGATGTATTCCGAATCTTTGCCTAAAGACGGAATTTCAGAAATTTTTATATTGACTTCCGGAGAACCGCCTGAGAAACGCGAAGGCTTAAATTATATCGATAAAAGCAAACTGGGAGATGAGTTTGTAAAAGAGATTGCCGAAAGACATCTTATGGATGAAGATGATGCTGCTGAAAATATTGTTATCGAAAAACCTGCTATAATTGAAGAAACGGTAAGAGACAGGAAAACAAAAGTGGTAGCCGTATATTCTCCTTTAGGAGGTGTGGGCAAGACCACCATAGCAGTGAGTTCTTCGATATATTGCGGTAAAAAGGGTCTTAAGGTATTCTATCTGAATTTTGAACCTTTCCAATCCACTCCGCTTTTTTTCAAATGTAAAAATGAAAAGAGCTATTCGGAGATATTTCAGTATGTAAAAGACGGAAGAGATGATCTTCATCGAATGATTGAGGCATCAAAAAAGTTGGATGAGGACCAGAATGTTTATTATTTGTCTCCTCCTGAAAGTATATTTGATATCCTTGATGCAAAACCGGAAGATTATAAAAGATTGATTAATGAGTTTAAGGCCATGGGAATGTATGATATTGTTATAGTAGATATGTCCAGTGAGCTGAGTGACAGAAATATAGCCTTGCTTGAGGCGTGTGATGAAATTGTTCTTGTGTTGGCTCAGGATGCTATATCCAATATCAAAGCAGAATGCTTTTCACGTCAGCTTGATGAACTTCTGAAGAGAAAAGGACTGACACTGACAGGGAAGCTGACTTTAGTTCTCAACAAATATAACTTTCACATGGCGCTTGAGGTTGAAACAGTGGATATCAATGATGAATTTATATCGGTATACATGCCGATAGTACCCGGTATGACTGCAATTAAGGGAAATGCCAAGCTTGTTGATTTGCAGGGTGAATTCGGTGCCGGTATACAGGAACTGATGGACAAATTTATATTTTAGAATAACTTAACCAAAATACGGTTTTCAATGCGGTAAACAAGAGCCTTTAGGTTTATGACCGTTTTGTGCTCCAAATACATAATATTGATGAATAAAAGTATTGTTTTAAGAGAAAATAGATGTGGTAAACTATAGATTTTTTAGGAGCAGAAAAATGGCGGGCAGATTTGAAAAAACCTACGGTAAATTGTTTAAATATTTTCTCTTTGTTGTTAATCCGTTTAAAAAAATGGTTATAAAAACTGAGGCTACTATACATCAGCTAATTAATTTACAGGCACTTGAAATACTGAAAAATGACAAATATATAGATGCTTACTGCTTGTTCAGCGATTACATTGAAGATATAAACAAGGGCTCTGTGTGGGCTGATTTGGATATCAAAAGTGTCAATCATTTTTACAACCCTGTCACACAAAAAGGGTTGTACGGAAACGATAATGCCCTGACTCTTGCAGTTAGGTATTATGGCAATGCAAAGGAATATTGGTATAAAGATGAACCTAATATCTCCATGTTTTATCTGGGCGCGGCGGTACATCTGGTACAGGATATGACGGTACCGCATCATGCCAATATAAGGCTTTTGGACAATCATAGGCAATATGAAAACTATATACGGAAAACATATTTAAATACACCGAAATTTATGGCAGACAGAGGCGGCTATTATCTGTCGAGCATTGAAGAATATATTACATGCAATGCCCGCAATGCAATTAAAATATATATGAGACTTAGGGATATTGAAGATACTTCAAAGAGATATTATACCATTGCAAAATTTACGGTTCCGTTGGCACAAAAGACTACAGCGGGATGTTTTGTAAACTTCTATAGGGATATTTCAAAGAGGATAATTTAATATTGATAAATGATAGTCAGAGTAAGCACTTTAGTGTTTACTCTGACATATAATTATGTTGAAATGATAACGGTTTATGAAGCAGAAGGCACAGTTGTTTTTATTAACTGCATAACCTCTCTGTTGATTTCATCCATAGATTTGTTGTTTGCCATGTCATTTATAAGCTGGTTTATTCTGTTCATTACATCCTGTGACTCGCTTACAACTACGTTGTTTAATGTGGGGTCAATTTGCTTGACTTTTTCTATAACCATATTTTTTCTGGCATTGGGATCACCTTGTGCATTTGCCGGGCTATAGCCCACAAGGCAAGTATCACCTGTTACCAGTACATTTACCTTGTCGATTTCAGGCATTGCATCAAGTTGTTTGGTTATATTATCCGATTTTTGCTTCATCTCATTAAGACCTTGAAGACCCGGTGTGGGCATAACCGGTGCAGCCGGACTTACCATGGGATTAGTGTTGTTTTTTTCCAACAGGCCGTTGTTTGTACCGTTGTTTTTGTTATCCATTGGGTTTAAGTCCATGTTAAGAAACCTGTTTGGGTTTATACTCTGATTGTTCAACCGGGTATTTCCGTCGGTCGCTCTCGGTTGGTTTTTCTGGGTAGTGCCTCCACCCATATTACAGCCTACTAGAGGTAATGATGCAAGTGTAAGCCCAAGTGTCAGAATTGCTGCTTTTATTAATTTTTTATTCATCAAAACCACCTCCGACATTAGTTTAAACAACGCCGATTTTTTTATTAGAGTTAATATTTAATACAATAAATAATAATTGACAATCAATAACAATCGACATCAAATAACAAAAATTAGCAATTATCAATCGATGATAGTAACAAATTATATATATAAGTAAATATAACATTAATGTTTTATGTTGCATATGAAGGGGTTTTTGCATAATATAAACTGAATTTATTATTGTTACAGGAGGTTTGTAGCATGTACCCAAATGCATATATGCCTTGCATGATGAATACAATGGCAATGCCGCAGCAATACGGACCAATTACGACAATGATAGAACAGCAATTGGAGAATATGTATCCCAAAACATACCATATAGTTTATCCGCGTGTTCGACATCATTGCGATATGTTGGATATGAATTATGGCTGCAATTATTGTCCAACAAAAGAGCAGGTTGATGACATGTGTAACAGGATATGCAAGGAAGTAGAGAAGGATGTTGAAACAAGTATGAAGGATGATATGAAGGATGATATGGAAGGGAAAGAAAACAGGCAGTTGGGATTCGGCAGTAGACGCTTATTGAGGGATTTGGTGGGTATACTTCTAATACGGGAACTTATAAGAAGGAGAAGAGGTTTTGGATTCCCGTTTTTTAGATACCCATTATTCGGATATCAGGGTTATGTTTACTAAGAACAGACAAAATTCATATTCTAATATAACCATGAAAAGAGCCAGAGAAAGCTTCCCTGGCTCTTTTGTTCAATCCTTTACAATCTTTCTGCATTCAAGATAAAATCGTTTTTCTTCAGCTTCTCCCATAGAAAAGGTCTTCCTTGGAAGTACTCCGTCAAGTATTACAGTTTTAAACAGGTCATGCTTTCTCATGGAAGGAAGATAAAAACCGATATTGCCTTCTTTTGAACCCAGTTTTGTCACTACATCTTCGCCGTGAATATAATCTATTTTGGAATTCCTGTTGTTATTGATGAAATCATCGAGGAAGCATTGGAGTGTAGCAACCTCAAGATTGTGTTCGGGATTTGTTACGGTAAATACACCGAATCCTAAAGCACTGATAAATCCGAAGCTATGGCATGATCTGTCCTTCGTAAGATCGGAAAGCTTATTTTTCATGGTTTCCAATGAGTCAAATCTCATAAAGGATCCGTCAAATTTCTTAAAATACTCTGACATATCCTTTAACAGAGCTTCAGGATCAACATTAAAAAGTACTCTGTGAATAGGTTCAAAGGTAATTCCTTCATCATGTACATTTACAACTTCTACCAATGCAAACCTGGCAGGATGGTTCTCCATCTCCTGATCCGATAAATTCTTTTTTACATTTTCCCAGTGCCCCTTTGCAGATGCAAGAGAATGGTTTCCGTCTCCTACGGCAAACAGAAGTACACCCTTGTCGTCCTTTAGATCGTATTTGGATTTGAAAGCATTTGGGTCGGCAAGATTTTTCAGAGCTTCGAAAATACGTTCCAAAGTTATCGGATCACTGATTTTATATCCCTTAATATGTCCTCCGTTCATCATTAGATCAAAGTCATAAACCTTTTCAAAGGAATCGATCTTTTCCGACAAAGGTTCAATGACGGTTTTATCAGGGTCATCAATGAGAAGCATTACATGGGGAAGTTCCAATAAAGCATTCTCCCGGATTTTTATTCTTGGCGGCAGCCTGTCAATTACTGTGCTTTCGGTTGCCCTGATAAGTGATTGAGAACCTTTGGTATAGTCATATTTTTCAAGATCCACAGCAAGGATTAAACCTTTCCTTGATTGAACATGTGAAGTTTTTCTGTCTACGAGTATCATACAAGGTTCACTGGAGCAAAGAATGCCTTCATTAATATATTCTTTCATTTTATTGTTGATTTTTTTTATTCTTTCCGTTTCATTGCCGTCTCCAAGATAAACCTCAGGAAATGTTAAGTGTAAAGTTGATGGGTTATCGCCGACAATTTCATAAACTTTATTCCAATATTCCGGTTCGGACGTGTACTGGTCACAAGCCACCACCGACCATAGAGTCATATCAACGTCCTTTTTTGGAAGCATAATTGAGGGAACTTGTACCCCCAAGCTTTTGTCATAGGAAAATTTATCTGTCATTTTGCACCTTCCCAATATACATTAAATTTTAAATTTATATAAAAAAATAAAAATTATTGTTTTGGTTATTATTTCAGCAATTGTACAGACAATAATTTTATATGAATTTGCAATTTAAGTCAAATTAAAAATTACATTTATGGGCTCTGTAACTTGCTTTGTAATGTTTTTAATTTTCTTTGCATAAATATATGTGCAATATGCGTATCTTGCACATGGTTACATTTTTCCTTCGCAATTATTTCAAGTTTGCATTACGTATTTTTTATGTTTATTTTGAAAATACTAATCAATGAAAAAATCCAACATATTAAAAAGTTACGGCAAAAAAGAAGCCAAAGAAGTTAATTTTGCTGAGCCTTGTTAAACGGAGAGATGGTTTTTGGAAAGATACAGTGAGGTGGTAGGACTCCCTGTGATATGTGCTACCGATGGGAATAAACTGGGAGTAATAAAGGATGTTGTCTTTTGTCCCAAGGAAAAAAAGGTGATAGCGTTTTTGGTAGAACGCAAGGGATATGATATTGCGAAAAAGGTTGTATTTATGAAGGACGTCTTAAGTTTAGGAAAAGACGCACTTGTTATAAATGACCGGAATGCCATAAAAGATTTAAGAAAAGTACAGGATAGCCCGGAATTTAAAGAAAAAGGCGAAATACTCGGTTTAAGAATATACACCAGGTCCGGTAAAGACATTGGTGTAGTTAAAGATGTTTTGTTTGATTTTACACATGGTAAAATTGACGGCATTGAAGTTTCAGACGGATTAATCCAGGATTTATTGGAAGGAAGAAATATTTTGCCTCTTATTGGCAAGGTAGAATTTGGGAAAGAGAACATCCTGGTTGACGGTGAATCGGTAGAAGAAATGGTGGAAACAGGTGGAGGATTAAAAAATATATTCGGAGGGAAAATAAGATTTCAGGAAAGAGGTGATTATAGTGAGAAATAACTTTACAAAGGGATTGGTTATTGGAAGCATAATTGGTGCATCCGTAGGAATGGCTATGAATACGGGAATGATGATGAACAACAGATCCAAAAAGAGAATAAAAAACAGAGGATTGGATATAATGAGAAAATCCGGAGCTTTAATAAGTGATGTTGTGGAATTATTTCGATAAATACTCTCAAATCCTTGTAAAGGCTGGAGAAATCCAGTCCTTGCTACATATGATCGATTGGTTTTCATTAAATGAAGGTTAAAAAGAGGGGTCTTAGACCCCGAAAATTTTACCTTCGCAATAATTCGAACTATAGAATTATTTATGGGGGCTCAATGCATGATTGCAATAAGGAAAGTAACAGGTTACATAATATTATTTCTAATACTCGCTCTGGTAATCTTTTTTGTGATAACTTATCGGGATAAGCTTGTGAAAATATTAATCCCCATTTTTATTGCGGGAATTCTGGCCTATATTCTTCGGCCCATGGTATTGAAACTCGAAAAGAAAAACATATCGAGAACCAAAGGCATACTATTGATTTATTTGGTTTCAGGCATAATGCTTATTGCATCCATAATATTTATTGCACCGGTGCTTGCAAGAAACACTCGTGAATTTATTAATACATTTCCGCAAATAACCCTGGAATACAAGAATAATTTCAACTATGTAATAAAAAAAATAGATACCAGTACCTGGCCTTTGGAAATAAAAAATGCTGTTTTTAATGAAATAAACAATGCGGTCAATATGTTGGAAGACCGGCTTTTGAATATATTGAGAAATGCATTTTTCGGTTCGATAAATGTGGCTGCAGGTATCGGAAATTTTATAGTAGCAATGATAATTGCATTCTACCTGATTAAGGATGCGGAGTTTTTTAAAAATAATTTTCTTTCTCTTGTACCTAGAAAATGGAGGAATGACGTGATTGCAACATGCCGGGAAATAAATGATATTTTGTCGAACTTTATACAGGGGCAGCTTTTAACGGCAGCTATTATCGGAGTTATGGAAACGGTGGCACTTTTTATAGTGGGGGTGAAATATGCACCGATTCTAGGCATTATTGGAGGTATATCTAATATAATACCCTATTTCGGACCCTTTATCGGGGCAATACCTGCAGTGGCTGTGGCATTGATCGATTCGCCTGTAAAAGTTTTGTGGACTGTTGTAGCGTTTGTTATAATACAGCAGATTGACAATATGTTCATTTCACCAAAGATAATTGAAGGAAGACTTGGTCTTCATCCTGTTACAACTATTCTCGCGGTGTTGGTTGGGGAAGAGTTTTTCGGTATAATCGGTATGCTGCTGGCTGTTCCTGTGACTGCTGTCATAAAAGTAATACTTAAAAGGTCGGTGGAGGCTATTGTATAGTTCTTGACACTAAGACAATACTTATATATAATTTTACTAAATAATGCCTTGCTCCGGAATTAATATAAGGAGCCTTACATACATGGAATGGATTTTGACATTATAGTGATATACCATAATGAAAAATTATAGTGATATTAATTTAGTAGTAAGAAATCAAATCGGTAAATACCGGAAGAAACGCTTCCTGAATTGGCAGGGAAACGCTCTCGTACCTAAAACACTAGGAGGAGAGTTTTTATATTATAGGGTTAAGAAATGAGTAAAAACCGGGAGAGGGAGAATAAGATGCAGAAGTTAGGATTAAATGAATTGAGGGAAAGATATTTAAGTTTTTTTGAGAGCAAGGGGCATTTGAGACTTCCAAGTTTTTCATTAATTCCGCAGAATGATCCCAGTCTTCTTTTGATAAACTCGGGAATGGCTCCCTTAAAGCCATATTTTACGGGAAAGGAAGAACCCCCGAGAAGAAGAGTAACTACGTGTCAGAAATGTATCAGAACGCCGGATATAGAGAACGTAGGTAAAACTGCAAGGCACGGTACTTTTTTCGAGATGCTTGGTAATTTCTCTTTTGGAGATTACTTTAAAAAGGAAGCTATTCCGTGGGCTTGGGAATTTTTCACAAAGGATCTTCAGATTCCTGAGGATCGCCTTTGGGTATCCGTTTATGAAGAGGATGATGAAGCTTTTGAAATATGGAATAAAGATGTAGGTTTACCGCCGGAAAGAATTGCAAGGATGGGAAAGAAAGATAACTTCTGGGAACATGGTACGGGCCCTTGCGGTCCTTGCTCGGAAATCTACTTTGACCGGGGGCCGGATAAAGGATGTAAAAGCCCGGATTGCAAGGTGGGCTGCGATTGCGACAGGTTTATAGAAGTGTGGAACTTGGTGTTTACACAGTTTAACAGGGATGAGGACGGAAATTATACACGCCTTCCCAATCCCAATATCGATACGGGAATGGGCCTTGAGAGGCTTGCATGTGTAATGCAGGATGTAAGCAATCTTTTTGAGGTAGACACAATCAGAAAGGTTCTTGAATATATATGTGAATTGGCCGGTGTTAAGTATGGAGAGTCTGCAAGTAAGGATATTTCCATAAGGGTCATAACCGACCATATCAGAAGTACAACCATGATGGTATCCGATGGAGTCATACCTTCAAATGAGGGTAGAGGCTATGTATTGAGAAGGCTTCTTAGGAGAGCTGCAAGACATGGAAAATTACTGGGTATTAACAAGCCGTTTTTGTACGACGTTGCAGAGGTAGTCATAAATGAATCAAAACAGGCATATCCTGAACTTGTTGAAAGATCTGAGAACATAAAGAAGATAATAAGAATAGAGGAAGAAAAATTTGAAGAAACTGTGGACCAGGGGCTTGTTATACTAAACCGCTACATTGAGGAAACCAAAGAGAAAAATGAAAAGATAATAAGCGGCGAAATAGCTTTTGAGCTTCACGGTACCTATGGTTTTCCCTTTGATTTGACAAGGGAAATAGCTGAGGAAAATGGGCTTGCTGTGGATGAAGAGGGCTTTAAGCTTAAAATGAAGGAGCATCAAATACTGGCGAGGGAAGACTATCGAAGCAAGCAGGGTTCGGCTTGGGGGGACGACATTTACTCAAAGTTGGATGTAGGCGTTAAGACCGAATTTATAGGTTATGGTGAAGAGAAAGCAAATGCAAAGGTACTTTATTTAATAAAGGACGATCAGGTTGTTGACAGTGCTTCTAAAGGAGAAAAAGTAACGGTTATACTGGACAGGACTCCTTTTTATGCCGAAAGCGGAGGACAGGTAGGAGACCAGGGTGTTATTGAGGCAGAAGGCTTGCATATAAGAGTTGACGACTGTAAGAAAACCGATGACGGGAAATACCTTCATATAGCAGAAATTGAAGAAGGAATTATTAAAACCGGCATGCAAGTTGTTGCGGCGATTGATGCGAAAAGAAGGATGGCTATAGCGAGAAATCATACTACTACGCACCTTCTTCATAAAGCTTTAAGAAATGTGTTGGGTTCCCATGTTAATCAGGCAGGATCACTGGTTGAGCCTGATAGATTAAGGTTTGATTTTACGCATTTCTCTGCTATGACTCCGGAGGAACTGATTAAGGTTGAAACACAGGTAAATGAAAAAATACTCGAGAGTCTTTTGGTGGACATTCGGGAAATGTCTATTGAGGAAGCAAAAAAATTAGGTGCTACCGCATTATTTGGTGAGAAGTATGGAGATGTAGTAAGGGTTGTTAAAATTGGCGATTACAGCATTGAGCTTTGCGGAGGAACTCATCTTTCTGTAACTTCTCAGGCGGGATTTATTAAGATACTCGGAGAAAGCGGGGTGGCATCGGGAGTACGAAGAATTGAAGCTCTTACCGGGGAGAGCGCTTTGAAGCATTTCCACGAAAGAGAGGAGCTTTTAAGCAATGTGGCAAAAGTTTTAAAGTCCAGCCCTTCAGACAGTGTAAAAAAGGTTGAATTGCTGGTGAATGAGCTTAAGACAGCCAAAAAGGAAATCGAGCAGCTGAAAGGTAAGCTGGTAAGCAGTTCTCTCGATGATGTGCTGTCAAAAGCAGTAGAGGTCAAGGGAATAAAAGTTGTTGCTGCACGTTTTGATCAGCTTGATATGGAAGCACTTAGAAATACCGGAGACACCATAAGAAATAAAATGGGGTCAGGAGTGGTCGTTCTTGCAAGCGGTTCCGAAGGAAGGGTAAATCTTGTTGTAATGGCTACAAAAGATGTAGTTTCCAGAGGGATTCATTCGGGAAATATTATAAAGGAAGCTGCAAAGGTTACCGGAGGCGGTGGCGGCGGTCGACCGGATATGGCACAAGCGGGAGGAAAGGATATTTCCCAAATTGATGCAGCATTAAAACAAGCAATTAAGGTAATAGAATCCCAAATAGTGTAGTATTATTTCTTTGAACTTAGATATTACAAACTGCTGTATTACTGCTTTTGAATGTGGTCGGAATTTAAAGCGAAAATTGTACTGGTATAAATTAAAAATAGTACTGGTATAAAAAAAATTTTTGTGTTATTATAAAACCATATTTAGCAGCAGTTGTATTGATGAATACTTTTGTATATTTGGTAACAATATTTAACAGGGAGAGAGTAATATGGACGGATGCGTTTTTTGCAAAATAATCAATAAAGAATTGCCGGCTACCGTTTATTATGAGGATGACAAGTTGATAGCTATAAAAGACATTAATCCTGCTGCTCCGGTGCATATACTCATTATACCGAAAGAGCATATCATTAATGTTAAGGATATTGACGAATCAAATGAACAGATATTGGTAGACATTCATAGGGTTGCAAACAAGCTGGCAAAACAGCTTGAGATTGATGAAAAAGGCTATAGACTAATAACAAATTGCGGTAAACAAGCAGGACAGACAGTATTCCATCTCCATTACCATCTCTTGGGTGGAACTGATATGGGAGATAAATTGTTATAGTTTATGGATATTCATAATTGAATATTGCAATAATATGTAAATTGTGATAAGATATTTTTAGGCATGTTTTATCTATATATCGTTATTGTGGATTTATTTCTTTAATTTTCTTTGTTTGTACATTGAAATGCTGGAGGCTTGCCAGAGACTTTAGCATTTTTAAATAACAATTTAGGAATTATTTTAGGGGGGGCAAAAATGAAAAAAATTCATAACAAACAACTGCAAAACATTATATGTAGTGTAATCGCTGTCGTTATGATTTTTGGCGTACTAGCAACTGTAGCTTATACCGAAGAAATTCAGCCTAATACTTTTCAAAAGGTCATTCTGGAAGCAATCAGTCTTCCGCAAAGTCAGAGAGCACAGTTTGTAGACGATGTGCTTGCAAATCTTACGGCAACAAATTACAAAAGCTATGTTGCCGAAGCAAAAAGAATTCTCGGCGTATCAATATCTGATGCTGATTTAGAGCTTGCACTCAAGTCTTATGCAAATTATCCTGACACTCACAAGAGTACATTGGGTTCTTTGCTGAAGTCTTTAGAATTACCGAAAGGCTCATACAGCACAGGTGGTTTTTCAGATATTGAAAGGAGAATAAACCTGGCTGTAACCGGGGATCCTTCAGACGCTAGAGGATTTAAGCTTTTTGTCCAATTGTTGGGCATTATTAAAACTTTCAATTCAAAACCGATAATATATGACGGTTCTTTAAGCAAGTATGAAATTGACATCAAATTAGAAGGAAATGAGACTTTGAAGAATCAGCTTGATGTTCTTATTCTTTATATTGAGTCTCTTAATGCATTAGGAATAACTGATTTGGACGGATTTATCAATTATGTTGAAAATGAAATCAATACTAATCCGTATTCCCAGATATATTCATTGAAAGCATTCCTTAAAGATGAGCTGGGAGCAGCTACTTATGGTGGGGATCTTCCTAAGCCCGATAAAGTTGATCCTTTACAGGTAGTTATATTGCAGCTTTTGAATTTAACCGATGAGCAGAAAGAAGAGTTTGTAGATGAGATACTCGTAAAGCTTACTCCTTCAAATTATACAAACTATGTAATCAGTGCAAAAAGAATTCTTGGTGTATCGGTTTCCGATGATGATGTAAAAGAGGCACTTAAAGTATATGCTTCATATCCTTCTGCTTATAAGAGTACCTTGAATGATGTCATTAAAACCTTTAAATTATCTGTAAAACCGTATTATACCGATGATTTTTCCGATATCGAAAGAAGAATTAATCTTTTGATTACCGGAGATGCTTGGAACCAGCAAGGATTCAGACTGTTTGTTGAAATGCTTGCTCAGTTTAAGGCATTTAATTCCAAACCTGTTTTCTACGATGACGCTACAGATAAATATAAGTTGGATATCAATGTAAGCGGAAACGATACATTGAAAAATAAATTGAATACACTCATATTATCTATTGAGTCCCTTGGCTCAAAAGGTATTACCGATTTTGACAAGTTTATTGAATATATTGAGAACGAAATTAATACAAATGCTTATTCACAGATTTACAGCTTTAAGGCATTCCTTAAAGATGAGTTCGGAAGCAGTTCATATGCAGGTACTTTACCGAAGCCGGACAACTTTGAGTCCATGCATAAAGTTTTGCTGCAATTGCTCAATTTGTCAAAAGAGAAGAGAGAACAGTTTATTAATGATATACTTGTTAAGCTTACAGCAAGCAACTACAGGAATTACGTAATCAATGCAAAGAGAATTCTTGGTGTTTCTGTTTCCGATGCGGAAGTTGAAAAAGCATTACAAACATATGCCGAATATCCTTCTGTATATAAGAGTACACTGAATGAATTGATAAAGAACTTTGCTTTACCGAAAGATTCATATAATACATCAGGTTTCCCTGATATAAAGGCAAGAATTAACTTCCTTATTACAGGAGATTCTTCAAATGACGATGGATTTAAGTTATTTGTAGAATTGTTTAAGAATTTCAAGACCTTTAATTCTAAGCCTATATTCTATGATGGCGAAAATGACATATACAAGCTGGATATCAGAGTAGACGGAAATGAAACATTTAAAGGTGCAATGGACAAAATGATAGAGTCCGTTGATACCCTTAATAAAAGAGGAGTAAATGACTTCAATGGATTTGTTGATTACTTTGAAGCAGAAATAAATGCAAATTCATATTCAGAGATTTATGCATTAAAGAGTTTCCTTAATAATGAGCTCGGATCCAGTGCTTATGCAGGCAATTTACCAGTACCGAAGGATCCATTACAGTTGGTATTGCTGTCAGTATTGAAACTTCCGCAATCAAAGAGGATAACGTTTGTAAATGAAGTGCTCATAAAGGTAACTCCAAGCAACTATACATCTTATGTTAAGAAAGCTAAGCAGATTTTAGAGGTATCTATATCTGATTCAGATATGGAAAGTGCCTTAAAAGTATACGCAAGTTTATCTCAGAGCAATAGGGCAAAAATAGAAGCAATGATTAAAGTCTTTGATTTGTCGTCAATTGAAATAGACACAAAGAACTTCAAAACGTTGGCCGGTGATATAAACTATGAAATAACAGGAGACCGCAACGATAATACAGGTATCAAGTTTGTAGTTAAGTCACTGGAATATGTGTCAGTATTAACCGGACCGATGGTTACTGACGGGAAGAATGATAAGTTTAAGGTTAGCTTTATAAAGCCTAACAATAATAGCTTGATTAGCAACCTTGATTATCTGATTTCATTGATAAAATCGTTGGAAAACAGAGGAGTAACGGATTTCGATTCCTTCTTGGCTGTAGCTGAAAGTATAGTCAATGCTAATGATAATGGGGAAATTTACTACTTCAAAAAATATTTGAAAGAACAGTACGGTAAGACTGTATACATTGGTAGTCTTCCTAATCCGTTTGCAACTTCGCCGACTCCGGCAAGTCCGACACCGGCAAGCCCGACACCGGCAAGCCCGACACCGGCAAGCCCGACACCGGCAAGCCCGACACCGACGCCTGTAACTACTCCTGAAGTTACGATGCCGGTACAGACAATGCCTGCGACTCCGTTTAATGATATAGCAGGACATTGGGCTGAGGAAAATATAATCAAATTAGCTGAGAGAGGAATTATTAACGGTTATCCGGATGGAAGCATAAAACCGAATGCAGAGATTACAAGAGCAGAGATGGCAGTTATAGTTGTATTGGCAGCCGGTTTGCAACCTGCAGAGGAGATAACATTGAAGTTTAAGGATACAGACCAAATTCCTTCATGGGCAATAGGATTTGTTCAGACAGGAGTAGATAACGGAATTATATACGGATATGAAGACAATACATTCAGAGCATCCAACAATCTAACCAGAGAAGAAATGGTTGTGTTGATAATGCAGGCATTTAAATATGGAAAAGCAGAAAATCCTGAACTGAAGTTTATTGACAGCAACGAAGTAGGAGGCTGGTCCAAGGCATTTATTGCAAAATCTGTTGAACTCGGCTTTGTGGCTGGATATCCAGACAATACGTTTAGACCTAAGAGAAATGTTACACGTGCAGAAGCATTTACGGTATTGCTGAAAGCTATCGAGAAAAAAGAAGCTGAAGATGTAGCTGTAGAAAATTCAGAAGAACCAACAACTGAAGAGAATACTACAGAACAGGCTTCGCAATAAAACTTGGTTTGAAATAATTCAAGGCAGTTGGGCGAAAGTCCAGCTGCCTGATTCATATGACGGGTTTAATTTCTTTATTGACCGCAGCAAGTTTGGGTTCAAATCTTAAATAAAAAAATTAAAGTTATGTTGTGGTAGGAAGTAGCAATTGATATAATTAATAGATAGAATAAAAATATAAAAATAATATGCTCAACATAATAAAAAGGACTGAATAAAATGATGGTTGATATTCATTGTCATATTCTTTATGGGGTAGATGACGGACCAAAAACAATTGAAGAAGCGGTTGTACTATCTAGAAAGCTTACGGAAAAAGGTGTTAGTAAAGTAATTGCAACTCCACATTTTATAGGGGATTATGATTTAAAGCCAACACCTGAGTGCGTCAATAAGTTAATTTCTCAATTAAACGGTGAATTACATAATCAAGGGATTGAACTTAGTATATATCCGGGTATGGAGGTTTTTGCTTCTGATGATACGGTTGATAGGATAAAGAACGGTGAAATACTTACCTTGAACAACTCAAAGTATGTCTTAATAGAATTTTCCTTTGAAAATATCCCTAAATATATGTCTAACCTGCTGTTTTCTATGCAGTTGGAGGGGTATATACCTATCATAGCTCATCCTGAGCGTTACAGTCTGCAATATAGAAGAAGCGGTATTATAAAGGAAGCAGTTGAAAAGGGAGCCTTGATACAGGTTAATTCCGGTAGTTTGATGGGATATCATGGTAAGGAAGTTCGAAAGGAAGCAATTCGGTTGATCAAGGAAGGAATGGTACATCTTATTGCTAATGATGCTCATGGAGGTAAAAGGCCGATACCTTCAATGAAGGATGTTGAAAAAGTCTTAATTGAAATATGCGGTACGGAGAATACCGATATTATCTTTTATAAAAACCCCGTCCTGGTGTTTGAGAATAAAGAAGTAGAAAGAATGAAGCTCGTAAGTAAAGGTTCATTCTTAATCGAAATGCTAAGAAGCCTGAGACCCAATATGTAGAATTAACGGTATGAGTACCTAATAAATGGTCAATAGTATAATTATACTATTCTATTAAAAGTTTAAAGGAGTAAAGCAATGAAGAAAGTTATTGTTGTTATACTGGTGATATTGCTGACAATAGTTGGCGGACTTGCTGTTCCTATACTATTGAACAGAAATACCAGTAATGCAAATACTCAACCGACCGACGCACCGCATACGCGTAATGGTGAACAGATACCCATACCTTCTGCCAGTGGCGAGAGTACGGTTTCAGACGTGGAATTGAAAACGCCCATAGAAAATGCTTCATCTCAGGAAAAGCTTATTACACCGACCAATAAACAGAAAAATGATGAAAAGGAAAAAGATAATTTGCCGTCAGATTCGTCTCCGGTGGGCAAAGGATCGGAGGAGTGGATTGAAAGAAAGATTCGCGAACATAGAAATGAAATATTGGATGAAGATCTAAGTGACTTTAGAAGGATTTATTCAATGGTTGATATAGGTTACTTGAAAAGTCTTATGAATGACGGATATACCGATGAAAATACAGAAAAGGCAAAGAAGTACCTTAGGCAAACTCTTGGAGGTGATTACGAAAGGGCAAAAATACTGTTTTACAGATATTCATATATACTTAATGAAGATTAGGTAGTGTATTTATATATTGAAAAAGTTGACAGTATTATAGAATATAGAATAAAATAATATTTGTACCAATATAAATAGAAAAATATAGAAGAAAGTCGAAATAATTCTAGTAAAGGGGTTAGCTATTGATGGATAAAAATGATTTTGTTAGTATAGATATTCGGGAGTTACTTTATTTGCTTTTAAAAAAGTGGTATTTGATTGTATTATGTTTTGTCCTTTCGACAACCTCAGCTTTCTTAATAACCCAATATTACTTAAGACCTGTTTATACCGCTGAAACAACGCTATTCCTAGGTAAAGAAAGACAAAAGGTTGATTTTAGCTTTGCGGATATTCAAGTCAACAATCAGTTGGTGGCAGACTATAGAGAGTTTATTAATGTCTCGAACTGTTGCAGAGGAAATAGAAAAGAAGCTTGGAGTACCTGTCAGTGTATTCCAAGGTAATGTTAGTGTTAAGACGGTTAAGGACTCTCGTATTTTCAGTATAAGTTATGCGGATACTGACAGGGAACGGGCTGCAGCTGTGGCAAACGAGCTTGCGACCATAATTCAGAAATTAGCAAAGGATATAATTGAAGTAAATAATGTACAAGTTATTGATACGGCAAAGGTTCCTACTAAACCCGTTAAACCCAATAAAAAGATGAATATTAGTGTTGCAGGGGTTTTAGGGCTGTTGTTGGGAGCATTGCTTATATATTTGCTTGAATATCTCGATCATACGTTTAAGAAGCCTGAAGACGTTGAAAATCAGCTTGAGATTAATGTAATCGGTACAATTCCTTTATTTGAGGGCGGTAAGAGAGGAAAGAAAAAGCCTAAAGATGAGAAGCTTCTTGAAAAGCAATATCTTAAAAATCTCATTACTAAAAATAATCCTAAAGCACCTGCTACCGAAGCGTTTAGGGAGCTTCGTACCAACCTTCAGTATTTAGGTGTGGACAGGGAGTTAAAAACAATAGTTGTAACCAGCCCAACAATGGGTGACGGTAAGACTGTTACGGCTGTTAATCTTGCAGTAACTCTTTCGAGAGCGGGTAATAAAGTTTTAATTGTAGATGCGGATTTAAGAAAGCCGAAAGTACACCTCTATTTTGGAATAGAAAACAAGGAAGGTCTGACCAATTTACTTACCAGCGATAAAGACAAAAACAAGATTAATACTGTAAAATTCGACGAGAACTCTAATTTGCAAATACTGACCAGTGGACCGGTTCCTCCTAATGCAGCGGAAATGCTGAATTCAAAGAGAATGACTCATTTATTGGAAAGATTGAAAGAGGAATATGATATAATAATAATAGATACACCGCCTATAGGGCAGGTAACTGATGCTGCAATACTTGCAGGAGTGACTGACGGTACTATTCTTGTTCTTGCCAGCAACGAGACAAGAATAGAAATCACCAAACGTGCAAAGAAGGCTTTAGACAGCGTTAATGCCAATATAATAGGTGTTGTATTGACAAAGATAGACAATAAACGAATATCATATTATAGCTATAGCTACAAATATGAATAATTCGTGAGTTTTGAGCTTGTGGATTTAAGAGAATAAAAGTGATACAGAAGAGAATATTTCTATCAGGCTGTTAGGGACTGTTAATTCGTGCAGGAAACTTATGAATTTTGTGATAATATCCTATGCGGGTTAACAGCCTCTTTAGGCTTAAAGATGAATTTTAAATAAAATCAATGGGATATACAGCGTTTAAGCTAAATATTATGCTTTAAAATTTCAATAATTATAAAAATCCATCTTTCGATTGCCGATAATATAAATGGTTTAATATTGAAGTTCAAATTGGTTAATACCAATTCATGTCAATAAAATTTCCGTCTTTTTTCCAGCAACAGTTTATGTCATTTAATTAATATTATACTATAGTTCATTAAACTATGCTGGATGTGCAGTTCAAGTTATGATTGAGGCTAACTAAAAAAGACAACCGACTATATAGGTTATATGGATTAGTCATTTTGTACGTTTTTCTTACATTCAATTAAAAGGGATATTTGCAAATCTATTTATTTGACAATAATATGAAGCGTATGTAAAATAGTATTATTGGGGCTTGTTTTCAAGTAAAAACGACAAAAAAGTAAAAACTACGAAAAAAAGAAAAGATGTTTGAAAAGGGGTCAGGAATATGGAAAAAAATTTTGAAGAAATCGATGTGCTAGAATTAGTATATCTTCTTCTAAAGAAATGGTACCTGATAGTTGTATGTTTAATACTTGCTACCACTTCAGCATTTCTTGTAACGAAATTTTATTTAAAACCGGTGTACAAAGCTGAATCTACCTTATTCCTTGGAAAAGAACCGGGACAGATCGCGTTGAGTATTACAGACATTCAACTTAACAACCAACTTGTTGTGGATTACAGGCAAATACTTAAATCACGCCGTGTTGCAAAAATAATCAATGAGAAACTTGGTGTTGATATTAAAGAATTTCAAAGTAAAGTTGGAGTTACAACTGTTAAGGATTCCAGGATATTCAGTATAAGTTATGAGGATACTGACCCTGAGCTTGCTGCTAATGTTGTAAACGAATTAGCTGATGTTATACAAGATTTGGCAGCGGAAATTATTGAGGTTAAAAATGTTAATATTATTGATATCGCAGAAATTCCGGATGTTCCCATCAGTCCAAGTACAAAAAAGAATGTTGCAGTTTCCGCTTTTTTAGGTTTATTACTTGGAGCAGCTTTGATATTTTTACTGGAATTTATTGACCATACCTTTAAAAAGCCGGAAGAGGTTGAAAGACATCTTGGACTTAATGTTATCGGTACAATACCCGAGTTTGAGGGTGGCAAGAGGGGTAAGAAGAAGGCAAAAGACCAAAAAGTACTGGAGCAGCAATATCTTAAGAATCTTATTGCTCATAATAATCCGAAGGCTCCGGCAACAGAAGCCTTCAGAGAACTTAGGACCAATTTGTATTATACCAGTGTAGATAAGGAATTAAAGACGCTGGTGGTTACAAGTCCTACATTAGGTGACGGAAAGACGGTTACAGCCGTTAATCTGGCAGTTACCCTTGCACGATTGGGTAAAAAGGTTCTAATTATTGATGCCGATATGAGAAAACCGAAGGTACATCATTATTTCGGAATTAAGAACAAGACCGGATTAACCAATATACTTACAGAACAGAATGAAGACTATAAAGTAAAGATTACACAAAAGGACGACATTCAAAATCTCTACATAATTACTTGCGGACCTGTTCCGCCAAATCCGGCTGAAATGTTGAGTTCAAATAAAATGAAAAATCTACTGGATAAATTGAAGGATGAGTATGATCTTATTATTGTAGACACTCCTCCCGTTGCGCAGGTTACAGATGCTGCTATAGTAGCGGGAATTACCGATGGAGTATTGTTGGTATTGGCATCCCGACAGACGAGAATTGAAATGGCAAAACGGGCTAAGAAGCTGCTTAACAGTGTAAATGCCAATATTATCGGTACAGTGCTTACCAAGATTGAAAACAGGAGAACAGGTTATTATTATTATTATAAGTATGAGTAGTGTTATTCACAGTTTTTTTCTAAAAACATAAACAACCTATGGACAACCGAACAAATGTTTGATATAATGATGTTAAGAAATTTGGAAAGTAGGTTGGTTTTGTATGAACAAAGTTTTTTTAATGGGGAGATTAACAAAGGATCCTGAAGTCAGACACACTACTACCGGTAAGATGCTGTGCCTTTTTAGACTTGCTGTAAACAGAAGGTTTTCAAAGCAAGAGGATCAGGAACAGGCGGATTTCTTCCCTGTTACGGCTTGGGAAAAGACAGCGGAATTTTGCAATAATTATTTTCATAAAGGGCAACAGGTTGCAGTAATAGGAAGGATCCAAAACCGTTCATGGAACGACGACCAGGGGAATAAGCATACTATAACGGAAATAATAGCAGAAGAAGTGTTTTTTGCCGATAGTAAAAAAGACAGTTATTCAACGGATGGACTTCAACATAAAGACAGCGATCTGGAAGGGTTTTTCCCTGTAGAGGATGATGGGGAGCTTCCGTTTTAATTAAATATTAGGATAATTAAAGTATAAAAAAATGGGAGAAAGAATCTTCCATTTTTTTATACATAAATAACTTGAGCAAATTCATAAGAATTAGCAAAATTTTTTAGAAAAAAGGCTTAAAACCTGTGACTTTTTAGTAAGCGTTGCTCCTTTTAAACACTATAAGCACAGTTTTGATGATGATCTTAATATCCAACCAGATTGACCACTCATCGATATACTGTGTGTCAAGCTTTACTACTTCATCGAAATTTGTAATACCGCTTCTGCCACTTATTTGCCACAAGCCCGTAATACCGGGTTTTATACTTATTCTTCGCCAATGATAGTCCTTGTAATTACTTACTTCATCCAATGTAGGAGGTCTTGTTCCGACAAGACTCATATCTCCTTTCAACACATTGAAAAACTGAGGAAGCTCATCAAGACTTGTTCTTCTTAGAAAATGGCCGACTTTGGTAACTCTGGGGTCATTCTTTATTTTAAACATGGGACCTTCTTTTATTTGATTGTATTTGGCAAGTTGTTGCTTCTTTGTGTCTGCATCACATGTCATAGACCGAAACTTATACAATTTAAAGGTTCTTCCGTTTAGCCCCACTCTTTCCTGAGAAAAAATGGCCGGTCCGGGGGAATCTATTTTTATGGCCGGTATTATAAATAATGATAAAAAGACAGTTATAATAAGTCCTATAATTGAGCCTATTATATCCATTATTCGTTTGATCAGCATCTGTG
Organism: Clostridiaceae bacterium DTU079; assembly: GCA_001512505.1. Taxonomy (GTDB): domain Bacteria; phylum Bacillota; class Clostridia; order Acetivibrionales; family Acetivibrionaceae; genus Hungateiclostridium. The sequence goes on along the minus strand of LFSC01000009.1, from coordinate 195,807 downwards.
TGGTATTAAGGGTAACGGTATGAAATGTTAGTATGGGAAAAGTTCCTATGGTGGTTACATGGGTTTTGGACAATTTCAAATCATATAAATTGAGAACCATTCTAACTGTAATACCCATTTTTTCACATAATAATACATACTGTTCCACTTCCCCGACATAATCTTTTGGCAATGCAAATATTACTTCATCCACGGCATTATGCTTCAGGATCTCAGAGAGGTCTTTTAAATGTCCAAGGCTATACACATGTTTGGCGGATTTATTTGAATCAACACTGACATAACCTATAATATTAACCCAAATATTCGTTTTTTTAATATAATCCATATATTTTTCTGCAGCACTGGGTGAACCTATAATTATAACCCGTGTTGCTGCATTTTTTTCTCTCATTGTTTTGGAAATTATGAAGGTATAAATTAATCTTTCAAGAATTAATAGGTTTAATACAATTACAACAAATAATATAAATAAAGTTTTGCTGAACATGGATTCCTTAACGAAAAAAACCATTGTTGACAGAAAGGTGCTTGCAAAGAGAGTGGAAAGAAGACAATTTCGAATTATTCTATCCATATAGCAAAAGGTTGTTTTGTCATACATCCCGAAAAAACTCATCGGGAAAAGCCATAGAGGCACAAAAAATATTATAATCCACAAATAATCTATAAAACTATGTAAATCCGATTTTATATTTGCTGTGAAATATGATAAGAAGAATGATACAAACAGAAAAATGATGTCCAATAATAGCTGTATTACGTTAAAGTAAGCTTGTCTGCTTAATTTGTACATCATAATACCTTCCTTGATATAATAAACTATTTATTCTGCTAAGGAATATTTTAACACTAACTAGAGAAAAAATAAAGTGGTATATTAATGCTCCCGGTATTAAAAAATGGTATGACTGGTTGAAACAACAGTAAAATAATTATTGACACCTGTTCTATGAGTAATATATAATAGAGTGTGTGTGCTATATTTAGCTTAGTTCCCAATTTAATCCACACGTAAATAGTATGTAGTTTTAGTCTAAGCATAATTGCTACCATCGGAGGGAGGGAAATACGTGTCTGAAGTTAGAGTTAAAGAGAATGAATCACTTGATAGTGCTCTTAAAAGATTTAAAAGACAATGCGCTAAAGCAGGCGTGTTGGCAGAAGTAAGAAAAAGGGAGCATTATGAAAAACCAAGTGTAAAAAGAAAGAAAAAATCTGAAGCTGCACGAAAAAGAAAGTTTAGATAAGGGAGGCGTAATAGATGTCCCTTAAGGAAAAACTAACGGAAGATATGAAATCAGCCATGAAGGATAAGGATACTATTCGAAAGAATACAATCCAGATGGTTAGGTCGGCAGTGCTTCAGGTTGAAAAGGATAATAAAGTTACCCTTGACAACGATGGTGTTTTAGAAATAATTTCTAAGGAATTGAAAAAAAGAAAAGATTCGCTTGCAGAATATGAGAAGTCTGGCAGACAAGATTTGATAGATAATTTAAAAACTGAAATTAATGTGCTTCTTGGTTATCTGCCTGAGCAGCTTAGTGAAGATCAAATAGAGGATATAGTAAAGGACGTAATTAAAGAGACAGGAGCAACATCTGTAAAAGAAATCGGAAAAGTGATGCAAGCAGTACTGCCGAAGGTAAAAGGCAGGGCTGATGGAAAGATTGTAAATCAGATTGTAAGAAAATATTTATCATAAAATGAGTAAAGCTCGATGAAAATCGGGCTTTTTTTGTAACCAAGTCGGTTTTGACAAAAGGAAAAGTATTATAAAGGAAGGGCTCCATGCCCTTGAGCTTTTATCCGACATTTGAAGGAGATATATTTATGAATAGATCTTTTCGCATTTTGCTTTTTATTTTGGCTGTGTTAATGGCTTCATTTTTATTTTTTTTCAGCTGTCATAAAATAGATGAGTATAACAATAAAGCGAATACAGCGCCGGTTTCAACTCAAGCTCAAAGCTCGAATTTAGCATCAACCTCGACTACAGTTCAAAGTTCGAGTCCGGCATCAACTTCTATTACAGCTCAAAGTTCGAAACAAACACCAACTTCGACTACAGCTCAAAGTTCGAAACAAACACCAACTTCGACTACAGCTCAAAGTTCGACTCAAGCATCAACTTCGACTATAGTTCAAAGTTCGAATCCGACATCAACTTCGATTACAGCTCAAAGCTCAACTCAAGCATCAGCTTCGACTACAGCTCAAAGTTCGAAACAAGCACTAACTTCAACTACAGGTCAAACCTCCGGTTCATTTGTGACTCCTTCCAATGCAGAGGTGAAAAGCGACTCTTCTAATGAAGACGGGGTGTTTGAAATCCAGGGGCTTGTTAAATTGGAGGATCTGGATTCATCGTTTGTAATAGACTTAAAATATGCGACCCAAGACAATTTTACCGGAAAAGTGATTTACTCAAGCCCATTATGTCTAATACATAAAGAGACTGCCAAAAAGCTGATTGCGGCCAACAATGAGTTTAAAGAGCTGGGTTACAGGCTTAAAATATTCGATGCTTACAGACCTTTTTCTGCTCAACAGCTTTTGTGGGATGCAACCGATAATAAATCTTTTGTGGCAGACCCCAAAAAAGGCTCAGTACATAACAGAGGAGCAGCGGTTGATGTTACATTGGTGGATAAAGACGGAAATGAAATAGAAATGCCTTCGGGTTATGACGAGTTTAGCAAGCGGGCGGCATTGGATTATAAAGGCTGTCCCGAGCATCAAATAGAAAACAGGGAGCTGTTGGGAAGGATTATGGTGAAGCATGGTTTCAGAAGAATTAACAACGAGTGGTGGCATTTTGAAGACACTAATGCAAAAAACTACCCTATTCTGGATATTTCCTTTGAGGAATTCGAGAAATAGAATGTTTAATATAATTTTTATTATTATGAGGAATGGAATGCTTATTATTTTGTGAAGACAACTACCGAAACTAAAGTATCCGGAATAATTTTCTTTACATATATATTATGCTCTTTGAAGAAATAGGTTAATTGAATTATGCATTCGAATGCATTATAATTAAATTTATATATTTCTTAAAATTGTACATTTCTTATGATAAGCATAAATACTCAATTAGAACAGGTGGTTGAATGACAAATAACAGAAAATGGCTTACAAATGATTTTCCTGAAGAGAAGGTTCGTAAGCTGGCTGATGAGGCGGGTATTTCAAGGCTTCTTGCAAAGGTATTTTTATCAAGAGGTATTGAAGACCCGGATTATATAAATGAGTTTTTGAATCCGTCCGTGGAAGGGCTTCATGACCCTTTTTTACTGCGGGACATGGAAAAAGCAGTGAATAGAATAGTTAAGGCTGTTAATAATAACGAAAAAATACTTATCTATGGAGACTATGATGTAGACGGTATATCCAGTACTTCAATCCTGTATGATTTTTTCAGAAGCCTTAACAAGGATGTAAGCTATTATATTCCCGACAGACTCAATGAAGGATACGGGATATCCACGGCAGCAGCGGAAAAGATTCGGGACATGGATATAGACCTGATGATTACTGTTGATTGCGGAATCAGTGCCTTTGAAGAGATAGAGTATTTATCCGGTAATGGATTGGATATTATAATAACCGACCATCACGAGTGCAAGGAGGAAATTCCTAAAGCTTTTGCCGTAATAAATCCTATGAGAAGTGATTGTAACTATCCCTTTAAGAAGCTTGCAGGAGTCGGCGTAGCATATAAACTTGTCAGAGCGGTTTCCGTTCGTTTGGGCATGGAAGGGATAGAGGAGCGTTATCTTGATCTTGTTACACTGGGCACCGTTGCAGATGTTGTTCCTCTATTGGGGGAGAACAGGATAATTGTAAAGCGCGGTCTGACGATGATTGAAAACACAAACAATATTGGTTTGCGAGCTCTAATAAAGGTATCCGGGGTGGAGGAGAGGAAGGCTACTTCCTATATGGTAGGCTTTTGTCTTGCTCCCAGGATAAATGCAGCAGGAAGAATCGGTGATGCGTCAAGGGCTGTAAGATTGTTTACTACAAAGGATGAAACTGAAGCTTTTGAGATAGCAACGGAGCTTGACCGGGAAAACAGATTGCGTCAGGAAAACGAGCTTGCCATTTTAGAAGAAGTGAAAAAAAGTATTGAGGAAAGTATAGACTTAAAAAAGGAGAAAGTAATTGTTGCGGCAGGAGAAGGCTGGCATCACGGAATTATAGGGATTGTAGCTTCAAAAATCACTGAGAAATATTATAGACCCTGCTTGATTATTTCTGTTGAGGATGACATGGCCAAAGGTTCGGGAAGAAGTATAGAAGGGTTTAATTTATTTGAGGCGTTGGAATATTGCGGGGATCTGCTGGAAAAGTATGGAGGGCATGAGCAGGCAGCAGGTTTGACACTAAAAACAGACAAAATTGATGAACTCAGAAGAAAGATAAATGAATATGCCGATTCGGTACTCGATGAATCGGATCTTGTTCCAAAGTTAAAGATCGATGCCAAAATAAAAAAAGAGGATTTGAGCCTTGAAAATGTCAAAATGCTCGGACTGTTAGAGCCCTTTGGAGCAAACAATCCTCAGCCGTTATTGAGATATGACAATATAGTAATTAACGACATACGTCCTGTTGGACAGAGCAAGCATGCAAAAGTCAGATTTAATGATGACGGCCTTGCTATTGAAGCAATAGGATTTAACATGGGGGATATATTAAATGTTTATGGAGAATCGGACATTGTCGACGTAGTATGCACCATGGAGGCAAATTATTGGAACGGTAATGAAAATCTGCAGTTGAATTTAAAGGATTTACGGCCGGGATATAAGCTGATTAAGGAAAACAAGTTTTATATGAGCCTTGATAAAGTTGATTTTAGCATTCAAAAGAAGGATGATGCGGTTGATGAAGTTTTGTTGGGAATTAGAAAAATAAACTCCGAAATAAAGATTGAAGAAGCAATAAATGAATATCTGTCAAGGAATGAAAGAGTCGCTGTTCTGGTAAACTCCATTAACAGCTTAAATAGCATTGAAGATGCTTTAGAAAGCTGTTCGCTTCCCATCAGGGATCAATACATCACTTGTTACTCGCAAACCAATCAACAGGACAGCAAACCCGTGTGTATTATTGTAAATCCTTGTCCTTTGAAGGAATATTTTTCGGACTTTGACAGAGTGATACTATATGGTGAATGGACATCAAAACATTATTTGTATAATATTGTAAGATTGATTGATTTAAGCAAAGTTTATGTTTATAATAGAATAATAATTGCATTTAATGATGACGATATTTTGATACAAAGACGGGATATTGCAGCGGTATATAAATACTTAAAATCAAATTGCGGCAAGGATATTGTTATAGAAAATCTGTTTGCCTTCGCTAAAGGAATTGAGAAACATTTTAACATTCCGATGAATTATTTCAAGGTAAAAAGGGCCATACAGGTTATGGAGGAAATTTCAATCCTGACAAAAATGCCCTTTGGCCGATATGGATTGAAGATATCATTGCTGGACATAGGGAAAGACAAGAAAAATCTTGAGGATTCTTGTCTTTTTAGGAGTATTCAGTCATTGTCTGAGACGTGTGTATTCTACCATGCAAATGCGAAGTGTTTATTTTGTACAGGGAGGGGTCAACGTGGATTTAAAGTCTAAATTGAGAGAGGTTATGGATTTTCCAAAGGAGGGCATAAATTTTATTGACATTACAACAGTGCTTCAGGATGCCCAAGCGTTAAAGGAATGTATTGATGCGATGAAAGCAAAGATTGAGTCCTTAGGTGACTTTGATCTAATTGTAGGACCGGAATCAAGGGGTTTTATTTTCGGAACTCCTCTGGCATATGCTTTGGGAAAAGGCTTTATACCGATTAGAAAGAAAGGCAAGCTACCATACAAAACCATCAACGTTGAATATCAGCTTGAGTATGGGACGGACATTCTGGAGATGCATATAGATGCAATAAAAAAGGGACAGAAAGTTGTTATTGTTGACGATCTCCTTGCAACGGGCGGAACTACGGAATCAAACATCAAACTGGTTGAACAGCTCGGAGGAGAAGTATTGGGAATAGTATATTTTGTTGAGCTTACGTTCTTGAATGGAAGGGACAGGTTAAAAGGTTATAACGTTGAGTCCATTGTACAATACTAAATCTTTGATATGAATCGGGATTAACTTGGGGGAATTTTTATGGGTGATGGCTATAACCGGCTTATAAAAAAAATAGAAAAGTATAACCCAAACTGCGATTTTAAACTAATTGAAAAGGCGCACAAAATCTCAATGGAGGCTCATCAGGGGCAGCAAAGGGTTTCCGGGGATCCTTTCATTGTGCATCCGATGGAGGTTGCCAATATACTGGCTGATTTGGAGCTTGATTGTACAGCCATTGTTGCAGGCATACTCCATGATACAATAGAGGATACCACCTGTACCTATGAGGAGATTCAGAGGGAGTTTGGAGATGAAGTAGCCAGATTGGTGGATGGAGTAACCAAGCTGGGTAAGATTCCTTATACCTCAAAGGAAGAGCTCCAGGCCGAAAATTTGAGGAAAATGTTCCTTGCAATGGCAAAGGATATTAGGGTTATACTTATAAAGCTGGCTGACCGTTTGCACAATATGAGAACCCTCAAGTATATGTCACCCGAAAAACAAATTGAAAAGGCAAAGGAGACCTTGGAGATATATGCCCCTCTTGCCCACAGGCTTGGTATATCCATGATTAAGTGGGAGCTTGAGGATCTAAGCTTTAGGTATTTAGATGAAAAGGCTTATTACGATTTGGCAAACAAAATAGCTCAGAAAAGAAGAGAGAGAGAGGCCTTTGTTGCAAGAATAATTGAAACTCTCAAGGAGAAAACTTCCGAGATTGGAATATGGGCAAAAATTGAGGGAAGACCCAAGCACTTATACAGTATTTACAGAAAGATGGTTCAGCAAAACAAAACCTTGGATCAAATCTATGACCTTTTTGCTTTAAGGGTGATAGTAAAATCGGTAAAGGACTGCTATGCTGTGCTGGGACTTGTACACGAGATATATAAGCCTTTGCCCGGCAGGTTTAAGGATTATATTGCCATGCCGAAGCCTAATATGTATCAGTCCCTTCACACCACTTTAATCGGGCATGAAGGCATTCCCTTTGAGGTACAGATTAGGACGGAGGAAATGCATAAGGTAGCTGAAGTGGGAATAGCAGCTCATTGGCGGTATAAGCAAGGCGGAATAGCGGATGAAAAATCGGACAACAAGCTGGCATGGTTGAGACAGCTTTTAGAGTGGCAGAAGGAAATGCGGGATGCCAATGAGTTTATTGAAACTTTGAAAATAGACCTTTTTACCGATGAGGTTTTTGTTTTTACTCCCAAAGGGGACGTTATCAGTCTTCCTGCCGGCTCAACACCGATAGATTTTGCCTATTACATTCACAGTGCTATCGGAAACAAGATGTCCGGCGCAAAGGTGAACAACAAGATTGTTCCTATTGAATACGTCTTAAAGAACGGAGATATTGTTGAAATATTAACCTCTTCCAGTGTACATGGTCCAAGTCGTGATTGGTTGAAAATCGTCAAAAGTTCTCAGGCTAGAAATAAAATTAATCAATGGTTTAAAAAAGAAAAAAGAGAAGAAAATATTATCAGGGGTAAGGAGACGATTGAAAGGGAGCTGAAAAAGCAAGGACTTACCTACAATCAACTCTTTAAGCCCGAATGGATAGATATAATATTAAAAAAATATACCTTTAGCTCTTTGGATGATGTTTATGCGGCAATAGGTTATGGCGGCCTTACTGCCAATAAGGTTATCTCCAGGCTGAAAGAAGAATACAGAAAAAATGTCAAGCCGGATGAATTACCTGAATATATGGAGGAGACGGTTGAACAGAAAAGGAAAACTGCTGCGAAATGTCTTCCTGAAAACGGTGTTATAGTGAAAGGAATAAATAACTGTCTCGTCAGAATCTCAAGATGCTGTAATCCTGTTCCTGGTGATGATATTATAGGTTATATCACAAGAGGAAGAGGTGTGTCGGTACACCGCAAGGATTGTATAAATGTTACAAATAACATAGACGGTGACAACCGGCTTATTGAGGTAAGCTGGTACACTTCAACCAATGTGGCATATAAGGCGGATATCACAGTAATGGCCAATGACAGGACTGCACTTTTGATGGATATAACCAATGTTATCGGGGAATTCAGGATTCCGCTTAAGGCGATGAATGCCAGAACTACCAAGGACCAGATTGCAATTATGAACCTGACTCTTGAGATAACAAATACTGAACAGCTTGAGAGAATTATTAAAAAGATAAGAAGGGTTAACGGAGTGTTTGAAGTTACCAGAAACAGACAATAATTTCAGTTTAAAATATATAAAGGGGATATTGTAATGAGAGCAGTTGTTCAAAGAGTTACGTCTTCCAAGGTTACTGTTGAAGGTGTAACCGTAGGAGAAATCGGAAAAGGCTTAACGGTTCTTTTGGGTGTTGGAGCCGATGATACCGATAAGGATTTAGAATACCTTGCAGACAAGATTGTAAACCTAAGAATTTTTGAGGATGAAAACGGAAAAATGAACCTTTCCTTAAAGGATGTGGGAGGCGAGCTTTTGGTTATATCGCAGTTCACCCTTTACGGAGACTGCAGGAAAGGGAAAAGGCCCAGTTTTGACAAGGCAGCCGGAGCCAATAAGGCACAAGAACTATACGAAAGGTTTGTAGCGGCTTGCAGGGATTTGGGATTAAAGGTTGAGACCGGCAAATTTCAGGCTGAAATGATGGTTGAAATAAATAATAACGGACCGGTTACAATTCTTCTTGACAGCAAGAAGGAGTTTTAATTATATATGATAATGACGGTTTTTGGGACAATATTTAAAAAGCTATAATTTTTGATTGAGTGGAGGATATTATGATATTGGAATGTATACCCTATGGACTTTTCGGTTCGAATTGCTATATTGTCGGAGACAAAGGAGAGGCAGTTGTAATTGACCCCGGATGTGATTCGGATAATATAATAGAGGCCGCAAAGAAAAATAATCTTTCCATAAAATATATTATAATAACCCACGGACATATTGACCATCTGGCTTCAGTGGAGGAAGTACGTAAAAAAACAGGGGCGGAGGTTTTAATACATGAAAATGATGCCGATAAACTGACGGACCCTTCCTTAAACGATGCCCTGGGCATGGGATTGGGTGTTGCATGCAAGAAGGCGGATAGATTATTGCATGACGGAGACAGACTTACGGTCGGAGGAATCGATTTTGAAATAATACATACCCCCGGGCATTCTGCAGGCGGTATTTGCATAAAAGCGGAAAACAAAGTTTTCACCGGGGACACCCTTTTTAAAATGGGTATTGGAAGGACTGATTTACTTGACGGGGATATGGAAACCCTTTTCAATTCAATTAGAACAAAGTTATTTACCCTCGATGACGGCACTGTTGTTTATCCCGGACATGGCGAACCGACCACAATAGGAGCCGAAAAGAGAGGTTTTTAATAAAAAGGTGTTAAGCCGTGAAGGCTGGTGAAAGTGGTATGAAAATTTACATAAGGCTTGAAGGTCATGATTTTAAATATGAAATAGAGGATGTTATAAGGCTGTTTTATGGAAACGAAGAAACAAGTATAGAATATCAGGATCCCGGAGAGGACAATCCGGGTTTTGTTTTGTACTCTGGTTTGGAGAGTTCGTTAGAGAATGACGGGCAATTTGTATTAAAAACTATGCTCGAAGAAGGCGGCAGTGTAAAATTTACTGAAAATGAGACATTTTCAATACATTCTGCAGATGATGAATACGAAGTAAAAAAGATTAAAAAGAGAGAAGTAAAAAGACAGCTCTACAAGGCTTTGTCACAGTACACGGCAAGAAAGATGCCCTGGGGTGTTTTGACGGGAATAAGACCTGCCAAAATAGTGCATGAGTTGATGGAAAAAGGTTTTAACCGGGAGCAAATTTACTCGAGATTGACCGATTATTATTATGTATCCGGAAAAAAGGCAGAGCTTTTGTATAATATTGCTCAAAAAGAGAAGCATATACTGGACGGTACGGGACCCGATAAGGTCAGCATTTATATCGGGATACCTTTTTGTCCCACAAGATGCCTTTACTGCTCCTTTACATCGAATTCCGTCAAAAAATATGCCCCTTTCATAAAAAACTATATTGAAGCCCTGAAAAAAGAAATATTCGGTGTAGGCGAAATATTGAATGCAAAAGGGTTTAAAATCCAGAGTATTTATATGGGTGGAGGAACACCCACCGCTATTGATGCACCTTATCTTGAAGAACTTCTTTCCTTCATTGAAGAATCTTTTGATATGGGGCAAATGAAAGAGTATACATTGGAGGCCGGACGTCCGGATTCAATCAATAGAGAAAAGCTGGAGATAATTAAAAAGAGTAAAGTAAACAGGATAAGTATAAATCCTCAGTCCATGAATAATGAGGTTTTAAGAAATATCGGAAGGCTCCATACGGCCGAGGATATTGTCGAAGCCTTTAAGCTCGCAAGGGATATAGGATTTGACAATATAAACATGGATATAATTGCAGGACTTCCGGGAGAGAAACTTGAGGGTTTTAAATATACCTTAGAAAAAATTGGTGAACTTGCTCCTGAAAGCATCACTGTTCATACAATGGCAATAAAAAGAGCATCAAGGCTTAATGAGGAAAAGGACAGCTATAGCCTGATATCAGAAAATGAGGTAGCGAAAATCGTGGATAACGCTTATGATTTTATCACAAAAATAGGTCTTGAGCCCTATTATTTGTACCGGCAGAAAAATATGCTCGGTAATCTTGAAAACATAGGGTACAGCAAACCGGGATATGAGTGCATGTATAATATTCAAATTATGGAGGAGAAACAGACGATAATAGCTTTAGGGGCAGGAGCTGTAACAAAGGTTGTCTTCCCTGAAAATAATCGGATTGAGAGGATTTTTAATGTAAAGAACGTTGAGGAATATGTTGACCGCATTGAAGAAATGATTGATAGAAAACGCAGTTTTATTATAAATTGTTAAATAACGGAAAATATTTACTATTGCAAATATTTGAATAAAAAAGTATTATTATATAAGAGAGATAAAAGTTTTTTTATTAACTATCCTAAATACAAGGAGGGCCAATATGTATTGTAGAAATTGTGGTAATGAAATGGATAATCAGGCGGCAATATGTGTGAAATGTGGTGTGGCAAGGAACAACGGTAATAATTTTTGTCACAATTGCGGTCAATCCACTAATGCAGGTGCCCAAGTTTGTGTCAATTGCGGTGTAAACTTAGCTGCTGCCGGTGGTGAGCAAAAGTCAAAATTAGTGGCAGGCTTACTGGGTATTTTTCTCGGAGGACTTGGTATACACAGATTTTATTTGGGTTATACAATGATGGGTATAATACAAATTGCGGTTACTTTCGGTGTATCTATTATTACTTGTGGAGTAGGATCTTTTGTTGGACCTCTCTGGGGTTTAGTAGAGGGAATTTTAATACTTACCGGAAACTTTATAACAACAGATGCTAAAGGTAATCCTTTGAAAGAATAATAATTAAATAGTTTTGTGTATTAATAACAGTAGATAATAAATGTCCGGGTTTTAATCCGGGCATTTTATTGGCCTCTTGGAATGAAATGAAAGAGGCAAAAGCGAAGGGACTCGATGTCCCGAGCTTTTATTGGCCTCTTGGAATGAAATGAAAGAGGCAAAAGCGAAGGGACTCGATGTCCCGAGCTTTTATTGATAAAAAACGGGAAAAATAAAAAGCAATCGAAATGTTTATTTTACCTTGGTTTTAAAGGGTTTTGCAATAGTATATGTGAATGTTTTATGTAAAATACAATAGAAAATGTAGCATTGTGTATAATTTTGTAGTATAATATACTTATCTAAAGTTTCGTTACTGAAGTACAAATTTCTGTGATAAGGTTATTATTTTCTTTGTTTTGGCGTTGCCAAAGTAGGAGGGAAGTTTATGCCTACTCTGAATCTGGTTATTGCAGATAAGGATCAATCTTATCTGGACATGCTGGTTGACTTTCTCTATTCTAAGTACGGAAACAGGTTCTATGTTCAATCCTTTTCAAATGAAAAAACCTTTAATGAGTATATTGAAAAAGCTGAGCGGATAGATATTCTTCTCATAAGTCCTGAGTTTTGCTCAAAGGATCTTAACCTTGAAAAGGTGGTTACACCGATTGTATTATCAGCCGGGGTTATTTCGGAAGATATTAAAAACTTTAAAATAATAAGCAAGTATCAAACAGGGGACAAGCTGGTAAGCAGCATATTAAATATTTTTTCCGAGACAAGCAATTATGAGGTTTATACCGAGGACGGCGATAAGCGTACCAAGGTAATTACCTTTTATTCACCATGCGGAGGAGCCGGCAAGTCTACTTTGGCTATTGGTACAAGTGTGAGATGTGCACAAAATAATATGAATATCTTTTATCTCAATCTAGAAAAATTCCCCAGTACAACTGCTTATTTTGATTCATCCGGTAATGGTCAGAACTTTTCTAATATTTTGTATTATCTGAAAGATAACAATAAGAATCTTTCTCTTAAAATTGAAGGCTGCAGATCTATAGATTCTTCAACGGGAGTACATTATTTTTTACCTTCCGAGAATGTTTTTGATATCGATGAGTTAACGCCTAATGAAGTAAAGAAGCTTGTAAATCAGCTTAAAAAAATGGGATGTTATGATGCGGTTATAATTGATGTCAGTTCTGAGTTGAGCAGTATAAACATTTCAATACTGGAATACAGTGATTTGGTATATTATGTTCTGCCTTTCGATACGGTTTCGAAATATAAACTGGATATACTAATGAAAGGATATGAAATACTGAACAAAAGACAAGGTATACATTTTTTGGAGAAGACAGAACTTATACTGAATAAATGTGTAAATTCCGGCCTTTCTAATTTGGTTAATTTTGAACTGAACGGTAAAACTGCTTTTCTGCATATACCGTATATTAAAGGTTTGGATGCAAGTCTTGGTACACAATATCTTACGGATTTAAACAATCCGATGGGCAACTCTGTAAATCAAATAGTTCACAGGCTTACCATTGAGAAGTAATTGAATAAGGTGATTTTATGAAGTTGGAAGAAAGAGTGGAACTCATAAATGAGGTAAAAAAGCAGATAAAGGATACAATTGACTTAAGAAAAGATTTTTCGGATGATGAAATTAAAGAACTGATAACCAATATAGTATTTGAAAAGACCGGAAAACTTTACTTAAGTATTAGCGAAAAGAAGGAAATAATTGATGATGTTTTTAATTCTATGCGAAGACTGGACATACTTCAGCCTATCATTGACGACAAAAGTGTTACTGAAATTATGATAAATGGTCCCGACACGATATTTATTGAAAAAAACGGCAAGACATACAGGTTGGATGTCAGATTTGAGAACCGCCGAAAGCTTGAGGATGTAATTCAAACCATGGTATCAAAAGTAAACCGAACTGTAAATGAGTCTTCTCCGATAGTAGATGCCAGGCTTGAGGACGGTTCGAGAGTGAATGTGGTTTTGCCGCCAATAGCTTTAAACGGGCCCATTGTCACTATCAGAAAGTTTCCCGAAAAACCGATGACAATAGATCAGCTGATTGAATACGGTTCAATTACTGAAGAAGTTGCAGATGTACTCAACAGAATGGTAAGGGCTAAGTACAACATATTTATTAGCGGAGGTACCGGCTCCGGTAAGACCACATTTTTAAACGCTCTTTCCAATTTCATTCCTAAAGATGAGAGAATTATAACCATAGAAGATTCTGCAGAGCTTCAAATAATCGGGCTCGACAACATTGTTAAAATGGAAACTAGAAATGCCAATACTGAAGGAAAGGGAGAAATAACAATCCGGGATTTGATTAAGACATCCCTTCGAATGCGGCCGGAGAGAATAATCGTCGGAGAGGTACGTGGACCGGAAGCATTGGATATGCTTCAAGCAATGAATACAGGACATGACGGTTCTCTTTCCACAGGACATGCAAATTCCCCAAAGGATATGCTTTCAAGGCTTGAGACGATGGTATTAAGCGGTTCTTCGATGCCTTTAGAAGCCATACGCCAGCAGATAGCTTCGGCGATAGACATAATTATACATCTTGCAAGATTGAGGGATAAAACAAGAAGGACTATGGAGATTACCGAGATAGCAGGATATGAAAACGGAGAAATAATTCTAAATCCCCTTTATGTGTTCGAGGAAGAAGGAGAAACACCCCAAAAGGTTATTATCGGTTCTCTTAAAAGAACAAAAAACGAGATGGTCAGAAAATGGAAGTTTAAAATGGCAGGTATTTCGGACGAATTTTAAAGCTTGGAGGCTTCGAGGGAAGTTCAGCATTGGCGTATTCCTTAAAAACCATAAACCTAAGGAAAAGAGGAAGGAAAAATGGGTTTTGATTTAAATAATTCAAAGTCTTTGGAGCAGAAGGATGTATTAATTGATTACGATGTATACGTAATGAAGCCGTTAGAAAAGGTTTTATATGTTATGGCAGCTGCTGCGGTTATTTTTATCATTGCCTTTGTTTTTTACCACAGCATAATTTTGTCCTTGTTATTGACTCCTTTTGCTTTATTTTATCCAAAAATGAGGACAAAGGAGATAATAAAAAAGAGAAAAAATGAATTGAATCTTCAATTTAAGGATCTTTTATATTCCCTTTCCTCTTCGCTGATTGCCGGTAAATCCATTGAATCCGCATTTAAAGAGGCCATTAAGGATTTATCCATTTTGTATCCGTCTCCTGAAACATACATAATTCAGGAAGTTGAGCTAATAGTAAGGCGAATCGAAATGAATGAGACTGTTGAGAGTGCATTGGAGGATCTTTCAAAAAGATCTCATCTTGAGGATATAGAAAACTTTTTTGACGTTTTTCAAACATGTAAAAGAACAGGAGGAAACCTGGTAAGTGTAATGCGCAATACTTCCAATATTATAAATGACAAGATTGAGATAAAAGAAGAGATAAATACAATACTTTCGTCAAAAAAGTTTGAACAGAAGATTTTATCTATAATGCCTATATTTATTATAGCTTTACTTTCGGCTACCACTGACGACTATATGGCTCCGGTATTTAACACACCTATTGGCAGGATAGTTATGACGATAGCGATGGTTGTAATTGCGGTGGGTTACTTTATTTCGGTGAAAATTATGGATATTAATGTGTAGCTGATATGGAGGTTGGAATGATTATAGTATTTATAGTATATTCAATAATTCTCTTGGCGTTGTTTTTTCTGTCAAAGAACAAATACAAGGATTATATTGAACCGCTGGATAAAAAGGAATACAGATTAAAAAGCTTATTGCCGGTGGGGTTCTTTATCCTTGATAAAATTAAATACAAGTATTCTTCGAAATATGACAGGATGTTGCAGTCTAAATTGGCAGAATTGAAAGAAGCAAAGTATTCTCTGTATTATCTCCAGGTTCATATGGCCAATAAGGTTACGCTTTTGTTGGTGGTACTTTTGATTATTGTTTTTGCAGGTATTACTGTGGACGAATTGGATATTGGCTATATAATATTCGGAGTTTTAGTACTGGGGGCAGTTGTATATTTAACTGACAATGAACTTAATGAAAAAGTCAAGAAACGAAGGCTCAGCATTCAAATTGATTTTCCCGATTTTCTAAATAAACTAATCCTTCTGGTTAATGCCGGAATGACCATGTCTCGGGCATGGGAAAAGATTATAACCGAGAGCAAAAAAGATACTCCTTTATATAACGAGCTAAGAACGGTACTTGCCGACATCAGAGGCGGAAAATCTCAAATAACTGCATTTGAGGATTTTGCAAAAAGATGTAGGATACCGGAAATAACGAAATTTGTTTCGGTGGTTTTGCAAAATCTCAGCAAAGGAAGCTCTGAAATGATACCAATTTTAAGGCTTCAGGCAACGGAATGCTGGGAGATGAGAAAGCATGCGGCAAAGAGGTTGGGAGAAGAGGCATCAACAAAGATGCTGTTTCCAATGCTGCTTATGTTTGTTGCAATAATTCTGATTGTTGCCACACCTGCAGTATTAGCTTTGATGAGCAGCATGTAATTTTTGAAGGGGGGTGAGGTATTTGCTTGGCTTGATAAAGAATTTTATCAGAGAAGAAGACGGAATGGGAACAGTTGAGGTAGTAATAATTGTTGCGGTTTTAGTTGCAATTGCTCTTATTTTCAGAAAAGCAATATATAACTTTGTAAAAGAAATAGTAGGGAAAATATTCAATGACGGTGTCAAGGATGAGGTTACGGAAGGACTATAGGAGGAAGCAAATCAAATTGTTATTAGGGCATATGAAAAATATGCCCTAATAGATCTTTTTAATTTTGGCTTACAACGTTTCTTTCGCATTTTTCTTTACTTAAAAATATGCGTTCCTAAAAGAATATTCAATGGTAGAGGTACGTTTTATATGATGCATTTAATATTTGGGAAAATAAAGGATAATAAGGGAAGCTTTACGGTGGAGGCCTGCATTGTTGTACCGGTTGTGATAATAAGCATTCTCGCATTAATTATGATTGGGGAATTTTTATATCAACAGTTCTGTATCCAGTCCATTGCTGACAGGACAGCGCAGCGCGGGGCTGAAATATGGAACTATCCTGCTAAAGATATGATCTATGGACAAATTACAAAAGACCGGATGAAAGATGTCAGCCTTTACTGGAGAATTTGGGAGTCGGATTCGGCAAGGCATGTAAAAAAATCAAAAATTGAAGAATACACAAAATATCTTGTATATTGCGACTCTGTTCTAGGTGAGCCTGTTAATGTGGAAGCAACTGCCGATATGGTGGAGGACTATATATTTTATAAAAAAATAAGGGTTACGGTTACAGCAGAGTATAAAAATCCTTTTGCGTCGTTTTTAAAGGCCTTTGGAATTAAGAATACAATTAAAATAAAAGCTCATTCGGATGCCGTTATTAACGAACCGGTTGAATTTATAAGATCCACTGATTTTGCCGTTGATGTTGTGAAAGAAATAGATAACAAGCTTTTTAACAATAAGGGAAGCAAAGCTGTTACCAATATAAGAGAAGGATTTGCCAATATTTTTTCCAAGGTAAGAGGCTTCATTGAAGATAAGTCAGAGGCTAATAAAGGGGGCTGATGTACTTTGAGGATTATGAAAAAAAACGAGGGAGCCATATCGATTTTTCTTTGCATAATACTTTTGGCAATGATGGTACTGGCAAGTGTTCTGGTGGAAGGAACGCGTGTAAAATCAGCAACAACACAAATGGAGAGTGCTTTAGACAGCTCGGCTAAATCTGCATTGGCAAACTATAACTATTTATTGAAAGAGCTTTATGGACTCATGGCTTTAGCCGGAGATGACCCGGAACTTTTAAAAGATGAGATTACTTATTATCTTGAGAGAACTCTTATGATAGCTGATACAAAAGAAAACGATAGCGAGAGTGAATCCTTATGGAATTTTATAAACGATTCCAAAACGGGAAGTGCGGTTTTGGACTTTTTCGGTTTTGGCGATGACACTCTGCCCCCATTGGATTTGTATGATTATGAGATTGAAGAATTAAAGGTTCAACCTATCTATAACTTGTCAGAGCCTGAGGTGCTGAGGGCTCAGATACTGGAGTATATGAAATATAGGGCGCCAAAGCAGTTAGCTGAAGGTCTTATGGATAAATTTCTTACTTTTAAGGATTTTAAAAAACAGGCAGATGTTTTATCGCAGAAAATTGATGTTGACAAAAAACTTTCTGACATAAAGGAAAATCAAATTACCGCATCGGATAATATGGTAACGGTAAATAAGTTTTCTACCGATTTCAATATATCCAACCAATTAGAAACGGCAGCCGGATATGTTTTGCAGAAAATAAAAATTGAAAAAGAAATTGAGAATCAAAAGGCTCTGATAAAGGACATAGAAGCTGAAATTGAAGAATATGAGAGGGAAATTGATGAGCTGAAAGCGGAAATCAAAAAAAAGAAAGAAGAAAGTAAGAAGAAAGAAGAGAATACCGGTGATTCGGAAGGTAAAGAAGGTGCCGATAACTCAGAAGACGGAAATACAGAGGAGGCAGAAGAAGATACTTCGGAAGAAAACCGGAGAATTAACGAGCTTAGGGCATTAATTAAAGATTTGGAGGATTCCGTACCTGGTATAAAATCGAATATTGAAAACTATGAAAAGGAGTTAAAAACTAAAAAATCTCAGATAGAGCAAATTAAAACCACATTGCTAAATTATTTGGACAAGACTTTTAATGCAGCTCAAAAGTCTAAAAATGCACTTGTCAGCATAAGAGATGATTCGAAAAAAACGGTTGAAATGATTGACGGAATCAATGAAGGGCTTAAAGGGGAAACCAACGAGTTTTCAAACTCCGTGAGGGTTGACCTTGGGAGCAAAAAAGAAAAGATTTCGACGGAGGATTTAAATCCCAAGATAACGCAAGTAGAGCATAACATTAGTATACTGAAGGATTTGGAAAATTATATAAATAACGGTAAGATGGATGAGCTTGGCTTAAGCGATTTTGACGGCCGGGTTCCGGATATTGATGAAATCCGCGAAAGGCTTAATATTGCATTGGTAACGGCCAAAATAGGAGAATACAACGGTAAGATTAATAACAATCCCATTGATTATTATGAGGATAAGGGAATAATTTCCGACGGTCCGAAGGATGGTGAGAAGGACCCGAGAGATTCGGTAAAAGACTTTGTAAAAAACGGTGGACCGCAAGATGAAGAAGAAATAAAAGAAAGCGAAAAGAAAATGCCTGAAGATGTTCCGTCAAAAAAAGGATATGTAGGAACTTCACTTGAGGAAATTGGAAAAGATAAGGAATATATTGATTCGATTCTTAAAATTATAGGGTCATTGGAGTATTTCAGTTCACAGAAATTGTCGAAAGATACGGGAGATATAAAGGATATTAGCCTTAAAGATGCTTCTTTTTCGGGAAAGGATACCGGTTTTTCCAAAAACGGATTAAGTATTATTTCTCAATTTTCCGATATGTTTGTTGATGGGCTTAGTGATTTAAGGGATGAGATCTTCATTGACGAATATATAATGGGTAATTTTGTAAATTACACTACGGATTTGGAAAAGGATTTGGATCTGAGGGGACAGCCAATGAAAAACAGACCGGTGTTTTTTGATAAAAATAATGCTGATGTCGAATATGTTTTATGGGGAAGTGAGAATGAGTCCACAAACTTGTTGGCTATTAAGGCACAGATAACTCTCGTGAGGTTTGCGTTGAATACCATAGCAATATATACCGATCGCACGAAGTATAATACAGCTTGGTTGCAAGCAAATTATATTGCGGGATGGTCCGGTTTTGGTGTGCTGATTGTTCATACCTTCATAATGCTGGCATGGGCTATGGCGGAATCCTTATTTGATACATACTATCTTTTACAAGGGGAAAGTATCCCTATACTTAAGACAAAAAACACATGGATCACTGATCTTGACGGACTTGCAAAAACCATTTCGGAAGAATCTATCAATCAAACAAAAGAACACGCAAAATCAGCAATTGACAATGCAATTGACTATGCTGAGAATGAAGTGGAATCTTTCTTAGACAAAGCCAGTACAACTGTTTGGGATTATATTGATGGAAAAATAGATTTATTGGTTGACAAGGCTTTTGCCGGTATAGAGAATCCTTTTGGTGAAAACACTTATTCGGCAGATAATATTTTTGAAGATGTCGAGGATACTCTAACTGTAAGGGTTGACGGTGAATTGGGAGAAATTATGAATCAAATCGGAAATGAAGCTCATAACTTGTTAATTAAAAAGATGAGAGAACTTGAAGAAGAAACGTTGGGAAGCTTCTTTCCTGATAAAATAATAGGTACTGACTATACTGATGTATTCAATCAATATAGGGAGAGAAACTTTAAAGAAGTTATTGCAGAATTAACTTCAATAGTCTCACAGGGAGAGTCGCTACCGGGCTTGAATGTTGAAGAAACCAGTAAGAAAATAAACAGCCTGATTTTTAACAGCATTCAGGATGCAAAGAACAAGGTCAAGCTAAGTATCAAGCAGAAAATCATGGAATATAAGTCCAGACTGGTGGCATCCTTTAAAGAGACCCTTCAAAAAGCTGCAAAAGAAGGAAAAGAGGAAATTAACAAGTTTATAGATTCTTTGGGAAATACCCAGGACTCAAAAACAATGAAAACCAGTCTAAAAGCTTCTTTCCTGACTATGAAATATACCGATTATTTAAGACTGTTTTTATTAGTTATGGACAGCGATAAGAAGGTTGCAAGGGTGGCGGACTTGATTCAGGTAAATATGAGAAAGGCATCGGGAAACGATTCTTTTAAGATGTCGGACTGCAATACATACATGCGGGTTGAGGCAGCGGTTTCGATTAAATATTTATTTTTATCAAAGCCTTTTATTCCGGAATCTTTGAGAACTGAGGACGGAAAGCGGATTAAGATTGATACTGTTCTGTATAAGGGATATTAGTATATGATTTCTAAAAGTGACTTTAACGGAATTAACTTTAAAAAGCGGAGGCAAATTTGCGTATTTTTTGTACATTAAAATAACTTAATTGAAGGGAATTTTTAATATGAGTAAGTTGAAACCGGTATTTACTGCTTTTGTATGCTTGCTTTTGCTTGCGGCATGTGGAGAGAAGGAACCTGAAAAGAGTAATGCTGAGGCTTTTTTACAGTATGCAATACAGGCTGCGGATGCAACAAATTTTCTCGAAACAGGAAACTATGCAGGAGTTATGCTGAATTTGAAGCGTGAATATAAAGAGGATATTATAAATCCTTACACTAAAGGTAATTCATTGGCTGTTTATAACAGAACCAGGGCCATGTTTAAAAACCGTGAGACCAGTTTAACCCAATATTTCAGTGTGGATTGCCTCGTTATAGATGATTATATGACTACTTTAAAAGATTTGGATACTTCCGAAGTTGTTTATTGCCTGAATGCTGAAAGTAAGGGTATGGTGCTTGCGTTCTTTTTGATGGATGGAATATATATTTACGAAGTTGATGAAAACGGTGAAAAGATAAATGAAATCAAACATTTTTTTGAAAAGAAAAGCAAAGAATCGAATTAAACTGCAGAAGTACTGAAATAGGGTTAATATGTAATAGGGTGAGAGTAATGAGGAATGTTGGGAAATTTTTGAAAAGCAAAAACGGTTCATTGACATTGGAAGCAGCTATTTCGTTGCCAATATTCATATGTGTTTTTTTAACCATAGCCTTTTTTATAAGAGTGGTATACATACATAATAATGTTCAGTATGCATTAAACGGTGCTGCCAATGAGCTTGCGACCTATAGTTATCTTTATTCCGTTTCGGGTTTTCAGGATTTGAATAATGAGGTTTCGGGAGAATTGAATAGATATGGGGAAAAAGCCTCCAATCACACAAAACAGATGCTAGAGGCTTTTGATGCCATGGGTGATAGTTTACAAAGTGCTATGGATTCGTTAGAAGGAGGCTTTGAAGCTGGAGATCCGGAGCAGGTAGAGTCACTGAAGGAGCTGTATGAACAAAGCAAGATATCTGCCAATACTGTTATGAATGTTTTAAAAGAGGTCAAGGATGATCCTAAAAGGGAGTTTATCAGCATTGCTTCTTTATTTGTAGGTGCAGGATATGAGAATATTAAAGGTGAGCTTTCGGAACCTCTTATTAGATTCTTTATGGCAAAATATATAGACAATAGGATTCTTAGCAGTGAAGGCACTCCCGGTGCTTATATTTCGGTTAAAAAAGGTGAAGAACCGTTAAAAGCCTTCAATTTTAAAAACAGGATATTCACTGATAATAAATCCATTGATATTGTGGTGCGATATAAAATAAAGATGGCGCTGCCAATAAATATTATTCCTGAAATTCCTATGGAACAGAGGGTAACTGTAAGGGGATGGCTGGATGGGGATGCATCGGTGATAAGCTCCGATGATGCATCATCCGATGAGGAATCCATCTGGGATAAAGCACCTTTTGTATATGGTAAGTACATAACCGAGGAGGAATTGAAGAAATATCCGTCCAGATATCCCGATACCGGCGATGCCTATGAAGTACGAAGCATTAATATGGATTGCAGTACTTATAAAGATATTGAGAAGGCAAAGAGTTCTTTAAGATCCGGAATCAATACATTTTTATCTAAGACAATGAACAACAAGGCAATCAGTTCAAGAACCTATATTATTGTAATACCTGAAGGTACTTTGACAGAGGAGGTAAAAGCGATGCTGGAAGAATTGAAAAGTGAGGCATTAAAGAATGATCCTCCAATAGATGTT
Source organism: Clostridiaceae bacterium DTU079 (assembly GCA_001512505.1). Taxonomy (GTDB): domain Bacteria; phylum Bacillota; class Clostridia; order Acetivibrionales; family Acetivibrionaceae; genus Hungateiclostridium. The sequence goes on along the minus strand of LFSC01000009.1, from coordinate 173,401 downwards.
ATTTATAAAGAGGGATATGGAAGGCAAAAGCTTCAAGAACAAACAGAAGAGCAAACAGAAGAGCAAACAGAGGAACAGGGTTGAAACAAGCATTGTGTGATAAAGGATTACAAATTGCATTTATATGAAAAATATAGAATACGGATAAATATTTCTAATTTCTTGATAATTCAAGGAGGAAAAATGTATGGACCATGTATACCTCGAAAGGTTTGAGTTCGGTTATGAAAGCGACGCGTCAGGAAGTTTCCTTATTGTAAATGCCGATGCCGGTGAAAAAGTACTTACATATCAGATTGAAATGATAAAGAACAATCCAAATAAAAATATTTTGCCTGTTAGCCTCATACAAAAAGACTCAAAATATCAATTCCGCTATAATATTACATCCAGGTTGGCCCTGTCTCAGTATCTAAAACGCAATAATCTAAAAAGGGATGAGTTTATAAGCATTTTTTTTGATATCACCAAAACAATTCTTGACTCTAAAGGTTACCTGTTGTCGGATAAGTCATTTGTCATAAGCAAAGATTATATTTATATAAATCCGGACAATATGGAGGTTGCCTTGGTTTACCTTCCTGTGAATTTTGACATAAATATAAATGATATCGTTAAGAACTTTACAATAAACTTTATTATGTACGGAGCAAATATCGAGGAGAACAGCAATGACAACTTCATTCAAAGAATCTTATATTTATTGAAATCGGATGTCTTTAATATTTTGGAGTTTAACAACCTTTTGAAAGAATTAAAGGCAAAACCCGGACCGACACAGATAAACGATTATGTGCAGTATGATAAAAATCTTCCCGATGTCGGAAATCAACTCCAAAATAATATTGATCAAAAGGCCGTCATACCGGGACTTGAGACAGCAAAACCCCGTGTGGAAATACCTGAAGTTAAAAAGCCGTCAATAACAAAGCCTGAACCGGCAAAACCTCAGAATCGGAAAATACAAATACCTAAACCGCTGGTACCAAAACCTCAAGTACCAAGGCCGCAAATGCCGGATTCTAAAATACACGGACCTCGGACAAATGCTTTAATTCCCAATCCCCAAAATAATAATTCCGCAATCCGACCAATGGAAACGGGAATTAAAATGAGGTATAAAACCGGTGTTTTAGTGATTGGCGGTATACTTCAGACAATCATTTTAATTTGTTCGATTGCACTTCTTACATCCGGGGTCATGGATTCGTTGGAAAATGATCCTGCAATCAATATGATCGGTGTCGGTATACTTGCCGGTGCTGCAAGTTATCTGGTATGGAAATCATTACTGGTGGAAAAGAATAAAGTTGAAAGCATTTCTAAAAGTAAAGAACCTGTTGCAGTTGACAAACAGCAGGTTAGAGGAGATAATAAAAAACCTGTAATCATGCCCGAAAGAAAAAACGGTCCTTTGGTTGAGGATGTAAAGCACGGAAGTGGCCGGGGACAATCCTTTCCAATTAATCTATTCGAAGCGCCAGACAGAACGGTTGTAATTGAACCGGATAATTATAATAAAACCGTGATTTTGAATTCAAGTGAAAGAGCATATGCTTATCTTGAGGGGAAAAACGGTAATGCCAATGAAAAAATAATTATTAACAAGCCCAGCTTTATTATCGGAAGACTGCCGGGGAAAGCAGATTATATAAGCAAGAACAATGCTGTCGGAAAAGTGCATGCGGAGATAATATCGAGAAATGGGCACTATTATGTTAAGGATTTAAATTCCCTCAACGGTACTTTTGTAAATGCTAAAAGACTGACCAGCAATAAAGAGTATGAGATAAAAAACAATGATATAATCACCTTTGCCAACAGTGAATATGTGTTTATTATTCCGTAATTATTTCATAGTATATTAACAATTTAAATGAATATTAATGAAACAATGCTGGTGTATTTATTTCTTCGAAAATTATATCGAGTTAAATGTTAAAACTATGTAATATTATTTGACAATGTCAATAATCAAATGTTAGAGACAGCATAAAAGGTAATGTATACTGTTACTGCTCCGTAAAATTACTTAAACCTACTCAAGTTGCATGACCTTGTATAAATATGTTAATATTTTAAGAGAAAATATTGGAAGGATAAAAAGAGATTATCTGCGACACCGATTGTGTAGACTTATAGTATACAAGGTACAGGTTACTGTAAATAACTCAAAGGAGCATTTTATGAAAGATAACACCAGTTATTACGTAATTTTAGGGATACTCAGCTTTGGCGAGTGTTCAGGTTATGAAATTAAAAAGAAAATTGAAAATGAGATAGGGTATTTCTACAAGATCAGCAATGGTCAGATTTATCCTGTATTGAAAAAGCTTCTACAGCAGAACAACGCAAGTTATAGAGTTGAAAAAAGTGATCGAAAACCCTATCGAAAGGTTTATTCCATAACAGACCAGGGATATGCGGTATTGAGGGAGTGGCTTGACAAGACGGATTATCCTCATAATGAGTTCCTTTTGAGACTATATTTCGGAAGCATACGGCCGATAAGCAAGAATATCGAAATGGTTAACGACTTCAAGGCAGTAAAGGAAAGACATCTGGAGACCTATAACAACATTTCGGAGTATTTCAACCTGAAAACCATTGATAAGCTGCAGGACTATTACAGCTATTTAACTCTGCGACATGGCCAGTTGATAGCAAAAGCATATATCGATTGGTGTAACGAAGTAGTGGATATATTGCAGGAACTGGATAAAGAAAATGAACGGTAGTTGTCCGGATCAAACTAGTCCTCTTGACAGGAAGACTCAATTAAGTTATAATATGTCATAATGACATATGTCAAAATGTCTGGGGAATGTACAGTGAAACGAAGTAGAATAATTGCACTTTTGATAGTGCTGGCTTTTTCAATCGTATCCGGATGTACACCAAAGAATTCTGAAGTTGATAATCCAAATCAAAATATAATAGACGAAAGAGCCACTGATGGCAAAGAGACGGCTGAGAACACAGAACCCTCATCAAAACCCGGTTCGAAGACCTTGCCGGAGGAAGAGCCGATTGTCTACATGACAAAGGATATCAGTCCGGAGGGCTTGATACGGATATATGAGGCCTTAGGCCGGCAAGCTACGGGTAAAGTCGGGATAAAGGTACATATGGGTGAGCCGGGAGGACATAACTATCTGAATCCTGATCTGATAAAGGATTTTGTACTTTCGGTAAACGGTACTTTTGTGGATTGCAACACTGCCTACGGCGGACTTCGTGCAACAACTGCGATGCATATGCAAGCTGCAAAGGATCATGGATTTACCGCTTATACATCGGTGGATATTATGGATGCGGAAGCTGAAATCAGCTTGCCTATAGAAAACGGAAAGCATCTTAAAGAAGCACTGGTAGGGTCTCACTTTAAAGACTATGATTTCTTTGTTGTTCTTTCACACTTTAAGGGTCATGAAATGGGAGGCTTCGGAGGAGCGATCAAAAATATGTCCATCGGTTTTTCATCCCAAAAGGGAAAGAATCTGATCCATAACGCCGGAGTTCGCGACACCAACTCCTGGCTGTACGGAGGATACGTACAGGACCATTTCCTTGAATCCATGGCTGAGGCGGCAAAAGCAGTCGCTGATTATGCCGGGGAAAATATCTTGTATATCAACGTTATGAACAATCTTTCCATAGACTGCGACTGTAATTCAAATCCGGCCTCCCCGCAATTGGAGGATATCGGGATACTGGCCTCGCTTGATCCTGTCGCACTTGACAAGGCTTGTGTAGATCAGGTCTTTGCGGCAGATGAAGAGAAGAGCGCGAGCTTAAGAAGACGTATCAAATTAATGAATGGTACGCATACGCTCGATTACGCAGAGGAAATCGGACTGGGAACTCAGAAGTATAAATTGGAGGTAATCGATGATTGATATACTCAGCCGGGAGTTTACATATTTGTGGTATTACTTTACCGTATTATTCAATCAGATTTTTAAATACTGGGTGCTCGGTATCCTGCTGGGCTCTGTCATTTCAGTATTCTGCAAGGAGAAGATCCATTCGGCTTTCATTGGGATGAAGAACAGCAGGTGGGGCCTGCTTGGTATCATACCTGCAAGCCTTTTAGGTATAGCTTCGCCGTTATGCATGTATGGGACTATACCTATTGCGGCTTCATTTTCAAAAAAAGGCATGCGGGACGACTGGCTGGCTGCTTTTATGATGAGCTCCATATTACTCAATCCACAGTTATTGATATATAGTATGGCTCTGGGTAAAACCGCATTGCTTATTCGTTTTTTTTCATGTCTGCTTTGCGGTATAACAGCCGGTTTGTGTGTCCATGTATTTTATAGAAAGAAGAGTTTTTTTAATTTTAAAAGCTTTGGAGATGTGACAAACAGGGATACCGATCCCAATGTCCTTGTAAGGTTGCTCAAAAATATCGGCAGGAATATCAAAGCCACCGGTGGTTACTTTTTGATCGGGGTCATTTTGTCAGTACTGTTTCAGCGCTATGTTCCAGCAGACTCATTTGCACGTTTGTTTGGAAGTGAGCAAAAATTTGGAATATTGATGGCTTCTACGATCGGTGTACCGCTATATGTATGCGGCGGAGGAACGATTCCCCTGCTGGTGGAATGGCTGGATGCCGGCATGAGTATGGGATCGGCGGCAGCATTTATGATAACCGGACCTTCGACGAAATTAACGAATCTTGGAGCTTTGAAGGCGATACTAGGTTTGAAACAATTTATTATATATTTATTATTTGTAGTTACATTTTCTGTTTTTACAGGCACATTGTGCAATATAGTATTTAAATGAAAAAATGCAATTGTATTGGGTACAAGAAATTTCAAAGCCGGTAATCTAGATTTATTGGATGTGAATCAAATGAAATGGATATTGTTAATAGGAGATGAGAATTTCAGTCTTGATATAATAAAAGCAATTAATCATAAGGATTGCATCAGATGTTGTGATGTAGATGAAAACAGATTTTTAGTTGATTTTGGGACAGATCATATATTTTATGATTATGATGTAACACAAACTACTTTGATGGAGTATGAAAAAGATGAATTAGAGAAAATTCCATTTAAGAATCCACGTATAATCATAATGACGTATACATCAGAAGAACGCTTGAAGGATATATTAAAACAAAATGACTTTCCAAAAGGAATTTACGTAGATAATGATTTTGGCTTAATTGTTCCTCTGGAAGAATTTATCAAGCTTGGAATTCCATTAGAATAAATAGTATTCAGATTGAAATTTTGGTTGGTATTGCTCTACCTTTAGTTATGATTACTGATAATGCTGTAATTTTTAAGTAAACTGGGAACGTTATGACAAAAGAAAAGGTCTGGGTGGAAGCAGAGGATGTAAAACCTGGACACAGACTTGTGATGTTTTTTACTTGCCGTAAAGGATTTTTGGTTAATATTCAAAAAGAGATTTTTAAAATTATTCGATAAATCTTAGTTACTTTCCGGATTTACAATTTAATCAAATATATCTATATAGGATAATTTATTGTCTGATATTGACATCTATAGCAGTTTTATGATAATTTATTCTGGAAAGTATTATAAATTAGCATAAAATATGGGTGTCGCGAGACTGAAGAGTTATGAGGTTATATTAAATTGGTATAGATACTTCACTAAGACGACTCGCAACTAATAATAGAAAATCCGGGGGGTTTATGAGATGTTTAAAAAGGCTTATTGATTGGCTTGCGCTGTTAGTGTTTTGTCCGCTTGTGACAAACAGAAAGTAAATTCGGTTAATGCGGATAATAGTTCGATAGTAAGTAATATGCAAAATTTAAAAGAAGTAACACCTAGCGAGGAATATATTATTTCTCATTCTAAATATGCAGTATGGGATGAAGCAACTTCCGTATCTTACGCAGATCTAATAGCTAAAGTTACTCTAAAATCAAAAAAGAATTTATTATGGATACAAAAGAAATACCTGAAATTCCACCTGAGGTTCCCGAGTTATATTTTACAGTTATTGATTTTAGTGTAGATGAAGTATATTATAGTGTAGACAATGATATAAAGAAAGGAGCATCATTAAAAGCTTTTACTGATGCGAATTCATATTGCTGGACGGAAGAATTGATTGAAATAAATGAAAATGAAGAGTGCATAGTTTTCTTTTCAAAAGTTAAACCTATGGCTGAAGATGTTGCAAAAACGTATGAGATCGCTGATTATGTTTTGACTAATCCGGTAAATTTAATATTTATCAAAAGCGAAGACGGTTATGATGTTCCTAAGAATTTAGAACTATTCGCAAAGAATGGAATTGAGATAAGCGAAGATGAATTGGAAATAAGTCCTGATACAATGGATCAAAAAGAGATATTAAAGAGACAAAGACGAAAGAATTTTTTACTTGTTAAAGATGAAAAAACTCTTAAAGAAGAACTCAAGAAAATTATTGAAAATGTTAAGGGGTAATAGGATGCAAATAACATAATAATTTCATGGGATATTGACAATTCCCGCCAGAACAATTAAAATAAAAGCAATAATTTTAACTTTTGAATGTGTAAAAAAAGTTGAATTTAATATTGTGTTTAACAGCTATGAACGGGAGAAGTAACCAATACTGCCTTTAAGGGAGAAAGTGCCGTGACTGCAAGCACTTTTAAGGAAATAGGTTGGAGAAAGACCCCCGTGAGCCGGTTGATTGAAAGTATTATCATACGATTAGATTGATCCGCAGATTCTTGCGTTAAAAGAATGTAAAGTGGGCAAACACACGATAGTGTTGCCTAGTAGGGTGGTACCGCGGGAATAAAGGCCTCTCGTCCCTGACGTCTTGTCAGACGGGAGGCTTTAATTAATAGATTTTCACAATGGGAGCTCGATGCCCACGGAGCATTAATAAGAGAATATTCAAAAAATGGAGGTATATGATGTTAACACAGGCGCCTAAAGGAACAAAGGATATACTACCGTCCGAGATTCACAAGTGGCATTATATTGAAAAGGAAATAGCACAGATTTGTTCGGATTATGGTTATAAGGAAATCCGTATCCCCGTATTTGAACATACCGAGTTGTTTCAACGGGGAGTGGGGGACACTTCGGATATTGTGCAAAAGGAGATGTATACATTTTCCGACAAAGGCGGAAGGAGTATAACATTGCGGCCTGAGGGGACTGCAGGAGTTGCAAGAAGCTATATTGAAAACGGTATGTCATCGCTTCCCCAGCCTGTAAAGCTATATTACAACATTACTGCCTATAGGTATGAAAATGTCCAAAAAGGTCGTTACAGGGAGTTTCACCAGTTTGGAGTTGAGGCTTTCGGTTCTTATGGACCTTCTATAGATGTCGAGATAATAAGCATGGTGAAGTTGCTGTTCGACAGATTGGGAATTAACCAGGTCAGGCTCAATATAAACAGTATAGGATGTCCTGCTTGTAGGGCAGAATACAACAAAAAGCTTAAGGATTACTTAAGACCGAATCTCGAAAATATGTGCCCTACCTGCAAAACCAGATTTGAAAAGAATCCGCTCAGGATTATCGATTGCAAGGAACAGGGCTGCAAAAAGATTACTGCAGGAGCACCGGCACTTATCGATCATCTTTGTGAAGAGTGCAAAAATCACTTTGAAGGATTAAAAGCCGGGCTTGATAACATTGGAATTGAGTACAGCGTTGATAAAAATATCGTCAGAGGACTTGACTATTATACCAAAACCGTATTTGAGTTTGTATCGGACAGCATCGGTGCCCAAGGTACTGTTTGCGGCGGCGGAAGGTATGACGGCCTTATTGAAGAATGCGGCGGTAAGCCTACACCGGGAATCGGTTTTGCAATAGGAATCGAAAGGCTGTTAATGGTTATGGAAAACCAGGGAATAGAAATTCCGCAACCGAAGGGCATAGATATATTTATTGCCGCTATAGGTGAAAAAGCTCATAAGTATGCTGAAAAGAAGGTGTATGAGCTAAGAAAAGAATCCCTTAGTGCGGAAAAGGACTTGATGGGAAAAAGCCTTAAGGCTCAGATGAAGTATGCTGACAAGCTTCAGGCAAAGTATTGCATTGTTTTGGGCGATGAAGAAATTGATTCCGGCAAAGCAGTGCTTAAAAACATGAAAACCGGTGAAGAGAAAGAAATAAGTCTTGACACAATAATAGACCGTTTAAAAATGTAATTCAAAAGGGAGAGTGTAAATAAATGGGAGAATCAATTCGCGGATTAAAGAGAACACATATGTGTGCCGAGTTGGGCATTAATGATGTGGGAAAAAACGTTACTGTTATGGGTTGGTGCCACAGAACAAGAAACCTTGGAGGAGTTATATTTATAAATATAAGGGACAGAAGCGGAATAATACAAACAGTATACAATGATGAAAGCGATCCTGAGATTTTCGAAAAAGCCGGAACTGTCAGAGGCGAATATGTTGTGGCAGTTAGCGGTGTGGTTTCGAAAAGGGCTCCTGAAGCAGTAAATCCGGAGATGGCCACCGGAGAGATTGAAATTATTGCAAAGGAACTTAGGATACTCAGCAGTGCTGAGACTCCTCCGATGTATATTGAGGAAAATTCGGATGTAAATGAGGTCACCAGGCTTAAGTACAGGTATATTGATTTGAGAAGGCCGGATATGCAGAGAAATTTAATGTTAAGGCATAGGATTTCTAAGATTGCAAGAGATTACTATGATGAGAAAGGTTTCTTGGAAATAGAAACTCCGATGCTTACCAAGAGTACTCCTGAGGGTGCAAGGGATTACCTTATTCCCAGCAGAGTGCATCCCGGCAAATTCTTTGCGCTGCCCCAGTCCCCTCAGCTATTTAAGCAGTTGTTGATGGTTTCCGGATTCGATAGATATTTCCAGATTGTTAAATGCTTCAGGGATGAAGATCTTAGAGCGGATAGACAACCGGAATTTACCCAGATAGATTTGGAGATGTCCTTTGTAAATGTTGATGATGTACTTTCCGTAAATGAAGAATTTATTAAGAGATTGTTCAAGGAAGCTATAAATGTTGATATTGAGACTCCTTTATTAAGAATGCCTTATAAGGAAGCTATGGAAAGGTTCGGATCCGACAAGCCCGATATCAGGTTTGGTCTGGAGCTTGTAAATGTATCGGATCTGGTTGAAAACTGCGGATTTAAAGTGTTTTCCGATGCCGTAAAAGACGGCGGAAGTGTTAGGGCAATAAATGCAAAGGGATGTGGCGAAAAATTCAAACGTAAAGAAATAGATGCCCTGGTGGAACTGGTTAAGACTTACAAGGCAAAAGGAATGGCATGGATAGTTGTAGAAGAAAACGGCCTTAAATCCTCCATAACAAAATTCTTCAGTGAGGATGAGATGAATGCAATCTTGCAAAGGGTTGAAGCCGAGCCCGGTGACCTGATATGCTTTGTTGCAGATAAGGACCAGGTGGTATTCGATTCCTTGGGACAGCTGAGACTGGAGATTGCAAGAAAGCTTGGGCTTACGGACAGTAAGGAGTTTAAGCTTTTGTGGGTAACTGAGTTCCCGTTGCTGGAATATGATGAAGAGGAAAAACGTTATGTGGCAAAGCACCATCCCTTCACTTCACCGATGGATGAGGATATCGAATTGCTGGATACCGATCCGGGCAAGGTCAGAGCTAAAGCCTATGACATGGTACTGAACGGCAACGAGATCGGAGGCGGAAGCATTAGAATTCACAGTCAGGACTTGCAGTCAAAAATGTTTAAGCTTTTAGGTTTTTCCGAAGAGGATGCATGGGCAAGATTCGGGTTTCTTCTTGAAGCCTTTAAGTATGGTACACCTCCCCACGGAGGAATGGCATTTGGGCTTGACAGGCTTGTAATGCTTATGGCCGGAAGAAGCAGCATAAGGGATGTTATAGCATTTCCGAAGGTACAAAATGCGTCATGCCTTATGTCCAATGCACCGGACAGTGTTGAGCCGGAGCAGCTTAAAGAACTGCATATAAAACTGGATCTTTGATATTTAAATTGATTATTATAAGTATATAAAGAATAGCATGGGATGTATAAGCTGTTGACATCCCATTTTTTTCAACTCGAACCTCGCAAAAATCAGCCCACTTGAAAAATAAGTTCATATTATGTAGAATTTATTAATATAGAGTTTTAAAAAAATTGGTATATTTGATACAAAGGGAGGTATTATTACGTTAGAAAAACCCTTTATAAAGGAAGCATTGGATTGGTTGCTGCACATAGTTCTTGCAGTGCTGATAGGTTTGTTTATAGTTAATTTTGTAGCACAAATAACCATTGTCAGCGGCAGTTCAATGGAAATAACACTTCACGATCATGACCGCATAATCATTGAAAAGATAAGTCCAAGGTTTGGCATGTTGGATAGAGGTGATATAGTAACTATAAATGATTACCCTGGCCTGGAAATGGAGAGAAAACCGATTATTAAAAGAATAATCGGTATTGAAGGGGATGAAGTGGAAATTAAAGACGGAAGAGTTTACGTAAACGGTGTTGTACTTGAAGAGGACTATATTAATGTCGATTCTTTGGGAACCTTGGATGTAGATCCTCAATATAGCAAAGTAACCGTTCCCGAGGGTCATATATATGTGCTGGGGGATAATAGGTTGATGGGTCAAAGCAAGGACAGCAGAACATTTGGACCTGTAAGCATAAAAGATGTAGGAGGAAAGGCCTTTTTTAGGTTTTATCCCTTTAAAAGTTTTGGATTTCTGGATTAATTTTTAAATGAAGTAATACTCTTTTTTAATAAACCGATTTAAAATGCTTAAATCCTAAGCTTTTGTAATAATTGTAAATAATGTTCTTGTGGAACCTGATGTGATATTATATATTAGGATAATAATTTTATTAACCTGATGCATATTTTTTAATAACAATATTGGGACAAAGAAGAACTGATTGGAGTATTGCCATATAGAACAACAATAATTGTAATTTGATTGCCACGGGTTAATATGTATTTTGAAAGGGGCGTGAATGCAGCTAATTGAGCTGTGTTAGCTATGAATAGATTATTGCATATAGGATTGGACGTTGGATCGACGACTGTAAAGATAGTTGTACTTGATGAACGTGACCGAATATTATTTGGAAAGTATCAAAGACACTACTCAGATATAAGAAAAACAATATATTCTCTTCTGGAAGAAGCTTATGAAAATTTTCCCGACGACAATATTACGATAATGGTTACAGGGTCGGGGGGAATTTCCGTTTCGGAATGGCTTGGGCTGAATTTTATCCAGGAGGTTATTGCGAGTACCAAGGCCATAGAAACTTTTATTCCTCAGACCGATGTTGTAATTGAATTGGGAGGGGAAGATGCAAAGATAACCTACTTTGACGGCGGCATTGAGCAAAGGATGAACGGAACCTGTGCCGGAGGAACCGGAGCTTTTATAGACCAAATGGCATCACTTCTGAAGACCGATGCGGCAGGTCTGAATGAAATGGCTAAAAATTACAGGGTTATTTATCCTATTGCTGCCCGGTGTGGGGTATTTGCCAAAACGGATATTCAACCCCTAATAAATGAAGGAGCGGCAAAAGAGGATATAGCCGCATCGATATTCCAATCGGTGGTAAATCAGACTATCAGTGGACTTGCATGCGGAAAGCCCATAAGGGGAAATGTTGCTTTTCTGGGGGGTCCCTTACAGTTCTTGTCGGAGCTTAGGGCAAGATTTGTTGAAACTTTAAAGCTTGAAGATCATCAGGTGATTTCTCCCGAGAATGCGGAGCTTTATGTTGCTTTGGGTGCCGCCTTGGCATCTAAAGATTTGAAGCATATATCCTTTAAATCCCTGGCAAGCAAGCTTTCGGTACTAAATGAAGTTACGGTTCATGAGGTTGAAAGACTTGCTCCGCTATTCGGGGATGAAAGGGAGCTTGAAGATTTTAGGACAAGGCATAAAAATAATTCTGTTCCGAGACGTGACATTAAAGCTTATGCAGGAAAATGCTTTCTCGGTATTGATGCAGGTTCAACAACTACTAAGGCTGTATTGATAGATGAATCCGGAGCCATTTTATATTCCCATTACGGTAGCAATAACGGAAGCCCTTTAAAGTCGGCGGTAAAAATCCTCAGAGAAATTTACGGATTGCTTCCGAAGGATGCCAAAATTGTAAATTCTACAGTTACGGGCTATGGTGAGGGGCTTATTAAGGCTGCTCTTGCGGTTGACATAGGAGAGATTGAAACAATAGCACACTATAAGGCGGCAGATGCCATATTGCCCGGCGTGGAATTCATACTCGATATCGGCGGTCAGGACATGAAATGCTTAAAGGTAAAGAATGGCGTTATCGACAGCATTATGTTGAATGAAGCATGCTCTTCCGGATGCGGATCCTTTATTGAAACCTTTGCCCATTCATTGAATATGAGTGTGGAGGACTTTGCAAAAGAGGCACTTTTAGCAAAATCCCCCGTGGATCTGGGTTCAAGATGTACCGTTTTTATGAACTCAAGAGTTAAACAGGCTCAAAAGGAAGGGGCGTCGGTGGGAGACATATCGGCGGGTCTTTCCTATTCGGTAATAAAAAATGCGCTTCAAAAGGTTATAAAATTAAGGGACCCCGAGGAGATGGGACAAAAGGTTATAGTTCAGGGCGGTACCTTTTATAATGATGCTGTTTTAAGAAGCTTTGAGCTAATTGCCGGAAAGAACGCTGTAAGACCGGATATAGCCGGTCTGATGGGTGCCTATGGAGCAGCTCTGATTGCCAAAGAGCGGTATACCGAGGGATATGAAAGCACCCTTGTAAAGGCGGAGGATCTGGACAGCTTCAGTTTTGACATATCGATGAGAAGATGCGGACTTTGCGGCAATAATTGCTTGCTTACGGTTAATACGTTTTCGGGAGGCAAGGAGTTTATATCCGGTAACCGGTGTGAAAGAGGAGCCGGAGTTGAAAAGAAGCGTGATGACATTCCCAATCTTTTTGATTATAAATATAAAAGGTTGTTTTCATACAAACCCTTGGATAAAAATGAGGCGATAAGGGGTACTGTAGGTATTCCGAGGGTACTTAATCTATATGAAAATTACCCCTTCTGGTTTACGTTTTTTACCGAGCTGAAGTACAGGGTTGAGTTGTCTCCAAGGTCTTCTAAAAAAATATATGAGCTGGGAATGGAGACAATACCTTCGGAGTCTGCTTGTTACCCTGCAAAGATTGTTCATGGGCATATAATGAGCTTGATTAACAAAAATGTAGACATAATATTTTATCCCTGTCTACCCTATGAAAAAATAGAGTACAGCGATTGCGACAACCATTACAATTGTCCTATGGTAACTTCCTATCCGGAAGTGATAAAGAACAACATGGATATATTGAAAGACAGCGGCATAACGTTCTTGAACCCATTCTTACCTATGGACGATAAAAAGAGACTGAAGGAAAGACTGTGCCAAGTGTTTAAAGAATTCGGTATCAGCCGGAATGAGATAAATGAGGCTGTTGACAAGGCTTGGCTCGAGGATGAAAATGTAAGACAAGATATTAGAAAAAAAGGAGAAGAAACATTAGAGTATCTTGAAAAAACCGGGAAAAAGGGCATTGTTTTGGCTGGGCGTCCTTATCACATAGATCCTGAAATAAATCACGGTATACCCAATATTATTACCGGGTTTGACATGGCCGTCCTTACGGAGGATTCGATAGCCCATTTGGGAAAAATCCAGCATCCTTTGAGAGTTGTTGACCAATGGATGTATCATTCCAGGTTGTACAGGGCTGCGAGCTTTGTGAAGGAAAAAAGCAACCTTGAACTGGTTCAGCTCAACTCCTTTGGCTGCGGTCTGGATGCAGTGACCACCGACCAGGTTGAAGAAATACTTTCAAGCAGTAATAAAATATATACGGTCCTGAAAATCGATGAGATTGATAACCTGGGAGCGGCAAAGATTCGTATAAGGTCGTTGAAGGCTGCCATGGATGAAAGGGATAAGAACGGATTCAAGCCTGAAAAGGGAGATGCCAGCTGTAAAAAGGTGCTTTTTACGAAGGAAATGAAGGAAAAGCACACCATTTTGGTTCCTCAGATGTCACCGATTCATTTTCAGTTTTTGGAGGAGGCGTTCAGGGTTTCCGGTTACAACCTGAAAGTATTGCCTTATGTGGATAAAAACGCCGTTGATGAAGGGCTTAAGCATGTTAACAACGATGCCTGCTATCCTTCAATAATTGTGGTGGGACAGCTTATGGAAGCCTTAAAGTCCGGAGAATATGACCTTAATAACGTTTCGTTGCTGATTTCTCAGACCGCCGGGGGATGCAGGGCTACAAACTATATTGGGTTCATTAGAAAAGCACTTAAGGATGCGGGACTATCCCATATACCTGTATTATCCTTAAATTTTGCGGGCTTGGAAAAGAATCCGGGATTTAAAATTACACCGGGAATGGTAAACAAAGCCCTTATGGCTGTTGTCTACGGCGACTTGCTGATGAGGGTATTGTATAGAGTAAGACCCTATGAGAGAATAAGCGGCTCTGCGAACCTTTTATATGAAAAATGGGTGCCCATATGCAAGGAGTCGGTAAGAACAGGCTCTCATAAAACCTTCAAAGAGAATATCTATAAAATAGTAGAGGAATTTGACAATCTGGATGTATATAATATCAGAAAGCCCAGGGTCGGTCTGGTAGGGGAGATTCTTGTCAAATTCCACCCTCAAGCCAACAACAATGTTGTTGACATAATTGAGAAAGAGGGAGCCGAGGCAGTAATGCCGGACTTAACCGACTTTTTACTGTATTGTGCTTATAATGAAAACTTTAAATATACCCATTTATCCGGAAAAAGAATTGACCGCACAATAAAAAATTTGGCAATTTATCTTATAGAGTTTTACAGAAGGCATTTGAAAAATGCGCTTGAGCAGAGTAAGCGTTTTACTCCGCCCTGTGCAATATCTGAGCTGGCAGAAATGGCATCCGATATTTTATCCGTCGGAAATCATACAGGAGAAGGCTGGTTCTTGACTGCGGAAATGATAGAACTTATAAGGAGCGGTGTACCCAACATAGTGTGTATGCAGCCTTTTGCTTGTTTGCCCAATCATGTAACCGGCAAGGGTATGATAAAGGAACTTAGACGGCGGTATCCGGAATCCAATATTGTTGCGGTGGATTATGATCCAGGAGCCAGTGAAGTAAATCAGTTAAACAGAATTAAGCTTATGCTGTCTGTGGCATTTAAGAACCTTCATAATGCTGAAAAGGATTATGTGGAGAAGGACAGCATATATGAAGAAAGCAAAGGCAAGAACGAGAAAGTCAAGACCTTGGTATAAACTTCGGATTCATAAAAAAAGGGCTTTGAGCCTCGTCGTTTTTAAGACTTTTGGGGGAAAGACTAAAAACGGCGGGGTTCAAAGCTCTTAATTTATATTGGAAAGCAAAAAGACTGAAATACTATGTAACAGATCAAATAAACGTTGTCGTATAAAGATAATTAACAATTAATAAAACATTGCCCTCTCCGAGAGGATGCTGTCGATGCTCTTAATGCTGATATAGGGGTCATAAGAGTCAACACTTTTTAAGAATTGATTTTTGGTTAAGAGATTGCGGTGCCCGCAGCACTCACAAACAAAATTCAGACCGTTTAGCTTTGAAATTTCGACTTCCGGTAGATTCAATAAAACAGACTTACAGTTGTAGCAGAACAATGTCTTAGAGTTGTGCATGCATAATCCTCCTTTTTTGTACATAGATTTGGTTTTGAAATAAGCAGAATATATCTATTATAGAAAGTGAATTCTTTCACAGATGTATTTTATTTTAATATAAACCTTACTGCATTTAAAGCTAATTACCGTATTTATTAATAATCGACATTAAACGTAAGGAAAATCAACATTATGTTGCAGATTATCGGATAAAATTAAGAAAAGAAACAATCTGTTTACATATCCTGTATCACATATCTATTATATATTTTTTTATAAATAAAATCAATAGTAGTCATTTTAAAAAAATTCATGAATATAATCTATACAAAGAAATGCAGTTACGTTGAAAATCATAGGGATTTTTAAATTACACGGGTCTTAACGGAGGATAAAATGAAAAGGTACATTTTAAAGAAAAGCAGGATTAAGATTAAAGGGGTTTTTAAGGTTCTTCTAATAATTATTCTTTCGGTAATGGCAATAAAGCTGGGTACAATTGGTGGGGATATACTTTTTAGATGGGATAAGAAAATTATAAGAAGTATTGATGTTGAAAATTACAGGTCCAATCTTAAAGCTACTTTGCCGATAATAGATACTATTTACAACAGCGGCAATGTAAGTGTGTCTTTGACCGGGTATATAAAGGATGTCATACAGGGAATTTTCCATTTTGACATGGACAGCCCCGCTACTATTCTGGGCGCTCAATCACCTTACTTTTTCAGCTATTATATTGATGGCTATCAGAAGCAGCTTGCTCAAAACCAGGGCAGCAAGCCTTATTTCTATATTGCTGAAATTGAGGGATCCGATATTCCCAAGGATGAGAAAAAAAATCCGGAAAAATCCGCACCGGAACCTACTTACCCGGCCAGCAGTATATCTTACACCGTGGAAGAGGACGATAGAAAGGGCACTCCTGAGAATAACCCTGTTACATATAATGATATTGCAATAAGCAATAACGATACTAATTACAAGATTGATATAAAGGAGCTTATGAGCGAGCCTTTAAAACTCAACTTTGACAAAAAAGGTCCGAAGGTATTGATTTATCATACCCATACCAATGAGGCATATCTCAAGGATATTTCAGAGTTGGAAAAAAGTGGAGTTCCTAGCAGAACTAACGATGCCAGATACAATGTTGTACGCATTGGAGAAGAGCTTGCCAATATCTTTAGAAAAAAGTACGGAATTGAAGTAATTCACAACGCCACCATGCATAATTACCCCTCAGATACCGGATGCTATGCGAGATCTTTAAACACTGCCACCAGCATTTTAAAAAGTTATCCGTCTATTAAAATTGTTTTGGATCTCCATAGGGATGGCTTGGGAGGAGAGAAAAAACTGAGGGTTGCAACCCAAATTAATAACAAGAGCGTAGCCAGGATAATGTTTGTTGTCGGGACAGATGCCGCAGGGCTTGAGCATCCCAATTGGAGAGAAAATCTGAAACTTGCCATAACTCTCCAGCAAAAATTAAATGAAAAATATCCCGGAATTACAAGGCCGATTTATATAAGCTATAACCGGTATAACCAGCATTTAACTCCGGGAGCCTTGATAGTTGAAATAGGAGGGGACGGCAATACCATTGATGAATGCCTTGAAAGCACCAAATATTTGGCCGAAGTAATAAGTGAAGTTATAAATAATAAATAAGAATAAAGTGGGAATAATTAATGTAAGATTACTTAAGATAAATGGGGTTTGTTAATGAGTAGGCTGGAAAAGTTTAGGAAAATAAGGGTTATGAGAAGAAGGTGCATATTTGTTTGCATTTTTTCTTTTTTACTTATGTTCTCAGGAATACTTGTTGCGGACAAGTCCATCAATGAGCTTATGAACAGGGAAAAGAGACCGGATATTGTCTCGATAATGAAATATAAAGAAGACTATTATATAAAAATTTTTAACAAGTATATTTTGATAAATACAGAATACATAAAAAAGGATATTGATAGGTTTAAAGAGTGGTTATCGGATAAATTTTAATGTTTATGGCAAAAAGTGTGGAAAAACCATTGCGTAACAAGTTGTAGAGCCTGTAAATACCGCGAGGAAAGGGCGAGCATTGTCTGAAGGGCAGAGGATCTTGCCCGGTTCCGACGGGTATTTACAGGCTTTAGACTTCCAAAGCTTAAGTTTCTTTAATATTTTTTCACATTTAGTGGGATATTTTTAAATTCAGAGTGACTTTACGAATTTAACCGACTAACCGTTTATTAGTATTGTGCAAAAAAAATTCTTCTTTTTGATTCATTATTATGTTATAATAATTTGCTGAAAAACCTATAAAACCATTAAATTTAGAAATATACTCCCATATTTAGCAGGAGGATGAATAGATGATAAGTGAAAGTCAAAAAAGAATAAGAAATTTCTGTATAATTGCACATATAGACCATGGTAAATCGACTCTTGCGGATAGGCTTTTGGAAGCTACCGGTGCTCTTACCGAAAGGGAAATGGAGGACCAGGTTTTGGATAACATGGATATTGAGCGTGAGAGGGGAATCACTATTAAAGCTCAGGCCGTTCGTATGGTATATAAAGCCGATGACGGAGAAGAGTATATTCTAAACCTTATTGATACACCGGGACATGTGGATTTTAATTATGAGGTATCCAGAAGTCTTGCAGCGTGTGAAGGAGCGATACTTGTAGTTGATGCGGCACAAGGTATCGAAGCACAGACATTGGTCAATGTGTATCTTGCTTTAGAACACAACCTTGAAATATTGCCTGTGATTAACAAGATAGATCTTCCCAGTGCCCAACCGGACGTGGTCAAAAAAGAAATAGAGGATGTCATAGGGCTGGATTGCTCGGAGGCTCCCCTTATTTCTGCCAAAAACGGTATCAATATAGAGGCTGTTCTCAAGAATGTGGTAAGTATGGTTCCCTATCCGAAGGGCGATGTGGATGCTCCTCTTCGTGCCCTTATTTTTGACTCCTATTATGACAGCTACAAGGGAGTTATTGTATATATAAGGGTAGTAGAGGGAAAGGTCAAGGTAGGCGACGAGATAAGGATGATGAATACCAAAAAGGATTTTGTGGTCACTGAGGTAGGCTATATGAAGCCCGGCAGTCATGTCAGTTGCTCTGAGCTTTTAGCCGGAGAAGTAGGTTATATAGCAGCAAGCATAAAGAATGTCAAGGACACAAGAGTGGGAGATACGGTTACCTTGGCAAAAAATCCTGCCAAAGAACCTCTTCCCGGATATAAGAAGGTAAATCCCATGGTCTTTTGCGGTATTTATCCTGCAGATGGATCAAAATACGGAGATCTCCGTGATGCATTGGAAAAACTGCAGCTCAATGATGCTTCACTGACCTTTGAACCGGAATCCTCCGTTGCCCTGGGTTTCGGCTTCCGATGCGGCTTTTTGGGACTTCTTCATATGGAAATAATACAGGAACGGTTAGAAAGGGAATTTGATTTTGACCTGGTAACTACCGCACCCAGTGTTATATATAAAGTTATAAAGACCAACGGGGAGACACTATATATAGACAACCCCACCAATTTGCCGCCGGTGGCTGAGATAGACAGTATGGAGGAGCCCATTGTTAAAGCAACCATTATGAGTCCTACGGAGTTTGTAGGTAATATTATGGAATTGTCTCAGGAGAGACGCGGAGTATACAAGGATATGACATATATTGATGAAGGCAGGGTAATGCTGACTTATGAAATGCCCCTTAATGAAATAATATATGACTTCTTTGATGCATTAAAATCAAGGACCAAGGGGTATGCATCCTTGGATTATGAGTTATTGGGGTATAGAGAATCGGATCTAGTTAAGCTGGATATTATGCTTAACGGAGAAATTGTTGATGCATTGTCCTTTATTGTCCATAAGGAAAAGGCATATGCCAGGGGCAGAAGAATTGCTGAAAAGCTCAAAGATACAATTCCGAGACAGCAATTTGAGATTCCTATACAGGCATGTATCGGCGGAAAAATTATTGCCAGGGAAACGGTTAAGGCATATAGAAAGGATGTCTTGGCAAAGTGCTATGGTGGAGACATAACCCGTAAGAAAAAGCTTTTGGAAAAGCAAAAAGAGGGTAAAAAACGTATGCGTCAGGTAGGAAGTGTTGAGGTTCCTCAAGAAGCATTTATGAGTGTTTTGAAGCTTGATACTTGATAAAGACGGTGTTAACATGAGAAATAATGAGAAAAAACTGGGAATATACATTCATATACCTTTTTGCAAAGCAAAGTGCTTGTATTGTGATTTTAATTCACTTCCATGCAGGGATGATTTTGTCCCTGCATATTTTAATGCGCTTAAAAAGGAAATAGCATTTTATGCCGGAAGACTCAACGGATACGGAATTAAAACTGTGTTTATAGGAGGAGGGACTCCGTCCTATGTTGATGCACATTATATATATGAAGTAATTGCACATATGAAAAACTTGTTTGATATGGGTGAATGCCGTGAGATTACTATCGAGACCAATCCGGGGACTCTCAGCATTGATAAGCTCACGGCATACAGGTCAATGGGAATAAACAGGCTGAGTATTGGACTTCAGGCGTGGCAGAACCGACTTTTATCCCAATTGGGAAGAATTCATAAGGTTGAAGAATTTGTCGAAAATTACAACCTTGCCCAAAAAGCGGGCTTTGAAAATATAAATGTGGATCTGATTTTCGGAATTCCCGGTCAGACCTTTGGCGATTGGGCAGAGACTTTAGAATGTACCGCAGAATTGGAGCCGGCTCATCTATCATGCTATAGTTTGATAATAGAAGAAGGCACGGTATTCGGGACAAGATTTGAAAGAGGGGAGCTTGTTCCGGTGGAAGATGAGCTGGACAGGAGGATGTATTGGCATACAATTGAAAAATTAAAATCTTTGGGCTATAAGCATTATGAAATATCCAACTTTTCAAAGGAGGGCTTTGAATGTGCCCACAATTTGATTTACTGGAAAGAACGTGAATATGTTGGACTTGGTGCCGGCGCCCATTCATATTTTAGCGGCCGCAGGTTTAATAATGTTTATGGGATTGAAAAGTATATAAGCACGTTAAGCCAAGGATGTTTACCGGTAGAGAATCCTATTGATATTTCAAAAGAGGATGAAATGTCGGAGTTCATGATGCTGGGATTAAGACTTGTTGACGGCGTAAGTGCCAAGGAATTTGAAGAAAGGTTTGAAAGAGGCTTGTTAGATAAATTTGGAAGTCAAATAGAAAGCCTTTTGGAAAGGAAACTAATTGAAGTGGATAATGGATTTGTTAAACTTACCCGGTTGGGTCTGGATCTTGCAAATCAAGTGTTTATAGAATTTGTATGACTTTTGGATGGGAAGAATAAGCTTTTTGGTTAAAGCAAATAATAATCCACAAAAATATCTTGACAAAAGAAACCTAGGGTGGTATTTTAAGAATAGTATTAGCACTCAATGAGGTAGAGTGCTAACAAAGGGGTGATAGTGATGTTATTGGACGATAGAAAGAAGAGGATACTTCAGTCAATTATCGACGACTACATCAATACTGCCGAACCCGTTGGATCTAGAACAGTTGCCAGAAAACACGAATTTGGTCTCAGTTCAGCAACCATTAGAAACGAAATGGCTGATTTGGAGGAAATGGGGTATATAAAACAGCCCCATACTTCTGCGGGACGAATTCCGTCTGACCAGGGATACAGGTTTTATGTGGATCAACTAATGAAAACCAGTCAATTGACTGTTGAAGAGATGCTAAGTATTAAGTCCGCCTTGGATGTTAAGATAAATGAGCTTAATCAGCTGCTAAGACAGATTTCGGTTGCAATGTCAAAGATTACAAGGTATACTTCAATGGCAGCTACACCTGAAAGGAAAAACAGTGTTATAAAAAATATACAGGTGGTGCCGGTTGAAAGGGGGAGGGCACTTGTTATTGTCATAACTAATTCAGGCATAGTTAAGAATAGCCTTATTACTATTCCCGAAACGGTTACACCGGAGTATTTGATATTTGTTAACAATGTGTTGAATGAGAAGCTGGTGGGCCTTACAATTGAGCAGATAAACATGCCTGTAATTAGTGAGATAGAGGTTTTGATAAGTCCTTCTCAGGAAGTGTTAATGCCTATTTTAAACGGTGTTACTGATTGTATCAATCAGATAGACAGCTCCGAGGTTTATCTTGAAGGCACTATAAATATGTTGAATTATCCCGAGTTTAGTGATGTGGATAAGGTTAAAGATTTTCTGTGCCTTATGGATAAAAAAGAGCTTTTGGGAAGGATGCTTAATGAATTGTCTCAGAACAACGGCAGTGTTACCATTAAAATCGGCGAAGAAAATAAAATTGAAAAAATGAAGGATTGCAGCCTTGTTACAACAACTTATAGAGTTGGAAATATTGCTATTGGTACTATAGGAGTTATAGGTCCGACAAGGATGGATTATTCCAAGGTATTGGCTGCTATAAATTTCATGAAAAGCAAGATAGTAGATGAAGTGGAGAAATTTTTGGGGAAAAACCTGGATCATCCTTGAAAACTATTAAAGACTAAAACTGATCGATGAGGGAGGGTATATAATCTTGAAGGAGAAGGAAACAGACAACCAAAAGGAAAAAGAGCAGGATAATTGTCAGACCGACAACAATGAAGAGGTAAACAACGAAGAGACAAATCAGAATGATAATATTCCTGAAAAGGAAGAGTCTGCTTGCAATCAGGAGATGGAGCAGCTTAAAAATGAGCTTGAGGAAAAATCTAAAAAATGTGAAGAATATTTTAATATGCTCCAAAGAACTGCGGCAGAGTTTGATAACTATAAGAAAAGAACCGCAAAGGAAAAAGAATCTATATATACTGATGCCACTGTCGATGTAATTGCTGCTTTTTTACCGGTGGTTGACAATATTGAGCGGGCTATTGCAGCATTTTCAAATGAGATTGATGCTGCATCGCTAAAAGAAGGAGTCGATCTGGTTTATCGCCAGTTCAAGGATGTTATGGGTAAATTAGGGGTTGAGGAAATTAAATCCGTAGGGGAAAAATTTGACCCCAATCTACATAACGCCGTGATGCATGTTGAAGACCCGGAATATGATGAAAGTGTAATTATTGAAGAATTTCAAAAAGGTTATATATTGAAGGACAGGGTAATAAGATACAGTATGGTTAAGGTTGCAAACTGACTTATTATTCTTTGTTAAATCGAAAAATTTATTTTATGGTTAAGGAGGATGATATTGATGTCAAAAGTTATTGGTATAGATCTCGGTACCACAAACTCATGTGTGGCTGTTATGGAAGGTGGCGAACCCGTTGTAATTCCAAATTCGGAGGGAGGAAGAACCACTCCTTCGGTTGTCGCTTTTTCGAAAACTAATGAGAGGCTTGTGGGCCAGGTTGCAAAAAGACAGGCTATAACCAATCCTGAGAGAACAATTATATCTATAAAGAGAGACATGGGTACTGACCGGAAGGTTAAGATTGACGACAAGAGTTATACTCCGCAGGAAATATCGGCAATGATTCTTCAAAAAATAAAGGCTGATGCAGAGAGCTATCTTGGTCAGCCGGTTACAAAGGCAGTTATAACCGTACCTGCTTATTTCAGCGACTCCCAAAGGCAGGCTACTAAGGATGCCGGTAAGATTGCAGGTCTTGAGGTTTTAAGAATAATCAATGAACCGACGGCTGCAGCTCTTGCTTATGGACTTGATAAGGAAACCGATCAGAAGATTCTCGTTTTTGACCTTGGCGGAGGAACCTTCGATGTATCCATACTGGAAATCGGTGACGGAGTTTTCGAAGTGTTGGCAACCAGCGGAAATAACAGGCTGGGTGGAGATGATTTTGACGACAGGATAATAAATTATTTGGTTGATACCTTCAAAAGAGAGAACGGAATTGACCTTAGAAATGATAAAATGGCTATGCAAAGGCTTAAGGAAGCAGCAGAAAAGGCAAAAATCGAGCTTTCCGGTGTTACTACAACAAATATTAACCTGCCTTTCATTACTGCTGATGCATCAGGACCGAAACACCTTGATATGACGTTGTCAAGGGCAAAATTCGATGAGCTTACGGCAGATTTGGTGGAAATGACAATGGAGCCGACAAGGAAGGCTATGACGGATGCAGGTCTGACGCCGGACAAGATCGATAAGATTCTTTTGGTTGGCGGATCCACAAGAATTCCTGCCGTTCAGGAGGCAGTTAAGAAATATTTCGGCAAAGAATCTTTTAAAGGTATAAATCCTGACGAATGTGTAGCAATAGGTGCTGCTATTCAGGCCGGAGTACTTACCGGAGAAGTAAAGGATCTTTTGCTGCTGGATGTAACTCCGCTGTCTCTTGGAATCGAAACACTGGGTGGTGTATTCACTAAGCTTATTGAGAGAAATACCACAATACCTACAAAAAAGAGTCAGATTTTCTCCACGGCTGCAGACGGTCAGACAGCTGTAACCGTAAGGGTATTCCAGGGAGAAAGAGCTATGGCGGCAGACAACAAGCTTTTGGGAGAATTTAATCTTGACGGTATACCACCGGCACCGAAGGGTGTTCCTCAAATTGAAGTAACCTTTGATATCGATGCCAACGGTATTGTGCATGTTTCGGCTAAAGATTTGGGTACAGGAAAAGAACAGAATATTACAATAACGGCATCTACCAATTTGTCGGAAAGTGACATTGAAAAGGCTGTAAATGAAGCCAAGAAATATGAAGAAGAGGACAGAAAGAGAAAAGAAAGCGTGGAAATCAGAAATAATGCTGATTCCATGGTATTCCAATCCGAAAAGACCTTAAGAGATCTCGGAGATAAACTGAGCAGCGAAGATAAATCCAAAATTGAGGCAGAAATTGAAAAGGTAAAAGAAGCTTTAAAGGGTACCGATACAGAGGCAATCAAGAAGGCTACGGAAGACCTGCAGAAGGCATTCTATGATATATCCTCAAAGATATACCAGCAGACTCAGGCAAATCCGGGTTCCGGTCCTAATCCTGGTGCACAGGGCGGTGCCGACGGAGGACAGGAGAATGTTTATGACGCCGATTACAAAGTAGTTGATGAAGATAACAAATAGTTAACGTTTATTCCGGCAGTGAGATATCATGCTTCAATGATAAGCAAAGAGCAAAGCGTTTTTTGAAAGTGCAATTAATATTTCTTGACCGGAACGTTTAACGGCATAAAGGCCAAAGTCATGAAGATGGCTTTGGCTCTTTTACGTAACCGTGCAAATTGCTTCTTCACATAATATGCCTGTTGTTTATAATAACTAACTTTCGTTGCAGTACAATGCTCCTATGTGGTATAATCTGAAAGAAGATAGAAGAGGATTTGGACAGATTTAAAATACACAATGCGACATACCGTTCGGTTAATATAGAATTTTATACGGAGGAGTTGGTTGGATGGCTGGCAAAAGGGATTATTATGAAGTCCTTGGAGTGGAAAAAGGTGCATCCGATGCTGAAATAAAAAAGGCTTACAGGAAGCTGGCTAAGCAATATCATCCCGATATGAATCCCGGAGATAAGACTGCCGAAGCCAAATTTAAAGAAATAAATGAAGCTTATGAGGTTTTGAGTGACGCGCAGAAACGGGCTCAATATGATCAATTCGGGCATGCTGCAACCGATGGTAGCGGTTTTGGCGGATTCGGAGGCTTTGGCGGTTTTGGAGACTTTGATTTTGGCGGATTTAGCGATATATTTGAAACATTTTTCGGTGGAGGCGGATTTAGCAGCAGATCTACCCGTAGCGGAAGAGGTCCCCAGAGAGGAGCCGATATCAGGCAGACCATTGAAATAAGCTTTGAAGAGGCTGCCTTTGGCGTTCAGAAGGAGATAACGGTAAACAGGATGGAGATTTGCTCGACTTGTAACGGTACGGGATCAAAACCGGGACATCAGCCCTCTACTTGCCATCAGTGTAACGGTACGGGTCAGGTACAATATAAACAGCGCACACCTTTTGGCCAGTTTGTCAATATAAGAACCTGTGATGTGTGCCATGGTGAGGGTAAAATAATTACACAGCCTTGTGAGAGCTGCGGTGGCAAAGGACGGGTTAGAAAACATTCAAAATTGGTGGTTACTATACCTGCCGGAATCGGTGACGGGCAGACAATTTCAGCAAGAGGTGAAGGAGAACCCGGTACCAGAGGCGGACCTTCCGGAGACCTTTTTTTATCCATAAGAGTAAAGCCCCATCCTATATTTAAGAGGGACGGTTATGATATATTCTGTGAAATTCCGATAACTTTTGTGCAGGCAGCACTGGGTGCCGAGATTGAGGTTCCTACTCTTGACGGCAAGGAAAAGATATCTATTCCTGAAGGAACTCAGACCGGTACCGTATTTAAGTTAAAGGGTAAGGGAATACCTATACTTAGAGGAACAGGAAGGGGAACGCAGCATGTTAAAATAAATGTTGAGGTTCCTAAAAAACTAAATGAAAAGCAGAAGGAAGTTTTAAGGCAATTTGCCGAATTATTAGGCGACGAGGTACATGAGCAGAGGAAAAGCTTTTTTGATAAAATGAGGGATGCTTTAGGCATGTAAAACGGAGGACAAATAATGAAGTGGAATGAAATCAGGATTAAGACAAGCGAGGAAGCGTGTGATGCAGTATCTTACATGCTTACTTCAATAGGTGCAGGGGGAGTCGCCATAGAAGATCCCAATGACATAAAAAAGGAGATATTAAAGCCCAATTCATTGGACTATGCCGATGAAGAGTTTGTGAAGTCATTGGGAGAAGATGTGGTTATAAAAGCGTATTTTCCCGGAGAAGAGAATGTTTCCGAAATTATTGCTCTGGTGAAGGAAAAGCTGACTTACATTAATAATTTTCTAAATGTAGGCGAAGGCTATGTCGGTTATTGTGAGGTTGATGATGAAGACTGGAGTACATCGTGGAAGAAGTATTATAAGCCCTTTGAGTTGGCAGAGGGTTTGGTGGTTAAACCGACATGGGAAAAATACGATAATAAAGACGGTGAAATTGTAATTGAATTGGACCCCGGTATGGCATTCGGTACCGGAACTCATGAAACGACGAAGATGTGTGCCGTTTTTCTTAGCAAGTATATGAAAAACGGGTATAATGTCATTGATGTTGGATGTGGCTCGGGCATTTTAACGATAATATCATGTAAGCTTGGTGCAGCAAAGGTTACTGCTGTTGATATCGATGAGGTCGCAGTAAAAGTCACAAAAGAGAATTGTGAGGTAAACAAGGTAGGGGATACGGTAACTGCCTTTAAGGGTGTTTTGACCGATATAAAAGATGAAAAGGCGGATGTTGTTGTTGCCAATATTATAGCCGATGTTATAATAGACTTGTCTTCAAGCATACCGCAATATTTAAAGGAAGACGGAATTTTTATTACTTCAGGCATCATTAAGGAGAGAAAAGATGAGGTATTAAGCAAATATCTAAGCCGGGGATTTAAATGCGAGGATACAATTGAGATGGGAGAATGGGTGGCGATGGCTTTAAGATGTCCAGGTTCTTTGTAAACAGCTCAAACATATCCGGTGATTCGATTATTATTTCCGGCGAAGATGTTAATCATATAAAAAGGGTATTGAGACTGGGAATCGGTGACATTATAACGGTTACCGACGGCAGCGGTATTGACTATAGAGTTGAAATTGCAAAACTCAATGAATCTGCGATTGAGACCAGAATAATCGAATCCGTTAAAAATTTAACAGAGCCCCCTGTTGAAATTGTTCTTTATCAGGGGTTGCCCAAATCCGATAAAATGGAATATGTTATACAAAAAGGTGTGGAACTTGGACTTAGAGGGATTGTTCCTGTTATCACGGAAAGAACCGTTGTAAAACTGGACAGCAAAAAAGATGAGCAAAAGAAATGTGAGAGATGGAACAGAATATCTATGGAAGCAGCAAAGCAATCCAACAGGGGTATTATTCCTCATGTGGAATTGCCGATAGATTTTAAAAAGGCTGTAATTGCCGCAAAAGATTATGATATTTCTCTGATTCCCTACGAAAAGGAGAAAAGCAACGGACTGAAAAATATAATATTTAATAGACCTGATGCAAAAAGAATTTCAATATTTATCGGACCGGAAGGCGGTTTTACCGAAAAAGAAGTAGAGATGGCTGTTGAAAACGGGATACATCCTGTGACCTTGGGACCTAGAATACTAAGGACGGAAACAGCCGGAATAGCTGTTTTGTCAATACTGATGTATGAATTAGGAGATGTGGGCAAATGAATACTCTCAGGTTTGTTGTTGTTGATGATGCGGTTTTTATGCGCACATTGCTGAAAAAGATGATTGAGGAAGAAAAGAACTATAAGGTAGTTGGTGAGGCTTCAAACGGTTATGAGGCTATTGAACAGGTAAAAATATTCAAGCCCGATATAGTAACCCTGGACATAACAATGCCTGAAATGGACGGTATTGCTGCTATCAGTGAGATACTAAAGCATAGCCCCGATACAAAGATTATTATGGTTTCGGCAATGGGCCAGCAAGCTATGGTGATAGATGCAATAAAGCTCGGGGCAAAAGATTTTGTAGTTAAGCCCTTTGATAAAACCAGGGTAATGCAGGCAATAAAAAATGTTACCGAAAATGCCTAATATGCATTTGTGCATTTAAAGGGTAAACTATAGGGGTATAGATACCTTATTGATAAATATTGTTTTTTTTGCTGGTGTCAGCCGGAATGTTTTCCAAGATGAAGGAAATGGGAGATATTAAGAAAAAACATATAAAAATTAAAGCAAAAGCCTTTTAATTGTCTAAAATTATGTTATAATACCTATTGGAAATAAAGAAAACCCATGAAGGGGATGTACAGCTATATGATTAAAAGTATGACCGGATTCGGAAGGGGCAAAATTGAAGACGGCGGCAAAGAATTGATGGTTGAAATAAAAACGGTAAACCATAGATATTGCGATATTTATATTAAAATGCCACGGCAGATATCCTTTTTGGAGGATAAGGTCAGAGAAGTTATAAGGAAGAAAATATCGAGAGGAAAAGTCGATGTTTATATAACTTACGATGATTTTAGCGAAGATTCAAAGGATATTATTATAGATAGGGTCTTGGCTGAAGCTTACAATAGAAGTGTTCAGCTTTTGAGGGATGAATTCGGGTTGAAGGATGATATTTCGGTATCCCTTATAGCCAGATTTCCCGATGTTTTAAGGGTGGAAAAACCCGAAGAGGATGAGGAGAAAATTTGGAGTCTTTTAAGTGTAGCATTAAATGATGCCCTTGATGCTTTAATTAATATGAGGCAGATTGAGGGAGAGGGCTTAATGCATGATTTGCTTGAAAGAACAACCATAATCGAAAATAATATTAAAGAAATTAGCATAAGAGCACCTGAAGTTGTCAAAGAATATAAATGTAAGCTCGAGAACAGAATAAAGGAATTATTGGATCAGCAGATTGTGGATGAAAACCGTTTAGCTATGGAAGTTGCAATTTTTGCAGACAGATGCAGTATTGAAGAGGAACTGGTAAGGTTGGGAAGTCATATAAAGCAGCTTAGGGAAACCTTGAAATTAAGTCAACCGGTGGGAAGGAAACTGGATTTTCTTCTTCAGGAATTGAACAGGGAAATTAATACCATAGGATCTAAAGCAAACGATTTGATCATAACAAACCAAGTTGTTGAGATAAAGAGTGAATTAGAAAAAATTAGAGAGCAGATACAAAATATTGAATGATTTAGGAGGTATTTTAATGAAGCTGATAAATATAGGATTTGGGAATATTGTATCGGCAAACAGACTTGTAGCAATTGTAAGCCCTGAATCCGCTCCGATTAAAAGAATAATACAGGAAGCTAGGGACAGAGGCATGCTCGTTGATGCAACCTATGGGAGAAGAACCAGAGCTGTAATAATAACAGACAGCGACCACATTATTTTATCGGCTGTTCAGCCTGAGACAGTGGCACATAGGCTTAATACCAAGGAAGCAGATCCGGTAGAAGTGGAAGAAGAAGTTGAAGAATAGGGGGAACTTAAAAATGTCCCATGAAGGGCTGTTGGTTGTTGTATCAGGTCCGTCCGGTGCTGGAAAGGGCACAGTTTTGAAGAGGCTTAAAGACAGCGATGACAGTATTAGATTTTCTATATCGGCTACGACTAGAACAATACGGCAGGGCGAAAAGGAGGGCCTGAATTATTTTTTTAAAACCCGGGATGAGTTTAAATCAATGATTGAAGCGGGTCAGCTTCTTGAATGGGTGGAATATTGCGGCAATTATTACGGAACTCCGAAGGAATATATTGAAACTACCGTAAAAGAGGGATATGACTGTCTCCTTGAAATTGAGGTGGAAGGAGCGGCAAATGTAAAAAAAGCATATCCCGATTGTGTTTTAATATTTATACTTCCACCTTCTTTTGAAGAATTGAAAAGAAGGATAGAGAAAAGAGCGACTGAGGAGCCTGAAATTGTAGCAAAACGGCTTCAGAGGGCAAGAGAAGAAATGGCATATATTGAAAACTACGATTATGTCATAGTCAACGACAAAATAGAAGATGCTGTAGAGAACTTGCGCTCTATATTAAAGGCAGAGAAATTGAAATTAAACCGAAACAGAAAAATGATTGAGCAGTTTAAACATTAAGATTTAAATATTGTATATAATCCTTTAATCAATAAACTGAAGGAGGGTATGCTTAACTATGAAGGATCAAAACGAAAACAAATCTACTATGATTGAACCCGGTATAAGCTCATTGCTTTCTAAAGTTGACAGTAGATATACCCTGGTAGTAGCTACCGCAAAAAGGGCGAGACAGCTTACGGAGGGAGCTCACAAGCTTACCGAATGTAAATCCGACAAGGCAGTTACAATAGCAATAAATGAAATTAATGAAGAAAAAATAACCTACATAAGGACAAAAAGCGGAATCAAATAGCGAATTGTTTTATAAGTTTGTTTTAGTTTTGGGGAGGCGGGAGTAATGTTAAAGGGAAAAACAGTAGTTGTAGGGGTTTGCGGTGGAATAGCCGCTTACAAGTCGGTGGAGATTGTAAGTAGACTGAAAAAGTTAAATGCTGATGTACATGTTATAATGACTGAAAATGCTACGAAATTTGTTCAGCCCCTTACTTTCAGGTCCCTTTCCCATAATCCCGTTTTGGTTGACATGTTTGAAGAGCCTAAGGTTTGGGATATTCAGCACATATCTTTAGCTGAGAAGGCGGAACTCATTGTGGTTGCTCCTGCAACAGCCAATATTATCGGCAAGGTTGCTTCCGGAATAGCAGATGATATGCTTTCTACCACTATTATAGCAGCCGATTGTCCGGTTCTTTTTGTACCTGCCATGAACTTCAGAATGTATGAAAATCCTGTTGTTCAACGGAATATTAATACACTGACGGATCTGGGTTATATTTTTATGGAACCCGAATCCGGACAGATGGCATGCGGAACCAGCGGCAAGGGGAGATTGCCATCACCCGAAGCAATTGTAAATTATATTAATGATTTGCTGGCAAAAAGCAAGGATTATTCAGATATGAAGGTACTTATAACCGCCGGTCCGACCAGGGAGGCAATTGATCCTGTAAGGTTTATTACCAATCCTTCATCGGGTAAAATGGGTTATGCAATTGCGGCTGCTGCCTGTGAACGAGGAGCATCGGTCAGGCTGATATCGGGGCCGGTAAATCTTGAAAAGCCCTGTGGGGTTGAAACGGTTTATGTTACCCGTGCAATGGAAATGTATAATGAAGTAATGAAGGTATATAAAAATTATGATGTTTTGATTATGGTAGCTGCGGTAGCAGACTACAGGTGTGCACAAATTGCGGATAGGAAAATAAAGAAGTCTGATGACAATTTAACCATAGAGTTGGTAAGAAACCCTGATATAGCTGCGGAGCTTGGCAAGGTCAAGGGTGACAGAATTTTAGTGGGCTTTAGTGCTGAAACCGATAATCTTTTAAAAAATGCATCGGGAAAGCTTATTTCAAAGAATATGGATATGATTGTAGCCAATGATGTGACCATGGAGGGAGCAGGGTTTGGTGCGGATACCAATGTGGTAAAGCTTATAAAAAGAGGCGGCAATATTGTGGATTTGCCGGTTATGAGTAAAAAAGACGTGGCCCACAGAATATTGGACGAAATTTTAAATATTAAAAATCAAAACGAGATTGATAGAACTTGAAATATTAATGAATATATAAGTAAGGGTTTAAGGAGGCAATGTAATGCAAGTAGAGAAGACAATGGAGAAAATAGTAGCTCTGTCAAAAAACCGGGGATTTGTATATCCGGGATCCGATATATATGGAGGTTTGGCTAATGCTTGGGATTACGGTCCGCTCGGAGTTGAGCTAAAGAATAATGTTAAGAAGGCATGGTGGAAGAAGTTTGTCCAGGAGAACCCATATAATGTTGGTGTGGACTGTGCCATATTGATGAATCCCCAGGTTTGGGTAGCTTCAGGGCATGTGGGAGGATTCAGCGATCCTCTTATAGACTGCAAGGACTGTAAGATGCGCCATAGAGCAGACAAGATGATTGAAGACTGGAATGAGAAAAACGGAGAAAATGTAAAGGTTGACGGTTGGACAAACGAACAATTGGTTGATTACATAAAAGAAAAAGGAGTAACTTGTCCCAATTGCGGTTCCAAAAACTTCACAGATATTCGAAAATTCAACCTTATGTTCAAGACCTATCAGGGAGTTACCGAGGATTCAAAAGCAGAAATTTTTTTAAGGCCTGAAACAGCCCAGGGTATATTTGTAAACTTTAAAAACGTCCAAAGGACAACCAGAAGGAAGATACCTTTCGGTATTGGGCAGATAGGAAAATCCTTCAGAAATGAGATAACACCGGGTAATTTTATTTTCAGGACCCGTGAATTTGAGCAGATGGAGCTGGAATTCTTCTGTAAGCCCGGAGAAGACCTGGAATGGTTCGACTACTGGAAGAACTTTTGCTATAATTGGCTTTTAAACCTTAATATCAATAAAGACAATCTTAAAATGCGTGACCACAGCAAGGAAGAATTATCCCATTACAGCAATGCCACAACTGATATAGAATATAAATTTCCCTTTGGCTGGGGAGAATTATGGGGAATTGCCGACAGAACGGATTTTGACTTAAAGCAGCATGCAGAGCATTCGAAGGAGGATCTATCATATTTTGATCCTAATACAAATGAAAAATACATTCCTTATTGTATAGAACCCTCTTTAGGTGCCGACAGGGTGACTCTTGCTTTTCTGTGTGAGGCATATGATGAGGAAGAAGTGGAAAAGGGAGATATTAGGGTGGTGCTGCGTTTCCATCCTGCCATTGCACCGGTAAAGATAGCTGTCTTGCCCCTTTCAAAGAAGCTTGGGGACGATGCATACAAGGTTTATGAAATGCTTATAAAGAAGTATAACTGTGAATATGACGAGACCGGAAGTATAGGCAAGAGATACAGAAGGCAGGATGAGATAGGTACGCCATATTGTATAACCTTTGATTTCGATTCACTGAATGACCAAAGTGTTACTATTAGAGATCGTGATACCATGCAGCAGGTGAGAGTAAAAATTGATGAACTTTTAACTTATTTTGAAGGGAAGTTTGATTTTTAGTACGTTCAGGTAAGAATTGCATATGTTTTGCGATAATATTTATATTAGTTTGTATTTGTCAGAAATAGTTGACATAATATCGCAATTATTTTATCGGTATAATTGGCTTTACAACAATATATGTAAAGTGAATATCTGTAGGCATTACTTTTTCGGTAATGCCTATTAATTTTCTTTGCCAAAAAGATCGTTTTCGTGTATTATGATATTTGATGATATATACTTTTTATGTATACATCATGTATAGATAAGTATATAGATAATATTGAAAAAACCTAAGGAGGGGGTTTTGTGCAGGATTGGTTAAGCTTTATTATCGATAATCTGGTTACGGTTGTCGGTTCAGCTTTTCTGGCAGCATTTACGGCAGAAATTATTTTCAACACCAAATTTCGGTTTAAATTGATAGCTGCTTATGCTGTGATGTGCATATTTATTCTAGGGATTATTGTGGGTTTTTCGAATTATGTGCTTGTAATGATTTCACCAAATTTGGCAATGACATTTAGGACCGTTTTTTGCACGGCTACTTTCATTATTTTGCTCAGGTGTTTTTTTAAGTTGAAGCTTATTAAATGTGTTATTTGTGAATTTTTTTATTTGTTATTTCTTGCGATTGGAAATGTTATTGCTTCACTGGTATTTAAAGCCTTTGGTATTGAATATGTTGATGTTAAAATGTCATTGTTAAATAGCATTATCAGTATGGTTATAATTAATTCGGTGGTAATAATAATACTTGCGATAATAAAATCCTTCAAGGTGTTTTCTTCCTTCAATGCAGATATACGGTGGAAGGCTTACAGGACAAATATTATTTATATATGCCTTGTGCTTGTAATTATGACTTTAAACTTTAATTATTATGAAAAATATTCTACGGTAACGGATATAACAACCCTTGCAATAAGTATGCTCCTCCTTATTGTATTTATGTTGTTTTCATTGTTTAACACAAACACTTTTTTCAAGCTTGAAACAAAGAGCCAGGAACTTGAATATCAGATTTTTTACAATAAAGTGTTGGATACTATTATTAAAGACCTTAGAAGGTTTAAACATAACTATAACAATATTCTTTCCGTGTTTGGCGGATATATAAAGACTAAGAAGTGGGATGAGGTGGAAAGATATTATAATGAAATGTGCGGTAATATTTCTAAAGTAAGTTTTTTAGACAACCTTTCAATGGCAAACATCAAAAATGCGGGTGTTCTTTGGCTCATTATGGACAAGTATGAGTATGCCAGAGAAACGCAGGTTGATTTTAAAGTGGTAACGGAAGGCGAGATAAGTGAAATAGGGATGAAAATGTCGGAATTCTGTGAGGTTCTGGGAATTCTTCTGGATAATGCAATAGAGGCAGCCGGCACCAGTGAAAGAAAGGTTGTGGAATTGTTTATAAGAAGCATGGACGGAAATGTAAGCTTTGTTATAGAAAATGCAACTTCGGAAGAAGTAAATGTTGCAAAAGCTTACGAAGAGGGTTATTCGACTAAAGGAGAAGGTCGGGGATTAGGTCTTAGTATTTTGAAGAGAATTATTTCTAAATATGAAAATGTAATGCTAAATACTCAGGCTGAAACATCCAGATTCAGACAGGAATTGATTATTAGACCGTAGTATTAGAAAAGCTCCGGAAGAACCGGAGCTTTTTTAAACTTAATCATATTTTCTTAACGATTCGGGCATTTTAGGCTGTTCGAAGGACCAGGCAACACAGCTGTTGGAGGAAAGTTGGGCGATGCATGCTGCAAACAGTGCCAGTATACCTAACAGTAAAGTAGATATGTTGTAATTTTTAAGCGGTAATATTAGTTTTTTAATCATAACGATCCCTCCTTTCTTGCTTGCTTTATCCGTTTAGAGTTATCCTGCTGGCCGGTTCCATAGCGGTTTCCCATTATTTTATAGGTTATGGGAAGTATGCCTAGGCAAACTGCAAAAATTGAAAAAGCTATCAAACTCTGATTAAATAAAATCGATAACGACAACTCAGAAAACAGTATAATATAGGCAATAGTTTTCAGCCTTTTTCGCTGCTTTTTACTTGTTACAGGTTTGTTTTCGTGGTCTGAAGGTGCATAGAAGTAAACTGCTAAGGTGCAAAAAGGCATTATAGCCATACAGATTATTATTGGGTTTATAAATGAAAGCCATATCGATAGATACACTGTTCCAAAGGTTATTAGACTGTTTAAAATCAAGCAGCTCATAAAAGTTTTAGCATGGGCTCCTCCTGCAAAGGTTCTTAAAAGACCAAAGCTAATGAGAAATATAACGGTTTCTGTTAAAATATTCAGAAAATAAGCAGTTATAAGAATCATTGCCAGTTTTATCGTGTCGGTGATCCACAAATAAAGACCGTAATGAATTATTTCGGCTTTTCCTTCGTCAACGGATTTTACCTTTGTTTTAATGGCATCGGTTAAATTGCTGCATAGCTTGTGTAATAACGACACATTAACACCATCCTGTTAGATTTTAGTATAATCGGTGAAAGGGTATAATATGCACCTACAACCAGCAGCCCGGGTCTTTTGAATAATAACTGCCGTAATATCCGTATGCAACAGCACGGCATCCTTTACAGTGTTCAAAATTGTCACAAGAACTGCATTTTTCGAGCTTGTCAAAGCGCCTTAATTCCTCTAAAACCGAAGATTCCAAAAATATATCCCATATTTTTTGCTGAGGAAGCTTGCCTATGATTATTGGAAGCCTTCTGCAGGCCATTACTTTGCCGTCAGCTAAAACAGCCAATCCTGCATAACCTATCAAACAACCTCTTTTTATACCGAATCCACCGGGAACGGGATTTTGAGAGGACTCAATGCCCTTTTCATCCTGTACAAGAACCCAAAGGTTGTCTTTGTAGCCAAACCGGGTTTTACAGCCTTTTGCCCTAAGACTCTTGTATTCTTCATTCACTTTCAATAAAAGTTCTTTGTATTCCAAAGGCTCGATAGTTTGATCCTTCAAATTTTTTGCCGATCCTACAGGTACGACCCTGTCAAAATCAAAGCCAGCCAGACCGATTTCAGCTGCCAATTTGATTACGGGAATTAATTGGTCCATGTTTTGCTTGCTTAACGTAAACATGCACATGGAATCGATTCCTGCTTTGTTGAGAACTTCAAAAGCCCTTAATGCGTCTTTGAAGCTCCCGGGTTTTCTGAAACGGTCATGGGTGTCCGAAAGACCGTCAAGGCTTATTTGATACATGGATACACCGTATTCCTTAAGCCGCATAGCTGTGTCATAATCCAGGTGATATGAGTTTCCGGCAATTCCGATGGGATAAAGGTTTCTTTTTGCAGTGTACTTTAATATTTCAAAGAAGTCTTCACGAAGCAAGGGATCGCCGCCTGTAAAATAAATACATCCTTTTCTTGATAAGTCCCTTATGGTATCGCTAAAATCATCTATAATTGCTTTGCAGTCTGAAAGAGACAGCTCATTTTTGGTTTCCGATTCATAAAAGGGTGAGCCATACATATAACAATGAGTGCATTTTTGATCACATTTTGCGGTTATGTGCCACTGGAGAGAGAACACCGGTTGTCCTGTTTTAGAATCCGTAAGACAAACACACATTTGATATCAGCCCCATCTGAATTAAAATGCTGATTAATTATATGAACCTCCAAGAAATGAAATAAAAAAGAATACAAACATAATTATATGAAATAAATTTTTTACTTATAATACAATAATAAAATATTATAATAAAATTGAGAAGTATTTTTGTACAAAAAGCGTTTTTTTTATGCTAAAAAGCATAATATGTTACTTATAGAAGAAAAATGTCGTTTTGAAGGGAATAAGCATCTGTTAAGAAAAAGTATGAAAACTGCAATTTTGGGGAAGTTTATTAAGGTAATCCCGCTTAAGAAAAGTTTTTTAAGAAAAATGATAAGTTTTAAAAAAAAGTAATGAAAAAAAATAATTATATGTTATAATTAGATGGGTTAAGGGATAAAAAGCTTACAAATAATTTTATCAAACCTCAAATTTATTAATAATAGAGAGAAAATAAAATAATACTATTTAATACATAGAAGCCGATTTGTGAACCGGGATGGGCGAAATAGAGCTTTAGAGGTGTGGAAGAAGCCTATTTTTAGGGATGTTTTTCTAAATACATATTGAAAACATTATAGGCTTTTTACTGTTTTAAAGCTTTATAGGAAAACCTTCCTGTTTCACAGTTCAGAATAAAAAAAAGAATAGGAGGTTTTTTTATGGCAAAGTATGTGTATTTATTTAGCGAAGGTAATGCATCAATGAGAAACCTTCTCGGAGGTAAGGGTGCTAACCTTGCAGAAATGACAAGTTTAGGACTTCCTGTACCAAGAGGATTTACTGTAACGACCGAGGCTTGTACACGCTATTATCAGGATGGAAAGGTTATAGCAAAGGAAATAGAAGATGAAATATATTCTATGTTGGCGAAGACTGAAGAAATAGTTGGTAAAAAATTCGGTGACCCGTCAAATCCGTTTCTTGTTTCAGTTCGTTCCGGTGCAAGAGCATCCATGCCCGGTATGATGGATACAATATTAAACCTTGGATTGAATGATGAAGTTGTGGTTGGTCTTGCAAAGCTTACAAACAATGAAAGATTTGCATATGACAGCTATAGAAGGTTTATTCAAATGTTCAGCGATGTAGTTATGGAAGTGGAAAAGAATAAGTTTGAAAAAATTCTCGATGATGTAAAGGAAGAGAATCATGTAACTTTAGACACTGAACTTACCGCTGAGAACCTTAAGGAAGTGGTGAAAAGGTACAAGGAGCTTTACAAGAAGGAAAAGGGAACAGATTTCCCGCAGGATCCGAAAGTTCAGTTGATGGAAGCAGTTAAAGCTGTTTTCCGTTCATGGGACAACCCCAGGGCAATTGTTTATAGAAGATTGAATGATATACCCGGTGACTGGGGTACTGCCGTAAACGTTCAGGAAATGGTATACGGTAACATGGGAAATGATTCGGGTACCGGTGTTGCCTTTACAAGAAATCCGTCCACCGGCGAAAAGAAGCTGTATGGAGAATTTCTCATGAATGCCCAGGGTGAGGACGTTGTTGCAGGTATCAGGACTCCTCAATCCATAGATCAGCTCAAGGAAATTATGCCGGAAGTTTATAACCAGTTTGTGGATATCGCCGAAAAGCTTGAAAGGCATTATAGAGATATGCAGGACATGGAGTTTACCATTGAAAGAGGAAAGCTCTTTATGCTCCAGACAAGAAACGGAAAGAGAACAGCTGCTGCTGCGTTAAAGATTGCTGTTGATTTGGTAAATGAAGGAATGATTACCAAGGAAGAAGCTATTATGAAGGTGGATCCGAAGCAGCTGGATGCTTTGCTCCATCCGAACTTTGAACCGAAAGCTCTCAAGGCTGCAGTACCTATTGCAAAAGGTTTGCCGGCATCACCGGGAGCGGCCACCGGGAAGATTTACTTCAGATCGGAAGATGCGGTAAATGCATATAAGAACGGGGAAAAGAATGTTGTGCTGGTAAGACTTGAAACCTCACCAGAGGATATTGAAGGTATGCATGTATCTAATGGTATACTTACCGGCCGTGGCGGAATGACCTCCCATGCAGCTGTTGTTGCCCGCGGTATGGGTACTTGCTGTGTTGCAGGCTGTAGTGAAATTAAGATAAATGAAGAAGAAAAATACTTTGTTGATAAGAGCGGAAAGAAATATGTTGAGGGTGATTGGATTTCTCTCGACGGTTCAACCGGTAATGTATACGGAGAAAAGCTTCCTACCATAGAGCCTGAAATGACAGGTAATTTTGCAACTCTGATGAGCTGGGCCGACGAAATCAGGACGCTTAAAATAAGAACCAATGCCGACACTCCGAAAGACGCTGAGCAGGCAAGAAAATTCGGAGCCGAAGGTATAGGACTTTGCCGTACGGAGCATATGTTCTTTGAGGCAGACAGAATTCCTGCAATGAGGGAAATGATTGTGGCAAGAACGGAAGAACAGAGAAGAAAAGCTTTAGACAAGCTCCTTCCGATGCAAAGGAGTGACTTTGAAGCTCTGTTTACGGCTATGGAAGGAAATCCTGTTACAATAAGATTTTTGGATCCGCCGCTTCATGAATTCCTGCCTCAGGAAGATAAAGATATTGAAGCCCTCGCAAAAGAAATGGGAATGACATTTAATGAATTGAAAACAATTGTGCTGGACCTTCACGAGCTCAATCCTATGATGGGTCACAGAGGATGCCGTCTTGCGGTTTCTTATCCTGAGATTGCGGAAATGCAGACAAGGGCTGTTATTGAAGCTGCAATAAATGTAAGTAAAAAGAATATAAATGTTGTTCCTGAAATAATGATTCCGTTGGTGGGAGACGTAAAAGAACTTAAATATGTTAAAGATGTTGTTGTAAGAACTGCCAATGAAATCATTGAGAAATCGGGTGTGAAGCTTGAATACAAGGTCGGAACAATGATTGAAATTCCAAGGGCTGCTATTACTGCGGATGAGATAGCAAAAGAAGCTGAATTCTTCTCCTTCGGAACCAATGACCTTACCCAGATGACCTTTGGCTTCAGCCGTGACGATGCAGGAAAGTTCCTTGAAGAATATTTTAGTAAAAAGATTTATGATTTTGATCCGTTTGCAAAGCTTGACCAGACCGGTGTGGGCAAACTTGTAGAAATGGCGGCAAAACTTGGAAAGCAAACCAGACCGGATATTAAGCTGGGTATATGCGGTGAGCACGGTGGAGATCCATCATCTATTGAGTTCTGTTACAGAACAGGTTTGAACTATGTTTCATGTTCTCCGTTCCGTGTACCGATTGCAAGGCTTGCTGCAGCACAGGCTGTAGTTATGAACAAAGGTTAATCAAGTTAAGACAGGAAAACCATAGGCAGAGCTTGTTAAAACTTATATGCTAAGGATTTAAAAGTGATTTATAAAGAGGGTACTGGCACTAAAGGATTTTATGTGTCGGTACCCTGTTTTATATGAAGATTTTGAAGAGGTATAATACTTTTGCTTTAATATATATTTTACTGTAATATAAATTTTGGTGTTCGGATCGAAGAATTAAATGATGAATATGAATAAATTGTTGATATTACCGATAAAACATGGGGAATATTATCGGTGAGTAAGTTCAAAAATATTTTTACTTTTGTGTCTATATAAAGGGGAAAGGAATGATTGTATGAATAGAGGTCAAAAGGTTTTAATTGTCGGCGGTGTTGCAGGCGGTGCATCGGCTGCCGCAAGACTAAGGCGTTTGGATGAGA
The DNA here is from genome assembly GCA_001512505.1 of Clostridiaceae bacterium DTU079. Classification (GTDB taxonomy): domain Bacteria; phylum Bacillota; class Clostridia; order Acetivibrionales; family Acetivibrionaceae; genus Hungateiclostridium. The sequence goes on along the minus strand of LFSC01000009.1, from coordinate 132,817 downwards.
GCGCACAAATAATTATGTTTGAAAGAGGAGAATATATTTCCTTTGCCAACTGTGGCCTTCCGTATTATATCGGCGGAATAATCAGGGACAAGTCTTCTTTGACATTACAAACTCCTGCAAGCTTTAAAGCAAGATTCAACGTGGATGTAAGAATCAATAATGAAGTTGTGGCAATTAACCCTAAGAATAAAACCGTCCGGGTAAAAGACCTTGTTACAGGTGCTGAATACGAAGAAAACTATGACAAGCTTATTCTTTCGATGGGGGCAGAGCCGGTTAAGCCCAATATTGAAGGAATAAATTCAGATAAGGTTTTTGTGCTTAGAAATATTCCGGATACTTATAAAATAAAAGAGTATATAGATGATTTCAAACCTAAAAGTGCAGTTGTTGTCGGAGGTGGCTTTATCGGTGTTGAGATGGCGGAGAACCTGCATGCTATGGGTATACAGGTAACTATGGTGGAAATGGCGGATCAGCTTATTGCATCTATTGACTATGATATGGCCTGTGATGTGCATAATCACATTGTAAGCAAGGGTGTAAAACTTCTTCTTGGAAACACAGTCCGTTTCGTTGCCGATAAAGGAGATTTCCTTGATATTGTCCTGGATAGCGGCAAAATCAATGCCGATATGTTGATTATGGCTGTAGGAGTCAAACCCGAAACTCAAATTGCAAAGGATGCGGGTATAGCCGTAAATGAACGGGGTTCAATTATTGTTGATGAGCATATGAAAACCAGTGAAAAGGATATTTATGCAGTGGGTGATGCGGTGGAAATAACCGATTTTGTGACGGGCAGCAAGGGTTTTGTTCCTTTGGCAGGCCCTGCGAACAAGCAAGGCAGGATTGCTGCCGACAATGTTTGTGGTATAGACAGCGTATATACCGGTACGCAGGGTTCATCCATTTTAAAAGTGTTTGACTTGACCGTTGCATCTACGGGTATTAACGAGAAAACTGCCAGGCGTTTGGGGATCAATTACGATAAATCCTTTACTTATTCAGCCAATCACGCTAGCTATTATCCGGGAGCTAAAAATATGTCCGTAAAAACCATCTATGAGAAGGAAAGCGGTAAGATTTTGGGTGCGCAGATAGTAGGATATGAAGGTTCGGATAAGAGGTGCGATGTATTTGCAACGGCTATACGAGCAGAAATGACTGCTTTTGACTTGACCCGGCTTGAACTGTGCTACGCTCCGCCGTACGGATCTGCCAAAGATCCTGTCAATATGGCAGGCTATGTTATCGAAAACATTCTTACGAACAAAGTAAAGATATTTCATTGGCACGACGTAAATAGCCTTCCCCGCGACAGAAGTGTTACGCTTCTCGATATCCGTACAGCTAATGAATATAATAGAGGCCATATTAACGGATTTATTAATATTCCCTTGGATTCTCTGAGAAGCAGATTGACGGAAATCGATAAAACCAAGCCTGTATATGTAACCTGTCAGGTGGGCTTACGCGGCTATATTGCAGCCAGAATTCTTTCGCAGAACGGATTTGATGTATATAACTTGAGCGGTGGCTACAGGCTTTACAATTCGATTTTCGGATCTGATAATTCGTTTTTTTTGGGAAATAATATTTGTTGAATAAATGATTATTTCTCTTATTTGGAGGTTTTTTATGTCCATTATTTCGGAAGTAGTCCTTCGTTCGATTTTATCATTTTTTGTTTTGTTGCTTCTTGTGCGTTTGTTAGGTAAGCAGCAGGTATCGCAGCTTACCCATTTTGACTATGTTGTCGGCATTACAATAGGTTCAATTGCTTCCGATCTGTCGGTCCAGGTAGGTGATAATTTGAGTGCTTGTTTAGCCGGATTGGTAGTAAAGGGAGACGAACCATACTATATAATTCCTACAAAATAGATAAACTCTAAACACTTACAAAATATGTTAATTGCAATATATATAATTCGTTGTATATTATTCGACTTTTTTTTATAATTTACCTCTAAAGTATGTTAAAATAGAATTAAGAGGAATACTTTAGGGAGAGTTGATCTATGAAAAAGCTGTTATGTTTCTTTGTACTAATAATTATGGCTATGAATTGCTCCTTCGTATTTGCACAAACCTCCGGAGAACCGGGACTTAACGGTATTGCCTTTAACGGTTCGGATCTTTATGTTGCCGTCGGGTTCGAAGGAGTTATTTTTATGTCGAGGGACGGGACTAATTGGTCCAAAATTAAGTCCGATGCAAATTACACCCTAAATGATGTTGTGTGGGGAAAGGATCGGTTTGTTGCCGTCGGAGACGAAGGAACAATACTAACTTCAAAGGATGGAACAAACTGGGTTCGGGTAGAATCGGACACCCAATCAAATCTTCAATCTGTGGCTTTTAGCGGTGAACAATTTGCTGCTGTCGGAAATTCGGGAACTGTTGTGTTATCTTCAAACGGTACAGCGTGGAAGAGGACAAGAATGGCTACTATGGAATCCCTAATGAGCGTAAAATGGTTAAATGAAAGATTTATAGCGGTAGGCGGCGGAATGCTCATATTGTCTTCCGATGACGGAATCACATGGGAAGAGATATTGTCTGACCCTTCTTCTAACCCGGCCTTTATGGATGTTGCATGGAACGGCAGCAGTTATGTGGTTGTTGGAGATCATTTATCTATGTTAACTTCCGATGACGGGAAGGCTTGGCTGGAGCGAAACAGCGATAAGTTGAGCAGTGATACCGGAATTGATTATACCCGATGCCTTTATAGTGTTGTATGGGGAAAAGACAGCTTTTTGGCAGTGGGGCAAGACGGGAGCATAATCTCATCCAAGGATGGTCTGGAATGGTCCGGTGAACGGCAGGTAACGCTTAAGGAGCTTCGAGATATTATCTGGACCGGGGACAGGTATATTGCTGTGGGAGATGAAGGTGCGATTCTTTTGTCCCATGACGGTTCCGCATGGGAAGATCTAAGAAAGATTACACCGGATTTAGAAGAATATAATGTTACATTAGGACAGGAAAAGCAGCTTAAAGTAACCCTTAAGTATCCCTATGGAAACGAAATTGATATAACGGGACAAGTGACTTTTGAGGTTGATAACAAAGATATAGCTTTTATTGACGAAAACGGTATTATAAAGCCCTTAGGTCTAGGACAGACGACAGCTAAGATACGGTACGACAAAAAGCTTATGGAGGTTTTAGTCAAGGTCAGTGAAATTACGGCGGTTGATGAGGAAAAACCGGCAGACAATATCAATGAGCCGAAGTCACCTGAAGCTTCAAATATGAAAGATGTGGTTCTAAAGCTGGCTATAGTGCTGGTTGTTTTATCGGCTCTGATTACGGCAATTGTCATATACCGTAAGAAGATGGAAAGTTACGACGAATAGATTCTTATTCTTTTTGTAAAATTCATTTCGCAGAATTAATTTCAGAAGTTATTTTTGCTATAAAGTGTTTAGTTTTCATGATTTACATTGTATTCCGGCAATGCTATAATCTATTTATACAAAAGTCGGTGTTTGTCTTATAATCTTTATTTTTTGTAGTTATCGTTATGAACAAATTTAACACATTTTATTAGGAGGTTATAAATCCATGAAGAAAAAAAGAATAGCTTTATTATTGTCAATTTTAATGGTATTGCTGTGCTTCCCGTCGGGTTTTGTTCAGGCGGATGCCTCATCAAGTATTGAGCTTGTGTTTGACCGCTTGACAGGAAAGCCGGGGGATATATTGGTTGCAACCATTAAAGTAAACAATATAAAGAATTTTGCAGGATACCAGGTAAATATAAAATACGATCAAAATATTTTGAAACCTGTAGATCCTGAAACCGGAAAAGACTATAACTCCAATACTCCATTGGTTGGAGAAGCCATACTGACAAATCAAAAGTTCGGAACTTCACCTTTGGCAAATCATGATTTAAAACAGGGAATGCTCAATTTTGCCAATGTATATATTAATTTGTCAGGTTATAAAAATTCAGGAGTACCTGAAGAGTCGGGAATAATCGGTAAAATAGGATTTAAGGTAATTCAGGCACGAAACACACAAGTAACTTTTTCGGAAACTGTGAAAATGCCGGGTGCTGATTTCGGTATAGTTTTGTTTGACTGGAACGGAGACGTTATTACCGGTTATGATGTAATTCAACCCGGAAGGCTGGATTTGGGTTTTGAACCTTCCCCGCGTATAACTCCGGACAACGATACTACTCCTGTACCCACACCTGTATCCACTTTAAATGTCACTCCGGACAAAGTTGATGTGGTACCGGAGTTGGATGACGCAATCGGTGAAGCAAGGGTTACAATTGAGGCCGATAAAGTAAAAGATGCACTGGATGCGGCAGAAAGCTATGACGGTGTCAAATATATTGAATTTGCAGTTGAGAAAGTCGAAGGCGCCGATGCTTATATTGTCGAGCTTCCCAAAGATTACTTAAATAAATCCCGCATTGAGCACAAAATATTTATATCTACTGAATATGGAAAATTAGAAGTGCCTTCCAATATGATGAACCATCCTGATATGTTGAATGCAATTGTAAAGGGCTCGGTTATTCAGTTTGTTATAAGAAATGTAGCCAAGGAAGAGTTGAGTTCGGAATTGAGGGCTTTAATCGGCAATAGGCCGGTGGTGGATATCGATATAATGGTGGACGGCAAGAAATTGGATTGGAACAATCCTGACGCACAAATCAGGGTTTCCATACCTTATAAACCCAGTTCGCAGGAGCTTAACAACCACGAGCATATTGTTGTGTTATACATTAATAATGCCGGGACTTCGGTTTCGGTACCCAGTGGAAGATATGACACAGCTTCCGGCAGCGTTACGTTTACGACAAATCATTTAAGCAGATATGCTGTTGCCTATGTTCACAAGACATTTACCGATATAGGTTCCTACGGCTGGGCAAAGAAGCAGATTGAGGTGCTTGCCTCTAAAGGCGTAATTAACGGTACATCGGATACCACATATACACCGGGGGCAGACATAACAAGGGCGGATTTTATGATTCTTTTGGTGAAGGCCCTTGGATTGACTGCTTCTGTAGATTCCAATTTTGATGATGTATCCAAAAACGATTATTTCTACGAATATGTGGGAATAGCCAAGAAGCTTGGAATTACATCGGGAGTCGGAAATAACAAATTTAATCCGAGAGAGAAAATAACAAGACAGGATATGATGGTTTTAACTACAAATGCCCTTAAGATTGCCGGTAAAATATCAGGTACAGGGACAGCTGCCGATGTGCAAAGATTCAGCGACAAGTCGTTGATTGCATCCTATGCTGTGGAAGGTGTGGCTACACTGGTTAAAGAAGGCATTGTTGTAGGTAGCGGTGATATCATAAATCCAAGGGGCAATGCTTCGAGAGCCGAATTGGCAGCGATCGTATACAAGATTTATTACAAATAATTAAGGGAAAAGAGAATTGAAAGCATGCTTTAATGACCGGATTTTGTGAGGTTGTTGGATATACCTTTAAGTTAAAGCTAAGCGGAGAGTATGCCGATGTGTGAAGAAAAATGTGAAAGAAACTTTAGTTTCCGGAATGTTTTTCTTCACATTTTTTATAAATTCATAAATTTACCGTTGCATTAACAAAAGAACTGTGTTATAATTCTTTTTGCGAAAACGTTGCGGGATTGTGTAAGGGTAGCACGAATGACTCTGGATCATTTTGTGAGGGTTCGAATCCTTCTCCCGCAGCCAACAATAATAAAAAAACGTCAATGCTTATTCCTTAAGAATGAACATTGACGTTTTTTGCTTTCAAATAAAAGTTTTCAGTTCATTATACGATGTTTTCAAAAGAAAAACAGGATCTTATTTCAAATAATAAAAAACAGATGCTAGGGATTGTTTTCCGAAGGCTCGCTAATGATTATTACGGTGCTTCCCATGGGCTCAAAACCTGTATCGGTAGCCATATAAAAAGTAATGGTATGTTCGCCGGGTACTTTAAAATGAACATTTTTCCATATAAGTATATTTGAAAAGGCGTTGTTTTTTACATCCACTGCATTTATCGCTGTTTCGTGCATTGTCTCGCCCATTGGATCTGTGATCCTGAATTTAAAGTTGTTTATTCCGTTTGGAACATTGGATACCATTGTATAGGTTACAAATGAAAGGGTAACGGGCCGTGCCATAAAAAACGGGTTATACAGAAGTTCACGCCCGTGAAGTCTTGTTATTTCTTCAAATACAAGTATGTTTACGATAGCCGGAGATATATTTATAATGTTAATCCCACCTTTGCTTTAATGTCATATTTATTCTACTCCAATTATAGGCTTAGTTCAACCGTTTGTGTCTAAGAAAATTAAATGTAACTTTAATTTATGCGGTTTTATATTGAAATATTTGGTTCAATATAATAAAATAATGTTCAAATGTGAGCTATGCAAACTACTTGGATCAATATGCTGAAAATGAGGTGAATTTATGATTAAAAGAGCAAAGGACATGGTTAAGGAAATAAAAGAGCAAATGCGGGGAGGAAAGGGTTCGGTAGAGATTTTGCATGTTTTTAACAAGGAAGAACTCAAGGGTAAGGCCAGATTATGTGCGAAGATAACTATCGAGCCGGGTTCGTCCATAGGTCTTCATCCCCATGTCGATGAAGAAGAGATATTTTATGTGGTAAGCGGAAAGGGACTTGTAAACGATAACGGAACAACCGTTGAGGTTGGCCCCGGCGACGGCATACTTACCGGGGATGGCGCTTCCCATGGCGTTGAGGCTATTGGAGATGAACCGTTGGTTATGATGGCGGTTATATTGCTTTATCAATAATCAGCTGCATATTGCGTTAATTTATATGCGCTTCATTGCCGTTGTATAAGAAAACCGGTTAAATATAGTGAATTTATGATAATATATACAAGTTAGTTATAAGTATATTCCCCAAAATAGCTGCCATTAAGCGGCAGCTATTTTTATAAGTTTTTCTATAACCTCGTCAATGTTCTCCATTTCAAATTCCAAGTTGTTCATACCGGGAATGGTGGCAAGCAGATATTTGAGTTCGGAAACGAGATAATCCTTTTTTCTTATAAGCTCTTCATACTTGTCGAATTCATTGCCGTTTTTTATTTCCTGAAGAGCCTTTACACTGAGCTCCTGTTCCCAGTTTACGATTTTTTCCCGGATAAACCTGTTTTCTATCGATAAATCGGATATTTCCTTGTTTATCTTTGTCAAGCTGTCCTTGACCTTCTTTTTCTGAAAATGCAGTTTTATCGGAAAGGTTGCTTTTTTTATTTCATTACTGTCCTTTATAAAGTCATACCATCGGTTTATTATTTCGGTTGCGTTTAAGTTTAGCTCTCTGATTCTTTCAATATTGGCTTTATATCCTTCCAAATCCTTCTCTATTTCAGATTTGGATGAGTGGAAAAGTTTTTGGTAAAATTCGTCTGAATTGCTTTCTATACTGGAAGACAGTTCTTTTAATTCAAAATAAACCTCTTTCAAGTTATTGAGCATAAGAAGGGCTAATTCAGTTCTTCTTTGCAGGTTGGAATCTCTCATTTTATCAACCTCCGATTTTAATTAGGTGGCTTACAGGAATTGGATACCCAGTAGGTTTTGCACCTCATCCAATACATAGCTCAGTATTTCTTTCGAAGCGTAATAAATCCTGATCTGCTCGTCCATAAGGTCCAGTCCGGTATAATTGTAAACGAGGATTTTTCCTGTCGGAGTGAAGGTAAAAAAGCAATAGAGTGCAATAAGCGTTGCCAGTGCCAGCTTTCTATGCTTGCTTATGAATCTGACCGGTGAAAAAACCACATATAATATTTGGAACACTGCTTTTTTGATAAATTTAATCAAGCGCGACATAACTTTTTCATCTTCTTCAAAGCCCTTCGATATGTTGTAAGCTCCCCTTAGCAGTTGTATTTCTTCGGATTGTGACAAATTGTATTTGTAAGTGCGAAGGGGATATGGAGAGACTTTATCGGTATTTTCTTCAGGTATGCATTTCTTGGCTCGGGATTTTGCCCGAAGCTCCGATAGGAAAGCAAATATTTTTTTAGCTGTTTTTATAACAATTGAAGCAATCAAAAGCACAAAAAACTTAAGGGATCTGAAAAGAAGGATGGGAAGCCTTCGGGCGATGCTCTTCAGATCATTTAATATATCGCCGGAATATTGTGAAAACCATTCTCTAACGGAAAAAGGCAAATCAATGTCAATCTCCCTACTGCTTCTTATTTCATTGCTTTCCATCATAAGCTCCGAATTAAACAGCGAGGTAGTGAAGTTGAATTTTAGAGAGGGTAAACTGTCCTTGATGCTTATTTTCTCAAAATTATGTTATAATTGTGTTGGTCAACGGCTGTAAAATGATTATGTAAAGAAAAATACGGAAGAAACATTACGACCTATATTCTCATAATTATATAATAGCATGCTTCCGTATGAAGATGATGTAGTCCTTTGATACCAAGCTAATAGTATGATTAGTTCAATTTTCATAGGGTAAATTAGGTCTAGAATAATACAAAATCAAATTATGAAATTTGTTTTGTGTTGAAACATATTTTATTATAGGCTCATTTTTCCGATATTTATTATGATATAATTTATTAAGTTAAAAGAAACAAATAAAATCAATAGGAATGGAGCGATGTATATTGAAAAAAACCTTCGTTCTTGATACCAATGTTTTGCTTCAAACCCCTTTTGCGTTATATTCTTTTGGAGATAACGATATTGTAATTCCGGAAGTAGTGCTTGAGGAATTGGATAAGTTCAAAAAGGACAATACGGAACTTGGGGCAAATGCCCGTCACGCGGCAAGAATTCTTGATGAAATTAGAGCAAAGGGAAGGCTTAATGAAGGTGTGGAGCTTGAAAATGGAGGGATACTGCGGGTTGAATTGAACTGCAACAACGTAAAACTTCCTGAAAGCTGGGATGAATCGAATAATGATAATAGGATATTGAAAGTATGTAAAGGATTACAGGAAAAGGGCGAAAATGTTTTTTTAGTAACGAAGGATATATTTGAAAGAATAAAAGCGGACATATTAGGGGTTGTGGCCCAGGATTTTTTTGCGGAACAGGTCCCCGTATTTGACGAGCAATATAAAGGAAGACTGGATGTCTATGCTTCTGAAGACAAGCTCAATGAGTTTTATTCAAAGGGTTTTTTAAGCCCGGAAGATGTTTGTTGCTATAATTCTGATCGTAGCAAAATGGACTGTCCTTTATTGGTAGTTAATCAATTTCTGATAATCCATTCATTGACCAATGATAAACAGACCGCATTGGGGCGTTTTGACGGAAGCAAGATAGTACCGTTGTACTACTTGCATGAGCGGCCTTTTGGCGTGACACCAAGAAATGCGGGGCAGAAATTTATGCAGGAGGCATTGATGACCGATGCCGATAAAGCGCCCCTTGTAATTATAAAGGGACCTGCAGGAACTGCAAAAACCTTTTATTCTCTTGCAGTAGGTTTACACAAGATTATGGTGGAACAAAGCAAGCTGTATAGAAAAATTCTCGTTTGCAGACCCAATGTCAGACTGGATGAGGATATCGGATTTCTTCCCGGAACAGAACAGGAAAAGATTGCTCCTTTTTTAAGACCTATAATAGATAATTTGGAAGTGCTTATTGATAATGACGAGAATGAAAGGTATTCCAGTGAAAAAGAACTAAAGGATAAAGTTGATGAATTATTCGACAGGAAAATAATTAACACTGAAGCCATTGCATTTATCAGAGGAAGATCGATTGTGAAGCAATGGATTATAATTGATGAAGCACAAAACCTAACGCCCAAGCAGGTTAAAGGAATTATTACAAGAGCCGGGGCCGGAACCAAGATAATTTTGATCGGTGACCCTGAGCAAATAGATCAACCGTTTTTGGATATCAGGACAAACGGTTTGTGCTATGCCTCCGAAAGGATGAAGGGAAGCAAGCTGTGCTATCAGGTTACCCTTTATGACGAGGAATGTGAGCGTTCCGAATTGGCCTATGAAAGTGCAAAAAGAATGTAAAAAAACTATTAAAAGAAATAATTAAAAAAGCAGGAATTTTATGTGCAGTGACGAATCTGTTGTTATATTATTGTTATATGAAAACAGAGGAAGCTGCACTATTTTTATATTTTTTAATATTTTGACTAACATCAGTTTAGTTACCAAATATTTTTTGCTTTAAGTTATAATCTTTCACTATAAAAAAGATTATATTGCGTATACTAATATTAATTAATTCATAAAAGTTGTTCATAACACTGGCAACCGGTTCGGGAGTAAGAGACAACTGGTAATTTTCTTATTCCTGAGTATTAATGCCTTTGGAGGTGAATGTTATGCGGATTCTAATGCTTTCATGGGAATATCCACCTAGAATTGTCGGAGGTATATCCAGAGTTGTTCACGGCCTGGCTCAGAAATTAGGAGAACAGGGATGCGATGTTCATGTTATAACATGCTGGGATATGGGAATGAAGGATTATGAAAAAGACGGATATGTACACGTGCACAGAATTCATTCCTATGATGTCACTCCGAATAATTTTGTCGATTGGGTACTGCATTTGAATTTTACCATAGTGGAATATGCTATTCGTTTAATAAATGAAACCGGGAAATTCGACATTATACATGCTCATGACTGGTTGGTAGCTTTTGCTGCCAGAGTTTTAAAGCATGCTTATTCTACGCCTCTTGTTGCTACTATTCATGCCACAGAACATGGAAGAAATTGGGGCATACATAATGACACCCAAAGGTATATAAATAATGTGGAATGGTGGTTGGCTTTTGAGTCCTGGAGGCTTATAGTAAACAGCGATTATATGAAAAACGAGGTTAAGGGTATATTCAATATTCCGGAAGATAAAATCGATGTTATCCCCAATGGTGTTGATCTTGATAAGTTTAAAGGTTATGAGAGGGATATCGAATTTAGAAGAAAGTTTGCCAGTGATAATGAAAAGATAGTATTTTTTGTAGGGAGACTGGTAAATGAAAAGGGAGTACATGTATTAATTGATGCCGTTCCCAAGGTATCATACAATTATCACGATGTAAGATTCGTGATTGCCGGTAAAGGACCGCAGCTTGATCATCTGAAATGGAAGGCCAATGAAATGGGAATTGCAAACAAGGTATACTTTACAGGATACATAAGCGATGAGGATCTTCTGAAATTATACAAATGTGTGGATGTTGCAGTGTTTCCAAGCCTTTATGAGCCTTTTGGAATTGTCGCTATTGAAGGAATGCTTGCCAACGTACCGGTGGTTGTGTCCGATATCGGCGGATTGGGAGGAATTGTTGAGCATGGCGTTGACGGGATGAAGTCCTATACGGGAAATGCCAACTCTCTGGCAGACAGCATATTGGAAATACTTTTCAATCCTGACAAGGCTGAGCAGATGAAGAAAAGGGCATTGGAAAAGGTTTATAGAATATATAACTGGGATGTTATTTCAAGGCAGACGCTAAAGGTGTATGAGAGTATAATAGAAGAAAGCAAAAAGGTTCATTGGAGTTCTCCCATTATCAAAGAGGAACACACAAGGTACAATTCAGGGTTGAATTAACAATAACCAGAGGACACCGGCAGATTATTGCCGGTTTTTTTAAAACGGGCACTGATGAAAATATTTTTACACAGTAAATTATTGTTTATATAAATAATATTTATGCTATAATAATAAGGTTAAGACAAATAATTATTATATGTTTTATTTAATATTCCGATTGATATAGATAAAGATTATATAAATAATTGAAAACAATAGCTATTTATATATAAATGTGAAATAATGCGTAAGTTTATCATAAAGCTAATGTATGATACGGGTTGTGTACAAAAACCATTGAAAGCAAAGAATATTCTGAATGAACATTAAGGTTTCGGAAATGCGGAATATAATAAAATGATAGCTTGCCGGATATGGGAATGTAAGAATCAACCTGTTATGCGGGGTGAAGTATTAGAATATTTGACCTAAGAAGGTTTCAAGGAGGTTTTCCTTCCTTGGGTAATATTTTGTTTGTCAAAATGAGGCTTATGGTTTAAATACAAGCTATCAATAGCTCAAACTGGTATTGCTTCGCAATAATCCGGCTTTTGGGGTGAAATTCCAATAAAACCGGCATTCCAAAAAGCTTAAGGAATTTATAGATTGTGTAAGCATATGAACGGGTGATTTTGGGACTATTGTTTGGTTGTTGTTTTTATACAAGTAATAAAAAGAAAGTGGAGGTTAAATTGTGGCAAAAAAGAAGAGAAAACTAAAGATAATTCCATTGGGCGGATTGGGAGAGATAGGCAAGAACATAACTGTATTTGAGTATGGTGATGATATAGTTGTGGTAGATTGCGGAATTGCCTTCCCGGAAGATGATATGTTGGGGATAGATCTTGTTATACCCGATGTATCATATCTGACAAAGAATAAAGAAAAGGTTAGGGGTATAGTCCTTACTCACGGACACGAGGATCATATTGGCGCTCTTCCGTATGTTTTAAAGGAATTAAATGTTCCTGTTTACGGTACCAAGCTTACCCTGGGGCTTCTTGAGCAGAAGCTTGAAGAACATGGAATTCTAAGTACCGTTGACCTAAGAACGATTCAGCAATCGGATGTTATCGAATTGGGATGCTTCAAGGTTGAATTTATACATTCAACTCACAGTATCGCGGATTCCGTAGCCTTGGCGATATTTACGCCTGTCGGTACGGTAGTTCATACGGGTGATTTTAAGATTGATTACACACCTATTGAGGGAGAACCCTTAGACTTTGCACGTTTGGCGGAGCTCGGGAAAAAAGGTGTTTTGCTGCTCATGTGTGACAGTACCAATGTTGAGAGGCCTGGCTATACCATGTCTGAAAAGACGGTAGGGGAAACCCTGGATGAGATTTTTATAAATGCCAAAAGCAGAATTCTTGTGGCAACCTTTGCTTCAAATGTTCATAGAATTCAGCAGGTGGTAAATGCTTCTATTAAATTCGGCAGGAAAATTGCTATTTGCGGAAGAAGTATGGTGAATGTTGTAAATGTCGCAATGGAACTGGGATATATGAACGTGCCGGAAGGTTTGCTTATCGATATAGACCAGGTTCACAAGTATCCGCCGGAAAGACTGGTTATAATTACAACTGGAAGCCAGGGAGAGCCGATGTCTGCCCTGACAAGAATGGCTTCAGGTGAACATAAAAAATTTGAAATTGTACCGGGTGACCTGGTGATAATTTCAGCAAACCCAATTCCCGGTAATGAGAAGTTGGTTTCAAAGGTAATCAATGATCTTTTCAAAAAGGGAGCGGAAGTAATATACGAAGCCTTAGCTGACATACATGTTTCCGGTCATGCATGTCAGGAAGAGTTAAAGCTTATTCACAGCCTTATAAAGCCGAAATTCTTTATGCCGGTTCACGGGGAATACCGTCATTTAAAGCAGCATGCAAATCTCGCAAATGAACTGGGCATGCCCATGGAAAACATTTTCATTATGGATATAGGGAAGGTTTTGGAGCTTACCGATGATTCCGCCAGAATCAACGGCAGCGTTACTTCCGGAAGAGTGCTGGTTGACGGTCTTGGTGTGGGAGATGTAGGAAACATAGTGTTAAGGGATAGAAAACATCTGTCCCAGGACGGACTCATCGTTATAGTTATTACTATAGAAGGCGATACAGGAAATGTTATTGCAGGTCCCGATATTATATCCAGAGGTTTTGTTTATGTCCGTGAGTCGGAGGATCTTATGGATGAAATTAGGGAAGTATGCAAAGCTGCACTGCAGAAATGCGAAGATAAGAAAAAGAATGACTGGTCGACCAAAAAGAGCATCATAAGGGATGCATTGAAGGATTATTTGTTTGAGAAAACAAAGAGAAGGCCGATGATTTTACCTATCATAATGGAGGTATAATCGAAGTTTTAAAGTAGCATATATTGTCCTTAAAAAACTTAGGGGAATCGATGTACCCTAAGTTTTTTGTCTTAGTATTGCTGCTGGATGAAAGAGTGAAGAAAAATATTCCAAAAACTTAAGTTTCGCAAGTACAGAGCCTGTAAATACTCCTCGGGGTCGAGCAAAACTCGCTTCGCTCGAACAATGCTCTCCCTTTCCTCGTCGTATTAACAGGCTCTAATACTTGCTTCACAATGTTTCTTCCATATTTTTCTTCACTTTTTGTGCCAAACAACAGGGTGAATAATAGTGAATTATAGAGTAAATTATAGTGAATCATTCAGTGTTTTTCGAAGTAAAAGTCCATAAAGCGATGGAGAGTTGATGCGTCCATTGCTTTTTCAGGATTTGATTACAACATTTTGTGTAAATTCCTGACCGGCCTTTCTATGGGACGGATTTTTATATCCCAGCACATAAATATCCGTTGACATTGCCTCCAATTCAAGCATGCTTCTCAAAAGAGGATTACACGATTTAATAAAGTCTGCAGTCTTCATCACTATAGGAATCAGTGATTTTTGCTTAATTAAAGAGAGAAGCTGTTTGCCTTTATTGTTAAAGCCCAAGACCCGTGCATATTGGGGGCCGTTGTAGCGGTTGAACATGTCAACCTGCTCCGAGGTCATGCCTGTCAGTATGCTCATGAGAATTCTTTGTATTCTGGTCCTTGTATACCTTTTTGTACAGATGCTTTCTACCAGTTCATCGTATGAACCGGATGATTCGGAAGCGGTCTTAATTCTGTTTTCGAGCCCTTCGGAAACATAGGGATAGTTTTTAATTTGCTCGGCCTCCATCCTTCTTACTAGTGATGCAATAATAGGGTAAAAGTCTTCGGCAAAAACCGGTCCCCTTCCTTCGGTTATTTCTTCAAAAAGTATATTGAGGCTTGCTTCGGGAAGCACGTTTTGAAGAACGTCTTTCAGTTCCGAGATGGAGTTTTTGGAAATAAAATTCCTTATTGATGTGGCACTGGATATGCTGCCGGTTATTTCTTTTGTACCGTATTCATTGTTAATCCTCTTTATTGTTAAAGGAATTATTTTGCTGCCAATTCTTTTTAGGGCTTTTAGATACTCAATGCCTAAAATATTGTTTGAAGAAGAAAGCAGACCTTGCATATCGAGCTCTTTTTTCGAATTTGCAAATTGGATGAATTTTTTTATTGCTGTTTCCCGGGCTGCAGGATAGGATACCCCCCTGTCCAGCTCTTGCTTTAAAAAGCTTTTATATTCCTTGGGTTCATCAATGAGAATTTGGGCTATAAAATCAAGCTCATCAACATTTCCGTGTTCACTACCGAAGCACAAATAATCTACAATTCCAATGTCATTTAGTATTTTAACGGCTCCCGAGGCGAAATATTCCGCGCTGGACATGGCATAGGGGAGGGGCAGCTCAATTATTAAATCCGCACCGCAAGACAGAGCCATATTAGCTCTCGCCCACTTATTTACAATAGCCGGTTCGCCGCGTTGGATAAAGTTGCCGCTCATGACACATACGGTATAATCGGCACCGCACTTTTTTTTTGATTGTTCAAGATGGTAAAGGTGACCGTTATGAAACGGATTATACTCAACAATCAAGCCCAAAACTTTCATTGAAAATTTTCCCTTCTTTTTACCACTACACGGAAAGGTAATACATTAATCATTATTTTAAATAATCGGTTTACACTACGTAACAGTATATAATATGGGAATTGTCATTTCAATATTTTATAAGGACATATTTGAATTTTGCATGTTTTGTGGAACTTTTCCAAAAAAAAAGAAGCTGTAAATTCGGTTTGGATTTCATAAATACTTATTATGTGCAAATTGATGCTCTTACTTTTTTTGTTCGAATTAACAGCTTCTAATTTTTATTCGGATAATTATACCATTTTAAGACTTTTGCTTTTTCATACCTCTTTCCATGGCGTTTTCCAGTGCTTGGATATTGGAAATTACCACCCTGCCTTTAATATCGCAAAGGGGTTGGTTCTTTTCCATTATGACTTTTTCCAGCTCGTAAATGGAGAAATCCAACTGGCTTGCCTGTTCCTGTTGCTCTTCCTGAACAAGGTTTCTATAAAGATTCCAGGTAGATTTCAAGTTTGCCATATCCGTATCGGCCTGTTCCCAGTTGGCTGTCATTGCATTGAGCATTGCGTTTCGGG
Organism: Clostridiaceae bacterium DTU079; assembly: GCA_001512505.1. Lineage (GTDB taxonomy): Bacteria > Bacillota > Clostridia > Acetivibrionales > Acetivibrionaceae > Hungateiclostridium. The sequence goes on along the minus strand of LFSC01000009.1, from coordinate 116,692 downwards.
TATAGTACCGTATCCTTTTGATTTCAGGAGAAGTTTGAGTTTTATATAATGCATAAAGGTCAGGTATATACGAATATAAATAACTGGCAACCAACAGTGTGTTTGTCTTGTTTTTGCTTATAACTGTATTTGTCAGGCTGTTTAAAGCTGTGCTGAAGCCTTCTGTTAGGTCGGCGCTTGCATTTTTCTTAACAGCCATGGGTTTAAAACTGTTCCATTGATAATGCAACATGTTTATGGTCTTGTCAATATCCTTCCATGGGTCTTTCTGCTTATTGTCCTCTTTGGAAGAAGAAGGCTGTCCGCTAATTCCGTCTTGATTATTTTGCTGGTCTTTGTTCTGTTCGTCTCCCTGTTTATTTTGATCGTCCTCTTGATTTTTATCTTTTTGCTGATCGTTAGAGTTTTGATTTTTGTCATTACTTTGAGTGTTTCTATCACCCATGTCTTGCGTTTCCTCAGCCTGGGGCCCCAATTGTTGACCGTTTCCTTTCGTTTCAGCGGCAGGACCATCTAATTTCTTAATTATTGATTCGATACTGTTTTCAATGCTTTCCAGTTGATCGGGAATAGAATCACCCTGTTCTTCAGTTGCAAGCTGCTTGGGATTGTTTTTCTGATTCTCCGATTGTTTATTGCTGCAGCTGCAAAATAAAATATTTATTATTAATAAAGCTGAACCGAGTTTTGTTACCGTTTGCAATCTTTTTTTCATAGTTGTCCTACAGTCAAGCATTATGCTGCTGATTCCCTCCACTTCTTTATAGATTTATTTACATAACAAACATCTTACTTTTATTAACAATTCAATTAACAATATTTGCCTAATTCGAGTTTCCTTTATTTATATTATTTCAAAATAACTAAATTATAATACTGCTTTGTAAACGATATCTTGTAAGAAAAAATTACATAAAGGTTTCTTTATTGTTTCGTTGAATTTTCAATATGAGGTTTGCTTTTTTATTAAAAAACAAAAAAGTAGGAGGAATTCATTAGATGTATGTTACTGTAAATTTATTGTCGAAAAAACCAGGAGAAATTAAGAATTTCCTACAAAGATTTTTTCAGAAGGAACTGAATATGGACAGTGATGTGGAACAATGGGTCTACGTTTATCACAAGCCTCTTGAAGCAATTGACATGATAAGCACAGTCATAGACAATAGTGACAAGCATAAAATGAGTCTTTTTATTCAGGTGAATAAAGGAGATATTCATGCAGTAACATACGAGAATTGTAATGACATAATTAAAGCATTGCTATATTTATATTACAATGAAACCGGTACATATGCATCTCAGGAGCAATGAATACTTTTTCCTTGAAAAGGTATTAATCGATATTTGATAGGGAATACTTTGTTAGTAACTGATGATAAATATGTTGTTACTGGCAAAGGAGGCTTTATATGGAGGAGTACAATATCAGTGTTAGAAACAGGGAAGAGTCGGGGACATCGGCAGTAAGGAAACTAAAAAGGGAGGGAATGATTCCGGGGGTACTTTACCGGGAGAATGAGAGCATTCCAATTACTTTTTCAAGGGATGAAATAAAGCCTATTCTGGACAAGAAGGGTAAGGATGTTCTTCTAAATATTGATTTTAACGGGCAGAAAATAAGGACAAAGGTTCAGGAGATTCAAAGAGAGTCGATAAACGATGAGATACTTCATGTAGATTTGATGCCCCTTGACCAAATAAAGCATTAGGTATGGTTCTTATAATTCAATAGACTGAATTTTAAAGTTTAAAGAGGCTGAAAATCCAGCTCCGGTTTGAAAAACTGTGTTGGATTTTCAGCCTCTTTTGTTATGGCGACATTTGTCCCCTAATTTTAATACAATTTGATTTATCCTTGAAATTGCAATATAATTTTCTTATACATAGGGCTAATCCGGCTATAAAAAGCAATTAAGGAGGGCATATATGCTTTATGATATATTGAGGTCTATCGGACAACTTTATGATGAGCCTATGGCTGAGGCTAAAAAAAGGCTGGACAGTTTGCTCAAACCCACCGGAAGCCTGGGAGTTTTGGAGGAGATTATTTGCAGGATTGCCGGTATAAGGGGAGAGGTTTACCCATCTATAGATAAAAAGACAGTAATTATAATGTGCTCCGATAACGGGGTGGTGGAAGAGGGGGTTACTTCCTGCCCGAAAGAGGTCACAACATGTCTTACAAGCAGCTTGTTCAGAGGGCTTGCAACGGTAAACGCCTTTACACGGCATGCAGGAGCGGATATAACCGTTGTTGACATCGGATTGGACAGTGATCTGGATTGTGAAGGTTTGATATGCCGCAAGATTAGAAAAGGGACCTGTAATATAGCAAAGGGACCTGCAATGACAAGAGATGAAGCAATCCGGGCAATAGAGACCGGTATCGGTATAGTGAAGGATTTGAAGAATAAAGGATATAATATGCTGGGGACAGGAGAGGTGGGGATAGGAAACACCACTACCAGCAGTGCCGTATCTTCTGTTCTGACCGGCTCACCTGCAGAGGAAATGGTGGGAAGGGGAGCAGGACTGTCGGATGAGGGCTTAATGAAAAAGATTGAAACGGTTAAAAAGGCGATAGAAATAAACAAGCCCAATCCCGACGATCCAATTGATGTTTTGTCAAAGCTCGGAGGATTTGATATCGCCGGGTTGACGGGATGCTTTATTGGTGCTGCTGCTTATAGGATTCCTATTTTGATTGACGGATTTATTTCCTCTTGTGCGGCTCTTTTGGCTGTGAGAATGGAACCTAAAGTTCGGGCATATGTTTTTTCTTCCCATGGCTCGGCAGAACCCGGAAGCAGAAGAGTTATGAAGGAGTTGGGGTTGGAGCCTATGCTAAGTCTAGGTATGAGGGTTGGGGAAGGAACGGGTACCGCCCTTGCTTTTAATCTGATTGATGCAGCTTTTGAAGCATACACGAAAATGGGCACTTATGCGGATGCTTCCATTGAAAAGTATATGACAAGTAGCAATTGATTATATGGTTTTTGAGTATTTTAGAAGTCAGGAAGAAAAAATCAATAGACACGATGCTCTGAAAATTATACAGCGGTGTTTTTGCAGAGGTGGTTGAAGGAATTTTTCACGTGTTGAAGAATTTATTAGTCTATGATAGGTTATATTTTTCGGATTAAAGATGGTCACCGTGATACGAGGAGGATATATTTATGGATAGCACAAGCAAATTTAACAGGGTTTGCACTTTTTGCGGTGAAAGCATTGCAGCGGAATATAAACGTTGTCCGTATTGCGGAAGTTTGCTGAGGGCTGACAAGGCACATTCGGAATCAAATATGAGGGATGTGAATCTTGACGCCGGTAGCAGTTTTAGTAAAAATGAAAACAGTGTTTACAGGGATACGAGCAATTCCTGGGGATATACAAGCAATATTCCAAAGGAAACAAGTAATGTTTGGCAAAACCCTAAAAGTTTTCAAAAGGATACGGTCAAACCCTGGGAAAATGCAGGGAATATCCCGAAAGAGACGGTCAATGTTCGGGAAGACACAGGCAATATTGCTTCTAAAGCAGAACCTGTTCAAAATAGCGGAACTTACGGTATATCCGGTAATGAGATAAATAAGCCAGCTGTCAATAAAGGCGCATATAAAAGCAATACAATAACCTACAATACGAAAGCCGCTGCTTCAACCCATGTATCACCAATGGGAAACGGCTTTAAAGTATTTCTGGTTACGGTATCGAACCTATTGCCGGGAATCGGACAGCTTATTGGGGTAATAGCCGGAATAGTTTTTATGAATGCCGGTGAGGACAAAGACAGGCAATCCTTCGGCAAGGCTATTTTGATATCTTCTGTTATTGTATTTTTAATCATGATGATATTATTTGGTCTTTTGGCAATTTATTTTGCGTAATATTTATAAGACTCTAAAGGTGACGGGATGAAAAGTAAAAAAGAGATCAGGAAAGAAATATTGGATAAAAGAAACGCGCTTATAAAGGATGATGTTGTAAAGAGGAGCATCCGAATTACAGAAAAGCTGATATCCCTTGATAAGTTTAAAGACAGTAAAATCATAATGGCATATATGGATTTTAAAAATGAGGTTATGACGGGTTTTTTAACAGAGCATTGCTTAAAGCTGGGGAAAACCTTGGCATTTCCTTTAATCGAATCCATTCAGGGAATAAAAAAAATATGCGCCTATGAGCCGATAGACCGTGAAAATGGCTTAAAACCGGGTACTTACGGTATTTTGGAACCGGTAAAGCACCTTTCGAGAAAAATTGATCCTCAAAAAATCGATATGGTGATTGTACCGGGGGTTGCCTTTGACACAAAAGGGAACAGAATCGGTTATGGTGCAGGATATTATGATGTTTTTTTAAGGGAAGTAAAGGATGAATGTTTTAAAGTGGGAATTGCCTTTGAGTTGCAAGTTGTTGAGAATATTCCCAAGGAAGAACATGATGTTGTTTTGGATGCAATTGTTACTGAAAACAGGGTTATTTTAAGCAAAGATTATATTGAGAGGATTTAATTGTGAACGGCAGGATAAGGGAAACCGAAGCGAATAAAGTTTATTTTGCGGTAGTAATACTGAATTTAATTTATTTTTTAGGGGCTAAAGCTGTTGACCGGTATTGTTTTGGCTTTTTGCGGGCAAACAACTATCTGATTCTTATTATAAACCAATTTTACTTCGTTCTTTTTCCGGTGCTGTTATACCTTATTGTTAAAAGAAAGGACATTAAGGAAGCATTAAAATTCAACAAATTTCGTCCATTGCCGGGAATTTTAATTCTTTTGATTTCCGTTCCTGCATATATGGGGGTCTCGTCACTTAATGTTATGATAGTCTATGTTTTACAGTCTTCAGGCTATACTCTGAAGGAATCCCTTCCGACTCCGCAGAACCTGGGGGAGATTATTCTTTCCATCCTTGTAGTGGCTGTATCTCCGGCTATATGCGAAGAAATATTGCACCGGGGTATTTTGCTGAAGGCTTATGAGAGCAGAGGTTCTATAAGCGCAGTGGTAATTTCATCCATCCTGTTCGGTATTTTTCATTTCGACCTCACAAACCTTTCAGGGCCGATTTTTTTGGGGATGTTGATAGGATATTATGTAATTAGAACTGATTCCATATTTGCCGGTATGCTGGCGCACTTTGCCAATAACTTTCTGTCGGTGTTGGTACAATATTATTCCGGAAGATGGGCAGGTACCGGGGACGGTTCAAGGATAACCGAAGACCAGTTTATAGCGGTGGCAATCTTTGGAGTAATATGCTTTGTTGTTATGATATTTTTGCTTATTTGCTTTCATAAAGCAACAAGGGGTAAATGTGAATTAAAGCTTTCAAGAACAAGCATAATAAAGGATATTATATCGGTTATGTGCCATTGGCCCATATTATTAAGTCTATTGCTATATATTGTTTATTCGGTAATTTTTCTGATAAATCAGCTATTATAGTAATTTTAAAGGATGGGGAGCAACTTGGATTTTTATTTTGATTTAAGTCTTATACAATCACAGAAAATTATACTTACGCCTCAGTTAAGGATGGCTATAGAGATACTTAAAATGAATTCCCAGGAGTTGTCGGAATATATCTTAAGAGAAATGGAGACAAATCCGGCTTTGGAGATAGGCTCTCCTTTTTATGATACCCATGGGGAGGCCGAAGACTTGGAAGACGACAGTTATTACGATATGGAGGTTAAGAATGATGAATTGCCGGAGCGTGGGGATAAAGTAATTATGGACAATTCGACGGTGGGATTGTCCTTAAAGGAGCATTTGCTTCTCCAGCTTCATGCCTTGTCCATGAGCGAAATGGATATTGAAATAGCTGAGTATTTGATAGACAACATAGATGACAATGGGTATCTGGGTATAAACCTTTCCGAGGTGGCTGCTTTTTTTAACATTACTGTCCGAAAGGTTGAAAAAATCCTAAACCTTTTACAAACCTTTGATCCTCCGGGTATTTGTGCGAGAAATTTGAAGGAATGCCTTTTGATACAGCTAAAACAGATGAAAGTACAGGACAGGGACATAATCAATATAGTCAGCAACTACTTGGACAGCCTGGCCGATAATAAGTTATCCGCAGTCGCTAAGGAAACGGGGCTGAGTATAAAAAGAGTGGCTGAGGTGCTGGAGTTTATAAAAACCTTGGAACCCAGGCCCGGTAGAGAGTTTTACGGACTTGACGGTGTTAAATTTATTGTTCCCGACGTAATAGTAAAGAAAATTAATGACAAATTTGAGGTGATTATCAACGAAGAATCCATACCTTCCATAACCATAAGCAGCTATTATAAAAAGATTCTGAAAGAGGACATAAATATTGAAGCCAGAAAATTTATACAATCCAAAATAGACAGCGTAGCCTGGTTGATGAAATGTATACAACAGCGAAAAAACACGCTTATTAAGGTTTCGGAACATATAGTGAACAGTCAGATTGAGTTTTTTGAAAAGGGCAAGGGTTATATCAAGCCTCTTACAATGAAAGAGGTTGCTGCTGCACTTGACATCCATGAATCTACCGTGAGCAGAACCGTAAGCGGTAAATATCTGCAATGCTCATGGGGAGTTTTCGATATGAAATATTTTTTCCCTCCCAGGGTTTTAGCTGCATCGGGAAAAGATATCACCGGCATAGGTATTAAAAAAAGAATTAAAGCTATAATAGACTCCGAGGATAAGAAGAATCCATTGAGTGATACTCAAATAGTTGAAATTCTTAAAAATGAAGGACTGGAAATATCCCGCCGTACAGTGGCAAAATACCGTTCTGATCTGCAAATTCCTTCCTCCTCCAAAAGAAAAAAGTATTAATTTTCAATGCTTTCAAAAATCTCTTTGGGACAATTTTTAATATATTTCCTTTGAGCATATATATAAGCTAAGTATGAATACCCGAGAGTGACAGGTCATGGAAAACAGGGATTCAAAATCAAGATTTGTCGTTAAAAAGTATAAAAGAAGATTAACAATCAATGAGGTTCTGTTTAAAATCTTCAAGCTGATGTTGGATAAAATCCGCAAATAAAAGAGGTGATACGTTATCATAAACGGTGACATCCAAAATATACATAAAATAGGCATATATGTAAGAGAGAGCCGGGATGAAAACGGAGAGAACTATGAGACGATCGAAACCCAAAGAGAACTTCTTATCGACTATGTAAAAAAAAACAAATTGGGAGAGATAAGAGGAATTTATATAGACGATAATGTTTCCGGGGCAGGTTTTGAGAGAAAGGGAATCGATGAGCTTACAAGAGATGTGACAAGGGGGGAGATTGATCTTCTGATAATTAAGGACCTGTCCCGGCTTGGAAGAAATAATGCAAAAACTCTTTTGTTCCTCGACTTTTTGGAGGAAAAAGGGGTAAGGGTTATAACCTATGACGGAAGATACGACAGCATAAGGGATAATGATACTGTGGGCATTGACACGTGGTACAACGAGCGGTACATAAGAGATATTTCCAGAAAAATTAGAACCAACCTGAGGTTTAAGATACAAAAGGGCGAATACATTGGAAGCGCACCCTACGGCTACGAAAAATCGCAGTATGAAAAAAACAAGCTGGTTGTGAATAAAGAACAGGCCGAGATAGTGAAAAAAATATACAGCCTTTATAAAGAGGGCTTTGGCTATAGTTATATAGCAGGCAAATTAAACCAGGAGGGAATAAAGTCCCCGTCAATGGGTTTGTGGAATGCGGTAGCGGTGATGAGGATTCTCGGTAACAGGGTTTATATTGGCGATACCGTTCAGGGAGTAAGTGAAAAGATAAGCTTTAAAAGTAAAAAAACACGGCGTCTTCCCCAAAGCTGCTGGGTGATAACCGAAAAAACCCATGAGCCCATTATTTCGAGGGAGGAGTTTAATGAGATTCAAAGAATACGGGCAGAAAAAAGAAACAGACCCGGACCTCACAAGGGCTTTTTTCATGTTTTCAGGGGTATGATGTTTTGTGGGGCCTGCGGAAGTATTATGTTTGCAAGAAAAAGGCAGGGAAGGCCGATGAGCTATATATGCAGCAGCTACGGTAAAAACGGTAAATCGGTTTGCACCAGTCACCACATTAGGGAGACGGATTTATGCAGCATTGTTCTAAATGATCTGGAGGAATTTTTAAAGGACAATGAAGCAGCCGATCAAATATTGAAAAAGCTTTTGGAAGAAGAGGGCATAAAAGACTGGAAAACGGCATACAAAAGGCTTCAAAAGCAGCTGGAGGCAAAGCAGAGACAGCAGGAAATCTTATATCAGGACAGGCTTGAAGAAAAAATATCCGAAAGTCTTTTTTTAAGGATGAATCAGCAGTTGGAAAGCAAGATGGCATCAATAAAGAAAGAGATGGAAATGCTGGAGGAAAAAAAAGGCGAGTCCTGTAATACAGGAGAAATGATTCAACAATTAAAAGACAGCCTCAAGATAAACGGCATTAACAATGAAATTGCAAAAATAATGATAAACAGAATAGTTGTATTTGACAAAGGCGACGTTTATGACGAATTGATGTGGAATCTCGGTCTAACGGAGAAGGAGAAAGAATATATAAAGCATTATGGTGCAGTTTTTATAGAGTATAATTTTTAAAATAATGTAAGCTTTTACAACCGTATAGCGCGTTCATTAAGTAATTACTAAAATTAAGAAGAGAAGAATAATCCAAAAAGCTTAAGTTAATGGAATATTCTTCTCTCAATTGTAAAATAATTTGCATTGTCAATAAATTATATACCTATATTGAGCTCTTTTATAAACTATAGAGCTCTTCTATAAACTCTAAACCGTTAAGCTTAATCCAATATAAAATGATCCATAAGTTTATATCCTTCATTGAAGCAAATATTCGTACTTGCAGCCTGCACCTCGTCATAACCTGAGACGCGGGACTTATTGGGCTTGGATTTTTGATATAAAAGGTACGGAACAGGATCCGACGTATGAGTCCTTAAAGACAAGGGTGTAGGATGATCCGGGAGTATAAGCAGTTTGTAATCCTCATATTTTTCGAGTCCCTTTAAAATGGTTCCCACAACCTGTTCGTCAATTATTTCAATGGACTTTACCTTGTTCTCGATTTCATACCGGTGTCCGCATTCATCCGGCGCTTCAAAATGAAGATATACAAAGTCCTGACCGGATTCCAGTTCCTTTAAGGCTGCCTGGGCTTTACCGATAAAATTGGTATGTATATTACCTGTGGCACCTTCCACATCCACATTTTTCAGTCCTGCCAATATTCCTATTCCCTTTATAAGGTCAACGGCAGAAATTACGGATCCGTTAATTTTATATTTGTCACAAAACTTTGATAAAAGAGGTTTTTTGCCTTCTCCCCAGAGCCATATCGAGTTGGCGGGTCTAAGACCTTTGCTTATTCTGGCTTTATTGATGGGGTGGTCTTTTAAAATTTCATAGCTCTTTACCATCATGTCCAATAATAACTTGTTGTTTTCTCCCTTGGGGAGGTATTCGGTTATTTTCTTATCCAGTATGTCATGGGGAGGAGTAAGGTTTAGTCCGGTAAGACCGTTATTCCACACCATGCAATGGCGGTAGCTGATTCCCGGGTAAAAAGTTATGTCTTGGCTTTTTAAGTGCCTGTTTACCTCATTAATCAGCTCCCTTGCTTCCTCAGTGGATATTTCGTCAGAGCTATGGTCAATCATGATTTTTTGGCTATAATCCTCATCTTCCGACAGTGTTACCAGGTTGCACCTTATGGCTACATCGGTATCCGACAGGTTTATGCCCATGCTCACTGCTTCGAGGGGTGAACGCCCGGTATAATATTCCTTTGGATTATATCCCATAACGGAGAGATTGGCAGCATCGCTTCCCGGAGGAATCCCGTCGGGTATGGTTCTAACCAGGCCGACTTCCGAATGCTGTGCGAGATAATCCATATTGTCTTTTTTTGCATATTGAAGAGGAGTTTTATTACCAAGCTGTTCGACAGGATAATCTGCCATTCCGTCTCCTAAAATTAACACATATTTCATATTAATCAGTTCCTTCTTAAATTTTGTATTGTCATTTTGTAAAGTGAAATGACGCAAGTTTATTATAACAGACTTTAAAAGGAGTGCAAAGAATTTCTTTCTCCTCTTGATAATATGACCCCAAATGTATTATTGAGTGTATAGAACTTTTTCTCGAAGGATAGCATTCTTTATTATTTCTTCAAAGGAATAATATTGATCCAAATATATCCATATTTATTGATAACGGTGTAAGAATGATTTATAATATTCTTTAGTGTCGCCGGCATTATAATTTAACGGCAGAGATCGTCTCAGCACTGAGGTGATATATAGTCCGGTGAGGATGGAATTAATTTGGCTTGATTTAATGATTATTGATTTAATGAATATTGAAGGTCATATAAACCATATTCAATAGCTATTGTAAGAGAGAAAATATGGAAAAAGCATTATTTCTATTATACTTATAACGGAGAAGAGGTAATTTATGAAATGGTAAAAGGTTTTAAGGTTATAGACGGACATGTACATACTTTTATGTCTGA
>LFSC01000009.1:93688-106073 GCA_001512505.1 Clostridiaceae bacterium DTU079 | reverse complement strand
GATCTCGGTATAGATTATACCGTTATGGCAAACTTTGCGCCCGCCAAAATACTTGACAGGAACAACAGATGGACACTTGATGTTTCCCGAAAGCATCCGTCTCTTATTCCGCTGGTTAGTTTTCATCCCGATATGGAGGGTGATTTTGAATGCTTGCTGAAGGAATATATTGAGGAAGGTGCGAAGGGGGTTAAGCTGCATCCCATGGCTCAGGGCTTTGACCCAAGGAATGAGAAGTTGAAAGGTATGTATGGGATATGTAATGAAATTGCTTTTCCGATAGTATTTCATTGCGGGAGAGTAGCAAATGCAAGGCTTAATGAGTATTCCGATATTGATGCTATTGAACCTCTGATAAAAATGTACAGGAATACTCCTTTTGTTCTTACCCATATGGCGGACGGCAATGTTAAGGATGTTTTGAGACTTTCACAGCAATATGAAAATGTATTTTTCGATACGTCAATCGTTATAACAGGATATCCTCCAATCCTGGAAACCAATGAGCCCAGTTGGGTTGAGGACGGCATTGTTGAGGATGTAGTAAATAAAGTTGGCGCACAAAGACTGATATTCGGCTCCGATTATCCTTGGGGCAGTCCCGGGCATGATTTGAACAGATTTTTAAACATGCACATTACTGATGAACAGAAAAGGCTGATTTTAGGTCAAAATGCCACAAGGCTGTTTATGAATACGGCTCACTAGATAAAAGCTCCGGGGCATTGAGCACCCATCGCTTTTGGTTATTTCACTTTGAAGAAATCCACTAATAATAAAAGAGAAGGGCTTAAAACCTCTTCTCTTTTAAACTTTACTTCTATCAATATGAAATATAAATCCCTTGTTAAAAGCTCTGTAGCGAACTACTGAAGAATACTCAACAGAACACCGGCAGCAATTGCTGATCCGATAACGCCTGCCACATTTGGCCCCATAGCGTGCATTAATAAGAAGTTAGATGGATTTGCCTCCTGCCCCACCTTTTGAGAAACTCTTGCAGCCATAGGAACTGCCGATACGCCGGCTGATCCGATAAGAGGATTAACTTTTCCACCGGTTAAATAGTACATAAGTTTACCGAAAAGTACGCCAAAGGCTGTACCCAAAGCAAAAGCAGCAAGACCGAGACCTATAATACTTAAGGTTTTCACGTTTAGGAAGTTTTCAGCTGTGGCTGTAGCACCCACCGATACTCCAAGGAATATTGTGATTATGTTTAGCAACTCATTTTGGGCGGTTTTGTTTATTCTTTCCACAACTCCGCTTTCTTTAAATAGGTTTCCAAGCATCAGCATTCCAACAAGTGGTGCTGCTGAGGGCAAAAACAAGCAAACGATTACGGTTACAACTATCGGAAACATAATTTTTTCGAGCTTTGACACCGGTCTTAACTGTTCCATGACCACCTCGCGTTCCTTTTTGGTTGTAAGCAATTTCATAATAGGAGGCTGGATTAACGGAACCAGTGCCATATATGAGTATGCGGCAATAGCAATTGGTCCGAGCAGGTGAGGAGCGAGCCGGGTAGTTACGTATATTGCGGTAGGACCGTCGGCACCACCGATGATTCCGATTGCTCCTGCTTCAGCAGGGGTAAAAAAGCCTGTCAAGAGTGCACCTATAAGTGTAAGAAAAATACCGATTTGAGCAGCAGCGCCTAAAAGAAGGCTTTTAGGATTTGCAAGGAGAGGTCCGAAATCCGTCATGGCTCCTATACCAAGAAAAATTAACGGCGGATAAATTCCAAGCTTAACACCGAGATATAAAAAGTCGAGTAAGCCGCCTTTGTCTATTAACTCTTGAATATTAATATGCCCGCTTTCGTTGATAAACAGCTCGGGGTGGTACAATTCTGCAAAAGGTAAATTTGTAAGTAACATACCGAAGGCAATCGGCAACAATAAAAGTGGTTCGTACTTTTTTCCAATTGCCAGATATATCAAAAAGCAAGCCAACAGAATCATAACAAATTGTAATGGATTGCCCTTTACAAATCCCGAGTCAGAAATGAGGTACTTAATTGAATTTATAAAGTCTGAAAACATAACATGATCTTCCTTTACTATTGATATTTTTTGCCAATGAAAATGTTTAATGAAAATCCAGTATATAACTTATTCTTACGCTTAATACCCGTCAAAAATACCGTTATGAAAGATTGCCGGTAATATTTTCTCTTCTTCCGACTGCATTCCAGACTGGTGAAGTTTGTTGAATACGTTTAAATGAAGTTACTCTGATTTTTACGTCAGGCCTGTCACCCATGCTTGCGAGTACTGCAGCCGTCAAAACAGCTATCAAAGAATCGTCAGATAGGTTACTTACCGGTTCCACCGTTTCCATATCATTATTGGAAGGAGTATTGACCGGTTCTTCATTAGATGTCTTATTTGAAGACGTCTTGTCTTTGTTGGGAATAAGCTTAGGAAATAAATAAATGATAGCAGTGAGTATCATCAATGATGCAAAAACAACTGTGATTCCTACAAAGGTTATACTTAAGCCCTGCATTAGATTATCACCCATATGGACACCCCCACAGTATTAATTTAATTCTATTCACTTGTTAAAGTTATCACAATAGAATAAGTAAGTCAACAGATACAATACAATGAATTTCACAGGTAAAAAAAGACTTGGCAGAAAAAGCATTATTGCTTTCAAAAGAGGATTTTTTTAGTAGAAATAATTATAGTATTCACAAAGCAATTATTTTGCTATAATATACAATAACAAAAGGAAACAAGTCAAGATTTGTTATATATCAATAATTTTGTTCTGCTTAATATTAATTAGTTTATCGGGGGGAATAAAACATGAGACAAGAGGACAGGATTTCTATTAATGAAATTAAGGATATGATTCAATTCTTGATAAAAGAAAATGAAAAGCTTACATATACCGTTAACGAATTGAAGGAAGAACAGAAAAAACTGCAGGAGGAAATTAAAATTCATAACATAGTTTTAAACAGTTTGCCCATAAGAGTCGATATACTGAACTAAAAGGCAAACGGCTGCAACTAAGTAGGGCTTTAACAGCATAAACATTTGAGGTGATTGGGTATATGAATAATAAAACCAGGGTGCTTGTAATTGATGATGACGTAAATATATGCGAGTTGATAAGGTTGTATTTGGAAAAGGAAGGCTTTGAAGTTTTGGCTGTATACAATGGATTGAAAGCACTTGATGGATTTAAGAGCTTTACCCCAAACATAGTTATTCTTGATATTATGCTGCCGGGAGCGGATGGATGGCAGGTTTGCCGTGAAATAAGGAAAATCAGCAATATTCCGATAATTATGCTTTCGGCTAAAGGTGAGACCTTTGACAAGGTATTGGGCTTGGAGCTGGGGGCTGACGATTATATAGTTAAGCCCTTTGAGCCCAAGGAAATGGTTGCAAGGGTGAAGGCTGTACTAAGAAGATATGAGCACAAGGATATGGATGTTCAGGAAATAGTTTACCCTAACCTTGTAATTAATAAGACAAACTATACGATTAAAGTAAACGGCAAGGAGATGGAATTTCCGCCTAAAGAGCTGGAGCTTATGTTTTTTCTTGCGTCAAATCCCAACAAGGTGTTTACCAGGGAACAGCTTTTGGAACAGGTCTGGGGATTTGATTTTTATGGGGATTCAAGAACTGTTGATGTTCATATAAAACGGCTTCGGGAGAAGATTGACAGCGAAGGCCAAAGCTGGCAGCTTAAAACCGTCTGGGGCGTTGGATACAAATTCGAGGTGAAATAATGCTCAAGACACTTTTTAGCAAAATTGTTGTTATATTTATTGCCATTCTATTAGTAAGTACCACCATTACAGGGGTAATGCTATATATTTTTCTCGGCAATTTTGCCTCTGAGGAAAAGGTGAATCTTTTAAACCGCACCGGGGAAAGCATAACAGATATGTTATCAGGTTATGCTTCTTTTTATAATACTTATTACAACAGCTCTTATTTTCCTTTTTTGCATAGTGCGTACTGGAATAGCATGGAAAGTATATTGGACGCCCACAGCAAAAATACAAGTTCTCTTATATGGGTTGTGTCCACTGACGGTCAAATTCGCATTATGAAAGGCAATCTTGGAATGGTAAATGAGATAATAGAAAGGAAGCTCAGGGACGAGGATGGAAATTTAAGATTACAGAGCCCGAACCAGTATATGGATGTAATGAGCGGAAATAAGTCCATGGTAAAGGAAATGGGCGATTTTTATGGTTTGTTTAAAGAAACCGATGTCTCATGGCTGACTGTAGAAAAACCGTTTATATATGAAGGTGAGGTTTTAGGAGCGGTTTATCTTCATACCCCGATTCCGGAGGTTCAAAGGGCCAGAAGTAATGTATTCAAGTTTTTCATATTTGCAGTTGCAGTCTCGATAGTAATATCAATTATTTTGATTTATATTTTTTCCTTAAAGCTTTCAAGGCCGTTAAAGAAAATTAACAGTGCCGCAAAACATATTGCGAACGGAGAATTTGATGAAAGACTCAATATCAGTTCCGAGGATGAGATAGGGGAACTGGCAAAGAGTTTTAACAATATGGCCGGTGCCCTCCAGAACCTTGAAAACATGCGAAGGGCTTTTATTGCCAATGTGTCCCATGAGCTCAGGACACCAATGACTTCAATTCATGGGTTTATTGAAGGTATTTTGGACGGAACCATACCTCCGGAAAAGCAAAAAGAATATCTTGTTATTGTCAGGGACGAGGTTAAAAGGCTGAACAGACTTACCACCGATATTTTAGACCTAGCCAGGATTGAAGCGGGAGAGATCGGTATCAAGCCGGTAGACTTCAACATAAATGAACTTATCAGAAGGTGCATAATAAAGCTTGAAAACTTTATAACAGAAAAAGATATTAACATTGAGGCACATTTTGAAGAAGAGGTTATGTATGCGAAAGCAGATATAGATTCTATTGAAAGAGTGGTTATAAACCTTTTGCACAATGCCATCAAATTTGTTCAGCCGGGAGGAAAGATAATGTTTTTTACATCAAGGATTAAGAACAAGATATTGGTATGTGTTGAGGATAACGGAATTGGAATAGACAGTAATGAAATTGACCTAATTTGGGAAAGATTTTATAAGTCAGATCAATCAAGAAGCAAGGAAAAGACCGGAACGGGTCTCGGACTTGCCATAGTTCGAAATATAATCAATGAGCATAAGCAGAAGATATGGGTGGAGAGCGAGGTAGGCAAGGGTACGAAATTCTATTTTACCTTGGATAGCGGAAGCGTCAATGAAAATATGTGAACATTTTATTATTAACAGATTATTCATAAGTTTTTCAAATTCATTAACTATAATAAAATTAACAAAAGAAAATTTATTTTTGGAGAAGGGAGTGTTGAGTATGGATGATTTAAATTACAACGGTTTAAATAATTATGATGAATCAAACGAAGAAATAAAGGTTAATAGCACAGAGGAATTGCAGGAGAAGGTTAACGGTACGGAAGGCTTAAATGAAGATACCGGAATCAATAATGCGGATAATGGCTATTATAAAGATACGATATCCGGTATACAATACACTCAAAATTCTGAAGATACTTATAGTGATGATAAGAAGGGTGAAACGGTAAATAAAGATTTGTCGTCCTCACCGTATTATACCGAAAGCTGTAAAAAGTCTAATAATAACAAGAAGGGCGTTTTGCTTCAGATGATAGTTGTCGCCCTGATAAGTTCTATAATTGGAGGTTCGGTGGTGGGGGGCTTCTTCATGTTCGGTATCCCTGCATTGAAATCTCCGGTTCAATCCCTTTTAGGCAAAGGATCCAACATGCAGGTTAATCCTGTTGTAAGCAAAAATGAGTCGGACTTTTACAAGAGAATAGTTATTGAAAATACCGATTCGCCTGTTGTTGCCATTGCTGAGAAGGTTGGTCCTTCAGTGGTCGGTATAAGTGTTAAGTCGACAAGGGTTAGTGATTTCTGGTTCTATTCTCCGAATGAGTCGGAAGAGCAGGGTTCAGGCATAATAATCAGAAGCGACGGATATATCATGACCAATAACCATGTTATAGAAAGTGCTTTGGAAGGTTCGACCAACAACCTACTTAAGAATGCAAAGATACAGGTCGTATTACCTAGCAATCCGGATAAACCCTATGAAGCAACAGTTGTAGGAAGAGATTCAAAAACTGATCTGGCGGTCTTAAAGATTGAGGCCAGCAGCTTGCCTGCTGTTGAATTCGGAAACTCGGATGAAATAAAGGTAGGAGAGCTTGCAGTTGCCATCGGTAACCCCGGAGGACTTGAGTATATGGGTTCGGTTACTGTAGGTGTAATAAGCGGTTTAAACAGGACAATACCCATTACCGATGACAAGGAACTTAGACTGATACAGACCGATGCTGCAATCAATCCCGGTAACAGCGGCGGTGCTCTTGTAAATGCCGAAGGTAAGCTTATAGGAGTAAATACTGCAAAGATCGGCGGTTCCGGTTATGAAGGCCTTGGGTTTGCAATACCTGTGAATAAGGCAAAGGAAATAACCGACAGCCTTATCGAATATAAATATGTAAAAGGAAGACCGTCTTTGGGTATACAGATCAATACCGGATTTACCAAAGAGGTAGCTAACCGCTTTGGTGTTCCCGAAGGAGTATTGGTTTACAAGGTCGAAATATTCAGTGCAGCTTATAAGGCCGGTATTCAGAAAGATGACATTATTACCGAGTTTAATGGTGTAAGGGTTAAAAATTATGATGAATTGGAAAAAGAAAAGAGTAAATACAAGCCGGGAGACTCGGTAAAAATAAAGATTTACAGGTATCACGAAGAAGGAAAAGGAGAAGAACTTACTTTNNCTTTGCATTTATTTTTCATACAGAGTTTATTAAAATAAAATAAATTTATGCCGATATATTGATTAAAGATTTATTTATTACGAAAATAATGTGATGCTCGATACAAAGATATATATTTTCTAATAAAAAAAGGATACAAAGAATATTTTGCTTCGTCTGCAGTATTATTACCTGGGGTGGAGGTAGTTTATGCAAAAAAAACCCGTTATAGTAATTACTAAGTATTTATCTATATTATTAATACTTATGCTTTTGATTGTCGAATTTATTAATTCCCCAGGACTATTTACAGGTCTTGTTACAGTACTTTTTTTACTGTATCTTGTTGTCGATTACTGGGCTGTCACTTTTTCCGCCCATAATAATTCCAATAAGCTGTCGGATCTGAATAAAAAAGTAAAAATGCTCGAAGAAGAATTGGAATCTCTCCATGAGGTGTCAAAGATTATCACATCTACTTTTGATGTTAAGGTTATTATCGAATATATATATAACGTGTTGAAAAAAGTTACGGGCTGCGAATGGTGCCATGCTTATTTTATTGATAAAAAATCCAAAATGCCTGTAATTAACTATGAGCACGGCAATAAAAACTTTGCGGATGCAGGCAATTTAAACTATACAGAATATGTGCATTCACTGGCAGAGAGCAATTTTAGCGAAGAGACAAAAATTGAGATTCTATCGGATAAGAGTCTGGGGAAGATTGTTGCAATTTCTTTGAATGTGTCCGAAGACACAACGGGTGTAATCTTTATTGGAAATCCAATGGAAGGTACTTTTTCGGCATCCAATTTTAACTTCCTTAAAAGTATCGCTTGTTATGCAGCTATAGGTATTAGAAATGCCGAAATGTTTAACAATATTTATAGTCAGAAAGAAGAAATAGAAGCACTTTACGAACAGTCTGCCGCAAACAATGAGGAATTAAACAGTTATATTAAAGAGTTGGCGGAAACTAAAGAGGAACTTAACAAAAAAAACGAGGAATTGACCAGACTTTTTGATGAGATGCAGTTGGGTTATTTACAGACGGTTATGTCTCTGGCCAATTCAATTGAGGCCAAGGACCCCTATACCAGGGGGCATTGTCAGAGGGTTATGGAAATATCATGCGAACTGGGAAGGGCACTAAAGCTTAGTGATAAAGAAATTGAAGACCTTAGGTATGCTTCCATATTGCATGACATTGGTAAGATTGGTATTTCGGCAAGTATTCTCAATAAGGAAGGGAAGCTTACGGAGGAAGAATTTGAAGAAATAAAGAAACATTCCGTCATTGCATATAATATACTGAAGGATGTAGAGTTTATAAAAAGCGGGTTAAACGGTATATTGCAGCACCATGAAAGATATGACGGAAAGGGTTATCCCAATGGAATTAAGGGAAAGGAAATTTGCATTTTTGCAAGAATAATGTGTGTAGCCGATGCTTTTGATGCTATGACCAGCGACAGGCCTTACAGAAAAGGCATGTCTATGGAAAATGCGCTTAAAGAAATAGATAGATGCAAAGGAACCCAGTTTGACCCTGAAATTGCCGATTTGCTTATATCAATGGCAAGCAGTGGCAATAATATCGGTGAAGTGGTATAAAGCTTTTTTTAAAATTTTTATTTGGATTGGGTGTTTGAGGGTATTAATATATTAGTTGATGTTTCCATATAAAACTATTGAAAATGTAACCTATGTATGTTAATTTAATTTAAACTGGCTTGAGAAGAGGTATTTCACTATGTGAAATAACCGAAAGCGAGAGGGCTCAATGCTCTCGAGCTATATTAAAAAAGACAAGATGGAGGTATACGATGAGAGGGAATGATAGCTTGAAGGTATTATTTGTTTCAGTTGAAGTAGCTCCATTCGCTAAAACGGGAGGACTGGCTGATGTTGCAGGTTCATTGCCCAAATCACTGGTTTCTATGGGATATGATGTAAGGATTGCAATGCCCAGGTATCAGCAAATAAACGCTGATATGAGTTATGTGACGGATTTCCCTGTAGATATGGGCTACCGGCAGGCCACCTGTATTGTAAGGGAGGGTAGCATAGACTTTAAAGATAAGGGTAAGGATCAAAAGGTGCCTGTTTATTTTGTAGATAACTACCACTATTTCAATAGAGGAGGTATATACTGCTATTTTGATGATGCGGACAGGTTTGCCTTTTTCTGCAAAGCGGTTCTTGAAATGCTTCCTAAAATTGATTTCAAACCCGATATAATTCACTGCAACGACTGGCACACCGGACCGATTTGCATGTTCCTGAAGGAAAAATACAAGTCTTATCCTTTTTACAAGAATATTAAAACTTTATTTACAATTCACAACCTTGAATACCAGGGCAATTTCTCTAAAGATGTACTGGGTATTATGGGTATATCCGACGAGATTTTTATACCGGAGAAGGTTGAGTTTTACGGAATGTTCAGTTTTATGAAAGCCGGTTTGGTTTATACGGACATCATAAGTACGGTAAGTGAAACTTATGCAAAAGAGATTCAAACCGAACAATATGGAGAGAAATTGGAAGGGCTCTTGAAAACCAGGTCAGAGGATCTTTACGGCATAGTTAACGGTATTGACTATGATGTTTTCAATCCGGAAACCGATCCACGTATTTATAAAAACTATAACGTTCAGACCTTCAAGCTAAAAGTTGAAAACAAATATGCCCTCCAGAAGGAAATGGGACTTCCCAAAAAGGATGTGCCCGTTATCGGTTTGATATCGAGACTTACAGGGCAGAAGGGCTTAAACCTTATAATGGACGAAATAGATGAAATGATGAAAAATGACATACAGTTTGTTTTGCTTGGAGCCGGCGATGAGTATTATGAAACAGGATTTAAGAAAATTCAGAAAAAGTATCCTGAAAAGGTTGGAGTATATATAGGCTTCAATGCTCCGTTAGCCCAGAGAATATATGCGGGTAGTGATATGTTCCTTATGCCGTCAAGATTTGAACCTTGCGGCTTGGGGCAGCTGTTTAGTCTAAGATACGGTACAATTCCTATAGTGAGGTCAACGGGCGGTTTGGCAGAGACCGTTATTGATATTGATGAAGACAGTAAAAACGGAAACGGCTTTTCATACAAGGAATTTTCGTCCAAGGATATGCTGAAAGCTATCAATCGAGCAATAAAGTTCTATAATGAAAAGCCCAAAGAATGGGAAGAAGTTGTGAAGAGGGCGATGAATGCCGATTATTCTTGGAACAAGTCAGCCGGCAAGTACTCTGAATTGTATGCAAAGCTGATGAAAAAGAAATAATTGAATTATGGTTATGGAATAAAAAAGTCCGGTAAATCTGGACTTTTTTTAAATAAAATATCATTAAATTGTAAATTTTTTGAGTATAGCTATGCAATAGAAGTAATTATTTGTTATAATATGTTGGAGGGTATACTTTTTTATGAACAAGAAAAAGAGAGTTGAAGAGATAATAAAAGTATTCAATGAGATATATAATGATGCCAAGTGTACTCTGAACTTTAAGGATCCTCTTCAGTTACTTGTGGCTACACAGCTGGCTGCACAGTGTACCGATGCAAGAGTAAACATAGTAACCGAGACGCTTTTTAAAAAATATAAAAATGCTCGGGATTTTGCAAATGCAGATTTGAAAGAACTGGAACAGGATTTGAAACCTACAGGCTTATATCGCAATAAAGCCAAAAATATAAAGGAAGCCTGCAGAATTATAATAGACAAATTCAATGGACAGGTTCCCGATAATTTGGAGGATTTGCTGACATTGCCCGGAGTGGGGCGAAAAACTGCAAATCTTGTTTTGGGCGATATTTATGGCATTCCGGGCATTGTTGTTGATACCCATGCTAAAAGGCTGAGCAACCGGATCGGTCTAAGCAGCAGTAATGATCCGGTGAAAGTGGAATATGACCTCATGGCTGTTGTACCGAAAGAAAATTGGTCAACATTTTGCCATCAACTGGTATACCATGGAAGAGCAGTGTGTACTGCAAGAAAACCTAAGTGTGATAAGTGCGGTATCATTGAATATTGCGATTTTGGAAAACAGTTTCTAAAATGAAATAAATCAATGTTTCACAACCAGCTTTATAATCAGACTTGCTTTGTTGAAAAGGAAGTGTATTTGTGAATAAAATCGGTAAGTATGAGCTGATGTACATAGGAATTACATGGCTTGTTATAGGGAATATAACTGCTCATATTATTATGGCTGATGCCGATGCGATGACAATCATGGGGAAATCCTTGGAGGTTGTAAGAATTAGTTTCCTCCTGGGCATGGTTTTATTCAGTTTGATTAAAGCTGCTTTAGCATGGAAGGATGCTTTCGGCAACAACAAGTTATATATACCTATAAGGCTTTTAGAGGTTTTATTTATACATATTGCCATGGTTTTTTTGGGAGTCGGGGAATGGGTAAATATCATCCTTATGTTTCTTGTATTGGTCACTTCTTTATGTGTGGGGAGAAAGATTTCGTTTATCCTTGTGGGATGCTCTTTTTTGATAAATGTTATTTTTACGGCGGTTTATGATTTTCATATTTTTCCAAATCGTTTAGTAGTTTTCGATATGGTGGTAAAGGATTTTCCTAAGATTTTTTCAATCTACCTGGTTTTATTTTTGATGGCGGTTTTATGTTCATGGTTTTATTCCGACTATAATAAAAATGAACGGCAAAACAGGAAGCTGTTTATGGAACTGGCTAACAGGTATGACCAGGTGGCTGCTGCTCAGGAAGAAATTAAAGTTCAAAACGTCAAATTGAAGGATACCAACTGCAAGCTGGAGGAAACCAATAAGAGATTAATGACCAGCTTGGCGGAGCTTTTTACATTGCAGCAAATTACCCAGGCAATAAGCTCCATACTCGATATTGACGATTTATTGAAAGATGTCAATGACATAATTATTGGAGTTATGGGAGTGAGCAGTTCCACAATAATTCGCTATGATGATAAGAAAGACAGGTTAAAGGTTCATACCACTAATGTTTCAAAACGAAACGGCCTTATAGTTTTAAATGATAATATTAATTGCGACAAGCTTATGGAAGTATTGAAAAGCGGCGATCCTATCATTGAAAACAGTGTAAACTCAAAAGATTATCCCTTTACAGAAGACAGAGGCGTAAAGTCTTTAATTTGCGTACCCCTTGTTACAAAATCAAGAAAATTCGGCTTGGTATTGGTGGAGCATAAGTATTCCGATGCCTTTGACGGGAACAATTTAAGACTTTTGAACATCATAGGCCAGCAGGTGGGTATTGCAATGGAAAATGTGGAGCTGTATCAGAGAATGCATGAACTGGCGACTGTGGATAGTCTTACCGGAGTATACAACAGGCTTTATTTTCAGGAAAGGCTTAAAGAAGAATTTGAAAATGCTCAAAAGGAAAAGTACGACCTTTCCCTTGCGTTATTGGATATCGACCATTTTAAACGGTTTAACGACACCTTCGGACATCTGTTTGGAGACAAGGTTTTGAGCAGGATTGCCACACTTATAAAAAATTCTTTAAGAAGCGACGATATTATAGCCAGATATGGCGGC
>LFSC01000009.1:0-93679 GCA_001512505.1 Clostridiaceae bacterium DTU079 | reverse complement strand
GCGGCGAGGAGTTTGTTATACTCCTGCCGAGAACGGGAATCAAGGAGGCTTATTACAAAGTTGAGAGACTAAGAGAGATTATCTCCAAAACATCAATATCGGACGGAGAGGTCACAACTTCGGTTACGGTTAGCTTTGGGGTATCGTCATACCCTGAGTTTTCAAGCTCTGAATCCGAGCTTTTAAAGACAGCGGATGATGCATTATACGATGCAAAGGCATCGGGCAGAAATTGTGTGAAAATTATAAGCGGACAGTAATTAATATACTTTAAAGGAATTAACTATTTCCAAAAACACATCCTTTTCTTTTTTGCTCCACAAGTGTTCGGGAACAAAATAGCTTATTCTGTACATTCTATCATCTTTTTTGAAAAATACTTCAGAGCCCTTAAAAGCTTTATTTTCTTCGTTTGTTATTGAATAATCCCAGTATACGCCTGTTATACCGTCTACTGAAACGGTTTTGGAATCAAATTGCTTATACTTTTGGTCGGAATAGGACAAGGAGTTTTGCAAAAATTCATTTAAATCATAAGGGAGATTCCAAACCTGTACAAAGCCGTGCTTGGGATTTCCTTTGTCTTTAAAAGCTATATGGTAAAGAATTTCGGAGCCTTCGAATTTTTGATCATTCAGAAGAAAGGCTGAAGGATATTTAAAACTGAATTCCCCTTCAATAGATTTATAAGTGGAGAACCTTTTGGACAAAGGCTTTAAAAGGGTGCCACTGGTTTGTATTGAACTGTTTCTGAGCGTATCATTTATATATATACTTTCAATGTCGTATTTGACAGGATAAGAAAAAGAAAAGCTGTTGTCTATGATTACATTTGAAGTAAGACTTGTATTTACAAATATTTCTGTTATGATTAACAAGATTATCCAAAGCAGTACTATTACAGAAAGATAGAAAAGTCTTTTTCTGTAATTTCTAATGTATATAATATACAATTCTAATCCCCCCTAAAAAGATTTGAATAGCGTCCAATTACTATATATTGTATTCGGCAATTAAGTAAATAAAACATTTTTATGGAAATAATACATTAATAAATCTTTATTGTGATAGGAGGAACTTTACATGGCTGGTTTTATCATCACTGTTTTAATAGCGGTTTTGGTAGGATTGTTGGGAAATGCCGTAAGTCCGGTAAAGATACCGGGAGACGCATGGGGGGCATACCTTGTCGCACTGGTGGGTGCTTGGATTGGAGCATATATGCCCTTTTTTAACGCTTTTGGTCCTAAGGTAATGGAAATAGCGTTGGTTCCAACATTTTTAGGTGCGATTATTGCCACCATGTTTTTTGCTGTTATAAGTAAGGTTGTGCAGCAAGAAAGCTGAGTAAAAAACCATACATTCACAAAAAGCATATGCAATGAATATACTATTTATTGGAGAGCTTTTTTTACTTGGGAGGAGTGATTGACATGAAGATATTGGTCTTTAAAATGCCAAAATTTTTCGGAAACATAATCAGAAAGGTATTCAGAATGGATTGACTCCGTACTTAGCAATAAACAACATAATAAATTGGGTAATAAAATAAAGCTTGACAAGCTAGAGTCTTATGCTTGATTTAATTTTCTCAAATGGCACTAACAAATCCCAAGGGCATTAAGCACTTGGGATTTGTACCCTGGTTTACTTTGTAGTAAATTACTCTTTATACGGCTCTGGTAACCTTGTTTGAACGTAAACATCTTGAGCAGATATTTACTGTCTTTGGAGTCCCATTATCAATAATTCTAACCTTTCTTATATTTGGTTTCCATGATCTATTGGTTCTCCTATGTGAGTGGCTGATCTTTATGCCAAAAAGCACGCCCTTACTACATATTTCACACTTTGCCATTTATAATCACACCTCCTTTAAGTCTGGAGAAATATTGTCATCTAGGGTTATTATTTTGCCCAATGCAAACAATACCTATTTTAACATATACTTTGGATTATTCGCAAGGTTTTTTTCATATTAGGAAAGAAAAATGTTTCAGAAATTTATGTTTCTTTCACATTTTTCTTTCCATAGTTGATGTGGATTTAAAAAAGGAAAAAATGTTTCAGAAACAGAAGTTTGGCAAGTTTAGAGCCTGTAAATACTCCGTGGGGTCTATATTTGCTGTATTAATAGCTCTTATATGATATAATTATGGAGGATATGAAATACACAAAAGATGAAAAAGGACTGTAGATTTTATGAACAGTGGTATAGATGATATACTGAAAAAGTCGATACAGTGCATTAAAGGTGTGGCAGAGAAAAGGTCCAAGCTCTTTCACAAGCTTGGAATATTCTCGGTTTATGATCTTATAACCTTTTTTCCAAGGGGATATGAAGATCGAAGCAAGCTAAAAAAGATATCCCAGATGGTGAACGGTGAGGAATGTACCTTTGAGGGCATTGTCATGTCGAAAGTATCGGAAAAGCGGATAAGGAAAGGGCTTACTTTATATCAGGTGTTTATAAAGGACGATACCGGCACCGTAATAGCCACTTGGTTCAATCAGCCTTTTGTTAAGAAATTGTTTTATGTTGGGGAACGATATATTTTTTACGGCAAAGTAACCGGAAAATATAAATATTTTGAAGTCAGCAATCCGGTTTATGAAAAGGTTGAAAACGGGGAATTTAAAAATACTATGAGGATTTTACCGGTTTATTCTTCGACGGCCGGTTTATCCCAAAATACCATAAGAGCTGTAATGGAAAATGCTCTTGAGCTTGTTGACGGAGCTCTTGATGATTTCCTTCCCTATTGGATAAGAAAGGAATACCGGTTGTGTGACATAAACTACGCTTTTTCCAATATTCATTTTCCGAGAAGTGAAGAGGATTTAAATTATGCCCGGTACAGACTTGTGTTCGAGGAACTGTTTATTCTGCAGTTGGGGCTTCTTAGCATTAAAACTGCATTAGGGGATGGAAAAGAGGGAATTTGCTTCGGGACCCATGAAAAAGAGTTGGCACATTTTATATCCGGTTTGGGGTTTGAACTTACAAACGCTCAAAAAAGAGTGTGGAAAGAAATTGAAATAGATATGGAAAGCAACAGGGTTATGAACCGGCTGGTTCAAGGCGATGTGGGCTCAGGAAAAACGGTAATTGCCGCCCTGGCATTATTGAAAGCCGTTAAGAGCGGATATCAGGGCATCATGATGGTGCCGACGGAGATCCTTGCAAAACAGCACTTCGAAACCTTATGCGCCTTAATGGAAAAAAGCGGGGTCACCCTTTCCCTTCTTGTGGGTAGTCAGACGGCCAAGCAGAAAAAAGAGATTCTTTCTAGAATTGAAGCGGGAGAGGTTGACATTGTAATCGGTACCCATGCGCTATTGGAAGACAATGTTAAGTTTTATCGTTTGGGTTTGGTAATAACCGACGAGCAACACCGCTTTGGAGTAAGGCAAAGAGCGGTGCTTTCTGGAAAAGGAGAAAATCCCGACGTGCTTGTAATGACGGCTACCCCGATTCCCAGGACGCTGGCCCTTATTTTATACGGAGATTTGGATATATCGATAATTGATGAGCTCCCTTCCGGAAGAAAGCCTATAAAGACGTATGTTGTAGACAACAGCATGAGAGAAAGAGTAAACAAGTTTATTAGAAAAAACGTATCGGAGGGACGCCAGGTATATATTGTGTGCCCATTGGTAGAGGAGTCCGATGCAATAGAAGCGAAATCTGCACTGGAGCTGGCAGAGAAAATAGCAAAAGAAGATTTTAAAGACCTTAGGGTTGGACTTGTTCACGGAAAAATGTCATCCTCGGAAAAGGACAAGGTTATGCAGAGCTTTGCCGACGGAGAAATTGATATTCTCGTATCCACCACAGTGATTGAGGTAGGGATAAATGTTCCCAATGCTACGGTGATGGTGATTGAAAATGCCGAACGGTTCGGTCTTGCTCAGCTTCACCAGCTGAGGGGACGTGTCGGAAGAGGCGGATATCAATCTTATTGTATCTTGTACAATGAAAGTAAGAGTAAGATTGCCATAGAGAGAATGAAAGTAATGGAGAACTCCACCGATGGTTTTGTTATTTCCGAAAAGGATTTGGAAATCAGGGGACCGGGGGAGTTTTTCGGGACAAGGCAGCATGGTCTTCCGGAACTTAAAATTGCAAATTTGTATAGGG
Organism: Clostridiaceae bacterium DTU079; assembly: GCA_001512505.1. GTDB lineage: Bacteria > Bacillota > Clostridia > Acetivibrionales > Acetivibrionaceae > Hungateiclostridium. The sequence continues at coordinate 89,538 of LFSC01000009.1, read as the reverse complement.
ATATGGATATTTTAAAAAAGGCACAGAAAGCGGCGGCTGAAATTTTGCGCAGGGACAGGCTGCTGTGCGAAGAAGAAAATATTAAGTTGAAGGAAAAAATTGTCGAAAAGTTTAAAGAAAAACTCAAGGATATTAGTCTTAATTAATAGGAATTAAAAGTCGAATTATGGTTGACAATTATATATGATGATATAAAATATCATTATATATAATACTGTATTTTGTTGGAGGAATATGTTATTTTAAGAGTAATTTCCGGAATTGCAAAAGGACACAAGCTTAAAACAATAAAAGGAATTTCCACAAGACCCACAACCGACAGGGTTAAAGAGTCTTTGTTCAATATTATTTCCGGTATGATTCCGGGTGCCGAGGTTTTAGATATTTTTGCCGGAACCGGCAGCATCGGAATAGAAGCATTAAGCAGAGGAGCCGATTTTGCTGTATTTGTAGATAAAAGCAGTGAGTGTACTCGCGTAATAAAGGAAAACCTTGTGCATACAAAATTAATGGATAAGGCCTCTGTGATTACGGGTGATATTTTTATCATCTTGAATAAGATATCTAGAAACAACAAAAAATTTGATATAATATTTCTTGATCCGCCATATAAAAAAAATCTTGTTGTTGAAACTTTAAAATGTATAGAAAAAAATGCTATAATTAAGCCTGAAGGGATTATTATTGCAGAACATGGTTTTGACGACGGTGTTCCGGATGAAATAGGCGGATTTACAAGGTATCGATGCCAGAAATACGGCATAACGGCTATATCTTTTTTTAAAGCTATGGACGGATTAATAAATTTATAGAGCGAGAAGGTATGAATGTGAGTGTGTATGTATATCCAGGAAGTTTTGACCCAATTACAAACGGTCACATGGACATAATTGAGAGAGCATCCAAACTGTGTGACAAGCTTATTGTTGCTGTTTTGGTAAACAGAAGTAAAACACCGGTGTTTTCACTGGAGGAAAGAGTGGATCTGATCAAGTGCAGTGTAAAGCACTTACATAATGTTGAAGTTGAAAGCTTTTCCGGACTTTTGATAGATTATATGAATGAAAAGAAAGCAAAGGTTATTATTAAAGGTTTGAGAGCAGTATCGGATTTTGAATATGAGCTTCAAATGGCGTTATTAAATAAAAATCTTGACTCCGATATTGAGACATTATTTATGATGACCAATATAAATTACTCGTTTTTGAGCTCTGGTTCCGTTAGGGAACTGGCAACTCATAAAGGGAATATTGACGGTTTGGTTCCGGATTGCATAAAGGAAAGGGTAATAAAGCGGTTCAGCGGATAAATATTAAGTTTTTGTATTAAGTTTTGCAAAGGCTTGAACAAATTGATAAAAATATTTATAGTAAGGGTAAACGAAAAAGTAATAGTATAGAAGAGTGCTAAATTTATTGGTGAGTTCTTGTTGATAGAAGTCAATAAGACTGGGAGGGATTATAATGGAAATGCTTTCGATTTTGGAAACACTTGAAGACCTTATCGAGAAGAGTGTGAGTGTACCGTTTTCAGGAAAGTGTATGGTGGATAAGGAAGAAGTGCTTGAGATTATTAAAGAAATCAGATTGAAACTGCCTGATGACCTCAAGCAAGCCAAGTGGGTAAAGGAGGAAAGGCAGAGGATTCTCCTTGAGGCCCAACAGGAAGCCAATAACATAATAAAGGATGCCGAAAACCAGATTACTGCCCTTGTGGATGAGCATGAGATTACAAAAAAAGCATATGAGCAATCAAATGAGATTATTTCAAACGCTCAGAAAAACGCAAGGGAGATAAGGCTCGGTACCAGGGAATATGCCGACAGTGTTTTAAGCAAGGTTGAAGAAATTCTTGAAGAGACATTACAGGTAATAAGAGAAAACCGTAAAGAACTAAAGTAAATTGAAAAAGATTAAATAAAAAAGCGGTTAAATTTTCTTTGAACCTGCAAATCCCTTAATTAAACTGAAAATAAGTGAAATGACGGTAAGTAAAATAAGAAGGATGACGGAAATCAGCATGTTTTGCATCGAATACAGGAGCGAATTTATCCATGGGAATTCCGATTGCATCATTTCGTTAAAAACACTTTTGACAATGAAAGGGGTTATTTGCGGTAACCTTGCTGCTATCGATATGTAAATCGCAGCGAGTATTCCCTGAAGCATTTTTCCAATAAGATAAGGCTTTATGCTGATATCGGTTTTGCTTATGATACTGTAAACCTGTGAATGTACCGATATTCCGGCCCAACCTAGTATGAGGCTTACCGCTGCGAGTTTGTCAATAAGTGCGGTTCCTTCCACATTGCAAGCCATGTTTGACCCGGTTGTTATTTCAAAAAATCCGCTTAGAAGTGCGGTAATCATTTCTTTGGACATACCTAAAAGGGAAAGAACAGGATATATAAAGTCGGACAGAAGTGCTATAAACCCAATTTCAATTAAAACATTAATAATAACTGAAAACAGTATAATGAAGCCTCCGATGGTCATCATTACATTAATTGAGTTTTTAACGGCATCTCCCAGAATTATTCCGAGGTTTGGATTTTGTCTGCCGATTTGAGCCAGTTCCTTTTTAAATCTTGCCCATGTTTTTTCATTACTTGCGAGGCTGGTACTTTCTTTATTCCTTCCGTAAAATCTGAAAATAATTCCTACAGTTATGCTTGCCAATATGTGACATGAAAGAATAAGTAAACCAAGCTCAGGCATTTTGAACATCCCCACCGCAACAGCTCCGACAATAAACAACGGTCCTGAATTGTTGGTGAAAGATAAAAGCCTTTCGGACTCGGTTTTAGTAAGAAGATTATCTTCTCTCATGCTTGCGGTGATTTTCGCTCCTACAGGGTAGCCACTGGTAATACCCATTGCTAGGGCAAAGGAGCCACATCCGGGCACGTTAAACAGGGGACGCATGATAGGCTCTAAAAGCACTCCTATGGCGTTTATGAATTTTGTCTTGTTTAGGATTTCGGATGCAACAAAAAACGGAAACAGGGAAGGAAATACAACACCAAGCCATAACTGGATTCCCTTGGATGCTGACTTTACCGCGGTGTCGGAAAACATGATAAGCAAAAGTATAAAAGCCACACAGGCTATAGAAAGTGTGATGGACCTTAGATTGATTACTTTAATTTGCTTCATTGAAACAGCCAGCAATACCGGTACTATGATAATAATAGCCACAAAGTATGGATTCATATGCCATCCCCGTTATTTCAAACTTGCCTCATGGTTTATTCTATTTGGTTGTTATGAAAAATAGAACTTGGTTTAATACATAAAAATACGGTATATTTCATTGTCGATATTGGCTTTACTGCCATTAATTTCAGTTTTTCTATTGACAGATTAGGTCTAGAGCGATAGACTTTAACCAGGTCTATTAAAATAAACCTAGGGAGGCAAATATATGGAAAAATATAAGCTGTTTGATGCGGAATACAAGTTTGTCAGCATTATTTGGGACAACGAACCTATCAATTCCACTGAACTTGTAAAGCAGTGTGCAGATAAACTTGGGTGGAAAAAATCAACTACTTACACTGTATTAAAAAAGCTTTGTGAACGCGGTGTTTTGCAAAACAAGAATGCGACGGTCACTTCATTGGTAAAGCGTGAAGATGTGCAAAAATTTGAAAGCAGAGCTGTATTGGAAAAAAATTTTGACGGTTCGTTGCCGAAATTTCTGACTGCCTTTTTAAGCGACCGTAAGCTTTCCGAGCAGGAAGCCGAGGAACTGAAGCGGATAATAGAGGAGGCGGTGAAATGAGTGTTCTTCAAGATTTATTTACTTCTATTGTCAAAATGAGTATTACTGCATCCTATGTAGCTATCGGCGTTATTTTTATCCGTCTGCTTCTCAAAAAATGCCGAAGGTTTTATCCTATATTCTTTGGGCTCCTGTGTTTTTCCGACTTTTATGTCCTTTTTCTTTTAATTCGGATTTGAGTTTTTTTAACTTGGTAGACCTTAATGCCAAGCAAGGAAGGGGAGTATCTGAGTTTATTCCACAAAATACGGGCGCGGTTCAGTTCGGTATTGACAGTGCTGTAAATGCTTCTTCGCCGACAGCCGTTCCGTCAGCAACTCTGAATGTGATGCAGTTATGCATAACTGTTTTCAGTCTTGTTTGGATTTTTGGGGTTGTTGTGTTATTATTTTATAGCATTTTTTCCTGTTTAAAAATCAAGGAAAGACTTCAGACTGCGACAATTGTACGAGACAATGTCTTTGAAACCGATGCCGTCGATACAGCTTTTGTATTCGGCTTTATCCGTCCGAGAATCTATGTGCCTGCAAATATTGAAAATGCCATCTTGCCATACATATTGGAACATGAACGAGTCCATATTCTAAGGAGAGATTATCTCATAAAGCCCATTGCTTTTCTCGCACTAATCCTTCACTGGTTTAATCCCCTCATTTGGATATGCTTTACTCTCATGAGCCGGGACATGGACATGTCCTGCGATGAGAGTGTGCTGTACAGGCTGGGTGAAGATGCAAAGGGCGGTTATTCAAATTCATTGCTAGCGCTGTTAATTAAAAGGAAAGGAATTTTAACGGCAAATTCCCTGGCCTTTGGCGAGAGCCATGTAAAGACCAGGATAAAAAATGTACTTAAATTTAAAAAACCGGCATTATGGGTTATAATGGTTTCGATTGTGGCGGTTTTGGCGGCTGTAATTGTTTTTACCGCAAATCCATCCGGGGAAGGAACCGTTTCAGCAAGAGCTAAAAGAAAACTTGCGGACGTTATTGATCAATACTATCAGGTAGCCGATCCAATCAATAAGGGAACACTCAAAATTTATAACATAAAAAAATACGGCAGCGGCTATCTGGTATTAGCCGAAAAATATAGTGGGGATGGTGATATTCATACTTTCTTGTTTTTGATAAATCGTGATTTTAGTATAGTGACTAAAGCTTTTGGGAATATGCCTATAAGTCCCTGTTTTTCGGCCAATGTGGTAAAGCATCAGGGGAAAAGTATAGTTTACGGCAATTTTGATAAAAAGAGATGGGACCCGAATACAGACCTTGTAAACGATGTGCAGATTGACTTTATAAAAATTATCTTTGAAGACGGAACCGTAGTTGAGGAAGAGGTTTCCATGGATAAGGGATATATAGTTGTTGCCGATACCGTGGCAGGTATAAAAAATATTGAAGTTTATAACAAGCAGAGAGAACTCCAAAGTGATTTAAGTGAGACCATTTGTCACGATCAAATTTGGTATTAGAAAATGGAAAATAAAATCTTATCATAATCAGAAAGACGAAAAGGGTTTAGATTTAAGGCTGATAATATTGTAATTATAAAACCATACAAAAGGAAAATGATGGTTTACAGTTTTTATAAAAGTAATATATAATTAAAGTATAAATTAATAGTTGGGGGGAGTAGAATGAGATTCAAAAGGGCGGTATCTTTGTTATTGGCGGTATGCATAATTTTTGCATTCAATCCGTCGATTTTTGCATCCCAGGGTGCGTATGACAGAAACGGCTTTCGCTTAGTACCGGTCAAAGCAGATTCTACAGGTATTGCGGTTGACAGCGAATTTCTGTTGGAGACTGAAAAGGATTTTACTTTGGAGGAAGTAAGAGACGCTTTTTCAATTGACGGTGAGCCGGACCCAATTATTGAAGAACTTGATCCCAATTTTTTCAGCATTAAACTCTCAAGGCCACTTCTTGAAAACACTGTTTATACCTTCAGAATGAGTACTGATATAGAGACAACATGGGTTTTTCAAACTCAGACGGAATTTAAAATATTAGGGACCCTGCCGGGAAACGAATCGGTGGGAGTACCGGTAAACACGGGAATTGAAATTTATTTCAGCCATTCGAATTTCAGCAATATTGAGGACTATTTTGAAATTACTCCTTATGTTCCCGGAAGATTTGAGGTTCATGACAAGACGGCTGTGTTTGTTCCAAGAGAGTTAAAAGAAGAAACCCTGTATACCGTTAGAATAAAAAAAGGCATAAAGATTGAAGGCACTGAAAGAACAATAAAAGATGACTATGTCTTTTCCTTTGAAACAAGATCAATACAGACTCAAGATCCTGTTGAGCCCACGATACATATCAATTATAACCGTCAGATAACAGATGTTTTACCTGAAGAAAAACCTCAGATACCTTTCAACTATTATATAAGAAATGCAGGAGCTGCTTATAAGGAATTTATCCTCAATACTACAGTCTATGCTTATAAGGATTTTGAATCTTTCTATGAAGCAGTGTGCCAAAGGAATAATATTCCCCAATGGGCACAAATAAGCTATTCCAATAGTTTTCTTCCCGTGGACGGGCTCGAGAAGGTGTTGAAATTCGAGCAGATTTTGAACAAAGACGGACGGATATCAGGAAGCTTCAATATCGAGATACCTCAAAACCTTCCCGAGGGATATTACATTGTGGACAGCTTATGTGAGGGCAAGAGGGCACAGACCTTTATACAGGTGACCAATATAGGCACTTATATAACAAAGAGTGATACCCAAACCTTGGTATGGCTCAATGACTTGAATTCAGGGGAACCGTTGGGCGATGCCTCAATAGGTTTTTCCAATGTAAAGGATACTTTCGTCACAGATAAAAAAGGTATTGCAATCTTTGATACAAAACTGATAAACCCGGAAAGCGATGAGACTTACACTTGGGAAACCCAACTTATGTCGGTGAAGACAGCTGACGGCAGAAAGTCTCTTTTAGATACAACATCCTACTTTTATTACTATGACTACTATTATAGTGATTTATACTATTATGGAGGCTACTACCGTTATGAACCCGTAAGCAACAAATATTGGAAATACTTCTATACCGACAGGGGTATGTACAAGCCGGATGATACCGTTAGTGTATGGGGATTTATAAAAAACAGGTATGAGGATGAAAAAATCGATTATCTGACATTGGAAATTTATCAGGGATGGAACGTAAATAACAGTTTTCCTATTATTAAAGAAAACATAAGCGTGAAGGACAACTTTTTTGAAGGACAGGTAAAGCTTCCGAATTTACCTAAGAATTATTACACCCTTTTACTCAAAAAAGGCAATACCTTAATTTCCAGCAGTGTTATCCGGGTGGAGAATTATGTGAAACCTTCTTACAAATTGACCATTGAAAAGGATAAGCAGGCAGTATTTATCGGGGATAAAGTTAATTTCAAACTCAATGCGGCATTCTTCGAGGGAACCGGAGTTTCAAATCTGAACGTAAATTATACCATTGGTACAGGAGCCCTTACCGGCAGTTCCATCACCAATAATGCCGTTACGGATACCGGCGGGAATTTGGATATAGAGTACATTCCTATGGTTACCAACGATGCCCTGCAGGGAATAACCACGGTTGGCATAAATGCCAGAGCCCTTCTTCCGGAATCGGGAGAAATAACGGCTAATAATTTGGTGAGACTGTTTATAAACGATATCGATGTAAGTCTTAAGGGAGAATTAAAAAATGAAAAGGGAACCATAACCGCCAAAGTTCGTGAAATTGTTCTTGACCGTCTGAACAACGGAACGGCACAGAATATAAACGATTATTTGGGGGATCCCGTAAATTCAAAAAGAATTACCGGTACAATTTATAAAAATACTCTGATTAAAGAAGAGTCAGGCACTTACTATGATTATATAAACAAGGTTACCCGTAAGACATACAGTTACAGGCTTGTAAAAACTCCGGTTCAAAGCGTTTTGATGACAACGTCTTCCGACGGAGAAGCATCTTATACCTTTAATGCACCGAAGGTTGAAGACACTTACTATACCGCGGAATTATCATGCGTCGACAATTCAGGAAGAAAAATGAGTTTTGTAGTATATGTAGGAGAGAAGATTGAATATTCGGGTTCTCAATACATAGGATATGCTCTTAGTTGCGATAAGAGCAGCTACAGAATAGGTGAAGATGTCAAGCTTAATTTTACCTTCTCGAGGGAGAACCTTCCCGACGGAGCCTATATTTACATTTTGTCTCAAAACGGAATCAGAAGTTTCGATACATGGAACAAATCAAGCTATACCTTTAAGTTTAAAGACGAGCATATGCCCAATGTTCAAGCTACGGCAGTATATTTCAGCGGTAAGGGCTATGTGTCCGGAAGCACAAATATAAATTATGATATGAGCGAAAAAAATCTTGTGATTAAAGCCGAAACCGATAAAGATTCTTACAAACCGGGCGAAAAGGTAACGTTAAAAGTTTATGTCACGGATATTGACGGAAATCCGGTGAAGGCATGTGTAAATGCGAGCATAGTTGATGAAGCCTTTTTCAGCTTGCAGGAACAGTATGTGGACGTCATTGGAAGATTGTTTGAAAAGGTTGGATCGGGAATAATTTTTGAGGCGGTGTCCCATGATATTAAAGCAAATAATTATCAAAGGAACGAAAAGGTGGTAGATGAGTGGGGACCTCCTAACCCAGGAAACGGTGGAAGCTCCGACATAAGATCGGATTTTAGGGATACGGCACAATTTGCATCCATAGAAACCGATAGCAACGGAGAAGGTGAGGTTTCTTTCAAACTTCCGGATAACATTACTTCATGGCGCATAACCCTGTCTGCAATATCAAAAAAGCTTCATGCCGGAAGCGATAAGATTAATATGAAGGTAACACTGCCGTTCTTCATTAATTACAGCTTCAATTCATCCTATATGAAGGGCGACTGTCCGATAATGGCAGTAAATGCTTACGGAACAGGATTGAAGGAAAATGATGTTGTATACTTTGAAGTGTATGACAAGAAAAATCCCGAGAACAAGGTTACCGTTAAGGGAAAAGCCTTTGACAGGGTCAACATTCCGATGTGGACTCTTGAAAGCGGATACTATGATTTAATAATACGGGCTTATACCGAAACAGGACTTTCCGATGCAGTACAGCATTCGATAAATGTGGTGGAGTCGTACTACCGGATTGAAAAGGCAGACTTCTTTGACATTGTCCCCGGCATGACCATAAAAGGCGGAGAGTCCGGAAATACAAGGATCATAATTCAGGACAGAAGCAAAGGAATGTATTTTTCAGAGCTTATGAACTTGTACTATAGCTCCGGAAACAGGATAGACCAGTTTATTTCTAAATATTTTGCTTCAAAGCTTTTAAATGAGCATTTCAAGGACAATACATTTGTCAATGCTCTTGAGAAGCCGGATCTTTCGGAGTATCAAAAGACTGACGGAGGATTGGCGTTGCTGCCTTATTCCGACAGTGATCTTGAAATTTCGGCCAAGCTTTCTGTATTGGCAAAAGATTTTGTGAACACACAGAAGCTAATAGGCTATTTTGAAAAAATGACCGATGACAATGCTACCCGAATTAAAGCCCTGTATGGACTAGCAGTTTTGGATCAGCCTGTTTTGATAATGCTTGATGAAGCCGAGAAGATTGATAACACGAGCATTTTGGACACTATATATCTTGCACTTGCTTATTGTGAACTTGGCGATTATATTAAAGCAGAAGAGATATATGAGGAAAGGATATCTCCATATATTGAAGAATATGCCCCATATTACAGAGTGAATACCGGCTCAAATAAGGACAGTATTTTAGAAGCTACTTCCCTGTGTGCTTATCTGGCTTCCAAGCTTGACAGACCGGAAAAGGAAGGCTTGTATGATTATTGCCGGGTCCATTTTTCCAAAGAAATACTTATATATACCGAAAAGCTCATGTATATTTCTGGAGAAATCGGCAAAGCGGATAGCAGCGATTCTCAATTCACATACAGTTATGACGGCAAAGAGGAAACAGTTGAATTGAAAAACGGAAGGAGTTTTAGTATCGATCTTCTGCCTCATCAATTGCAAGACTTTGAAATAGTTGATGTAAAAGGAAGAGTAGCCGGAGTATCGATTTATAAAGAGAATGTATTTGACATCAAAAAAGTAGACGATCAAATATCTATAAAGCGTTCCTATTATCATACCAACGGTGTTGCTGTCAATGCAAATACTTTGAAACAAGGAGACATTATAAAGGTAAGGCTTGAGTGGAAAATAAGTTCCAATGCCTTTGACGGGGTTTATGAAATAACCGACTATCTCCCTTCGGGATTGAAACCTTACAGATCATTGTGGAATACCGACGGACAGAAGATAACCTTCTATGTGTACAACACCCCGTACTGGAGGTCGAATCCATACATTGAATATTATGCGAGGGTTATAAGCCCGGGAGTTTATACGGCTCAGGGAACTGTAATTCAGAGTCTGACATCAAGGGACATTATAAACACTGCAAAAACGGAAACGGTAACCGTTGAAACCGATGAGCTGATTTCAGAACCCATTGATCCTCCGGTAATCGAACCTACTCCCGAGCCGGTATTATATGGGGATCTGAACGGTGACTTGGAAATTGATTCCTTAGATTTTACTCTTCTTAAAAGATTTATTTTAAGACGTATCGATGCATCGTCCATATCCTTGAAGGCGGCTGACTTAAACGGTGATGAAAGCATAGATTCATTGGATGTAACTCTTTTAAAAAGATTCCTGCTGCGTAAAATAAAAAAATTCCCGGTTGAGGAATAGCAGGGGAAGAATATAATACAGGCAATACACAAGGGACACTCCAAACTTGGGGTGTCCCTTAATTTAAAAGTATTTACAAGCTCTGTATTTGAATAACTTAAGCTTGTGGAATATTTTTCTTAAATTTTTACTTTTTCTTCGGCTTCTTCTTAAACTCGGGAGCTTCCTTTATTGCACCGCCAAGAACTTTGAAGCCTTTTTTGATCATATCTTTTGTTTCCTTCGACAGTACCAAAGGCTTATCACCGACGTTATTCCATCCTGGAGTAGACAGATCGTCGGGAGGCAATTCCAACTGTTCCCAATTGGCGAACAAACGTCCCCAATCGGAATTGGATATTTCTCTTACCCTGCTGTAATGCTTGGGATACCAGTACAAATCATGGTAAACAACGCTGGCAATATAGGACCAAGGAGCCAGAATGGTTTTTAATGACCATTCCACCGGCTTTTTTAACGGTCCCCAATAAATCAAGTGCTGACACTTGCTGGCAAAGGTCATCTTTTTGAAAGGTCCCACAAAGTTCCATTTCTCGTCCAGAGCATCCAAATCGCCGACAATTTCGATCTGACTTACGTCACCGCACCCCAGGCCGGCATCATGGGCCAATCGGATATACTTTATATCTTTTAGAGGGTCAAATCCCATTAATTTTGCTCCAACAGCGTCAATTGCCACTTGATCCGCCGATGCGAGAATTACATTTTTAACATGGGGTATCATACAGCGCGGGCCTGGACCGTCTCCGGCAAAAGTTCCGTCCATAACGGCAAAAACACCGGGATGAATTTTCTTTTGTATCATTAATAAATCCACTAAAGTTTCATGGATAACAGGGTGTGTCCAATGCCTTTTTTCATTCAGAAGTCCCCCAAATGCGTTTTTCATGGCACCGGTAGTGGTGGTGAACACATGGGTTTTAACGGTGGGGAGGTGGATGATGTTTTCACCGATGAATCTTTTGGGGATTGAAAAGCCTTTCGGATAAACATCATTGAGACACAAAAACTTCTTTGTAAGGTCTCCTACGGCTTCTCTTATGTCAATCCATTCCTCACCCTCATAAAGATGGATATTGCGAAGTCCGTGGGAATTGATAACGTTAATTTGCTTGTTTTCCCTCTCTCCCAAATGAGAATCGATAACCACCGTTCTGTTATGGCAGCCATGGATCAGCTCAGGCTTATATCCATCCCGCTTCATAGCCCGGATAACACCTTCAAGCTGCCAAGGTGTGGTTGAGCTTCCGGGATAAAAGAAATGCCAGCTTATGTTTATTTTGAGTGCCGTATCGATATCTTTTGCAATATAATCCTGGTAGTTTGCCAGGTTCATCAATCTATGGTAATCCTCCAGTACAGTGGAAGGATTTGTTTTTAGTATTGCAACTCTTGATTTCATCTTTTGTTTTCCTTTCTATTTATAATTTATATACCAAGCGATATACATTATAACATATTTTAATACTTATAAACAGAGGTTATTAAGCTATGGAACAATGGGTAACCGTGAAGAAAATTTCGAAAGTGTAAAATAAAGTCTATATTATTGTTAAAATCTAACACGGTGAAAAATGACAAAGGAATTTGAATCTTGATGTCGAAATATATATTATTAGTCAAATTATTCGGTGAGGTATTAAAGTGGCTAACTATAGAGTTGATATAGCTAATCTCGACAAAGTTATAAAAAGAACTATTGAAGCCATAAACAGCAGCAAAACCGAGCTCTATGAGATTGCTGAGGAAGCAAGGGATGAATGCAAGCGGCTTGAAGAGGAGCTTGAGGAAATAAAGAAGCTTATTTGGGAAACGGCTGAAAGTATCGAATTTCTTGAGATGAAGCTTAAAGAAAGCAAGAAACATCTAATGCTTGTAAGCAAATTTTACGATAAATATTCAGAGGAAGAAATAAAAAGGTCTTATGAAGATGCCGATGGTTTAAGGGTTGAACTTGCAATAAAGAGAGAACAGGAACGGTATTATATCAGAAGAAGAAATGAAATTGAAGTCAGACTTAAAGGAGCCTTTCGCACTGTTGAGAAGGCAGACAACCTTATTTCTCAGCTTGGAGTGTCGATGGGTTACCTGACAGGGGATCTTCAGGATGTGAGTATTAAGCTTGAAGACATGCATCAAATGCAGCTTTTGGGGATAAGAATTTTAAAAGCTCAGGAGGAAGAGCGTCAGAGGGTTGCAAGGGAAATTCATGACGGACCTGCCCAGTCCATGTCCAATATTGTTTTAAAAGCTGAAATTTGTGAACGTTTAGTGGATTCTGATCCTGACAAAGCTAAAGATGAATTAAGGCTCTTAAAGGCTGTTGTAAGAGATACGCTTCAGGATGTGAGAAAAATAATATACAATTTAAGGCCGATGTCTTTGGATGATTTAGGTTTGATACCAACCCTTCAAAGATACATAACGACTTATCGAGAAGAATCCCAAACCCAGGTAATATTTAAGACCAGAGGAGAATGCAACCAACTTAAGCCTGTGGTGGCATTAACGGTTTTCAGGCTGGTGCAGGAAGCCTTCAATAACATAAAAAAACATGCCAATGCCAAAAAGGTAATAATTAATCTTGAATTTTTGAAAAATGAGTTAAAACTTCATATAAACGATGACGGAATAGGTTTTGACATTAATGCCCTAAAGGAAAGTAGCACTGATATAAACGGCGGTTTCGGATTGATCAGCATGAAAGAAAGAGTGGAACTTCTGAACGGAAAATTTAAAATTGATTCTGCTGTTAATAAAGGGACAAAAATATATATAACAGTACCTTTGGTTCCGGAAGAGGGGGTCTAAAATGGATAAAATTCGTGTGGCAATTGCAGATGACCATGCCATGGTGAGGCAAGGTCTCAAACAGATTTTGGAGTTGGAGCAGGATATAGCTGTGGTGGCGCAGGCTTCGAACGGAGAAGATGCTGTAAAGATCGCAAAAGAGAATCATCCGGACGTGATTCTTATGGACATTAATATGCCGGGAATAAATGGCTTACAAGCGATAAAGGAAATTAAGGACGAGAATATTCCTTGCGGAATAATTGTACTCACTATTCATGAAGACAGGGAATATTTGTTTAAAACCTTGCAGCTAGGGGCGCAGGGCTATGTGCTGAAAGATGCGGATCCGGCGGTATTGGTTGAAGCCATTAGAAGTGTTTACCGGGGACAGCCTTATATACAGGCAAATATGACTAAAGAGCTTGTTAATGAGTTCAGCAGGGTAATGTCCAATGACAAGGTAAAGAAAGATGAAAACACTCTTACGGCGAGAGAATTAGAGGTACTTGAACTTATTGCCCAAGGTTTGATTAACAAGGAAATAGCAAAACGCCTTTACATAAGTGAGAAGACGGTTAAAAATCATATCTCGAATATTTTCAGAAAGATTAATGTGTCTGACAGGACACAGGCAGCAATATATGCCTTTAAACACAATATAACAAATTAAAAATAACAGAGTATTACATAAAAGAGCATTCTTAGGAATGTTCTTTTTTTTGTGCTTGTCCCCGAGGAGTATTTACAGGCTCTGGACTTGCGAAACTTAGTTTCTGGATTATTTATCTGCACTTTTGTGCTTTTTATAGAAAAGAAAAATCTGCATAAAGTCGGTCTTATGGGACGGTGGTTTGTAGGACTTCCTAAAACTTTTCTGGGTATATTTATTTATGTAAACCGAGGCACCTGATGGATAGTTATTGATGGCGTTACATTTTATAATAAAAGAGTAAGGTAGTTAACAGCCTTACAGGCAAGGGGGATAACAGAGACCATGAAACTATTTGAAGTTTTGTGTAGAGTTATTAAGAGACAAAAGGGTCAAGGACTGGTGGAATACGCATTTATAATTATCTTCATTGCAATGGCTTTATTTGTTGTACTTGGCTTAATGGGCTCATCCTTGGTACATTTCTTCAACTACTTCATGTCACTTTTCTAAAAAATATTAAGTAAAAAACATGCTTATATAAAAATCCCTTCTATAGTTTATGCATATGATTTCGCTAATAACCTAAGTTTCCGAACATAGTGCATAACAATGTCATATTCGATTGCGGAGGAAATATAAAAAAAGAAAGGTGGAAGCAGGAATGTTAAAAATGTGTGCAGTTTATCTCAGGTCGTTCTTGGGAAACAAAAAAGGACAGGGAATGGTTGAATACGGACTTATTATTTCATTGATAGCAGTGGCATGTATAGCAGCGCTATTAGTGCTTGGTCCGAAGATAGCTGAACTGTTTACATCAGTATCCAATACTCTGACTCCGGCTTCAGGTACTCCGTAATTAAGGTCGTTGGCAGATAGGCTAAATAAAACTATTATAATCGGAAAGGTGGAAAAAATATGTTAAAAATGTGTGAAGTTTATCTAAGATCGTTCTTGGGAAACAAAAAAGGACAGGGAATGGTTGAGTACGGACTCATCATTTCACTGATAGCAGTAGCGTGCATAGCTGCATTGCTGATATTGGGTCCAAAGATTGCTGAGCTGTTTACATCGGTATCGGATACAATAACTCCGGCTTCAGGTGCAGGTACTCCTTAATTGATATGTATGAAAAACTCCCCTATCTGATTCCAGATAGGGGATGTTTCTTCCGTGGGATAGAGGAAAGGTGTGGTTTTATGTATTTGAAACATAAACTTTTGGGCAACCGGAAGGGCCAGTCTATGGTAGAAACTGCTTTGATACTTCCCATTGTAGTTTTATTGCTCACCGGTATAATTGATTTCGGTTTGTTGTTTAACAATTACCTGGTAATTACCAATGCATCCAGGGAAGCAGCGAGAAATGCCGCTGTGGGCTGCTCGGACTTGGAGATAAACATGATGGTGGTAAATATGACATCCACCCTTGACCAGTCCCGGGTGGTTACCGAAATATATCCGGCTCAGGCCGACAGAATGAAGGGTCAGGAAGTGACAATAACCATTACATATGACAATGTACTTTTGACTCCACTGATTTCTTCTATCGTACCTAACCCTTTGAAACTCAAATCAAAAACGGTAATGAGAATAGAGTAGATTTTAACCTTTTAATCCAAAGTCCAAATGAGGGATAAGCTATGAAGAAGAGATCAATCCTAAATAAATTGAAGGAATCCAAGGGAAGTACATCTCTGGTTTTTGTTTGTTCCGTTGTTTTAATAGTAATTTTATCTGCCCTCGTGACGGATATAGGTTATGTAGCCTATGAAAGATATAGTCTTTCCAGAAATGTTGATTCTATAGTGATGTCCGGGGCTCAAACTCTTGCCGACAGCAGGGAAGAATGTATTGTGTCGATTAAAAGGAAGGTTTCCGGAAGAATAAAAGGTGTAAGTGAAATGGATATTAGAATATCCGAAAACAACAGGGAAATAACTCTGCTGGTTAAAAAGAATATAGGTTATATTTTTTTAAGGTACGTGGGCTTTAAAGACAAACAGATAGAATCGAGAGTTACCGCAAAGCTCTCCAATGTTACATCCTATACGGGAATAAGTCCTGTTGCGGTAGAAAGCGCGGAGCTTTCCTTTGGAGATAAGTGCAAGCTCACAAATTCCGACATTGAAAAAAGCAAGGAAAATGATGAACCGGTTCTTAAGATAATCCCTATCGATACTCAGGATGAAAGCTTTAAAACATCGTTTATTTACGGTTACAGAAAAAAGGTGCACTTGGGTATGAACCTCAATGCCGTTTCCGGCGGTTCATTGAATATAGATGAAAACAGTGTTGATGAGTTAATCTATAAATGCAGGCATGAGCCTTTATGCTCTTATGATAATTATACTCTGGGATGTCCGAGAATAATAATTCTTCCTGTGGTTGAAAAGGAAGATTCATCCCTGGATGGGGCAATGAAAGTTGTAGGTTTTACTGCGTTTTTTGTTGAGAGGGGAAACGTGGTTAAAGGGCTTAAAGATACAATAACACTGGAGGGGAGGTTTATAAGGTATACCGTAAAAGCTTCGACAAGTGACGGAATGCCGGATTTCGGACTTTTGGGTGTTAAGCTGGTTCACTGAATTTCGCTAATGAAAAAAGGATCGAGGGGTTAGAACTTTTATACTGAGGAGGGGCATTATGGAGTCAGTTAATAAACGAGTGATTATAATTTCGCTGGTTTTGGCAATATTTACAACCGGGCTGGTGTACTTATATATACGAAAGTCGACGGCAAAGGCTGAGGTGACGGAGTATATAAATGTTTATGTTGCTGCGAAAACATTGCCCGCGAAGCATTTGATAACGGAAGCGGATATAAAAATGTCTAAAGTGACGCGGGAATATTTAAGTCCCCAGGCAGTCTTAAATGAGGCGGATATTATTGGGAAAAGGCTGAAAGACAGGGTAATTGAAGGTGAGCAAATTTTAAGGGACAGACTTGTTGAGGATAAAGATCTGACTTTGGCCTTTAATCTTCCCGCAGGAAAAAGGGCTATAGCGATAAATGTAAGTGAGCAAATTGCAGTGGGCTATTTGATCAAGCCCGGGGACACTGTGGATGTGATTGCGAATTTTAGCGGAGCGGATAATGAACCGGATATGACAAGAATAATCATACAAAATGAAGAAAACTCATATATTACAAAAAACGAGAGGCAGAAAATAATATCGGACATAATTGATGAAACCATAGGGTTCGGACCGATAAATCCGCTGATCCACGATCCTACGATATCGGAAATTATGGTAAACGGCCCGAACAAGGTTTATGTGGAGAAAAAGGGAAGGCTTGTGTTGTCCGATGTCAGGTTTAAAGATGACCAGCATGTCATGCATGTTATAGAAAAGATTGTAGCCCCCATAGGAAGAAGGATAGATGAAAGCTCGCCGATGGTGGATGCGAGGCTTCCCAACGGTTCCCGTGTTAACGTAATTATTCCGCCCCTTGCATTAGACGGACCCAGCATCACCATAAGAAAATTTTCCGACAAGCCTTATGATGTAAAAGACCTAATAAATTTCGGGACTATGACACCGAATGTTGCCATGTTTTTAAAGGCATGTGTTGAAGCCCGGTTGAACATAGTGGTCTCCGGAGGAACCGGCAGCGGTAAAACCACAACCCTGAATGTTATTTCCTCCTTTATACCTGAGGATGAAAGAATAGTCACAATAGAGGATGCTGCGGAAATTCAGCTGGCTCAGGAACATGTGGTAAGACTTGAGACCAGACCTCCGAATATTGAAGGAAGGGGTGCCGTTACCATAAGGGATCTGGTCAGAAACTCTCTGAGAATGAGACCTGACAGAATTGTTGTGGGTGAGGTTAGAAGCGGTGAGGCTTTGGATATGCTTCAGGCGATGAATACCGGTCATGACGGTTCCCTTACCACCGGCCACGCCAATTCACCGAGGGACATGCTTGCCAGGCTTGAGACCATGGTGCTAATGGCAGGAATGGATCTTCCCGTAAAAGCAATAAGGGAGCAAATAGCATCGGCTATTGATATTATTGTGCAGCAGTCCAGGTTTAAGGACGGAAGCAGAAAGATTACCCATATTTCCGAGGTTACAGGTATGGAAGGCGATATTATAACCATGCAGGATATTTTCATATATAGACAGAGCGGAAAGGATGAAAGGGGCAGAATAATCGGAGATATAGTACCCACTGGAATTAAACCAAAGTTTATGGAAAAAATAGAAAGGGCAGGGATAATGCTCCCGCTGGATCTTTTCAAACCCTGATTTTAGGGTAATCGGTATACGGATTTAAAATAACATCTGAAATGCACTCGAAACTTGCCATAATTCTTATGGATCATTGGTTATGCAACAACCTTTATTGGAGGGTTATAATATGCTATTCATTATTTCCGTATTGACTTTTGTAACAGCCATGATGTTATTTTACCCGATAATGGGATATTTGATCGGAAAACAGAGTTCCATAGTGCGTTTGAAAAAGTATATCAGTATAGAGGAAAACCGGGAAACCAGGAAAAAGACAAAACAAAAGGAGTACAAGGCCGGACTTAGCTTAATAGCAAGAGGGGTTAAAGGTGCAAAATTTTTGGACGGATACAAAAAGAAGGTACAGCTGGAGCTTCAAAGGGCACATGTATTATTGAAGCCTGAGGAGTTTATAACCGTATGCATCATTCTTATGTTGGTTTTGGGCACTTTTTTCTTTGTATTCTTCGGTTCATCCTCCATGGCAATAATTTTTGCGTTAATCGGAGGGATCATCGGATGGTTTATTCCCGTTATATATCTCAAACTGAAGATAAGAAAGAGAATCAAGCATCTGAATGATCAGCTTAACGATGCCATTGTTCTTATTTCAAACTCATTGAAGGCTGGGTACAGCTTCTTTCAAGCAGTGGATATTGTGAGCAAGGAAATGACCGGTCCCATGGCGGAGGAATTTGCCCTTCTTCAAAAAGAAGTGAATTTCGGAACCAGTACCGAAAATGCCTTGGAAAATCTGGTTAACAGGGTTTCCAGCGATGATCTGGAGTTGGTGGTTACAGCGGTGTTGATTCAAAGACAGGTGGGAGGTAATCTGGCCGAGGTCTTGGACAATATATCCAATACCATAAGAGAAAGAATAAGCATCAAAGGTGAAGTGCGAACCGTTACCGCTCAAGGAAGAATGTCCGGGCTTATTATTTCTCTGTTGCCCGTGGGTCTTGTATTAATTCTGTTTTTGATTAATAAGCAGCACATAAGCGTATTGTTTACCGATCCTTTGGGACTTGCAATACTTGGATTTTCTGTATTTATGGAACTCATGGGGATATATTTTATAAGCAAAATTGTTAAAATCGAGGTGTGAGATAATGAATATGATAATGTATTTGCTTTTGCTTTCGGTTTTTATTTCCTGCTACCTTATTTTCTATGCATTCTTAGGGGTATATTACAGAAATAAGAGGGTAATAAGCATTAGGCTTGACAAAATCAGCAAGGAAGACGAAAAATCAATGGAAAGTGAACTGAACCAGCCTTTGTTTGTCAGGGTTGTAAGACCTATTCTCGATGATATAACCCGAGTGGTTTTAAAGGTGACTCCCAAGGAAATAGTCTCGGTATTTGAAAAAAAGGTTATTATGGCGGGTAATCCTTTTAACCTTACAATAAAGGATTGGATTAATATTCAAATAATAATTATTATCGGATTGCCTCTGATTACAGCTGCTTTCGGCATGTACTTGGGCTTTGATATAAGAACCGTTGTTTTTATATGCATAATTGAGTTTTGCTTCGGATTGCTTTTTCCCAACATGCTGCTAAACAGAAAAATCCGGGAGAGGCAAAAAGTGATTTCCAATTCTCTTCCGGATGTCCTGGATTTGCTTACGGTTAGTGTTGAGGCGGGACTGGGATTTGACGGAGCGCTTGCCAAGGTTATTGACAAGATGCCGGGACCCATTGCCACGGAATTTGAAGACGTGCTAAATGAGATGAAGGTAGGAAAGCAAAAAAGAGATGCCCTTAAGGATATGGCACAAAGGGTCAATATTCCGGACCTTACCACCTTTATAGGCTCAATTATCCAGGCAGACCAGCTTGGTGTAAGTATCGGTAATGTGCTTAGAATTCAATCGGAACAGATGAGGGAGAAGAGAAGGCAGAGGGCAAAGGAAAAAGCCATGAAGGCACCGGTCAAAATGCTCATACCGATGGTGCTGTTTATATTTCCGACCATTTTTTCCGTTCTGATTGGCCCGGTTATAATAAAGGTTATTTATACTTTCACAAAGTAATATTGAGATTGCATTAAAAGGCTTTTCGACTTGCTACACAACGTTTCTTTCATTTTTTCATCACATCTCATCCATAAATTCAGTATTACAGGCATGATTTTTTATGAAATGAAAAAAGGGCTTTTGCCCTAATTTTTTGTCTCCGTTTAAAAAAAGGGTATAAGGAAATATAAGACCTATTTCCAAATCTATTATTAAGAGTATAAACAGAACTTTTAATGGTAACCTGGCAATCATATCGAAAAAGCTTTGCTTTTCCGACTTAGACCCATGGCTTTGCGTCATTGCCTTTCGACAATTTTGCCCTGTTTCATAAGTCTATTTATCTCCTTATACCTTCAAGTAGGGAGGTAGAATGTATTACAATTTTATTATAGCATTAATTATGTAAATTGCCAAGTATTATATTTGTCGATATACGGTGTAAGCGTTTAAAATAAAAAGCAATTGCATGATAAAAAAACTCAAGAGAAAATATGTTTATTTTTTAAAATAAATCAGGTAAACTACATAATATAATTGTTGTATTATGCATAGAATATGTTATACTAAGGAATGAGATTTTTTTAAATTTGAAATTCTGTTTAGTTGAGGAGAGAAGTTATATGTCGAGTAGTGAAGTTTTTAAGTTCTGGTTGGAAAACGAATATTTTGACAAGGAAACTAGGGATGAACTGAATAGTATAAAGGATAACCCTGCAGAAATTGAAGAGAGATTCTATAAGGATCTGGAATTTGGAACCGGCGGTCTTAGAGGTATAATAGGCGCAGGTACCAATAGAATGAATATTTATTCGGTCAGAAAGGCTACACAAGGATTGGCTGATTATGTGAACAGCCGTGGAATGTCGGATAACGGAGTTGTTATATCCTATGATTCTCGGCGTAAATCGCCGGAGTTTGCACTGGAGGTAGCAAAGGTCTTAACCGGTAACGGAATAAAGGCATACCTTTTTGATGAACTCAGACCAACGCCGGAGCTTTCTTTTGCGGTAAGGCATTTAAAGGCTGCTGCAGGTGTAATGGTTACTGCAAGCCATAACCCAAAAGAATATAACGGTTACAAGGTGTATGGAGAAGACGGGGGACAGCTTCCCATTGAAGCGTCAAACGAAGTTTTGTCCTATATAGGCAGAATTGAAGACATAACAAAGGTTAAGATTATGGAGAAGGATGAAGCAATCGAGAAGGGATTGCTTCAGATTATCGGCAAAGAGGTTGATGATGAATACATAGAAAAGCTTAAAACTCTCACCGTTAATCCGGAGCTTTCAAAGGAAATCGGACGCAGCTTTAAGATTGTGTATACACCTTTGCATGGCGCCGGAAATAAACCGGTTAGGAGAATACTTAAAGAAACCGGATTTGAAAATGTAATTGTTGTAAAGGAACAGGAGCTCCCGGATCCTGAGTTTTCAACAGTAGCATATCCGAATCCGGAGGAGAAGGATGCCTTTAAACTTGCTATTGAACTGGCAAAGAAAGAGGATGTGGATCTTATTATAGGAACTGACCCGGACAGTGACAGGGTGGGGGTTGTAGTCAGAAACAAAGACGGAGAATATGTAGTTTTGACCGGTAATCAGACAGGGTGCCTCTTGCTTGAGTACATATTGTCTCAGAAGAAAAAGAGGGGAGAACTACCCGAAAACGGTTTTGTAGTAAAAACCATAGTTACCACCGAGCTTGCCAAGGAAATTGCCAAAGATTATAATGTTGAGCTCATTGAGGTTCTGACCGGATTTAAGTTTATCGGAGAAAAAATAAAGCAATTGGATGAGTTTGGAAATATGAAGTATCTGTTCGGCTTTGAAGAAAGCTACGGATACCTTGCCGGTACCTTTGCGAGAGATAAGGATGCTGTTGTTGCTTCCATGCTTATTGCGGAGATGGCAGCATATTATAAATCCAGAGGTATGACATTGTATGAAGGATTACTCGAATTGTTTGAAAAGTATGGCTATTCCCTCGAAGGAATTACCTCCTTTACCCTTAAGGGAAAAGAAGGTTTAGAAAAAATAACTTCAGCTATGGAAAGTCTGAGGGTAAATAAAACAGTAAAATTCGGAACATATGAGGTAAGTGCGGTAAGGGATTATTTATTAGGCGAAAGATACGTGGTTTCTTCCGGACAAAAGGAAAAACTGACGTTGCCTGAATCCGATGTTTTGTATTATGAGTTGGATGAAGGATGCTGGTTTGCTATAAGGCCTTCAGGCACTGAGCCGAAAATAAAGATATATTACGGTGTAAAAGAAAGTACTATGGATAAAGCTAAGGAAAAACTTAAGCTCTTGCAGGAAAATGTACTTTCCGTAATTGAAAAATTGCTTTTTGATTAAGTGAAAAAATAGTATTTTCTATACATTAAGTATGCACTCCATGATGGGAGTGCATATTTTTCTTTACATTAACAAAAACCCCAAATGGAGTGCAATGTACTTCGCTTTTTTGTTATGCTATAATAGAAGCAATTATTAGACAAGTTACAAAGGGTGATATGAGTGCAAAGGTTTGTACACCTTCACGTTCATACAGAATACAGCCTGCTGGACGGTGCAAACAGGATAAAGGATTTGATAAAGCGCACAAAAGAGCTGGGGATGGACAGTATAGCCATAACTGACCATGGTGTTATGTATGGAGTGGTTGATTTCTACAAGGAAGCAGTAAATAACGGAATTAAACCTATAATTGGTTGTGAAATATATACTACGGCAGGATCTAGGTTCGACAAAAAGGACGGTCGGGATTCGGATCCCGGTCATATGGTTTTATTGGCCAAAAACAATGTGGGATACAAAAACTTAATGAAAATTGTATCCATAGGGTTTACCGAAGGATTCTATTATAAGCCGAGGGTTGACATGGAGGTGCTGGAAAAATACAGCGAAGGGCTAATTGCATTAAGTGCCTGCCTTTCCGGGGATATACCCAAGGCAATTTTGAATAACAATTACAAAAAGGCAGAGGAGCTTGCTTTAAAACTGAACAGCATTTTCGGACAGGACAATTTTTACCTTGAGCTTCAGATGAACGGCATAGAAGAGCAGAATATTGTCAACCAACAGCTTATAAAGCTGAGCAGAGAAACCGGCATACCGCTGATTGCAACCAATGATGCCCATTATTTACGCCGGGAGGATGCCAGGGCTCATGAAATTCTCCTTTGCATTCAGACCGGAAAAAGCATAAATGACGAAGACCGAATGATGTTTTCTTCCGACGATTTCTATATCAAATCTCCCGAAGAGATGGAGGAATTGTTTAAAAACATTCCTGAAGCGATCTCTAATACAGTCAGTGTTGCACAAAGGTGTAATGTCGAATTGGAATTCAATAAGTTGCATCTTCCTCAGTTTAGTGTGCCGGAAGGCAGGGAACCTTATGAATACTTAAGATCCCTTTGTTATCAGGGATTTGAAAGAAGATACCCGGAAGAGGAAAGAGATGAAGACAAGAAAAACAGGCTTGAGTATGAGCTTTCCATTATAAAACAAATGGGATATGTGGATTACTTCCTTATTGTGGGAGATTTTATAAGGTACGCCAAAGAAAACGGAATAATGGTTGGCCCCGGAAGAGGTTCTGCAGCAGGGAGCCTTGTGGCTTATTGTCTTGAGATTACAAATATCGATCCCATAAAGTACAGTCTGCTTTTTGAAAGATTTCTCAATCCCGAAAGGATAAGTATGCCCGATATTGACATAGACTTCTGCTTTGAAAGAAGGCAGGAGGTAATTGATTATGTGGTGGAGAAATACGGAAAGGACAGGGTTGCCCAGATAATTACCTTTGGAACCATGGCGGCAAGAGCTGTAATCAGAGATGTGGGAAGGGCTCTTGACATGCCCTATGGTGATGTGGATGTTATTGCAAAAATGATTCCCTTTCAGCCCGGGATGAGTATAGACAAGGCTTTAGAGCTTAATCCCGAGTTGAAGCAGCAATACGAAGAAGACGAAAAGGTCAGGGAATTGATAAATACGGCCAGATTGCTTGAAGGAATGCCAAGACATGCTTCCACCCATGCGGCCGGCGTGGTAATATCCAAAGATCCCCTTACGGAATATGTTCCTTTGCAAAAGAGTGAAGGCAGCGTTACAACCCAGTTTACCATGGGGCTTTTGGAGGAATTGGGGCTTTTAAAAATGGATTTTTTGGGCTTGAGAACCCTGACGGTAATCAGGGATGCTGTTAACCTTATAAAAAAGAATCACGGCAGGGAAATTGGGATTAATGAGCTCAAAATGGATGATCCCAAAGTGTTTAAGCTTATCGGGGAAGGTAAAACCTCAGGAGTATTTCAATTGGAAAGTGCCGGAATGACTCAATTTATGAAGGAGCTTCAGCCTTCATCTTTTGAAGATATTATAGCCGGTATTTCGTTATACCGCCCGGGACCCATGGATCAGATACCAAGATATATCAAATATAAACGCAATCCTGAGTTAATTAAATATGATCATCCCCTTTTGGAAGGCATATTGAATGTGACTTATGGATGTATGGTTTATCAGGAGCAGGTTATGCAGGTTGTTCGTGAGCTTGCTGGTTATTCCATGGGAAGAGCGGATCTTGTAAGGCGTGCTATGGCAAAGAAAAAAATCAGTGTAATGGAGCAGGAAAGAAAAAATTTCATTCATGGAATAGATGACGAAGAGGGAAATATTATAGTAATGGGGGCTGTTAGAAACGGCGTAGATGAGGAAACGGCAAACAAGATATTCGATGAGATGATGGATTTTGCAAGCTATGCTTTTAACAAGTCTCATGCAGCGGCTTATGCGGTTGTAGCTTATCAGACCGCATGGCTTAAGTGTTATTATCCCGTTGAGTTTATGGCAGCATTGTTAAACAGTTTTTTGGGAAATAGCGACAAAATATCCCAGTATATACACGAATGCAGAAATCTTGGAATAGAAGTATTGCCCCCGGATATTAACGAAAGTGATGTTAAGTTTACGGTCGTTAACGGTAAAATAAGGTTTGGTATGGCTGCGATAAAAAATGTGGGAGAAAATGCGGTTAAATCGATTATACTTGAAAGAAACAGCAGAGGAAGCTATAAGGGCTTGAGGGACTTCCTTGAAAGAGTTGACGGAAAGGATGTCAACAAAAGGTGCGTCGAAAGTCTTATTAAAAGCGGAGCCTTTGACTCCATGGGTATATTCAGGTCGAAGCTTATTGCTGTTTATGAAAAGATGATGGACGGTATATCCCAGATAAGAAAGAAGAACATGGAGGGACAGCTTTCCTTGTTTGATTTGCCCTCCGATAGGAACAGTGAAAAAGAACAGGCTAAAGACAGGCTTTTAGACGATGATAGCGACATATATCCGGATATAAAGGAATATCCCAACAAGGTAATTTTGTCCATGGAGAAGGAGATGTTGGGATTGTATATATCCGGGCATCCTTTGAGGGAATTTGAAAAAGAAATTGCACAGCGGGTAAATATATTCAGTTCCGATTTGAATACCGGCCAGGAGGAAGTGGAGGAAGGCATTGTCAACAATGAACAGAAGGATTTATATGACGGTATGATTGTTACCGTCGGCGGAATAATTACTTCAAAAAAGACAAAAACTACAAAGAATAATAATTTGATGGCTTTTCTGACTTTAGAGGATTTATACGGGACGATGGAAATAATTGTTTTCCCCACTGTACTGGAAAAGTACTCAAAGCTTGTGGAAATTGAGAATATTGTTTTGATTAAGGGCAGGATAAGTATAAAAGAAGAGGAACAGCCAAAAATAATATGCGAAGAGGTAAGTCCTTTGAAGAAGACAGTTTTGCGCAAGCTTTATTTGAGAGTGAATGATGATGTGAATAATGAATTGATGGAATCGGCTTTTTGTATATTGAAATTTTTTGGTGGTAATACTCCCGTGTGCTTGTATGATGAGCAGCAAAATAAAGTTAAAGTACTGGAAAGAGAATATTGGGTAAGCCTTAATGATATTGTTTTAGACGAATTAAAATCAGTGTTGGGGGACGAAAATGTAAGGGTTTCATAAGTTATTGCCCAAATTTCATATTGATTTTTATTTAAAATTAATATATAGTTATGTCGAGGTGGTTTTAATTGGATTGGGACGCAGAGAAGATATATGGAGATTTTGTAGTGGTAAAAGCCGAAGAAAATGGGGTAAATATTATTGGTCTTACCAGGGGTAAAGACACGAAATTTCATCATACTGAAAAACTGGATAAGGGTGAAGTCTTAATAGCCCAGTTTACCGATAATACTTCTGCTATAAAAATTAGAGGAAAAGCCAGAATAATATGTCGGCATGGAGAAGTTTATTCCGGTGAATAACTGATAAAGGGGCGTGATATATATGTGGACAGTGGTATATATGGCTCAGAGCAAAGAGATCGCCACGCAAATGCAGGAATTTTTGACGAATGAAGGCATTCTGGTAAAATTAAGACCTATAAGCAAAAATCATGAAAATAATGATAATTATTATGAGGTTCTTGTTCCGGAAGCTGAAGTTGAAGAGGCACATAGCGTGATTATTGAAAAGGGATATTAAGTTAATCGATTAGTCAAATATATTCTTTGATAAATAAGATAAATTGCATGAACTATCGAATATTAAACCTGTGGAGATAGAAATTGTAGAATCTGGGAAGCAGGAATCTTGTCACTTTAGCGGTGGAAGGTTCAATATCCCGTGTTTAAATAAAACACGGGTTTAATATTATATGCGGGTTTATACTTACAAAGGAGGACAATTATGGGTAATGTTAAAACAATAGCGGTTTTGACCAGCGGCGGAGATGCACCGGGAATGAATGCAGCCATAAGAGCGGTGGTTAGAGCCGGAATTCATTACGGATTTAAGGTATTGGGAATAAGAAAGGGTTTTGAAGGCCTTATCCATGGAGATATTCAGGAAATGACTGCAAGGACTGTCGGAGATATAATCCATAGAGGAGGTACTATTTTGCAGACAACCCGGTCACCGTTGTTTAAGACGGAGGAAGGCTTACATAAGGCGATGTCTATGGCGAAGGTTTTCGGTATTGATGCAATAGTTGTAATAGGTGGAGACGGTTCTTTCAGGGGAGCTTTGGATTTATGCAGGTTGGGAATGAATGTTATCGGGATTCCCGGAACGATTGATAATGATATTGCCTGCACGGATTACACTATTGGTTATGATACTGCCATGAATACTGTTCAGGATGCAATAGATAAAATACGTGATACAGCTTATTCCCATGAGAGATGCAGCGTATTGGAGGTTATGGGAAGACACGCAGGATATATTGCAGTAAATGTAAGTATATCGGGGGGAGCTGAGGCAGTAGTGTTGCCCGAAAGGACTTTGGATATAGATGTGGATGTAATCAAGCCTATAATTGAAGGAAGAAACAGAGGTAAAAAGCACTATTTGGTCATAGTTGCCGAAGGTGTTGAAGGCAAAGCAATTGAAATAGCAAAGGAGATCACCGATAAAACAGGTATTGAGGCCAGAGCGACGATACTGGGACATATACAGCGCGGAGGAAGTCCTACTGTTCATGACAGGGTAATGGCCAGTATGATGGGAGCTAAAGCTGTTGAGACTCTAAGAGATGGCAATAGCAACAGGATTATAGCATTTAAAGATAACCAGGTAGTGGATCTGGATATCGAAGAAGCGTTGAAAATGCAGAAAACTTTGCCGGAAGAATTGATTGAGCTAAGTAAAATGCTATCGTTATAAAATGGTTGTTGGTCTTTGAACCGGTAAACAATTAAATTTTAATATTGTATGCTTGCATTATTATAATCAAATAAATAATTAAATAAATAATTAAGGTGAAAACAGTGTTTACATCTGAGACGGAAATTATAGTAAGGTATGCTGAAACGGATCAGATGGGAATTGTTCATCATTCCAATTATCCCATCTGGTTTGAGGCAGCAAGAACGGATTTTATTAAAAAAATGGGGATGTCCTATTCTCAAATAGAAAAAAGAGGCTTTTTACTTCCTTTGATTGAGCTTAATTGCAAATATAAAGGTTCTGCAAAGTATGAGGACAGGATAATTGTAAAAACCGGGATCAAGGCAATAACATATTCAAGAATTACATTTTTTTATGAGGTTTTTAGATTTGGTGAGGATGCAATAATAACGTTGGGTGAGACGATGCATGTATGGACAGACAAGGAGCTTAAGCCTTTAAACATTAAAAAGCATGCACCGGACATTTATGAATTGATTTCAAAGGCTGTTCAATAATATGAAGGGTTAAATACTGTTAACAGGTGGTGGCTGAGTGAATATTCCTAATATGCTAACAGCTTTAAGGCTCATGCTTATTCCTTTTTTTGGGTATTACCTTTTGGACAAGCAGTATTCCGTAGCGATTTTATTGTTTTTACTAGCCGGAATTACTGATGTTTTGGACGGGGTAATAGCCAGAAAGTTCAATATGATAACATCATGGGGAAAACTGGCTGATCCTTTGGCAGACAAGCTAATGCAGTTGACAGCATTGTCAATTCTTACAATACAAAACATTATACCGGTACCGGTTTTGATAATAGTCATTGCAAAAGAGTCATTTATGGTTGCGGGGAGTATTCTTTTGTATAAGAAAGTAAAACTGGTCGTACAGGCCAATTGGTATGGAAAACTTGCTACCGTTGTTTTCTTTATTGCAATAATATTGACCATAGCAATAAACTCGGGAGGGTTTGTAAATAAATATACTGATGCTTTGGTTAATATTCTTGTTATAATTGCGGTTGTCTCTACTCTTTTTGCTTTTTTTATGTATTCACGGGAATTTAAGAGGATAACAGCAAAATCAAAATAAGTTGTAAAGAAAATTTACATAGTTAGGATAATGAGTATTATATTATATTATATAACTCTTCGAAAGTATAAATATGTCAAGAATATTACAAAATTTTTTATAAAGTTGACCTAAACATTGAATTTGTTATATAATAGTATTATGGAATAAGTAGTACTTATTAATGCAATACTTACATTAATTTGATGCAATACTTACATCGATAGCTACATAATCGAAATAAATTCTAAACGTTACTTTCTTTGCTAAGGCGAACTATCTTAGTATTTTTTGTTCCTATTTTTTACAACTATTACGAAAAGGTAGAGGAGAATGCTTATGAAAAGAATGTCCGGTTTTTATGCGTATGTTACGGTATTTTGTATATTAGTCACATTTGCTTTGACCGCCAGCTTTACTTTTGCAGCTCAGGATGATATAAAAATCTTTTTAAATGGTACGAAGCTGGAGTTTGATGTTAACCCTTACATAAAAAACGGAAGAACAATGGTACCTTTTAGGGGAATATTTGAGGCTCTAGGGGTGGAAGTAAGCTGGGATGGAGTAAATCGTACCGTATTGGCAACCAATGATACAACAGAGATTTTTATTGAAATCGGAAAGGAATATGCTTTTGTTAACGGATACCGTATAGATCTTGACGCAGCTTCTGAAATAGTGAACGGAAGAACCTTTGTGCCTCTAAGGTTTGTAAGTGAGAACGCTGGTGCGGAAGTATCATGGGATGGAAACACAAGGACGGTTTATATCAGTTATATTGATGATAAGCACGAGCTTGGTGAAATGGCTTATTATAGAGAAGTAGAATTTACAATTGACAGTATTGTAACAGAAGCGGAAGGAAAATTGTTGAGAATTTTCGGCAAAACCAATACGGCAACTAAAACTCTCACATTAGAAGCGTACGACAGTTCAAGAAAGTTTTACAGCGGTATGGCAAAGGTGACAAAAAAAGAAGGAGAAATGTACTTCTTTGAGGCTGAAATTTATGTAGACTCCTCTTTTGAACCTAAATTTATTATTGTAAAAACCATCGGTGACCAAAGAAAGCAAATAAAAATTTCTCAGTTTGACTTATAATTCGGCAATATACGTCCCACCGCTTTTTTATAAGCGGTGGGTACGGATTTACTTTCATTCAGCGCATATCTTGTACCTTGTTGAATCATTGCTTAAACATTTCTATTTATTAATTACAACTTAATAATAGCCAAACCTAATAACCAAACCTACGCAAACATCAAACGCTTTTTACTAAACCATACACGATTTGCAGCGCATTTTAACCATACTTTATTTAAACTTCAACCATGCACCATATTAAAGGAGGTAGAATACTATGACGAAGAGAATGCTCCAACGAATCGGCATACTACTACTCAATATATGTATATTTCTAAGCATTATATCGGCAGCAAGCGTTGGTATGAATGTATATGCGGATGGACAGAATATCAGAGTTGAATTTTTCAATGGCAACACAGGAGAGAATATAGATGCGATGTATATCAACTTTAGGGTCAGGAATTTAGGCTCTTCTGGGGTTGATCTTTCGAGCATCAAGTTCAGGTACTATTTCAATGATGACGGCGTATCGCCTATTACTGTCTCTGTTGATTATGCACATAACAACTATTCTAATATTAATAGTTCTATAACATGGTCCATAATCCAGGTAAACTCACCGGATGCAAACAAGTATATTGAGCTGGGATATAATAAAGCAGCGGGAACCCTTGCTCCAAATAACTTTTCGGAGATAAAAGTAAGGGTATATCACCCCAATTATAACCCGAAATTCAACCAGAAAAACGATTATTCTTTTTGCAGCACAAACACTGACTATGCACAGTGGGATAAGGTGACTGCGTATTTAGACGGTGTTAAAGTTTTTGGAACGGAACCTGTGATTTTATCTTCTGTTCCTTCGGCGAGTGTTGAGCCAACCATACCGGTAGTTCCGACTCCTACCTTTGCTTCAACGTCTACTCCTGTATCAACTCCGACCGAGGCTCCTTTACCGACTTATGTTCCTACGCCGGTTCAAGCTCCAAGACCGAATGTTCCGATGCCTGCAAATCAAATTGTCAAAAACGGTAATTTTACAGACGGATCAAAAAATTGGGTATTTAAATCTACAAGTATATCCGGTGCTGATGCCAGCAACGCGGTTGTAAATGACGGTTATGGAGATATGTGGTCGGTAACGAATATAAAAAATGTCGGATCGGATTACTGGTCTATTCAATTAATGCAGGATGGATTGGAATTGAAGAGTGCTACTACATATAGGGTTTCTTTTGATGCGAAGGCAAGTGTTAAAAGGGATATAAGGGTTGCAATCAGAAACCAAACAACCTATACAGAATATTTTTCCAAGACACAGAGCATTGATACCAATATGAAAACTTATACCTATGAATTTACCATGAAAAGTTCTTATGATCAAATAGCTACGCTTGTTTTCAGCATGGGTAAGTTTGGGGAATCACCCAATAATAGTCATGATATATATATAGATAATGTCATAATTGAAAAGATTACATTACCGCCTCCGTCCCCGTCACCCACTAATGATGGTGTGAATAAAGGTATAAAGCTTTCAAGAAATTCGATAAAGGAAGCGGAGCTTGGAGCCTCTACCGACATAACAATATACCATGAGGGAGAACTTATTGTAGACGGTAAAATAAACAAGGAAAATGAAATAGTACTGGTAATTGACAACTCTGGGATATTAAATACTTACCAGGAGGATGTTTGGACGCCTCTGGATTTTGGAATATACTCAAACCATGACTTAATACTTCAAGGACAGGGTGCTGTAGTTAACGGAAATACTCATGCCAATAATTTATTTAGATCCACAGCTTTCAGTGTAAAGATTGACGGTATTTCTACCGCTTGTACATTTGAGATCATAAGCCCGTACTTTGAGGTAAAGGAACTAATTAACATTACAATGCCGGTTGAGATGCCTTATTTTCACTCGCAGTTGATTAATGAAGCAGCTGCGAATATGCAAGTTTACAAACCCGTGGACTTTCTTTTTCCTATAAACCGCCGTCCTATGCCTGGACAAACCGATATTTTTATAGAATATAACTGGTTTTACCAACGATTTGAGATTACAGGCGGTGGCACCCTTGTAATAAATTCATCCATGTATTTTATGTCAAATCTCTTTATATCGTTGAATAATACAAATAACGTTAACGAGGGATTTCTTATTGCAGACGGTAATATTACCATACAGGGAAGAGACATATATCCCACCGGACCTAATGACAGATTATATGTATATTCCATTAACGGAAACATTGAGTTTCAGACCAGTAACTCTACAATTAACGGAATAGCTTATGCTCCGGGAAATCCGTCTGTTCCCTATTCCGGTAATATATATTTTAATGGGAATAACAATACAATAAATGGAACTATTGCCGGAAGCAACCTAAACTTTAGTGCTGCCAGACTTACAGTTAATCATATGCAAGGACAATTTGACTCTATCGAAAAGAAATATATCGAGAGCGATACTTACTTGAAATCTGTCAAGGATGTGGCAAAGGCTTTAGTTGATTTATATGCAGGTACAAAAACCAAAATCGCTGTTATTCAGTACTCGGACTCAGCAAACAAAAATGATTTCAAGCTATTTAATATGTCTTCCGAAAAAGAAGTAAATGATCTGAAGAAAAAGATAAACGATATTGCACCCGGAACTTCGGGGGATAGTAATTTGGGCGACGGCATGAGAAGAGCATATCACATATTGAACAAATCTCCAGGGAAAAAGGCGGAAAAGTATATTGTTGTACTTGCAGGTTCCGTACCTAACAAGTGGACAAGTACCAGTAATGTAACTTTGAAGCCCAAAACAGATGATGGAAATGCCCAGCATATAAAGTCCGATGAGGTATTATACAAATCTTTGGATTATGCTAAGGATATTGGAAGCATCATTAGTGGAAGCAAAATCAGACCGTTTTTCATTGACTTTTCGCCTAATGATATTGATGCAGTATTGGAGACTATTGCGGTAGCCAGTGGTGCAGAGGAAGTAACAAATACAGGAAAGCATTTTTACAGTGGAAAGAACAAAATTGATCTTTACAATATATTTGAGCAAATAAATTTAGAAACGGTATATGATGTATCCCTTAATGATGCAGTATATGAAGAAATTTTCCCGGTTGGGGTTAAGGTTCTGGAAGTTCCTGAGTGGATGGAAATCCAAACCGTTGTGGTTGACGGAATGACCAGGGACAAGGTTTCCGGTAATATAGGTATCGTTCCTCTTTCCTTTGACGGTGAGAAGTATAACTTTAGCATTGACAGCTTTATTATTAAGGTTCAGTTCTTGAAACCCGGTGATATATTGTTTGAAGGCAAGGATGCAAAATTGAAGTTTAAACTTGAATACATAGATGCGGATAATAAGACCGTTTCTAAGGATATCGAGGCATATCCGGAGAATATGACGGTGAAGGTAACAATGAAGGTTGATATTACATAACCGTTTGGTGCATAAAATAATTGGGGGGAATGTACCCTAAACGGGATAATAATACGGGGAAAAAGAGTCAGGGTAAAAACAACTCTGGCTCTTTTTTTATTGGTGGGATTTCACCAAGTGAAATGACCAAAAAGCGATGGGGGCTCGATGCCCCGTAACTTTTGTTTGAAATTTATGTGTTGGAGTCTCACAACCTCATAAAACGCATATCTTAATAATAGGTTTCACAAAATACCGGTAAGCTAATTAGCTTTATAATGGAGGATGTTAATTATGTCGAAAGGTAAAATTAGAGAAATGTTTCCCGGAGGGAATACATCACAGGGATTTTTCAGTTATTACGATCACATTTTACCCCAGGAAAGGGCTTCCAAGATCTTTTGTATTAAGGGAGGACCGGGTGTAGGAAAATCGACATTTATGAGAAAAATAGGATGTGAGATGCTTAACATGGGATACGATGTAGAGTTTATGCACTGTTCCAGCGATAACAACAGCCTTGACGGTGTGGTTATACCGGCAATTAATGTAGCCTTGTTGGATGGAACCGCACCCCATGTTGTGGATCCGAAAAATCCCGGAGCGGTTGATGAGATAATTAATCTGGGAGATTTTTGGGAAGAAGAAGAAATAAGAAAAAACAAAGAAGAAATATTGAATGCCAATAAAGAGGTGGGAAGGACATTCAGAAGGGCTTATAGATATTTGAAGGCTGCATATTCCATATATCAGGACAATGAAGAAATAGTTGAAAGCTGTTGTGTAGATAAGGCAAAGATCAATGAGGTGTCGGAGAAGCTTATGAAGGAGCATTTCGGGGATAAAGAAATTGCTTCATGTGAAGGGAAAGACAGACGGCTTTTTGCCAGTGCAATTACTCCAAACGGTCTAGTAAATTACCTTCATACACTAATAGATACAGAAAAAACATACGTATTTAAAGGCATGCCGGGAACAGGCACCCAGAGAATACTTCAAAAACTGAAGGAAGCAGCTTTGGAAAGAGGATTTGATGTGGAATCGTTTTATTGTGCATTAAACCCCAATAAAATTGAGCATTTGATAGTACCCGGGATTAATCTGTCCTTTACAACTTCAAACAAGTATCATAGTGTAAATGTGAGCAACTCAACGGAAATTAATCTTGATGAATATTTACACGGTTCTCAATTGGAGAAATATAAAGAGGTAATTGATAATAACAGTGCTAATTTCGAGATTCTACTGGATACAGTAGTGAAAACCATTTCAAAAGCAAAAAAGATTCACGATCAATTGGAGAGCTATTACATACCCAATATGGATTTTGTTTCGTTGCAAGGGTGTTTTGAAGATACTTTGAATAGGGTCCTTAAATACGCTCGGGAAAAGGAGTGTTAAGGATTAAAGCTATATTCTTGAATACAGCTTTAATCCTATGGTACAATGTAACTAACAATCAATAGATGAATATTGAAAATATCTATTGCATTTAAATTGAGGGGGATGTATTATGGGAAAAAAAATATTGCTTTCTCTTTCCGTATTTTTGATTATTTTCATGACATTTTTATGCTTCGGTAAGTCCTATTATGTTTATTCCGAGACTCGACCGGCAATCGGAGACGTCAATGTGGACAATTTTATTGACAGTATTGATCTTACACTTCTTAAAAGATATATTCTTCGAGTTATCAGAGATTTTCCTGCCGATGACGATCTTTGGGTCGGTGACCTTGACGGAGATAACTCTATTAATAGCATTGATGTTAACTATATGAAAAGATATTTGCTCCGTAAAATAAAAACTTTTCCGAAAGAACAAATTTATTATACACCGAATCCTTCAGCAACACCGACGCAAATTCCGAAATATACATCCACACCTACACCTACCCAATCCAATAATTATAATGACGGTTATTTCCCGGCGGGGACTTCGAAGTCTGAGCTTATTTCAAAGGCATCTGCACTGAAAGTCAGCGAGGTAAAGGCAATTATCAAGAAACAGGTTGACGATCACTGGGATGTAATACAAAGTGTATGCGGTTTTAAGAACAAAGAAGCAGCATATGCGTTTTTCTTCGGTATGGCTACCCGTGAGTCGACATTTAGGGCCGGAACTGAAACAGGAAGCGGGGCGGCACATGCTTTCGGACCTTTGCAGACTGCCGAAACGGCATATGCGAATGCGAATCCTAACTATATGCCTGAGGAAAATGTTCCGGAAATGACACAGTACGATTTTAATGATTATAATTTCTATGACGTCGGAGTATCCACACATATGGGAATTAGACACTTTTTACACTTTGCCAGGTTAGCTCAGGAAAAATATAGTGGCAAGGATGTGCTTCGACACGGTTTGATGGGGTATAACACAGGATGGATAGACGGTTCGGATGAGTCGTGGATTAGAAGTTATGCTGATGAGACAGCTGCTTTGGGTGTATGGTATTATAAAAACAATCACATGTCGGATGATGAGTTTACATGGGATACAGACCCCAGAGTAGACCGCAGTGACCCATGGAGCTTTTACTTTTAGGAATTTTTAAATAAGTAAAAAATGTAGCGTAAAATAATTATATACATAGAATATGCTCCTCTTATGATAACAGTAAAGTTAGTCCGACTGTTTTCATAGGGGGAGCATATTATTTTATGTTCATTAGGTATCTGCTGTTAAAAATTCTATATTGTTAATTGGTACATTATAAAAGTGAAGAAAAATATGAAAGAAACATTGTAAAACTTTAGTTTCTGAAATATTTTTCTTCACTTATAGCTTTGATCATCCAATGATTCTTTTAATCATTGTTCGGTTGGCCAGTTCCTCAAATTCGTCATTGAGATAAGAAAGAGACACGAAATCCTTATACTTTTGCTTTAATGACAGTGCTATAAGGTGATCTGCAAAAGCAGGATTCTTCGGAAGAAGACTTCCATGGGAGTAAGTGCAGTAAACGTTTTTATATAATGCTCCCTCAAAGCCATCCTTTCCATTGTTGCCGTATCCCTTTATGATTTTGCCCAAGGGTTTTACATTTGGACCTAAATAGGTTCTGCCGGAATGATTTTCAAAGCCCACAACTTTTCCGTCAAAGCCGTTTTCCTTAAGAAAATCGCATTCAAAGACAAAATCTCCGATCATTCTTTTTTTATCGCCAATTGTCCAAAAATCCACGGCATCTAAAAATTGTATCTCTTTACCGTCCCAAGTTTTATAGTATTTTCCGAGGAGCTGATATCCACCGCAGACGGCTAAAAATACCTTGTTATTGTTTATGGCGTTTCGGATTTCATTTCCCTTTTGATTTATAACATCATCATGAAGTATTTCCTGCTCATAATTCTGGCCACCACCTAAAAAAATAATGTCATAGCTTTCCGCATCGAAATTGTCACCGATGGAAATGTTCGAGACGTTGACGTTTATTCCTCGCCATTCACATCGTCTCTTCAATGCTATTATATTTCCCCGGTCGCCATACAGGTTCAAAAGATCGGGATAAAGATGACATATATTTAATTCATACATATTATTTCCAGAACTCCTTTAATCCGAATTTTTTGTTAAGCAGCTTTCTGATTTCCAGCATAGCCGTATATGTGGGCAATATATAAAGCGTTCTTCCCTCCTGTGTTTTTTCAAGGGCTTTGTTTAAAAGTTCTTCATGGTCCTTTATAAGAGCGATTTTATCGGTATAAATACCTGCATACTTAAGCCTTACAGCCATGTCCTCCGCCCGGATTCCCGAGGTGTAGAACATTGATATGTTTTCCTGTATTTTTTCCAATTTTTCAAAATCCACATCCCAGAGCCATGAAATATCAGTACCGTCGGCAAGCTTGTCATTTATAATAAAAGCAATTTGAGCTTCTTGTGTCTCTGTTAGAAGATAGGTAAGAACCTGGTTAAAGCCTGTTGGATTTTTTACAAGAATAATTTTTATGGTTTTGCCGTTAGTTTCAATGGTTTCCATTCTGCCGAAACCGCATTCGAAGCTTTCCATTGCCTTTATGATACTGCCAGCCGGAAAACCCAATAAATGGCCTAATGAAGCTGCAGCCAAAGCATTGTATATGTTGTAAAGACCGGGCAAGTTTATTCTGGCATTGTGAGACACTCTTTCATTGGCATCGTCAGTAGATTCCAGTGTGAATTCAATGTCCGAATATGAACTGTTCAGATCGACAACCTTAAGGCAAGCAACCTGGGGTAAAGGCCGGCTGTATCCGCAATTAGGACAGGAGAATGCTCCAAGATGGCCGTAAACTTGGTATGAGTACTCATATCTGCTTTTGCAGTAAAGGCAGTATACTGCATCCGAGTTTTCAATTGATTCACCGCTGTCGGTGGCGCCATGAGCAAAGCCGTAATATATCACATCCCTATCTAAATTGTGTGCAAGAGATACACACAATGAATCATCGGCATTTAAAACGAGCTTCGCATTGGGAGATTTTTCAACACCGGATCGGACATTGTTCAAGGTTGAATAAAGCTCACCATACCGGTCCAACTGGTCCCGGAAGAAGTTTGTAACCACCAGAATATCCGGTTGTACAAAATCGGTTACAACATTGAAAGCCGCTTCATCGACCTCCAGTAAAGCAGTGGACGCTTTGCTTTTTCCTGTGATGTCAACGGAGTCGATAAATGTGGTTATGACACCGCTTACAAGGTTGGCTCCGGATTTATTTGTGACATAGGTCACACCGTTATTTTCAAGGACTTTTCCGATTATACGGGTTGTTGTCGTTTTGCCGTTTGTTCCTGTAACCATTATGATCTTAAAATCTTTTGAAATTACCTTGATTATGTCAGGATATATTTTGCGGGCTACCTTGCCCGGAAGGCTGGTGCCCCCATGTTTAAAAATTCTCAGAATAAAAATGAGAAGCTTTGTAATTATTATTGTAAAAGTAAGTCTTAAATTCATCTGTATCCCTGCTTTTATATTAAATTTGTTTTATATCTCAAAATTATAGCATAAAGATATACGGTTATGAACAAATTTTTTCATAGGGAAGTATTTCCCTTTAAAAATATTTGATACCTCTTTTTTGAAGTGGTACAATGATAAAATAGATGGTACAATAAAATTAGTTATCCGGGTGGGTGCGAAATAGGTCCGAGACCGATAGATCTTCATATCAAAGCTCTAAGGAAAATGGGAGTCAAGGTGCATGATGCACATCACGGTTTTTTATACTG
Organism: Clostridiaceae bacterium DTU079; assembly: GCA_001512505.1. GTDB lineage: Bacteria > Bacillota > Clostridia > Acetivibrionales > Acetivibrionaceae > Hungateiclostridium. The sequence continues at coordinate 50,687 of LFSC01000009.1, read as the reverse complement.
CGAGGTGGATAAAATCCGGGGTTGTGAAATTCAACTGGATTTTCCCAGTGTCGGAGCTACGGAGAATATAATGCTGACGGCTGTTTTTGCAGAAGGAGATACCGTGATACGTCATGCGGCAAAGGAGCCGGAGATTGTAGACCTTCAAAAATTCCTTGTTCAAATGGGAGTTGATGTTTCGGGAGCCGGAACCAGTACTATTAGGATAAGGGGAAAAAATAAGAAGCTTAACAATGTTGAACATACCGTTATTCCCGACAGAATTGTAGCAGGTACATATATGGTGGCCGCAGGCATCACCGGAGGAGATTTAAACCTCAGAAATGTTACGGCAGAGCATCTTATGTCCGTAATATCTTACCTTAGAGAGGCCGGCTGCCGTGTTAATATAAAGAAAAACAACATACATGTTTCCGGTCCTACCAGACCCCGTGCTGTAGATATAATCAGAACCTTGCCATATCCGGGATTTCCTACCGATATGCAGTCTCAGTTTGTTTCACTGCTTTCGGTTGCCCGGGGAACAAGCATAATAGTTGAGACAATATTTGAAAACAGATTCAAGCATGTTGAGGAACTTTTAAGAATGGGCGCCGATATAAAGCTGGAAGGAAGGCTGGCGTTAATTAAAGGTGTAAAGATGCTAACGGGTGCTCAGGTAGTGGCGAGGGATTTGAGAGGCGGAGCTGCGTTGATAATTGCGGCATTGGCAGCCGAAGGCACAACTGTTATAAGCGGAACAAAGCATATTGACCGGGGATACGAAGACATTGAAAAGAAATTATCCTTGGTTGGGGCTGTAATAAGAAGAGAAGAATAAAGGAGTAGGGTCTGTTGAAAGTGCAAGAGATTACAACCAGTGCTGAGTTTCAGCCGAAGAAAAAACACAAAAGAAAAAAGTTTAAGATTTTTCGTTTTATCAGATTTTTGTTGATTACCTTATTTATTGGGGTAGTCTTGGTTTGTTTGGCGCTTTCTCCTTTATTTTATATCAATAGGATTGAAGTTTATGGCAATAAGCATTATAATAGCAATGAAGTGATTAATGCTTCCGGTTTGATTGCCGGAACCAACTGGTTTAAGTCCAACAGCTTGAATTTAAAGGGTATTATTATGTTTAGGTCCATTGATTCCGAGCAACTGTTATTGGAGAGATGTCCCTATTTAAAAAGTGCTGTTGTAAAAATCGGAATACCCGGCGTTGTCAAGATTACCGTAACCGAAAGGGAACCGGTGGCATTGGTTCCGTATCTTGGTACGCATCTTGTCATAGACGATAACGGTCATGTTATAGACACAACTAATGATATAGACGGTATCAGGCTCCCCGTTATCAGAGGATTGGTATGCGACGGTTATTCATTGGGACAGGCTTTGAAAGCGGAAAGCTATGAGTTTATTGAAGCTTTCAACAAGGTTATGAAGACGGTTTCTTTATCGGATACCAACGCAGGAGATAGGGGAAAGGAGTTCAGCATCAAGGATATCATAACCTATATTGATGTTACTGATTTGGATAACATCGCTGTCTGTCTTGATTCAAGAATAGTTGTTAATTTTGGAAACTATAAAGAAATCACTGAATATAAAATTGATTTTTTAAGAGAGATTTTTTATCTCAAGCTTAAAGAAGATGACAGAGGATTTTTGAATTTTAAATCCGGCGAATATCCCAGCTTTATACCGGATTAGAAAGGGAGGAAAAATAAATATGATTCCAATATTGGGTTTAATTATCGGTATTGTAATCGGAATTTTTATTCCATACAACATACCCGACCAATACTCAAGTTATGTGGCAGTGGCTATACTTGCTGCATTGGATTCTGTCTTTGGAGGAGTGGTTTCAACCTTAGAAAAAAGATTTAATTTGAGTGTTTTTTTAACGGGGTTTTTCGGAAATGCATTATTGGCAGCTGTACTTACTTATATTGGTGATAAATTGGGTATTCAGATATATTTTGCAGCTATATTTGCTTTCGGAAACAGGCTGTTTTTAAATTTTGCAATTATTCGCAGATGCCTATTGAATAAATTTTCAAAAAAAGATAATATATTAGGTAATAAAGAAGTTTAGCTTTGTTTTGGTGTACTTAGTTGAGTGGGTGCTATGCTCATGGGAGGTTTACGTAAGTGGAGGATATAATTAGTTGTATTGATATAGGAACATCCAAGGTTTGTGCTTTTGTTGCAAGATTGAGCGAATTGGGCAATGTGGAAATATTGGGGAAGGCTATTGAGCCTTGCAGCGGAGTGAAAAAAGGGGTAATTGTCGATATTGACTCCGTTTCGGATGCAGTGAGAAGCTGCGTTCAAAAACTGAAGGCTCTGACAAATATAAGCATAGAATCTGCTTATGTAAATGTTATGGGATTACATGTCGACTTATTCTATTTTAAAAGTTCTGTAGATGTTTTAAGGCAGGATCATGAAATAACATCGGGGGATATTGAAAGGGTTCTTAAAAAGGTTGAAGACGTTAAACTTCCTGAAGACCTCCGGATTATTGATATAGTCCCAAGACAGTATATAGTGGATGGATGTGACGGAATTATTGATCCTCTTGGTATGGCAGGAGTAAAGCTTGAAGTGGAATCGGATGTTGTTGTCGGGAAAATAACAACATTTAACAATATTGTAAAAAGTTTGGAAAAGGCCAATGTTACTATTGACGGTTTTATTGCTGAAGCTCTTGCGCTGGGAGAAACTGCTTTGACTTTTGATGAAAAAGAGATGGGAGCAGTTCTTATCGATATTGGCGGTGGAGTTACAAATGTATCGGTATTCAAAAACAAGAGCATAGTATTGTATGATTCCATACCTGTGGGAGGGGATCATATTACAAATGATATTTCCATAGGTCTTCGAATATCGTCAAGTGATGCGGAAAAACTTAAGAGAGAATATAGCTTGGCTCTTACTTCGCTTATTAGCAATGATCATGAAATAACTGTTAATGAACTTGACGGAAATACCAGAAAAACAATTAAAGTTTCACAGGTGGTTGAGATAATAGAAGCTAGAATTCAGGAAATATTTTTGCTTTGCAAGGAAAAACTTGAAGAAACCGGCGAATTTAAGGATTTCAGCGGAGAGATTGTTCTTGCCGGAGCCGGTATTTCATATATGGATGGCAGTGTAGAGTTGGCAAAGGAAGTTTTTAATTTACCTGTCAGGTTGGTAGCCTATAAGTCTCTGGGCATTGCAAACCCCGAGTATCTGACTTCAATTGCTATTTTAAGGTATGTTGCAGAACGGATGAAGTCAGGAAGAAAAGACACAAAAAGCTCAAAACCAAACAGGCAAAAAAAGGAGTTTGGAATTCTAAAGAAAATAGCCAGTCTCTTCAACGGTTTATTTTGACATTTTAATTCTTTTTTTCGAAACGCATATTTATTTTAATTGAGTATAATTATATAAATTATATGTAATTGTTTTTTCAATCTTACCGATGTATATTTTAGATTTCAAGTAGCGGATTAAATACCCGAAATACGTTCTTGCGAAATCTTTAATATTAATATATTATTAATTATTGAGAGAATGATTGTTAACATGTATTTAATTTTGGACAATATCTTGAAAATCAGTATAGAAGTGATGTAATTAACGGTTGGTTGTTACCAATGAAAAAAAAGGGGGATTTAAAGTGCTGGAGTTTGATATCGATATGGAACAGTTTGCCCAGATAAGAGTTATAGGTGTTGGTGGCGGAGGAAATAATGCTGTTAATAGAATGATAACTGCAGGTTTGCGTGGTGTGGAATTTATAGCGATAAATACAGATAAACAGGCTTTGTTTTTATCAAAAGCAAATACTAAAATCCAAATTGGGGATAAGCTGACAAAGGGACTTGGAGCAGGAGCCAACCCTGAAATCGGTGAGAAGGCGGCTAACGAGAGCAAGGATGAGATAGCCCAGGCAATTAAGGGTGCAGATATGGTTTTTGTAACTGCCGGTATGGGCGGAGGAACAGGAACGGGAGCTGCTCCGGTGGTTGCGCAAATTGCAAAGGAAATGGGAATTTTAACTGTAGGTGTTGTGACAAAACCCTTTATGTTTGAAGGAAGAAAAAGGATGCAGCATGCCGAGAGAGGAATAGAGGCATTGAAAAGCACTGTTGATACTCTGGTTACAATACCTAATGATAGACTGCTTCAGGTGGCAGAAAAGAAGACTTCCATTGTTGATGCCTTTAAGATCGCTGATAATGTGCTAAGGCAGGGTGTACAGGGAATATCGGATCTGATTGCTGTGCCTGGTCTTGTAAACCTAGACTTTGCCGACGTCAAGACAATTATGTTGGATACCGGTCTGGCCCACATGGGTATCGGACGTGCATCCGGCGAGAACAGGGCAGAAGAGGCTGCAAAACAGGCAATTCAGAGCCCGCTTTTGGAGACTTCCATAGACGGAGCAAGAGGAGTTCTTCTCAACATTACCGGCGGTGCAGATCTTGGACTGTTTGAGGTCAACACGGCAGCGGAACTGGTACAGAAATCCGCTGATCCCGATGCTAATATTATCTTTGGAGCGGTTATTGATGAAAATCTCAAGGATGAGATTTTGATCACTGTAATTGCTACAGGTTTTGACAAATCTCCTATTGTGAAGAAAATTGACAAGCCTGCTGTTAGCGAAAAGCCTACTGTATCAGCTCCGGAAAAAACAGCTCCTTCCGTACAGTCATCATCGGATGAGTTGGAAATACCAACCTTCTTAAGGAGAAACAGATTTAAATAATTATTGAATTATAAAATAAATTAATAAAGGTGAGAAAAGTGTGAGAGTGTAATATTGTTGTATACCCTTACACTTTTTTTATTATCTAAGAAGTATATTAATCTTTATATACCTACCTGAACTGGTGACAAGTTAAGAAAAATATGGAAGAAACGTTGTGAAGCCAGGCGTAGAGCCTGTTAATACGACGAGGAAAGGGAGAGCATTGTCTGAGCAAAGCGAGTTTTGCTCGACCCCGAAGAGTATTTACAGGCTCTAGACTGCGAAACTCAAGTTTCTGGAATATTTTTCTCAACTTCCCCCTCCCCTAAAAAACTCCATTGATTTTGTCACACGATTTTTTTTTTCTACACTGAGGTTTGACAAAATAAATATTTATTTATTTGTATAATCAAAAATAAATAAATATTGATTTAACTTAGTTAAATCAATAATAATCAAACATGCTTTTGCATATATGTTATTTAGGATATTTTCTTGTGGTGGGAGCATTCATTAATTTGCGGTTTTTTAGGAGGCGGCAGAATGAAAATATATGTTGATGTTTTAGTTCTGGAAAATGTAGTTATTAACTATCTTATATTGTTGCTGACAGCTAAATTTTCAAAGAATAAGACATCTCATTTAAAGTTGCTTTTAGCGTCTCTGATAGGTGCTCTGTATGTAGTAATCCTGCTGTTGTTTCCAAATATCAAGGTTTACTATAGTACTACTGCGAAAATAGCTTTGTCATTCTTGATTGTGGCTATTGCTTTTTCTCCCGGAAAATTGATACCTTTTATCAGAACTCTGGTGACATTTTATGTCTCAACTTTTATATTTGCCGGTGCTGCCTTTGCGTTTTTTTATTTTAATCAAACAGGGGGATTTGTAAAAAACGGAATTGTGTATGTGTGGAATTCCAAATGGACCTCTCTGCTTTTTGCAATTTTAACAGCGGGCATTATAATAAGGGTTTTCTGGGATATAGTTCAGCAAAGGCTTTCCAAGGAAAAGCTTTTAATACCTTTGAAAGTGGCTTTTGAAAATGAAATAACCGATCTGTCGGCTCTGATTGATACCGGTAACTCCCTTTACGATCCTTTAACCAACTCACCGGTTGTGGTTGTAGAGTTTAATGCCATTAAACATATATTGCCCAGGGAAATACAGAGCATTTTTGATAAATCAATTGAAGACGACCTCAACAGCGTAACTCAAATAGTGTCAGGCTCCAGTTGGTTGTCGAGATTCAGACTTATTCCGTTTAAATCCTTGGGCAAAGAAAACGGGATGTTAATCGGATTTAAGCCCGATTATATTGAGGTGGGTGAAAATACTGAAAAGAAGGGGGTTACAGACGTGATCATAGGAATTTACAACAGGGCATTATCCAAAAACAATAATTATAATGCGCTTTTAAGTCCTGAATTGGTTTAGAAGGGTAATTTTACTTTTTAAGCAGGGTCAAAATTTTAGTAAAATTATATATCATTTTTAGTTGAAGGGAGCGAGGTTATGTTTGTTTTTAAGAAGCTTAAACTTTTTTTGATGATTAAGTATATTAATGTGTTGGGAAAGCTTGGACTTTACGATAAATCTCCCGTTTACTATATCGGAGGAAGTGAAGCCTTGCCGCCGCCGCTGAGTAACGATGAAGAGAACTATCTACTAAATAAGTTGGAGAAGAGAGATTATGGGGTAAAGTCAATTTTGATAGAAAGAAATTTAAGGTTAGTAGTATATATCGCAAGAAAATTTGAAAATACGGGAGTGGGGGTCGAGGATCTCATTTCCATAGGTACAATTGGGTTAATTAAGGCCATAAATACGTTTAACCCAAGTAAAAACATTAAGCTTGCTACATATGCATCAAGATGCATTGAAAATGAAATATTGATGTATCTAAGAAGAAATAACCGTATGAAGACGGAGATTTCAATAGATGAGCCTCTAAACGTCGATTGGGACGGTAATGAATTGCTTCTTTCAGATATTCTTGGGACAGAAAATGACCTTATTCAAAGAAGTATTGAGGATGAAGTGGATAGAGAGCTTCTTAGCACAGCTATGAAAAAGCTCTCGGTGCGTGAGAAGAAAATAATGGAGCTTCGCTTTGGGCTTACAAACGGCGGGATTGAGAAAACACAGAAGGAAGTTGCCGACATGCTCGGTATTTCCCAATCATATATATCAAGACTTGAAAAAAAGATTATAAGCAGGTTAAGAAAGGAAATAAGCAAAATGACATGATTTTATATTGCTACAAAATACCAGTTCAAGTATTTTCAACTGGTGCAGGGTTTGTCAAGGCTTTTATGCAAAATTTTATGGTGTTATATGCAGTATAAAAATAACCTCCATGGCAATAATGATACTGACTTAAATTTATTGCCGGGAGGTTTTTTATGCTAATCAATAAAGTTGAAATATGTGGTGTAAACACATCGAAATTGCCAGTACTTACTAATGAACAAAAAAAGGCTCTCTTTGAAAGAATGCATAATGGAGATACCTCGGCAAGAGAGGAATTCATAAAGGGAAATTTGAGGCTTGTATTGAGTGTTATTCAAAGATTTAACAACAGGGGAGAATACGTTGATGACCTTTTTCAGGTGGGTTGTATTGGCCTTATTAAGGCAATTGACAACTTTGATTTGTCCCAAAACGTTAAATTTTCAACATATGCTGTTCCTATGATTATAGGGGAAATTAGGAGATATCTTCGTGACAACAACTCCATTCGTGTAAGCCGATCCCTGAGGGATATTGCGTACAAGGCCCTTCAGGCAAAGGAAAAGCTGACAAATATGAACTCAAAGGAACCTACGGTGGAAGAGATAGCTAAAGAACTCGGTATTCCAAAGGAAGATGTGGTTTTTGCCCTCGATGCAATCCAAGACCCCATATCGCTGTTTGAGTCCGTGTATCATGATGGGGGAGATGCAATTTATGTTATGGATCAGGTTAAAGACGATAAGAATACCGATGAAAACTGGTTGGAGGGCATTGCACTTAATGAAGCCATGAGAAAGTTAAACGACAGGGAGAAACTTATTCTAAACCTTCGCTTCTTTGACGGCAGAACTCAAATGGAGGTTGCTGAAGAAATCGGAATCTCCCAGGCTCAGGTTTCAAGACTGGAAAAGACTGCTCTGATGCATATGAGAAAATATATATAACTTATAGTGTATAATTCTGACGGGTGTTGCTGTCTATTGAAGAAAAATATAGAGGAAGCGTGGTTTCTTCTATATTTTTCTTCATATTTGTTTATTACTTGTTTCGAGAGTGAAATCAGTATAAACATATCATTTTAATTACTTACATATATTAAGGATGAAGAACTTTGACAGTATTTAGGGGGAGTGGGGTATGAACAGAACATCGGATTTTAGGGAAAAGGAAGTAATCAATATAAAAGATGGAAGAAGACTCGGATTTGTCTGCGATGTTGAAATAAACCTTGAATCGGGAAAAATTGAAGCTATTGTGATACCCGGAGGCAGAAGCTGGTTCGGATTTGTCGGTAAAGATGACGAATATGTTATACCCTGGGATAGGATAAAAAAGATCGGAGAAGATATTATCCTGGTGGATCTGGATGACAGGTTTATAAGAAAACATTTCGATTAGAGGTGTGCCGTATTTACGGGCTTCGGACTTTATGACATAATTTTCTTCCGTATTTTTCTTCGTATTAATTATGCACATTTGAAAAATGATGTGGTTTATTTATGACGGTATATAGTGTATTATATATAATGGGTCCGCAAAATAAACCGAACTTTCAATTGGCTACTTGATTATTATATGTGTTATAATTAGATACAAATGGAATAAGCCATATAGTTTTTAGCATAGGAGGGATGTCATGAAGTGTCCGTATTGCGGTTTTATGGAGGATAGAGTTATCGATTCGAGACCGACCGATGAGGGTTCTGCAATCAGAAGGCGGAGAGAATGCTTAAAATGCTTGAAAAGGTTTACTACCTATGAGAAGGTTGAGAGTTTACCCCTAATGGTTATAAAAAAGGATAAGTCAAGACAGCCCTTTAACAGGGAAAAGCTTCTTAACGGGCTTTTGCGCGCATGTGAAAAAAGGCCTGTTTCCATCGATGATCTCGAGAAGCTTGTCGAAGAGGTTGAAAGCCATATTTGCAATTCATTGCAGAGGGAAGTGACAACAAAGGCCATAGGCGAATTGGTCATGTCTAAGCTGAAAAATCTTGACGAAGTGGCTTATGTCCGTTTTGCATCGGTATACAGGCAGTTTAAAGATATTAATACATTTATGGATGAGCTCCATAAACTTCTTGAGGAAAAGTAGTTAATTAACATATTATTCGGAAATGAGTGATATATCCATGAATGAAGTTTTGGAAAAGAATTTGGCGCTTCTAAAAAAACACCAACCTGAGGTCTATTATAAGCTTGATCGGCATATAAAAGGGGAATACAAACCCTTGGACACTTCGGTGGAAAAGATATTTCTTGCACGTCAGGATGATCTAGTGATAAATATTATGGTTAGGTGCGGACAGAAGAATTATGTTTTGTGTGATCATGAGGATCCCATTAGTGAGGCATATGCATGGATTGATAAATATATTGACGCTTCAAACAGGGCGGATATTGTCTTTGGTATGGGCATGGCCTTTCATTTGGAAGTTCTTCTTACAAGCTTTCCGAACAAAAAAGTGGTTATTGTAGAGCCCAATATGAATTTGTTTTATCAAATTGTCTGCATAAGAAATCTTGAAACGGTAATTAAGAAAGCTGAAATTTTGGTTGACGAGAGAGTGGACATTATTCTTGGAAGAATAAACTCTTTGTTCTGGAATACCGAAGAGGGAGGTATCCAGGTAGAACCCTTCGAAGTGTACGCAGAGTTGTTTCCCGATACATGGGACGAGCTTAGAAGCAGGTTTATCAGGCATGCTGAGAGTTTTACGGTGGACATTGCAACCAGGAGGCATTTTGGAGAGCTGTGGGTTCATAACAATATAAAAAATCTGAATCAGATGATAGGCTCTTCCAATGCAGACGGTCTTATCGGCAAGTTTAAAGATGTTCCCGGTATCCTGGTATCAGCAGGACCGTCACTTCAAAAGAACGTTCATCTCTTAAAAGGGCTTGAGGACAAATGTGTTATAATGGCGGCCGGTACCGCAGTCAGAATTCTGGAGGACTTTGGTATTGTTCCTCATTTTATGGTGGGTATTGATGCGGGAGAAAATGAAGGCAAGATACATGCCAATGTTAAGAACAAGGATATCTATTTTATTTATTCAAATCAGGTTTCCACCCTTTCGGTCAGCAGCTATGGCGGACCTAAATTTGTCATGAACTATACCGTTGATGTTTACACCGCCAGGTTTTTTGAATATTCAAATATTAAATCCGGCTATTTTTTAAGCGGGCCGTCGGTTGCCAATACATGCTTTGATATTTTGTTCAAAATGGGCTGCAATCCTATTATTATGATGGGACAAGACTTGGCTTTTACTTCCGGAAGCATGTATGCCGGTGAAGCTCCGGGAACAGTTGTCGGAGATTCAGACGACCCGAAAAGCAATGAATATTTACTTGTAAAAGATATTTACGGGAGAGATGTATATACCACCAAGGCTTTTCTTGCCATGAGAAACTGGTTTGAAGGATATTTTGAAAGGATTGGCGGCCAGACTGAAATAATAAATGCCACTGAAGGGGGCATTAATATTTCCCATGCTGACAATAAAACCCTTGAGGATGCTTTAAAAAGATGCAACCTTCATTCTTGCGGTATTTCCGATCGAATAGGAAAACTGTATAGTGAGAATATTTTTACAGAAAGTATTTTATCAAAAATCAATGAGTACAAAACATATGTAAATAAAGAGATTGAGAAGCTAGAACGGATTTCCAATCGTCAATTGGGACTGGTGGACGGCCTTCGCAAAGATATATATCATCCGTCAAAAAACAGTTCGAGATTTGTCAAGGTTGTCGATTCTATAAGCGATTTGACCAATAAGGTAATTGAATCTCCCATTTATCCTTCTCTGCTTAAAAATCTGATAGAGATTGACTTTTTCCTTATAAAGTCGGAAGTTGACAGGGCTAACAAGGTACTGACAAAATACGAGGATATAAAGAATGTATATATTAATGCCATCCTTACTCAAAATCAGAAGCTTACCGATAGCCTCAACAAAATAAAAAAGTTTCTTGAACATTAAGGCTCTACCACTCTTTTCCTAACATAAATAATGAGCAATCTGTAACAATCGAGTTGCTGTTGACATAAGATATATAAGAAAAAGTTATCAGCATTGAAAGGAGAGAGTGGTAATGTCAAACATTGGTGCTTTTACAGGAGGAAGCTTTCCAGCATTGCTTTCAAACTATATAGGCGAAACTGTTACAATTTTTACAAAAAGTGGCGGACAATCGGGCTCCGGTTTTACAGGTGTTATTCTTTCTGTTAATGATTGCTTTGTCAGATTGATAACAAGGATCGGCCCTGCACCGGGATGTGCTTTGGGCAATGCATGTAACGGATTTAAAGCCGGTCATGAATATGGAAAAGGAAACAAGCCTGCGGGATGGGGATACGGTGTTGATGACGGATACTCAGCAGGCTATGATACTGGATACGGTCAAGGACTCCCGTTTGGTGAAGGCGGTTCAATGACAGCCGGAGGATGGAACGGTTATCCGGTATATACGCTGGGTTCAGTAACGGATATACCTATAGACAGTATAGTAGCCTTTGTCCATAATGCAGTATGATGGAAGTTAGTGCCATTATTATATATTGATTAAAAACCGGGAATATTCCCGTTTTTTTTAATACCTTTCGGTTTAAATAATGTTATGGACAAAGGATACGATTTTATTTACCGGTATAATGACCACTGCCCCCATATCTCTCATAGAATTAACATAGGGATTGGGATTTCTAATAAAGTATGAGAAATTAAAGATGCACGGATTTCCCAAGGGGCAAAAAGGAGCGGGCGCGATAGAGGTTAGCAGTTTTACGTATACTTCGTTTGCGTATAAAAGTATACCGGTAAAACCTGTTCCTGTCATACCTCCCGACTCGACAAACAGAGTTACGGTTTCACCTATGTAGTTTGATATGTGGAAAGAAAAGCTAACATTATTCCTTTGCAAAGGTCCGTAATCAGCTGGAGGCTCCATTGTGAAATCGGATTTTGACACAGGTTCTTCCGTCTTTATTTTGTTTTTCTTAATATGCTTCCTTCTTAAAAAAAGCATTTGACATTCCTCCCGGCAATATTGATAAAAGGGATATATTTATATGCATTTATTTCATGTACCCTCATTTTAACGACACAAAGAGATTACTATAATATATCATAGTTATAAAGACCTAAAATGTTACAGTTTATTTTGGCGATGAAAAGAAAAAGAATAAGCCTGAGCTTTACCGAATATTTAATTACTTTTGTTCAATGCTTCCTCTCTTAACAATTTACGCAAAGTAAATATAACATATGGAGGATATAGTGCATTAATGTAGAAATATGTTATCGATAAAATATTTGACAATACACAAATAATTTATTATTATTCTGTACATATTGAGGAAGGTTGTGGCAAATGTGCTGTCAAAGGTAAAGAGTATTGGCCTAATTGGTATAGACGGCTATACTGTAACGGTGGAGACAGATATAAGCAGCGGGCTGCCTGCTTTTGATATGGTTGGGCTTGGAGATACGGCGGTTAAGGAATCCAAGGAGCGGGTTAGGGCAGCTATTAAAAATGCAGGGTTGGATTTTCCGATAAAGAGGATTACGGTAAATCTTGCTCCTGCCGATAAAAGGAAGGAAGGATCTGCCTTTGATTTGCCGATAGCTTTGGGAATATTAACGGCAACCGGGCAGATAAACGGCAACAATTTTGAAAACTATGCATTTTTAGGTGAATTATCCTTGGATGGTGGGATAAAACCTGTAAAAGGCGTACTTCCCATGGTTATAAGTGCAAGGGAAGACGGTATCGAAAACATTGTTTTAGCGGTGGAGAATGCTGATGAGGCAGCGGTGGTAAAGGGGATAAATATATATCCGGCTGCAAATATCATAGATGTTGTAAATCACTTAAACGGGGAATCCGAAATTGAAAGACATGAAGTTGATATTGACTCTTTTTTCAACAAATCCCTGGATTATGATGTGGATTTTGCTGATGTTAAGGGGCAGGAAAATGTTAAAAGGGCTCTTGAAGTAGCCGCCAGCGGTGGGCATAACTGCCTGATGATCGGTTCGCCGGGAAGCGGAAAAACTATGCTCGCCAGAAGACTTCCGACTATTCTTCCTGCTCTGACCTTTGAAGAGGCCCTTGAAGTGACCAAAATCCACAGTATTGCAGGGAATTTACCTGAAAATACTTCTCTTATTACTCAGAGGCCGTTTAGATCACCTCACCACTCTATCTCAAACACCGGACTTATCGGAGGAGGAAAAATACCAAAGCCCGGTGAGATTAGTCTTGCACATTATGGCGTATTGTTTTTGGACGAGCTTCCGGAGTTCAGCAGGGAAGCCCTTGAGGTGTTAAGACAGCCTTTGGAAGACGGAGTAGTAACCATTTCGAGGGTTAATGCGACTTTGACATACCCTGCCAGGACGACATTGATATGTGCCGCTAATCCTTGCAAATGCGGCAATTACCTTGATGAATCAAAGGAATGCACATGTACGCCCAAGCAGATTCAGCAGTATTTGGGCCGGTTGTCCGGACCTCTCTTGGACAGAATAGATATTCATATAGAGGTTGCTCCGGTGCAATACAAGGATCTTGAAAGTCAGGAAGAAGGAGAAAGCTCAAAAGTTATCAGGGAAAGGGTAAACAAAACAAGAAGAATTCAGCAGGAAAGATACAAGGGACTTAATATATTCTCCAATGCAGAGCTTTCGCCGTCAATGATAAAAAAATACTGTAAGCTGGACGACCATTGCAAAGAGATATTGAAAAATGCTTTTGACAAACTGGGGTTGAGTGCCAGAGCCCATAACAGAATTTTAAAGGTGGCACGTACTATTGCTGATATGGAGGAAAGTGAGAATATAAAGGCTCATCATCTGTTGGAAGCAATACAGTACAGAAATCTCGACAGAAAAAAATGAGTCAAAGGGGAGAAAAAAATGACAAAGCTTATTTCATGGAATGTAAATGGCATTAGGGCATGTATAGAAAAGGGTTTTTTGGATTATTTTAAAAATACAAATGCCGATATATTTTGTATACAGGAGTCGAAGCTTCAGGAAGGACAGCTTGAGCTTGAACTTCAAGGATATCATCAATATTGGAATTATGCCAAAAAGAAGGGGTATTCCGGCACTGCGGTGTTTACAAAGATAAAGCCCCTTTCGGTTGTAAACGGAATAGGTATTGAAGAACACGACAACGAGGGAAGAGTTATAACCCTTGAATATAAAAACAGTTTTCTTGTGAATGTGTATACTCCCAATGCCCAAAGGGGTCTGGAAAGGCTGGATTACAGGATGAAATGGGAGGACGATTTCAGAAATTACCTGGTTGAACTGGATAAGAAAAAGCCTGTTGTTGTATGTGGTGACATGAATGTTGCCCATAAAGAGATTGATCTTAAGAACCCGGCATCAAACAGAAGAAATGCAGGTTTTACCGATGAAGAAAGGGAAAAGTTTACCCGACTTCTTGAAGCAGGCTTTATTGACAGCTTTAGATTTTTCTATCCCGACAAAAAGGATGCATATACATGGTGGTCATACATGTTTAATGCCCGTTCTAGAAATGCGGGATGGAGAATCGATTATTTCTGTGTTTCGCAAAAACTCAAGGACCGTCTAATATCGGCATCCATACATGATAATGTATTGGGCTCCGATCATTGTCCGGTTGAGCTTGTATTGGACTCTAAAGTTATTGAAGACATATAATGTACTTGATTCAATGAACAATACATGATAAATTAATTCATGAAAATAATGGGTTAGTTTTTACCAAATACCGATAAAGGGGTATACGGATGGAAAGCAAAATAAGATATTGGGTGTGGCTGAGTTCTGTTCCGGGAGTTGGTGCAGTTAAGTCTAGAAAGCTTCTGGAGCATTTTAAGGATATATATAATGTATGGAATGCCAAAAGGGATGAACTGGGTGTTCTTCCTTTTTTAAGTAGGACAGACGTGTCAAACTTAACCGATGAGAAAATAAAGGAAAATACTGATAATCTATTGGAAAGCATTACAAAACACAACATTAAAGTAGTGACAATTGAAGACAGCATGTATCCTTTATACCTGAAAAATATATACGATCCGCCCATTGTGATATACATGAAGGGTAACATCGGAAAGGATGAAAAATACCTGGCTGTAGTGGGTTCCCGAAGAGCATCGTCCTATGGGATAAGAATGGCACAAGCTATATCCGGTGAACTGGCAAAATACGGCATCACTGTGGTAAGCGGCATGGCAAGGGGAATCGATTCCTATGCCCATAAGGGTGCACTGGATGTAGGGGGAAGGACCATTGCGGTTTTAGGCTGTGGACTTGATATTGCATACCCTTCTGAAAACAAAAAACTCATGGAGAACATAGTCTTAAACGGTGCATGTATATCGGAATACTTGCCGGGCACAACTCCCGCGCCGGGCAATTTTCCTGCACGTAACAGGATAATAAGCGGTATTTCCCTTGGGGTAATTGTAATTGAGGCAGGTGAACGCAGCGGCTCTTTAATTACGGCTAATTTTGCCCTTGAACAGGGAAGAGAGGTATTTGCCCTTCCGGGAAATGTTAGCAACTATAACAGTACCGGAACGAATAAGCTTATTAAGGAAGGTGCAAAAATAGTGACAGGAATTGACGATATATTGGAAGAGATAAACATCAGCTTCAGCGAAGACAAAATAAAAGACTTTTTTTCTCAAAGGTTTGAAGGTGATAAGCTGCTAAAAGACCTTGACGATGATGAGAAGAAAGTGGTAGAGTGTTTAAAGCTTGAACCGTTGCATATAGATGTTATTTCACGAAAGACAGGAATAAGTGTCGCTATGATAAGCTCGATACTTATTATGCTTGAGCTTAAAGGGATTGTGGAACAGCTCCCTGGAAAGATATTTAAATTAAAGTTTTAAATATTTAATTGTAATATGCCAATATATAATATTATAATATATTATTAAAAACTGAGAACTAAACTGGAGGATTAAGATGGCTGAAAAATTGGTTATTGTTGAGTCTCCCGCTAAAGCAAACACAATCGGGAAATTTTTAGGAAAGGGCTACAAGATAGTTGCTTCTGTCGGTCACGTGAGGGATCTGCCCAAAAGCCAGATGGGAGTTGATATAGAAAATGATTTTGCACCCAAGTACATTACAATAAGAGGAAAAGGCGACATAATATCAAAGTTAAAAAAGGAAGCTAAAAATGCAAAGACGGTTTATCTTGCTACCGACCCTGACCGTGAGGGTGAAGCTATTTCATGGCATTTGGCCAATCTCTTAAATATAGATGAAAAAGAAAAGTGCCGGATAACATTTAATGAGATTACCAAAAATGCTGTTAAAAACGCTATAAAGTCACCGAGAGAAATTGATATGGACCTAGTGGATGCCCAGCAGGCCAGAAGAGTATTGGACAGAATTGTGGGATACAAAATAAGCCCAATTCTCTGGAAAAAAGTTAAGAAAGGTCTGAGTGCCGGTAGGGTTCAATCGGTGGCTACAAGACTTATATGCGACAGAGAGGAAGAAATAGAAAAATTCGTACCGGATGAATATTGGACCATAACGGCGAAGCTCCTCAAGAAAGGAGTAAAGGCTCCTTTTAATGCTAAATTTTATGGTGTGGGTAACAAGAAGATTGAATTGAAAAATGAGGATGAAGTCAATAATATACTTGGTGATATAAAAGACAGTACATTTAAAGTGAGTAAAGTTAAAAAGGGTGAGAAAAGAAAGACACCCAATGCACCCTTTACTACCAGCACAATGCAACAGGAGGCCTCGAGAAAGCTGGGGTTCACTACAAAAAAGACCATGATTGTAGCTCAGCAGCTTTACGAAGGTGTGGATATAAAAGGCGTTGGAGCGGTAGGTCTTGTTACCTATATACGTACGGATTCCACAAGGGTTTCTGAAGAGGCACAACAGAATGCCGCGGAATATATTAAGATGAAATTCGGTGAAGAATATCTGCCAAAAGAAAAACCCGTTTATAAAGGCAAATCCAATTCCCAGGATGCCCATGAATGTATAAGACCCACGTCTGTTGATATGGATCCCGAATCGATAAAGGATTCATTGTCGAAAGAACAGTATAAGCTGTACAAGCTGATATGGGAGCGTTTTGTAGCAAGCCAGATGGCAGCGGCTGTTTACGATACCATTAGTGCTGATATTGAAGCAGATAAATATATTTTTAAGGCAAGTGGCTCCAGTATAAAGTTTCCGGGATATACTCTTTTATATCAGGAAGGAAAGGATGAAGATACCGAGGAAGCGGATATGGAGATACCGGAGCTTGTGGAGAATGAGGAATTAAAGCAGAAAGATATTGAACCCAAGCAGCATTTTACCCAGCCTCCACCAAGGTATACCGAGGCCAGCCTTGTAAAGGCTCTTGAAGAAAAAGGAATAGGAAGACCAAGTACTTATGCACCGACTATTACCACTATTTTAGCCCGGGGCTATATAGTAAAAGACGGAAAGGCTCTGGTTCCAACCGAATTGGGAAGAATAGTAACGGATATAATGAAGAATTATTTTCAGGAAATAGTTGATGTTGAGTTTACTGCCCAATTGGAAAAAAAGCTTGATGAGATTGAAGAAGGCGGTAAGAAGTGGGTTGATGTCATGAAAGACTTTTATTCCCAGTTCGTAGGCGTACTTCAGGAGGCAGAATCTCAAATAGGCAATATTGAAATTCCCGATGAGGTAACCGATGAGATTTGTGAGAAATGCGGACGGAACATGGTAATAAAGATGGGAAGGAACGGTAAGTTCCTGGCTTGTCCGGGATTCCCCGAATGCAGAAACGCAAAGCCGATTCTCGAGGATGCAGGAGTTAAATGTCCGAAATGCGGCGGAAAGGTATATATAAAGAAAACAAAGAAGGGTAGAAAATATCTTGGATGTGAAAACAACCAGGGTGATCCCAAATGCGATTTTATGACTTGGGAAATGCCTGCAAAAGAGAATTGTCCTAAATGCGGAAACTTCTTGCTTAAGAAGTATTCCGGAAAAAAGGCACAACTTAAATGCAGCAATGAAAACTGTGACTATAATAAAACCGGAGAGGAAACAGATGATTGATTATATAAACGTTATCGGTGCCGGTCTGGCAGGATGCGAAGCAGCTTGGCAAATAGCCTCAAGAGGAATAAAGGTAAAGCTTTATGAGATGAAGCCGAAAGCCTACTCCCCGGCACATCATATGGATACCTTTGCAGAGCTTGTATGCAGCAACTCCTTACGCTCTGCACAGCTTGAAAATGCTGTGGGATTATTAAAGGAAGAAATGAGGCTTTTAGGCTCGATAATAATGGAATGTGCAGATGCCACGAAAGTGCCTGCGGGAGGAGCTCTTGCAGTAGACAGGACACGTTTTTCCCAAAGGGTGACTGAGCGTATCAGAGATAATGAAAATATTGAAGTGATAAATGAAGAGGTAACAAGTATACCGAAAGAGGGAATTACTGTTATTGCAACGGGTCCCCTGACTTCCGATGCATTGTCGAAGCATATTGGGGATTTCATTGGAGAACAATATCTTCATTTTTTTGATGCAGCAGCTCCTATTGTCACTTTTGAGTCAATAAATATGAACCGGGCTTTTAAGGCAGCCCGTTATAACAGAGGGACCGATGACTATATCAATTGCCCTATGAACAGAGAAGAATATGAAATCTTCTGGAATGAGCTGGTTAATGCGGAAATGGCTGAAGTAAAGGATTTTGACAGGGAAATTGTATTTGAGGGATGCATGCCTGTGGAAACTATGGCCAAAAGGGGAATCGACACATTAAGGTTCGGTCCGTTAAAGCCTGTGGGCATTATTGATCCCAATACGGGAAAGGAAGCCTATGCAATAGTTCAGTTGAGGCAGGATAACAGTGAAGGAACGCTATATAACATGGTGGGTTTTCAGACCAGGCTTAAATGGCCCGAGCAAAAAAGGGTGTTCAGTCTGATACCCGGATTGGAAAATGCTGAGTTTGTAAGGTATGGGGTTATGCACAGAAACACTTTTTTAAATTCCCCTATGCTTTTGGATGCTACTTACAGGCTTAAAAAGTCTCCCAATATATATTTCGCGGGCCAAATAACCGGTGTGGAAGGATATGTTGAATCTGCCTCTTCCGGTTTGGTGGCAGGAATAAATGCTTGTATGAGCATGTTGGGCAAAAAGGACGTCATTTTTCCCAAAAGCACTGCCATCGGAGCTTTGAGCCATTATATTTCCAACAGCAGTGTAAAGGATTTTCAACCTATGAATGTAAACTTTGGACTTATGGAAAAAATCGAGATTAAGACCAGGGATAAAAGAAAAAAGAATTATGAATTGGCAATGAAGGCTTTAGAAGATGTAAAAAGTATCTTGAATGAAATAGATAAATAAAAAAATATATTTATTTTTTTAAGTAATTGTAAATTTTTAAAAAAATACTTGTTTTTTTTCTATTTTTATGATAATATCGAAAATATCAAAATATAATTAAAAATTTTGTCTAACTTAGATTTATGCAGTTCTATTTAATATCATACATTTTTTGAAACTGAGTTTAGTAATAAATTTAGATTTCATTAAAATGTATTCTTATTTGTAATATTCAAAGAGATATTTGTATATGGGGAGCGATATAGTGTATTAGGTAGAATTTCCTTGCATGAAGGTACAGGGTTAATATTACCATTGGCTCTTTGTAGATTAATGCAGGAAAAAATATTGCTTTGTCGAAATAAATTATGATGCGATTTATCGGCAATAGAACAAAGTCAAATTGGAGGGATTATCCAATGTTGGACAGGATCCTAAGCTCAACAGGAATTTATGAGAAATCGATGGATGCAGCATTGTTACGGAATGAAGCAATATCGCAGAACATTGCAAATGTCGACACCCCAGGTTACAAAAGAAAGTCTGTGGCATTTGAAGAATACCTCAATGATGCCACGTCCGGTCGCATCAAGGGAATTAGATCACATCCCAAGCATATACCTGTAGGTAAAAAAGATGTTGAAGATGTTGACATAAAAGTTGGTGTGGATGCAAATTCACAAAGCATGAGACTTGACGGAAACAATGTCGATATTGAAGTAGAAATGGCTGAAATGGCAAAAAACACTATTAGATATAATGTCATGGCCCAAAAAATCAGCAACGAATTCAGTAAAATCAAGTCAGTGATTAACGAAGGGAGATGAATCTAAATGGGATATTTCAGTTCTCTTGATATAAGCGCATCCGGCCTTACGGCACAAAGGTTAAGGATGGATACGATATCACAGAATATTGCAAACGTAAACACCACAAGAACTGAAAACGGCCAGCCCTACAGGAGAAAAACCGTTTTGTTTGAAGAAAAGTCTGGTTCCGTTCCCTTTTCCGATTATTTATCAAAAAGCATTTCAGACAGGTCGGCAGGCAGCGGAGTACGTGTGACTGCTATTGTGGAGGATCAATCACCTTTTAGAAGAGAATATGATCCGGGACATCCCGATGCCGATGAAGAAGGTTATGTTTTAAAGCCAAATATTGATATTATTACCGAAATGGTTAATATGATTTCTGCCACAAGGGCATATGAGGCGAATGTCACATCAATAAATACTTCAAAGGATATGGCGATGAAAGCGTTGGAAATTGGAAGATAATCTTTATGCCGTAAGGTATAGGGTTTATATTATCTTGTTTTTTTATAATTTATGAAGAAGATATTATTTTCAGCAAGCTCATAGCAAGGAAATTTCCGTGATTTAATTCAAGGAGGGTATTATGTCTGTCAATACAATAAATTCTATTGATTTAAAATCCTTAGCAATTCCTCAATTAGATTTTTCCGGAAATAATAAGAACGATAACATAGTAGGGACTTTTGGTGAATTCTTGAATAATGCCTTAAAAAATGTTAGTGAGCTTGAAAGGCAAGCTACTTATATTGCCGAGGAGTTTGCGGCAGGCAGAACCGATAATATTCATCAGGTGATGATTGCTGCACAAAAAGCAGATATAGCCCTTCAGTTTACTATGCAAATCAGAAACAAGATTTTGGATGCATATAGTGAAATAATGAGAATTCAAATTTAAAATCCACCTGTGTAGTAGTATCGCCGGGATAAAGTTTGAATGACCCAGCAGAGAATTTTGATGAGAATTTGCATTAGATCTGTACTTTTAGACCGCAGTTTATACTACGAAAGATGAATAACTGATATTAAAGGTGGTGAATTCATGCCTGAGGCGTTATCAAGAATAAAGGAGCAGTTTACGGATTTCTGGAAAAATCTTGACAAATCCCAGAGAATTAGAATTTACATAACATCCGGAATATTATTGGCTGCGATTACAATAGGTATAATTTTACTTACTAGAACCACATACGTACCGCTTATGACTGTTTATGATTCCAAAGACCTTGCTGAAATAGAAGAGGCATTGAAAGAAAAGAACATTAAATATAAACCGGGTGACAGGGGACAGATCCTTGTAGATTCCAGAGATAAGAATAAAGCAGAGTTTGCACTGGCCTCGGCGGGTTTGACCGAGAGCGGAATGACTTTTGAAGACGCCTGGAGCTTAATTAATGTTAGTTCGACGGAAAGCGACAAAAAGCAGCTTTGGCAAAATTTCAAGAAAAACAGTCTTATTGCCAAATTGAAAATGTTTGACAATATTAAGGATGCCGATGTGGAGCTTACAATTCCGGACGATTCCATGTTTTTTATTGAAGACAAAAAAGAGGCAAAGGCATCCGTTAGAATAAACCCAAAGGGAGAAATAACTCCGGAGCAGGTTGAAGGTATTGTAAGAGTAGTGGCATCATCCATAGAAGGGTTGGACCCGAAAAACGTTACGGTGGTGGACAACAACTTTAATATACTAAATCGGGACTTGAATGACGGAATGAGTATTCCCACAAGCCATTACAAGCTTTTGCTTAGCGTAAAAGAGGAGATGGAGAAAAATATAAAAAAGCTTTATTCAGGGCGTTCGGACAGTTATGACTTTATAAGTGTAGCCGTAAATCCTGTTCTGGACCTGGACAAAGTAACAACAAACAGAAAAGAGATTGAAAAGCCCACCGGATTGGATGAAGCTATAGTAAGTGAGGAAAGGAACAAGGAGCAGTTGGAGAACGGCTCTTCCGCACAAGCTCCGGGAATGGATACAAACCCGGGAACAGGGCAGATTCCGGGATATCCTTTAGATGGGGGAAATAATTCTTCTTACAATAAAAATTCAGAAATAATTAACAGAATTTTTACCGAGACTTTGACTGCACAGGAGAAAGCCATCGGGACAATAAATTTTGAAGAATCGTCGATGACCGTTGCACTGTGGTATGGGGACAGAGTTCCTGATGACAGTAGACTGACTCAGGAGTTTATCGATCAGTTTAAACAAAGCCTTAGCACTGCAACGGGTATACCTGTTTCCAGGATATCCGTTGATAAGCAAAAACTAGCTCCAACGGAAAAGGATGTTACATCAGCCTGGGAAAACATTAAAGCATTTCTTGATGACTATGGATTCTTTATATTGATGTTACTTCTAACTATAGGACTTATGCTTGCTCTTATACCGAGGAAGAAGAAGGATCAGGAGCCGGAATTGGCACCACAGCTTGCTACAGCCAATGGAGCAAGTATTGACGGGGATGAAATGAAGGATGATGTTCCGGCTATTAGTTTTGAAGAACGATCGGAAATCAAGAAGCAAATTGAGAGGTTCGTGAAAGAGAAACCCGAGTCTGTTGCACAGCTTCTTAGAAACTGGTTGTCAGAGGACTGGGATTAAAGCTTAGGGGGTATTAATGTGGCTCGAAGCGCATCTGCCAAAACAGAATTATCCGGAAGAGAAAAGGCGGCAATGCTGTTGATTGCCCTTGGACCTGAGAAGTCTGCGGAAATCTTTAAGCATCTTAAAGAGGAAGAAATAGAGCAGCTTACCCTTGAAATTGCCAATATAAGGGCAGTGACACCGGATGAAAAGGAGAAGGTATTGGAGGAATTCTACCAGTTATGCCTTGCACGGGATTATATTGCAGAAGGCGGTATAAATTATGCCAAGGAAATACTGGAGAAAGCTTTAGGAACACAGAAAGCATTGGATGTACTGAATAAGCTCACTGTTTCTCTTCAGGTGAAGCCTTTTGACTTTGTGAGAAAGGCTGATCCTTCGCAATTATTAAATTTTATACAGAACGAGCATCCTCAGACAATAGCATTAATTTTGGCATACTTGAAGCCTCAGCAATCTTCAGTGGTTTTATCTTCACTTCCGCAGGAGAAACAGGCTGATGTTGCACGAAGAATAGCGACAATGGACAGGACATCTCCTGAGGTAATCAAGGAGGTTGAGAGGGTTCTTGAGAAAAAGCTTTCTTCTCTCGTTACCGGAGACTTTACAACTGCCGGCGGTGTTCAGGCAATAGTGGATATCTTAAATAGTGTTGACAGGGGAACTGAAAAGTATATCATGGAAACCCTTGAAATTGAAGACACCGATCTTGCAGAAGAAATTAAGAAAAGAATGTTTGTATTTGAAGATATTCTTACCATGGATAACCGCTTTGTTCAAAGATTTCTGCGAGAGGTTGACAACAATCAGCTTGCAATTGCCCTTAAAGGTACTACGGAAGAAGTTAAGAACAAGATATTCTCCAACATGTCCAAGCGTCTTGTTGAGATGATGAAGGAAGATATGGAATTTATGGGTCCTGTAAGGGTTAAAGATGTTGACGAGGCACAGCAAAAGATTGTCAATATCATCAGAAAGCTTGAAGAAACAGGAGAGATAGTAATCTCCAGAGGCGGAGGAGATGAAATAATTGTATAACAGGATATTTAAGAGCAATCAAATTAATATTGGAATTCCGGTTCAAATAAGAGTACCTCTGAACTATCAGAATATCAAGAGAGCCAATGCAGTGCATATCGGACCTGATTTTGAAGCTGTAAAAAATAAGGTTGAAGATGCACAGGAAGTATTGGAAAAAACCAGACTTGAAGCCGAATCCATAATAAAAGAGGCTGAGCTCGAAGCGGACAGAATAATTGAGAATGCAAGAAAGAAAGCCGAAGAGTTAAAGTCTTTGATTGAGGAAGAATCACGACAAAAGGGCTACGAAAAGGGCTATGAAAAGGGTTATGAGGAAGCAAAAAAGCAATATGAAGATCTTATCCGGGAAGCGGAGACGGTTAAGGAAAATGCTTTGAAGGAATACAGGGAAGTACTTGAGGGCATAGAAAAGGATGCTGTTGACGTAATTATAGGTGTCAGCAAAAAAGTTATCGATGATGAAATAAATATAAACCAAGACTATTTGCTGAATCTGGTGAGACAGGCTTTTGAAAAATGTTCAAACCGCGAAGGTTTGGCTTTAAAGGTTTCTTCAAAAGATTACGGCTTTATAGAGGAAAACATGGATAAAATTCTTTCAATGACTGAAGGAATAAACGGACTTGATATTATTGAAGATAAGTCTTTGAAGCCTGGGGACTTGATACTGGAAACTACATTTGGAAGTGTGGATTCGGGAGTGAACACAAAAATGAAAAAAATTGAAGAAGCCTTTGAAAGAGTTGTGAATAAATAGTTCAAACCTCAATAACGGGGTGTGGAGGCTTTATGACTGCTGTAAACTTTCAAAAATATCATGAGGTTTTGGAGAAAACAAATTTAATTGAGTATATAGGAAAGGTAACAAAGGTAGTAGGTCTGACAATTGAGTCCAACGGACCTGAGGTCAATATTGGGGAAATATGTAAAATAAGTGCTTTAAGAGAGAATAAGACTATTCCTGCAGAGGTGGTGGGTTTTAGGGACAACAGGGTACTTTTGATGCCATTGGGTGATATGAGCGGAATCGGACCGGGGAGCAAAGTTGTTGCATCGGGTGATTATCTGTCAATTGGTGTCGGCAGCGGGCTTATGGGCAGGGTGATTGACGGCATGGGAAATCCGATAGACGGCAAGGGAGGAATAGACCACGAGTGTACATATCCTGTTGAAAATGATCCGCCGAAGCCTCTGGATAGAAACCGGATCAAGGAACCGTTAGCGTTAGGCGTTAAATGTATAGATGGACTGCTGACCGTAGGAAAGGGTCAGAGAATAGGGATTTTCGCAGGGAGCGGTGTGGGAAAGAGTACACTGATAGGTATGATAGCCAGAAACACAAAGGCGGATATAAACGTAATAGCTCTTATCGGAGAAAGAGGAAGGGAAGTCAGGGAGTTTATTGAGAAGGATCTTAAGGAAGAGGGACTCAAAAGATCTGTTGTTGTGGTTGCGACCTCCGACCAACCGGCACTTGTAAGGTTAAAGGGTGCGTTGCTGGCTACTTCCATAGCAGAGTACTTCAGAGATCAGGGAAAAGATGTGCTTCTATTGATGGACTCACTAACAAGATTTGCCATGGCTCAGAGAGAAGTGGGACTGGCAATTGGAGAGCCTCCGGTTTCAAGGGGATATACACCGTCGGTATTTGCCGTATTGCCAAAGCTATTGGAAAGATCGGGCAATTCCGGATCAGGTTCAATAACAGGACTATACACAGTGTTGGTTGACGGTGATGACCTTACCGAACCGGTAACCGATACCGCGAGAGGAATTCTGGATGGGCATATTGTTCTTTCCAGGGCGTTGGCTAACAAAAGCCAGTATCCTGCAATAGATGTTTTGGCCAGCGTGAGCAGGGTTATGCCCGATGTGGTAACTAATGAGCACTTGAGCATTGCCAATGAGGTTAAGAAGGCCATGGCGATATACCGGGAAGCGGAGGACCTGATAAACATCGGTGCCTATGTAAAGGGAAGCAGTGAGAAGATAGATTATGCCATCAGTGTTATCGATAAAATACAGTCATTCATCGAGCAGGGGGTTTCTGAAAAATATAGCTTTGATGAGACATTTGGAATACTGAAAAGCATTTTGGCTTGATATGGTTTATTAGAAATTCTGAATACATGGAATTACTGTTTTAAAAACACACTTTGTATGCGATGGGAATAGGACAGGTGATGACTGTGGGTAAATTTGTTTTCAGATTGCAGTCCCTGCTGAATTTAAAGACACAGCTTGAGCAAAGCCTGAAGAATGAATTGGGCAGAGCGATTCAGGAAATGGAGAGACAAAAAAGAATACTTAACGGACTTATCGAGGAAAGAGAAGTATATATTTTCAATATAAATCAAATGTATGAAAAGGGTATTTCCATCTCAAAGCTTCGGGAATACGGGAATTATATATCCCATTTGAATGACAGAGTAAAACTTCAGCAAGACAATGTAATACAGGCAAAGAACAATGTCGATAAATATAGGGAAAAATTGATTAAAGCCATGCAAGAGAAAAAAATGCTCGATAAACTTAGGGAAAAAAAGTATGAGGAATACTTGAAAGATCAGTTAAAGGAAGAACAGAAGCATAATGATGAAATTATAAGCTTTAATATGGGACATGTGTGAATATAAATTACAATAGTTTATTCGGGAGATAAAATATGGCAAAAGAAAACGAAAGCAAAATAAGCCCCGTTCTGGCGGCAAGTTTAACAGATCAGAAAGTGAAAAAAAAGAATGGCATTTTGCTCGGAGTACTTATTCTGGTAATATCACTGGTTGTTGTAGCCTGTGTTATTTTAGGTGTTTTTTGGATTATTATTCGAAGCAATGCCAGCGGATTTGCAGATAAATACAGGAATCAGATAAAGGGAATACCTGTGCTCAAGCATGCTTTACCTCCAGCTCCGGAAGATTACGATCCCCTTGCTCCTGAAAACCTGAGCCAGAAGGAGCTGATAGCTAAGTATAAGGAGTTCAGAAGAAAAAATGCTGAGCTATCATCGGAACTGGAGAAAGCAAAAAAGGAATTGGATGAGCTTAAAAAAGTTCAGGTAAGTACAGAGGAGTTAACGGCCGAAAACGAAAAGCTAAAAAAGGATATGGAAGAAGAAAGGGCCAGATTGGAAGCAGAAAGTAACAAACTGAAAGCAGAAATAAGAAAAATGGAAGAATTAATGGCAAGAGAAGATAAGGAAGGGTTTAAAGAGTATTTCGAAAAGATGGATAAAAACACTGCTAATAGCTTGTATGCTAAGATACTTGAAGAGCAGAAAGCTGATGAACAGGCAAAGCAGTTTGCACAGATATATGAGAAGATGGATGCGGATGCTGCTGCTAAAATTTTTGAACAACTGGGCAGTTCGCAAATGGATTTAGTGGTTAATGTGCTAAAGAACATGAAAAAGGATGCAGTGGCTCAGATTATATCTGAAATGGATGAAAAGTTTGCAGCTCAGGTTACTGAGAGGCTTTCAAAGGAATTTGGATTGAAAGGAGGTGAAAAAAATGATCAATAGCAACGCTATTTTGCCGCTTATTTCAAATCTGGCGGTACAGCCTGGAAATACCCCTGCGAAGAGAAACACCGGTGAGCGCTTTTCTTCGGATTTTAAGGACATGCTAAGTTCTGCTGTAGACAGGACTTATACGGGACAAAATGCCAAAAGGACATACAACGTGGCAAATGTTGAAAAATCGACAAACGGAAAAGAACCTCAAAGTCAAATAAAAAGCTATAATGAGGCAGCAGCTTCCCGGCAATGTCGTCCAAGCAATAACAAGGCTATAAATAGTAGTAAAGATAACGGAACAGGATTTAGCGGTAAAGAAGTTAAAGCTCAAAATGAAGATGGCGGTATGGAAGAAGAGGTATTGAAAGAGGCTTTGGCAAAGGTTCTGGGAATAACCGAAAATGAGCTAAGCAGCCTTTTGGCAGCACTGAACATCAATTCCCGTGAGCTGACTGACAATGCATATGTTGAAGAAGTGGCACAAAAAATCTCCGATTTCATCGGACTTAGCAGCGATCAGCAAAAAACCCTGTCCCAAATTCTCTCTATGATTCAGGATGAGGTTCAGCATTCCATCGGTGACAGCAGGGTATTTCTCAATGCTGCTGGAAATACCGAAAAAAATACGGCAAAAGAAGAATGGATTGAATTGAAAGGAATCGATGTTGAGGTAGTCGAAGAAAAAGGAGAAATTGCCGATAGAATCGGCCGGGCATTGAATCAACTAAAAGACATTTCCCTTCAACATCCGGACAAATTGATTAGTCATATTTCCGC
The DNA here is from genome assembly GCA_001512505.1 of Clostridiaceae bacterium DTU079. Lineage (GTDB taxonomy): Bacteria > Bacillota > Clostridia > Acetivibrionales > Acetivibrionaceae > Hungateiclostridium. Next base: position 22,602 of record LFSC01000009.1, on the reverse strand, counting down.
TAAAGTACAGGATGCCGTTAAAAACAGCATTAATCCGGAAGAAGCTGCTTCACTTCAAGTTACTGAGAAAGAAGAAGGTTTATTGGTGGAGGATGAATCCGGGAATTCTTCCGATGAGCTCGAGAAGACTGAACTGAAAGACCGAAAAAAAGGTATTGAGACCGGGGAATTAAGAGACAATAAAGTCTTTGTATCTGAATCGGAGGACATTGTCGGAGATAAGTCTGTAACTTTATCTTATGATGTAAGTCAAAAGGAAGTTCAAGACACAGGTTTTTCTCAGACGGTAGAGAGCAAGGCTCCTGTTTCAAAACAGGAAATTTTTACACAGGTAGTTGAAAAGGCAAAGGTGCTTCTAAGTGGTGAAAAGAGTGAAATGGTTATCGATTTAAAGCCGGATCATCTGGGCAAATTGGCATTAAAGATCGCTACAGAAAGAGGTATTGTGGTTGCCAAATTCATTGCTGAAAATGAACAGGTTAAGGCTGCCTTGGAATCAAACATGAATATGCTTAAGGAATCTTTGGAAAAGCAGGGCTTTTTGGTTCAGGAATTCAGCGTTTCCGTAGGTGACAACAGAGAACGCAGCGGATACGAAGACAATATGAAGAAAGGCAATTTTGCTAAGAAAGGGTTAAAGGATGAACTTCCTGCTATAGGCATGGTCGGTGTTGAAAGCTTGGAGCAACTGCATACAGGAATTAATTCTTATATTGATGGGACCAGCAGCATTAATCTAACAGCATAGCAAGGAGGAGTTTTAATGGCTGTCGATGGTGTAAGCCGCGAAAAAACCATTGAGGAAATCATCAAAAGTACGGAGAACAAGGCCGGCCAGAGAAAGGTTGGAGAACTGGGCAAGGATGAGTTTTTGAATCTTCTTGTGACACAGCTTCGATATCAGGATCCCTTGAATCCTGTGGAAGATAAGGAATTTATAGCTCAAATGGCTCAGTTTAGCGCCTTGGAACAGATGCAGAATCTTAACACCAGTTTTTCAGCGACAAAAGCCTTTGGCATGATAGGTAAGTATATAACTGCCACCATGCTCAATGAAAGCACTTTTGAGACGGAGGCCGTTGCGGGCACCGTTGAAAGTGTTAAGATGGAAGGCAGCAGAACTTATTTGGTTGTCGGAGGTAAAGATGTTCCGGTTGAAAAGGTTGTAAGCGTTTCAGAGGATTCGGGTATATTTAATGATACAAATATATCCCAATACACAGGAATCATCGGTTATGAAGTCAAAGGCTGCGTATATGATCCACAAACCGGCGAAATTGTTGGGGTTAGCGGAGTTGTTAAGGAAATTGAAAAAGGCAGGTATGAAAATTACGCTATAATGGATGGTGTCAAAGTAAACATCTCTGCAGTTGCCACCGGTCTACCTTCAACAGATCCTGAATTTTGGGAAACGTACCTGACCGACAGCTTGGATCATCAGATTTCTTTAATAATAACCGATGAGTTCGGAAACGGAACCAGGGTTCCTGTAAACGGAATCTTGAGAGACTTCACAATAGCACCTGACGGAAAAATTACGGGGGTTTTAGACGAAGTATATGTTCCTGTAGATAGCATCTACAACATTAAGGAACAACAGGTACGTGAGGTGGAAGAATGATTGTAAACAATAATTTCTATGCAAATGTCGGAAAGGTTGTTAACAGGCAGGACACTCCAATACTCAACAAGCCTGAAAATGCTGCAAAGGGCACCTTTGATGAAATATTAAAGAGCAAAGTAAATGAAGGCAGTGAGATTAAGTTTTCAAAGCATGCCCAGATGAGACTGCAAATGAGAAATATAAATCTTTCGGAAGCACAGAAGGAAAGAATTTCAAGGGCTGTACAAAAGGCGGAGGAAAAAGGAGTTAGAGAGTCCCTGGTGCTTGTGGACGACATGGCATTTGTAGTAAATGTAAGGAGTAAGACGGTAATCACTGCGGTTAACAGCAATGAGCTTAAAGATAACGTTTTTACAAACATTGACGGCGCTGTATTTACATAACTTTGATACAAGGTTTATAGCTAAGTATGTAGTAAAATCGCAAATATTAATGTAGCCGGACCCTTTCGGGAGGCTACCTATTCCGGACTGACAGAAGGAATAGAAAAGACGAAGTCATTTATTATAGCGTAACTGAAGGAGGTCATTTCGTTATGATGAGATCTATGTTTTCCGGGGTTTCCGGACTTCGGGCTCACCAGACAAGAATGGACGTTATAGGAAACAACATAGCAAACGTTAATACAGTAGGCTTTAAATCGGGAAGGGTGACCTTTCAGGAGGTTTTTAGCCAGACACTGCAAGGTGCCGGCGCTCCCGATTCAGCAACAGGCCGCGGTGGAACAAATCCAATGCAGGTGGGACTGGGTATAGATGTGGGGACCATCGATACAATTACCACCCGCGGTAGCCTTCAAAGAACCGACAATCCTACGGATTTGGCCATTGAAGGCGAGGGCTTCTTTATAGTAAAGGGTGGAAGCTCGAGTACATACATGTTCACAAGAGCCGGAAACTTTGGAATAGACCGGTTAGGAAACCTCGTAACCGGAAGCGGTATGAACGTTTATGGCTGGCAGACCTACACAAGGCTGGAAGACGGAACATTTAAATTTGATACTGAGAGTTCTATTGAGCCGATAAACCTTTTCTCGGACGCCGTTAATAAAAATAAAAGGATGCTGGCAGCCAGAGCGACTACCAGTGCTGTATTAGCGGGTAATCTGGATGCTTCAACTCCCATATATACAGCCGGATCAGGTGCATCTTCGACAAGCGACTTTCAATTTTCAGTACCTCTTACAGTGTACGACTCACTGGGGAATAAATACAAATTAAGTGTAAACTTTAGAAAAACCGGTGCTGCGGGCGGGTCCGGAGGAACAACCACTTGGGAGTGGCAGGTGGCAGCTGCGTCGGGATTAAGCTTAACGACTGCATCCGGAAGTATTGAGTTTAATACCAAAGGACAAGTGGTATCGGGACCGGCATTGACACCGAGTATAGTAATTACTCCTCCGGCAGGTGTCGGAACTGAGGATATCAAGGTAACGCTTGATTTTTCAAATCTTACCATGTATGCGGCAGATAGTTCCGTAAAGCCTACCAATGTGGACGGTTATCCACCGGGAGAACTTACTACCTTTAATATAGGATCTGACGGAATGATATATGGGGTATACAGCAACGGTCTGCAACAGCCCTTGGGACTTATAGCCTTAGCAGGTTTTGATAATCCGGCCGGGCTTCAAAAGGTGGGAGAAAACATGTATATAGCCACCAGCAACTCCGGAGAGTTTACACGGGGTGTGAAGGCAGGGACGGAAGGTACAGGAATGCTGAATCCCGGAACTCTTGAAATGTCGAATGTTGACCTTTCAAAAGAATTTACGGACATGATTGTGACCCAGAGAGGCTTCCAGGCAAACAGCAGAATAATTACAACCTCTGACGAAATGCTTCAGGAGCTTGTTAATTTGAAGAGGTAGTATAATTTAATAACTCGATTGTCAGATGGGGCTTTACCCGTCTGACAGTCGCGGAAATAATAGAAGTTTTTGCTGAAAAACAATTAGCAGTTCACTCTAATCGTAAAATAAGTACACAAAACCATAATTTTTTCACAAAAATCTAATTTTTCTATTGAGTTTTTGAGGTAAAAATATTATGATTAAATTAACTAGATTAAATGGAACGGAATTTGTTTTAAATTGTGAATTAATTGAAGTCGTTGAACAAACACCTGACACTGTTATTTCAACAACAAACGGCAAAAAATTTGTTGTTGTCGAAAATATTGATGAGATAGTCAAAAAAGTTTTACATTATAAAAGATCAATCTCTCTTTTAAACAGAATTAACCAGTAATTGGACTTTATGCTCTTACTATTTTCACATATTCAGTTTTATCAGCTTAGCCATTTTATGTTATCTACTTAAAGGATAAAGGGGGCATACATTTTGGAAGGAAAAAGCGGTTATTTTATTCTTATCGGTATAGTGGCGTTTTTGTCCTTATCCCTTGCAATACTTATAATAATACTATTTTTACAGGGCGGGTCTGTAAATTCTGCTTCGGATACTCCGAAAATAGTAACATTGCCCAGTGATGATGAACTGGTAAAGTTGCAGCTGTTTAATGAAAAGACACCGTTTAACCTTAAAAATGAGGATACCGCAAAGAGTCCTATTATAGTTATCAGTGCGGAAATATCTTATTTCAAAAAAGTTAGAGATATTGAGGATACAACCGTAAAGATTGAAGCAAATAAAAGTAAGCTTCAGGAAATTGTCGGTACATATTTTCAATCATTAACCCTTAAGGATGTAATGAAGGAAGATTCCAAGGAAAAGGCAAGAGAAGAGCTTACTAAGAGGATGAATGAATATTTGCTGTCAAATGAAAAGGCAAAGGACGATATTATTTTTACCATTGTTTTTGACAATTGGTTCTACCAGTAGGAGGCGCAATAAATGGGGGATATTCTGTCTCAAAATGAAATAGACGAACTACTTAAAGCCCTTAATACTGGTGAATTGGATGTCCAACAAATGAATACCAAAACCGAAGAGAAGAAGATAAAAATTCATGACTTCAGAAGGCCGAGCAAATTCGGAAAGGATCATTTAAGGACCCTCAATGTTATTTACGACAATTATGCCAGGCTTGTTACAAATTTTCTTTCAGGGTATTTAAGAGCTCTGGTTCAGGTGGATGTTATTTCGGTGGAGCCGATAGCATATTATGAGTTCAGCAATTCATTGTCCAATCCTGCTGTACTCGCAGTCGTCGATTTTGCTCCCCTTTCCGGATCAATTATTCTTGAAGTGGCTCCTTCCGTTGCCTTTGCATTAATTGACAGAATACTTGGCGGAAAAGGGCTTCCTATGGATAAGATAAGAGAATTTACCGAGGTAGAACTTGCGATAATTGAAAGAATAATATCTCAGCTCTTGAATCTCATGAGAGAGCCATGGGAAAATGTGGTTGAAGTGAAGCCAAGACTTGAGAAAATCGAGACAAATGCGCAGTTTGCACAAATAGTATCGGCAAATGAAATGATAGCCTTGATAACCTTAGGTACGAGGATAGGTGAAGTTGAGGGAATGGTTAATATCTGTATTCCCTATATGGCTGTAGAGCCTATACTGTCAAAGTTAAGCACAAAATATTGGTTTGCAAATAACGAAAAAGAACCGAAACCGGAAGACAAAAAGACAATTGAGCAAAAAATTCAAAATACCAAAATACCTATTAGTGTGATACTTGGCAGAACGACAATTCAAGTGGCCGATTTAATTGAGATGCAGTGTGGTGATGTAATACCGTTGAACACAAATGTTAATGGAAAATTGGATGTTCTGGTGGGAGATATATTGAAATTTTATTGTTCTCCGGGAGTAAAGAAGAATAAAGTTGCAGTCAAAATAACGGATGTAATAAGAAGGGAGGATGAGTAAAATGGGAGATATGTTGTCTCAAGAAGAAATAGATGCTTTATTGAACGGTGACAGTATAAACGAAGATGAAATAATGCAAGACGGTTCCGAACTTAATTCGCAGGAAATCGATGCATTGGGTGAAATAGGAAACATAAGTATCGGTACTTCTGCAACCACATTGAATTCTCTCTTAGGACAAAAAGTAACCATTACTACTCCCAGGGTTATGGTATGCACGTGGAAGGAATTGCTGGATAAATATCAAGCATTATATGTAGCAGTCAAGGTAGAATATACTGACGGCTTAAACGGTTTAAACCTTCTATTGCTAAAGGAGTCTGACGTTAAAGTAATTGCAGATTTAATGATGGGCGGGGACGGCAGCAATAAAGACGGAGATTTGACGGAGCTGCATTTGAGCGCAATTAGCGAAGCCATGAACCAGATGATAGGTTCGGCAGCAACTTCAATGTCTTCCATGTTCGATAAAAGGATTGATATTTCCCCTCCAAAGGCATTTTCTCTGACAATTGACAGTATAAGTCCTGAGAATTCCTTTGATGTTGAAAGCAAAGTAGTTCAAATAGCCTTTAAAATGCAAGTCGGTGAATTAATCGACAGCGAGATTATGCAGATAATACCTGTTAATTTTGCAAAGGAACTTGTGGGCAATATATTGAATACTGAACCGAATCCTAATATCAATGATTCATTTTCATTTGATGATGAGTCTTCACAGGTGCAGCACCAGGCACCGGTTCCCAATTACCAGGCTGAGGTTCCACCAAGTCCTCAACAGCAAGCTTATCAGCCACAGGGGCAATATTATGCTCATTCTGCACCGCAGGAGCATAATAGGCCAAAAGCGCCGATAAATGTACAACCGGCTCAGTTTGAAGCCTTTGATGACGGTATGATTTCAATAGAAAAGAAGAATATCGGTCTTATCATGGACGTTCCTTTGCAGGTAACAGTTGAGCTGGGGAGAACCAACAAGCTCATAAAGGATATATTGGAATTTGGACCCGGATCTATAATAGAGCTGGACAAGCTTGCCGGTGATCCTGTGGATATTTTGGTAAACGGTAAGGTAATTGCCAAAGGTGAAGTTGTGGTAATAGATGAAAGCTTCGGAGTTAGGGTCACGGATATAATTGATCCGTCAAAAAGACTTTAGTGCTTAGGATATTTTAAAACCCATAAAGACATATATTTACTGGTTTTTAATGGAATAGACAAATATTTAAGGAGAGGGTAAACGATGGGAAAAAGGATTCTTATAGTTGATGATGCAGCTTTTATGAGAATGATGATAAAGGATATTCTTACCAAGAATGGGTATGAGGTGGCAGGTGAAGCAGAGAATGGGGCCCGGGCAGTTGAAAAGTATAAGGATCTTTCTCCGGACCTGGTGATTATGGACATCACCATGCCTGAAGTAGACGGTATAGAAGCTGTTAGGCAGATCAAAAAAATCAACTCGGAATCAAAAATAATCATGTGCTCGGCAATGGGCCAGCAGGCTATGGTAATAGAGTCTATTCAAGCAGGTGCGAGGGATTTTATTGTAAAACCCTTTCAAGCTGAAAGAGTTGTTGAGGCAGTGAAGAAAGTTCTGGGATAATCCCGGTAAAAGCTTCAGATAAAGTTATTGATAACGGAAGAGGGAGTATATAATGGAGAGCCTGATAAGTGCTGTTTTGTTTCTGATTGTTTTCGGTTCGATTTTATTCCTGGCATATGTTACAACAAAATTTATCGGAACCGGAACCAATAAAATGATGAAAGGGAGATACATAAACATTATTGAAACAGTCAATTTAGGGTTTGACTCTAAGCTGCATCTTGTGAAGGTTGGACCGGATTTTGTTTTAATTTCAACCTCAGGGAAAAATACCTGCTTTTTAACAAAGGTCGAGTTAGAAGAATATTCCGATAATGAAGAGAAAGCCAGTAACAACAGTTTTAATTTTAAGAATGTCTTTGATAAGTATTTTCAGGGTTTTAAACATAAGCAAGAAAATAAAGGTTTTACTGCAGTATTGAATAAAGAGAACAGAGAAAGTTTAAATGAACGGGTTTTTAACAAAAATCTCAAAAGGCTTAAGGATATTTCGACAGGGATAAATTTGCACAAGACAGAAGATGGAGAGGAATACACCAATGAAAAGAGGGCTTAGATATCTTATTTTAGCTACAATGATAATAACAGTGTTTATTCTGTTGGCATCATATGTATACGCTGAACCGGAAACTATATCGTTACCCAAGCTGGGATTTTCTGTGGAGTCTTCAGATAATCCTCAGGATGTTTCCAACAGTGTTAAGATTTTGCTGCTCTTAACTGTGTTGACTTTGGCTCCGTCAATACTTATAATGATGACGAGCTTTACCAGAATAATTATTGTCCTCTCCTTTTTGAGAAATGCCATGGGGACCCAACAAATGCCGCCGAATCAAGTCTTGATTGGGCTAGCTTTGTTTTTAACGCTGTTCATAATGAACCCTGTTTTAACGGAAATCAATGACACTGCATTAAAGCCTTATTCCAATCAGGAGATTACCCAAGATGTTGCAATTGACAGGGCATCTGCGACAATTAAGATGTTTATGATCCGGCAGACATCAAAGGATGACTTGGGACTTTTTGTATCGCTGTCCGGAATGAAGACTCCCATCAAGGAGGAAGAAATTCCAAATCTTCCTTTAACAATAGTTATTCCGGCCTTTTTAATTAGCGAATTGACAATTGCATTCAAAATCGGTTTTCTTATTTATATACCGTTTCTGGTAATTGATATGGTGGTTTCAAGTACGCTTATGTCCATGGGTATGATGATGCTTCCGCCGGTCATGATATCTTTGCCGTTTAAGATTTTACTGTTTATTATGGTTGGGGGATGGAACCTAATAACTCAGTCACTGGTTAACAGTTTTGTCTTATAGCTTGGTTTCAAAAATTCTAGTTCGGAGGTAGAACGGTATGGAACAGGGAGTGGTAATACAATTGGCACAGAGGGCTATTCTGACGGTTATATATGTGGCAGCACCAATGCTGGGGCTTAGTCTTATCGTCGGTTTGGCAGTCAGTATTTTTCAGGCAACCACCCAAATACAGGAGCAGACCCTAACCTTTATACCCAAAATACTGGCTATTCTCGGAGGCATAGTAATCTTTGGATCGTGGATGCTAAAAGTATTAATTGATTTTACCCGGGATATATACCTAAACATAAATCAGTTTATAAGGTAGCAAAAGTAAATTATCGGAGGACAACAAATTGAGTATTCCAGAAGGAATTTTGCAAAACGGTATAGAAATATTCTTGTTAATATTCGTTAGAATGACAGGCCTGTTTGTAATAGCACCCATTTTTGGAGGAAGAAATATTCCGTCGTATTTAAAAATCGGATTTTCGTTTATGCTGGCACTGATTCTGATAAACACCATAAAGGTTCAGGAGCTTGCATTCAGCAATATATACGAGTATTTTATACTTGTACTTAAAGAATTCGTAGTCGGTATTACACTGGGTTATGTATCCTATTTGATTTTTACGGCTATATACCTTGCGGGGCATTTAATCGATATGCAGATTGGATTCGGCGTTGTTAACATTATAGACCCGATGAGCAATATTCAGGTACCTATTACGTCAACTTTTTACTTTATATTATGTATGCTTATTTTCCTGATGTGCAGAGGTCACCATATTTTGATAAGAGCATTGTTTAAGAGCTACGACTATATTCCTTTGGGCACAGGAGTATTTGGAAAGGAAATTACAAATGACATTTTAAGGGTATTTGGAAACATATTTTTTACAGCCTTTAAAATTAGTGCACCGATTCTTGCAGCAATAATGATAACGGATGTTGCCCTTGGAATTCTTTCAAAGACAGTGCCACAGCTCAATGTCTTTATGGTGGGAATGCCGCTTAAGATAATTCTTGGATTGGCTGTAATGGTATTGACAATACCGATATTTATATCCATCGTGGAAAGCCTTATAAGGGGTATGGATGGCGAAATGTATACTTTTCTTAAGGATATGGCACCAAAATGAAATTAAAAGGTATCGTTAATCATAAAAAAATAATTACAATTTCGGATAACATAAACCATACTGCTGCAGATAGGCATAAAATAGGCCTTTATGCAGGGGAAAAGAAGCTGAAAGTTAACTTGCAGCTTTTTGCAGACAGTGGCGAAAAAACCGAAAAGGCCACTCCGCGAAAGAAGTCCAAAGCCAGAGAAGAGGGGCAGGTACTTCAAAGTCGGGAATTGACCGCTGCTATAGTTCTTCTTTGCATGTTTATCGGGCTAAGGGCTTTTGGCGGATTCATGTATGAGGAAATTCTAGGCTGCTTCAAGAAGGTTTTTACGGTTTATTTTGAAGAAGACAGCCTGTTTACCATAAACGGTGTAATGAAAGTATTTGATGAGTCTTTATTGACACTGTTAAAAATAGTGGGTCCTTTGTTTGCTATAGCGTTATTAATGGGATTGATATCGGGTTATGCCCAGGTAGGATTTTTATTTTCAACTAAGACGCTGGGTATTAAACTAAACAGAATCAATCCGTTAAATGGATTTAAAAGAATTTTTTCCGCAAGATCTCTGGTGGAGCTTCTAAAATCAATATTAAAAGTTGCTGTGGTGGGTTATGTCGGGTACTCGTACATCAAAGGAAAGTCAAATGACATACTCAGCATAATGGATATGGATGTAATCAGTATAGCATCTTATATAGGTGTTACGTCAACAAACGTAGGAATAAGAATGGGTATGGCAATGCTTGTTATAGGGGTGATGGACTATGGCTACCAGTGGTGGGAATATGAAAAGAGCCTTAGAATGACAAAGCAGGAGGTTAAGGAAGAATACAAGGAGACGGAAGGTAATCCGCAAATAAAATCAAGGATAAAGCAAAAGCAGAGGCAGATATCCATGAGGAGGATGCTCCAGGATATACCCAAGGCTGATGTCGTTATAACAAACCCAACGCATTTTGCGGTTGCAGTAAAATATGATTCGAAAGTTGCGGATGCGCCTATTGTCCTGGCAAAAGGGCAGGATTATATCGCACTGAGAATAAAGGAGATAGCCAAGGAGAGCAATGTGGAAATTGTTGAAAACAAACCCCTTGCCAGAACGCTGTATGAGACTGTGGAAATAGGCGGGAAAATACCTCCGGAGCTTTATCAGGCAGTAGCTGAGGTTCTTGCTTATGTATACAATCTTAAAAGAAAAAGATGAAAACATACGTCTTATAGGATTAGACCGAACGCCGATAATTCACTTAATATGATCTGAAGGAGTGAAATGACATGAGAGTTAAATTTGGGGAAATTTCAATAGCAGTTATGGTTGTTGCCATTGTACTAGTAATAATACTACCCATCCCCGGTGGAATTCTTGATGTCCTTCTTGCATTAAATATTGCGTTAGCAATTGTTATCCTTTTAAATGTGGTTTATTCCAAAGAACCCCTTCAGCTTTCAGTATTTCCGTCAGTTTTGCTGTTTACCACATTGTACAGGCTTGCATTAAATATAAAATCTACAACATTGATACTGGCAGAAGGAGAAGCGGGACAGGTTATAGAAGGATTTGGAAACTTTGTTGCCCAGGGAAACCTGGTAGTGGGAACCGTAATATTTTTGATCATTACCATAGTTCAGTTTCTGGTAATAACAAAAGGTACTGAAAGAGTGTCGGAGGTTGCGGCAAGGTTTACTCTCGATGCCATGCCGGGTAAGCAAATGGCTATCGATGCGGATTTGAATGCCGGATTGATAAATGAAATAGAAGCCAAGGAGAGAAGAAGAAAGATTCAAAGGGAGTCCGATTTCTACGGGGCAATGGACGGTGCTACCAAATTTGTAAAAGGAGATGCCATTGCAGGACTTATTATCACCATTATAAACATTATCGGAGGGGTGATTATCGGTGTAGTAATGAGAAACGAGGAGATAGGCTTTGCCTTTCAAAACTATACAATACTCACCATAGGAGACGGGCTTGTAAGCCAGATACCTGCGCTCATAATTTCGGTGGCTACAGGTCTTATTGTTACGAAATCCACTTCCGATGACGGTTTAAGTGTTGACTTGAAAAAACAGATACTTTACAACCCCAATGTGTTCTTTATAGCAGCCGGGTTTTGTATATTACTGTCAATACCCTTAGCAACACTACCTTTCCTTGCTCTTGCAGCAGTATTTATTGTTATGGGAGTAATTCTCATAAGGAAAAACGTTGAAAATGAGAAACAGGAAGGAATTCAGATTGAGGAAAATGAGGTCAAGGAGATTAGAAAGCCTGAAAATGTTGTAAATCTTCTTCAGGTTGATCCCATTGAATTGGAATTCGGTTACGGTATTATACCTCTTGCCGATGTTAACCAAGGGGGAGACCTTTTGGACAGGGTTGTTATGATAAGAAGGCAGCTTGCCTTGGAATTGGGAATGATAGTGCCGATAATCAGGCTTAGAGACAATATCCAGTTAAATCCTAACGAATACATAATAAAAATTAAAGGAGTTGAAGTGGGCGGTGGAGAATTAATGCTTGATCACTATTTGGCCATGAGCCCTGGAGTTGTGGAAGAGGAGATAGACGGAATAAAGACCACAGAACCGGCCTTCGGATTGCCTGCTGTGTGGATTTCCGAGGCACAAAGAGACAGGGCTGAAATGCTGGGATATACTGTGGTTGATTGTCCTTCCATTATCGCAACCCATTTGACTGAAGTTATAAAATCCCATGCCCATGAATTGACTGGAAGACAGGAAGTACAGACAATTATCGACAAGGTGAAGGAGAATTATCCGGCCATAGTGGAAGAATTGGTTCCCAAAATGATGACCATAGGAGAAATACAAAAGGTGATAGCCAATCTTTTAAAAGAAGGAGTATCCGTGAGGGATATGGTAACCATATTGGAAACCCTTGCAGACTATGCACCTTCAACTCATGATACAGATCTTCTGACCGAATATGTAAGGCAGGCTTTAGGAAGGGCAATTTCAAAGAAGTTTATCAAGGATAAAAAATCCAATGTTATAACCCTGGATCCAAAGCTGGAACAGGTAATTATGGATTCGGTGCAAAGGACCGAGCAGGGTTCTTATCTAACTTTGGAACCGGGAGTAATCAACACCATTATAGGCAACCTGTCAAAGCAGGTACAAAAATTGATACAACTGGGTCAGCAGCCTATTGTTCTGTCGTCACCGGTTGTAAGACTGTATTTTAGAAGATTGACAGAGCAGTCGATACCCGGATTGGTTGTTCTATCATATAATGAACTTGATCCTGGAATAGAGGTTCAAGCTGTGGGGACGGTGAGCGTATAAATGAAGATTAGAAGGTATATCGGAAAGGATGCACAGGAAGCCATATTAAAAGTAAGAATGGATCTGGGAAACGATGCACTGATATTGAATACCAGAAAGGTCAGGCAAAAAGGTTTCCTGAAGATGTTTTCAAAACCTTTGGTAGAAATTTTGGCTGCGGTCGATGAGTATTACGGACCCACAAATAAAAAGGTTGCAGCAAAAAATGAAATCGGTTTTGAAAAGAAAAATGAGTTAAAAACAATTAACGGTTTTGGAAAGGAATCAATTTATAAAAGTAAATTGGACGAAAAGGAGGAAAAAATAGTCCTTTTAGAGAATAAAATAAACGGTATGGAGGCAGTACTCAATAAGATCTATAATCAAATCCAACAGCCTGCCGAAAAAACAGAGACTGCCCAAAGTAAAGAAGAGGAAAAGTCATTATCGGGAATTCTACAGCTGTTTTATAACAATCTTGTAAAAAATGAGGTGGAAACGGACATTGTCCAATTCCTTATTGAAAGGGTGCATGAAAAAAAGAAGGAAAATGCAGGGGTTAACGACACCACATCGATACTGTACAGTCTGATTTCAGAACTACTGGGTAAGCCTTCCACCATAAAGCTTCGGGAAGACGGTAAGCCAACGGTCATAGTACTGGTAGGTCCTACCGGGGTGGGGAAAACAACAACCTTGGCAAAGATTGCTGCCCACTATGCTCTTGACCATAAAAAGAACGTAGGCCTTATAACTGCCGATACTTACCGTATAGCGGCGGTAGAGCAATTAAAGACCTATGCCGAAATACTGGGTATGCCGCTAAAGGTAGTGTATTCTGCGGATGAGATAAGCGAGGCACTGGAAGGTTACAAGGATAAGGATATAGTATTTATCGATACTGCAGGAAGAAGCTATAAGAACAAACCACAGTTTGAGGAGTTAAAGACGTTTGTTGAAGCATCATGTGCCGATGAAGTATTTCTTGTGCTAAGTACTACTACCGGTATGAAAAACTGCAGAGAAATAATTGAAAACTATAGTTTTTTGCAAGATTATAAATTGATCTTTACAAAGCTTGATGAAAGCTCTTCACCGGGAGTTATTCTAAACTCAAGATACCGAACCAAAAAAGAACTGTCTTTTGTAACTATGGGACAGAGTGTGCCTGATGACATCGAAATTGCCAATGTCGATAAGATTGCAAAAAATTTGTTAGGAGCAATGGTGTATGATAGATCAAGCTGAAAAACTCAGACAAATTATTAATAATCTAAAAGAGAGGCATGCAGCCGGACAGGAAAATATCTTGAGCACCGGTGAAAAAACGGCGAAAGTTATTACCGTTACCAGCGGCAAAGGTGGCGTGGGAAAGACTAATGTTACCGTAAACCTTGCCATAGCTTTAAGTGAAATGGGAAAGCGGGTTGCCATACTGGATGCGGATTTTGGACTGGCAAACATCGATGTCATGTTGGGAATAATTCCAAAACTAACTTTAGTTGATGTTATATACAATAACAGAAGCATACTTGAGGTACTTACCGATGGCCCGAAAAACATCAAATTTATATCCGGAGGATCAGGGGTTGAAGATTTAGTAAAACTTGATGATGAACAGTTGGAAAGGTTTATATCTAATATCTCCTTACTGGACAAGCTGGCCGATATTGTTTTAATTGATACTGGGGCCGGGCTTTCCGAAAGCGTCATGAGTTTTGTTATGGCAGCAAATGAGGTGATTTTGGTAACCACCCCGGAACCGACTTCAATCACCGATGCATATGCATTGATAAAAGTAGTATCTCACAGGGACAGGAGCAAAAACATAAGGGTTGTAGTAAACAGGGCGGAAAGTGCCAATGAAGCAAGTGATATATTAAATAAGCTGTCTTTTGTAACCGGAAAATTTCTTACTATTGATCTTCATCCATTAGGATTCATTCCTCATGACGAACAGGTAATAAAGGCAGTAAAAATGCAGCAACCTTTCATCTTAAGCTATCCTAAAAGTCAAGCTTCAAAGCAGATTATGGAAATGTCAAGAAAACTATTGGATGACAGCACAGAAGGCACAGTTTCCAAAGAAAAAGGTATAAGAAGCTTTGTACAAAGACTTGTAAACCTGATGAACGGTTAAGTATGTAGGTAAAGTCGAGAAGGACGAGTTGGGAGGTAGCTATGAGGATTAATGATTTAAAAGTAGGGTTAAAACTGGAGGTAAGAGAATGCAACCTAAGGGACATTCAGGCCGGTAACCTTTTGGTAAGCGAGTTTGAATGGGCGGAAGATGATAAAATTTTCTATATTGCAGTTCCTATATACAGGGGTAGGTTATACCCTGTAAACATAGGAACTCAGATGGAGATCATATTTATTATGCAAGATAATCTTTATAGCTTTGTTGCCAAGGTCCTTGACAGAGGGATTAGAAACCGAATCAGTCTGTTAAAGATGGAAGCGTTGTCGGAGATTAAGAAAATTCAGAGAAGGGAATTTTTCAGATTTGAATGTGCGCTTCCCGTAACTTACAGATTGGTGGATACACAGAACCGGGGAAATCCCGGTGAAAATGACAGAAAATTAACAAAGACCTATACAAGAGATTTAAGCGGTGGAGGGGTATGTATACGACTTAAGGAAAAGGTTGATTATGGCAGTATTCTGGAATGTGAATTATCCTTAAATGATTTAAACAAGATACATTTTATTGGAAAAGTAGTTAGGTTTACGATATATGATAAAGATATGGGCGTATACAAATACGAGATTGGAGTATCCTTTGAAAAGATTAACGAAAAGGACAGAGAAAGGTTAATAAGCTTTATATTTCAAGAACAGAGAAGACTTATAAAAAAGGGTTGATAATAGTTTATGACTATAGGTAGCATGCAAAGCAAAATAAGGGTTTTGGTTGTTGATGATTCTGCCTTTATGAGGAAGGCAATTACCGATATTTTAAACAGCGACGGTGAAATTCAGGTCATAGATACTGCAAAAAACGGGGTTGAGGCACTTGATAAAGCCGAGAAACTTAATCCTGATGTTATTACCATGGATTTAAATATGCCTGTTATGGATGGTCTTGAATGCTTGAGAAGATTGCAAGCAATCAGCCGAATTCCGGTGATAATGTTGAGCAGTTACACAAAAGAAGGTGCTTATGCTACCATGCAGGCGTTGGATGAGGGAGCAATGGACTTTATTGCAAAGCCTGGAAATATATTCGAAATGAAAAGAGAAGATTTGAAGGAGGAAATAATTAGGAAGGTTAAGATTTGTAAGAATTTAAAGCTTCCCGTGATAGGTGAAAAATGTAAGGCACCCATGGAAAAAAGAAATAATACCTGTGGGGACAAAATTAAAAGTATAGTAGCCATAGGTACATCTACCGGTGGCCCGAAGGCTTTGCAGGAGGTTATTCCGTTAATATCTCCGGATATAGAATCGGCTTTTTTGGTTGTACAGCACATGCCTCCCGGGTTTACAAAGTCTCTTGCAGAAAGACTGGATTCCATGAGCGGTGTTAATGTCAAAGAGGCTGAAGATAATGAGGTTGTAAAAAACGGCCATGTATATATTGCACCGGGAGATTTCCATATGACTATTAAAAAAAGCAGTAACAGCATTTATAGGATTAAACTTACAAAGGATCCACCGGTTGAAGGACACAGACCATCTGTTGATGTAATGATGGAATCGGTATCCGAAAGCGGTATCGGTAATATTGTTGCAGTAATAATGACCGGCATGGGAAAAGACGGAACCAAGGGGATAGAGAAGCTGAAAACCAAAAACAATGCCCATATAATTGCTCAGGACGAAAGCTCGTGTGTGGTATTCGGAATGCCCAGAGTAGCAATTTCGACAGGACTGGTAGACGTTGTAGTTCCGTTAAACCAAATTGCGAAGGAGATTATGAAAACTGTGGGGGTGCATAGATGATGGATATGAGTCAATACCTCGAGATATTTATCGATGAAACAAAAGAGCACTTGCAGGGACTAAACCAGTCTTTGCTTCAATTGGAGCAAAATCCGCAAGATAAATCGGTTCTTAACGAGATTTTCAGGGTGGCTCATACGTTAAAAGGCATGGCCGGTACTATGGGATTTGGTAGAATGGCTAAACTTACCCATGATATGGAAAATGTCTTGCAGGCACTTAGAAACGATCAAATAAGCGTGTCATCAAGACTTGTCGATTTGCTTTTCAAATGTCTTGACGCTCTTGAAAGTTATACGGAAAACATTGTAAACAGCGGTGAAGAAGGTAATAACGATTTTAATGATATAATTACGGAGCTAAATGACAGTATTGAAAAAAAGACATCTGCAACTGCACAACCCGCTAAGCAACCTGTAGTTAAAAATGAAGAAAAAACGGAACAGGCAATGTATCCTACTGCTAATTTTACCCTCAATCAATATGAGCAGAATGTTGTCAATAAAGCTATAGGGATGGGCATGAATGCTTATAAAATAACGGTGGTATTAAATAAAAGCTGCGTTTTAAAATCGGCTCGGTCCTTTATAATCTTTCAGACTCTTGAAAGATATTCTGAAATAATCAAATCGGTACCGAAAGTGGAGGACATTGAGGACGAAAAGTTTGATTTTGAATTTACTGTAGTATGTGTTTCAAAGGAATCACCTGAAGTTTTTGATAAGAGTATCAATGGAATAGCTGAGGTTGACAAAGTAATAGTAGTGCCTCTCGAGGCTATGGATATTAAAAACTGTCCTCAACCTTCAGATATGTCTTCCGAAGAAGATATAAAATCCGAGGATACAGACAGTTCTCAGCATGAACCTGAGAAAAAAGAACAGGACAATAAAGTACAAAGTTCACAAGGGCATAAGACGAAGACAGGAAAAACCGTCCGGGTCGATATAGACAGGCTGGATGTTTTGATGAATCTTGTGAGTGAGCTGATTATTATTAAGACCCGTTTGGAAGGGCTGGATATTAAAGACGGTTCTCAAGCTTACGGTGAATCAATTGAGTACCTGGAGCGTATTACCACAAGTCTTCATGATGCCGTTATGAAGGTTAGAATGGTACCTGTGGAGATGGTATTTAATAGATTTCCGAGAATGATTAGAGATGTTTCAAGGGAACTGGGAAAAGAGATTCAATTGAATATGTCCGGTGAAGAGACTGAACTGGACAGAACGGTTATTGACGAGATAGGAGATCCCTTAATCCACCTTTTAAGAAATTCCGCCGATCACGGAATAGAATCCAAGGAAAAGAGGGCACAGGCAGGAAAACCTGCAGTCGGTCAGATAAACTTAAAAGCATATCAGGATGGAAATAACGTTGTTATAGAAGTGGATGACGATGGTCAAGGCATAGATTTGGAAAAAGTCAAGAAAAAAGCTATTGAAAGAGGACTCGTGAAGAAGGAAATGGTTAATACTCTAACTCAGAAGGATATTATAGATTTCCTTTTTAAACCGTCTTTCAGCACATCGGATAAGATTTCAAACATATCCGGCAGGGGTGTCGGCCTTGATGTGGTGAAAACTAAAATTGAGCAGTTGGGCGGTGTGGTTGAGGTTGAGACAGAAGCGGGCAAGGGCAGCAAGTTTATAATAAGGCTTCCTTTAACTCTTGCAATTATTCAGGCATTGCTGGTTGTTATCGGGAGTGAAAAATACGCCATACCTCTAAACAGTATAAAGGAAATAATAAAGATTACCCCGGACC
The DNA here is from genome assembly GCA_001512505.1 of Clostridiaceae bacterium DTU079. GTDB lineage: Bacteria > Bacillota > Clostridia > Acetivibrionales > Acetivibrionaceae > Hungateiclostridium. The sequence continues at coordinate 4,101 of LFSC01000009.1, read as the reverse complement.
AGATAAAAAACGTTCAAAAGCAGGACGTAATTTTACTGAGAAACATGGTAATACCGATTGTGAAACTCGGAGAAATCCTGGAGGTTCCGGACGATGACAAGGAAAAGAAGCGCTTGACGGTGGTTATTGTAAAGAAAGGAGAAAAGCTATCGGGTTTTTTAGTCGATTCTCTTATCGGACAGCAGGAAATTGTTATAAAACCGCTGGGTAAGCTGCTTTCCGGAATTAAATGCATTGCAGGAGCAACCATACTCGGAGACGGAAATGTAGCACTAATTCTGGATGTAAATTCTCTGGCGGTCTAGAAGGGGGGCAAAGAGAATGGAGGATAAAGCAAATTCGGTGAGCAGACAATATGTAGTTTTCAAACTGGGAAAAGAAGATTACGGGATTGATATTCAAAAGGTTACTACTATCGAGAGGATGATGCCGACAGCAAGGGTCCCTAAGACTCCTGATTTTATAAAAGGAGTTATAAACTTAAGGGGCGATATAGTTCCCATTATGGACTTGAGGTTAAGACTGGGATTACCGGCTGTTCCCGAAACGGAAGATACACGAAGCATAATTTTAAAAGAAGATGATGTTACCTTTGGAATAATCGTGGATGAAGTGGATGAAGTATTACAATTAACCGATGATTCCATAGAAAATATCGGAAACATTACGACGGATTTATCGGAAGATTTCCTGATGGGAGTTGGCAAGGTAAATGATAGGATTGTTATAATTCTAAATATTGAAAAGCTTGCTCAAATAAATGAAGAAGAAACACAACACACAACAAGGAGAAGGGGAAAATGAGTCTTGATTTTAACAAACTCGACAACTTCCAAATAGATGTATTGAAGGAAATCGGGAATATCGGCGCGGGTAATGCTGCTACAGCTCTTGCCAAGATGCTGAGAAGAAAGGTTGATATGGATGTTCCCAAGGTTAAGGTTCTAAAATTTCAGGAAGTAAGTGAAATACTCGGTGAGGCCGATATTCCTGTGGTTGGCTTGTTACTTCGGGTTATGGGAGATATAAAAGGAAGTATAATGTTTATTTTGGAAAATGAAGCAGCACGTATTTGGGTTAATATTTTAATGGGAAAGCCTCAGACCGAAAAGAAAGGATACTTAAATTTTGACGAGATTGAGGTTTCTGCATTAAAGGAAATTGCAAACATTCTTTCCGGCTCGTATCTTTCAGCCTTGTCTTCTTTGACCGGACTTAACATACTGCCGTCAGTGCCTGAATTGGCGATTGATATGGCAGGGGCAATATTGAGTGTTCCGGCAATAGAGTTCGGAAAACTTGGCGATTCTGTTTTGTATATTGAAACAGAGTATTTGGAGGGAGATACAAGAGTTGTAGGTGATTTTTTCCTTGTGCCGGATTTTGATTCATACGATGTATTATTAAAAGCATTAGGAGTTATAAACTGATGGAAAACATAGTCAAAGTTGGAATGGCCGATTTAAAGGCATTGTGTCACCCTGCGGTATTGACTACTTTGGGATTGGGTTCTTGTGTAGGAATAGCTCTCATTGATATGAGGACTAAAGTAATTGGGTTGGCTCATGCTATGCTTCCGGACAGTTCACAAATAAACAATAAATCCAACAACGCTAAGTTTGTAGATACTGCTGTCGATGCGCTTATTATTGAGATGGAAAGACTGGGTGCGGTCAAATCCGGAATTGTAGCAAAGATTGCAGGGGGAGCACAGATGTTTTCCTTTTCCCAGGCTTCGGATTTAATGAGGATAGGTTACAGAAATGTGATTGCAGCAAAGGATAAGTTGAGACAGTTAGGAATTCCTTTGGTTGCTGAGGACACCGGTGGCAGCTATGGTAGGACTATTGAACTGGATTCGGCAACGGGCATTCTTCTTGTAAAAACCATTGGTCACGGAATAAAGAGAATATAAGAGAGAGGATATAAGGATGGATTATACCCACAAATTACCTTTTATTATCGGTGCTTCCGTTACAATTATTGTAGGGATATTGAGCTATAAGAGCGGTTATGAATTAAAAACAATCTGTACAAGAATGTCATTAAGCATGGTGTTGTCTTTCCTGGCCGGTACATATTTAAGGAGCTTTATTGAAAGAATGCAGCAAGAAGTTAAACAGAAAAAGGAATTGGATACAATTAAGGAAAATCAGGAGATTATATCGGAAGCATCTAAGAAAAATGTACAGGTGAAAAAAAGTAAGATTGATTTGACAGCAGGAGAGGACACCTCAGAGAATATGCATATCGGTGAGGAAAACCTATATGATGAAGAGTTTGAACCGCTTAAGGTTACTAACGTTACGATTAAGGACAGGGACCAAAAATCGCAATCGTAAGTTTTGCCAATTTTTCTAATCGTTTTACAGGCTTATATATATAAAAATAAATGGATAATGGGGGATTAATATGTCAACTGCTAATGCTAAACAATTGGAATTATGGAAACAATACAGTGATACGAAGAATCCTGCAATCAAGGAACAGCTTATTGTGGAGTATTCCAATATCGTAAAATACATAGCAGGAAGGCTCAGCTTATACTTCGGTTCAAATGTTGAGTATGATGACCTCATAGGATATGGAATTTTCGGTCTTATCGATGCTATTGAAAAGTTTGACTTGAAAAAAGGAGTTAAGTTTGAAACTTATGCATCGCTAAGGATAAGAGGAGCCATTATCGACAGTATCAGGGAGCTGGATTGGGTACCCAGGTCTCTAAGACAGAAGAATAAAGTTCTTGAGAAGGCTTATTCCGAATTGGAAAATGAACTGGGTCATTCGGCATCGGACAAGGAAGTTGCCGACAGGCTTGGTATAAGCGTCCAAGAACTGAACAAACTATTGGGTGAAGTTAGTTTAACTTCGATGGTGTCCCTTGAGGAATTTTTGGAGCAGAATTATGAAATAGGTGTTTCCAGTTCTTCCGGAAGTGCTGACGAAAAGCCTGAAGGGTACCTGGAAATGGCCGAGCTGAGAGAGATATTGGTGGACGCAATAAGCAAGCTTCCTGAGAAGGAAAAAATGGTTGTTTCTCTATATTACTTTGAGGACTTAACCCTTAAGGAGATCAGTGCGATAATGAAGGTATCGGAGTCACGAATTTCGCAGCTTCACACAAAGGCAATTTTGCGCCTTCGGGGAAAGCTTGCACGCCATAAAAGTATCCTTAGGGATTGATGCGATATGAAAAAGAAGGGAGGGATTTGATATGGATAATCAGAGTAATTTATTCGGAGGTTTGACGGGTAGCGAAGGGAATATCAAGGATTTAATTACTTTAGAGGTATCGCCTGACAAAATGAAGGCATCAATTATTGTAGCTCCCCCTGAGGAAGGAAGAGTGTTAAGTGAGAAGGAAATTATTGACTTCCTGAAAGGAAGAGGAATAGTATACGGAATAATTGAGTCAAATGTTGAGAATATTTCAAAGTATGCTGTATATAATGAGAGGATAGAAATAGCAGAGGGTACCCCACCTACCAGTGGGCAAAACGGAAAAGTTGAGTTTCATTTTGATTTAAATAGGGAAAAGAAGCCTGTAATTTTAGAGGACGGAAGAGTCGATTTCAGAAACTTGGATCTTATTCAGAGTGTAAAAAAAGGTGACATATTGTGTTCTCTTGTGCCTCCTTCTGCAGGAACACCCGGTAAAACTGTCTATAATACCGATATTCCTGCAATAGACGGTAAACCGGCGGTACTGCCGATGGGTAAAAATGTGACGGTAAGCGAAGACGGGCAGAAGCTTATTGCCGCTATAGACGGACAAGTCAGTTATATAGACGGTAAGGTTAACGTATTTGCCAATTATGAAGTTCCTGCGGATGTTGATAACTCTACGGGAAATATAAATTTTATCGGCAATGTTATTGTTCGGGGAAATGTGCTCTCGGGTTTTACAATTGAAGCCGGGGGTAGTGTTGAGGTTATGGGTGTGGTGGAATGTGCTGTTATCAAGGCCGGTGGAGATATAATTTTAAGGCGGGGTATGCAAGGCCTTGGCAAGGGCGTTTTGATAAGCGGCGGAGATATTGTTGCCAGATATATTGAAAACAGTAATATTGAAGCCAAAAGAGATATAAAGTCGGAAGCTAT
>LFSC01000012.1:139572-210123 GCA_001512505.1 Clostridiaceae bacterium DTU079 | reverse complement strand
GTTATAGAGTGTAGATGTTTTTTGGGGCGGTATGTCCGGTTGCAGTGGAACTTCCAGAAAAACAAGGATTGAAACAATTTTTCGTGACTCTGACGTTAGATGAAAAAAAAAGTTGCAGTGGAACTTCCAGAAAAACAAGGATTGAAACCGAGCATTGTTCCGCCACCCATTTTTTTGACCTCCTTGTTGCAGTGGAACTTCCAGAAAAACAAGGATTGAAACCCATTTTTAAGCCGAGGATAATTTTCAACCGTATAAGTTGCAGTGGAACTTCCAGAAAAACAAGGATTGAAACTTCTCATAGGCGTGTCCACATCGCCCCTACAGTATAGTTGCAGAATAACTTCCAGAAAAACAAGGTGAAACTACCATTAAGGAGGTGCAAAATGAAGCTAATTCTGAACACCCCAGGTCTTTACCTTTGCAAAAGAGGAGAATGCTTCCAAATTCAGAATGATGATGAAAAGCAAGAAATTGCGGCTGTAAAAGTTGATCAGATTATGATTGCAACTCATGCAGCCATTACTACAGATGCAATTGAGCTTGCCCTCGAAAATAACATTGACATTATATTCCTCAAAAGTACCGGACAACCGATGGGACGTGTTTGGCATTCTAAACTTGGCAGTATTACCACCATAAGAAGAAAACAGCTCTTCCTTCAAGATATTCCCTTTGGTTTGCAGCTTATTAAAGAATGGCTTGCGGAAAAGATGGACAATCAGATTAGAGTATTGAACAAACTGGCGGTTAACCGAAGAGATGAAGAAAGACGGGAATTGATAAAGGAAACCGTTCAAAAGCTGGAAACTCAAAAGAAAAACATTTTATCTATTAGAAATGATGAGACAGTAAATAATGTTCGAAACTCATTGCTCGGATACGAAGGAACTGCTGGAAGAGTATACTTTGAAACCCTTGGAAAGCTAATACCAGAAAAATATGCCTTTGAATCGAGAAGCAGAAATCCCGCATTGGATCCGTTCAATTGTATGCTGAACTATGCCTATGGAATTTTATACTCCAGCGTCGAAAAAGCCTGTATTATTGCCGGACTGGATCCCTATATAGGTATTTTACATACCGACAACTATAATAAAAAAGCTCTGGTATACGATATGGTGGAGATGTACAGAGGTTATATGGATGAAATAGTGTTTCGGCTTTTCAGTACAAAGAAGGTACAGGAAGATTTTTTTGACAGAATAGAAGAGGGGTATTATCTCAACAAGCAGGGAAAACAGCTTTTAATAGGCGAGTACGATAAAGAATTGAAAGTGAAAATGAATTACAGGGGAAGAAGAATAGAATTTGCCAATATTATTCAGTATGACTGTCATCAGATTGCCAACAGAATACTGAAGGAGGATTTAAAATGTTGACATGGGTAATTTATGATATTGTTTCCGACAAAACCCGGAATAAAGTCATAAAGAAGTGTAAAAACGTCGGGCTCTACCGTGTTCAAAAAAGTGTTTTTCTAGGAGATTTGGAAAGCAATAAATTTGATGAGCTGAAATTGGAGCTCGATAGCATAATAGACGGCGAAAGTGATTCGGTTTATGTGTTTACCATGAGCAAGGCTGAACTTAACATGGCAGGGTTGTTGGGACAAGCCTTTGATAAGGAGTTGGTAACTGATGAAATCATCTCAAAGTTTTTTTAATGAGAATCAATATTATATAACTCCTTCGGATATGATTGAATTTTTATATTGCAAGAGGTTTATATATTACATGAAATGCCTTGGAATCGGTCAAAATGAGGAGAAGCGTTTCAAAGTTATGATGGGAAGGGAAATCCACGAAAAAAGAGGAAGTCAAAACAAGGAATACTTGCCTAAGAAAATCGGTTCTTGTAAAAAAATGATATCAATAAACCTGGTATCCGAAAAGTACGGAATACGGGGAAATCCAGATGAAGTCCATATCCTTGAGGACGGAACAATGGCACCTTTGGATTATAAATATGCCTTATATAACGAGAGGCTTTTTAAAACATATAAAAATCAATTGATCATGTATGCTTTAATGATTGAAGAGGTTTTCCAAAAAGATGTTCGGAAGGGATTTATAGTTTATTGCAGAGAAGCAAACCGCTTGGTGGAAGTGGAAATATCAAAAGAAGACAAAGAGAAGATCAGAGATTATATAGAGGAATACCGAAGAGTACTGGACGGTTATTATCCCGAAGCAACAAAACAGAAAAGCAAATGTGTTGATTGCTGTTACAGAAATATCTGTATTAAAATATAATTCAAAAAAGATAACCCTTTTGAAAATCTATTGGGCGTATAGAGTCATTTGTTAATATGCGCTCAATAGATTTTTGTTTTGCAAAAAAAGATAAAGTTGATCCTGTACCGGATTAACTATTAAGAAGTTGAGTAATATTACCGAAAATTAAAACAATAAGGATAATTACATACTTTATTATTTTTTATAATTTCAATAGGAATTATAGAACTATAAAGCCTGTTGGAAAACACCTTAAGATTGCAGAGGCAGTTATATTATTGTTATAAAAAATACGCAGGAAGTGAGGGATTAATATGATGTGGAAGGACAAGTACAAAATTGGTGTAGAAGCTATTGATCAACAGCATGAGGAGCTATTCAGACGGGTATCGAATTTTAATCAGACAATACGAAATGAAGTAAACTGGGAAGCTAAGCTGGATAAAGTTAAGGAAACAATGTTATTTATGAAAGATTACGTAATTGTTCATTTCAATGATGAGGAAGCATATCAGGAGCAAATCGGTTATCCTCAAATTGAAGAACATAAGGATGCCCATGCGAAGTTTAAGCAAGGCATTGACAATTACGTCAAGATTTTTGAAGAAGAGGGCTTCACAGAGGAAAAGATACAGGAATTCGGCGGAAAACTAATGGCTTGGCTGATTATGCATGTCGGGAATATGGATCAGAAAATCGGAGAATATGTGAAAAGTAAAGGGGGTCAAGCCTAATGAAAGTAGAATATGTTAATTCATTTTATAAAGCAACAAAGGATGTATTGCAGTTATTGGTGGATATAGAGCCTCAAAGGGGCGAAATAAAAGTGGTGCAGGATTTGGGAAGCAATAAGGATGCCAATGTTGAACTGGCAGTTGTGGGAGATTTAAAGGGTACAATTCTCTTTAGCTTCCCTAAAAACATGACTTTGGAAATGATAAAAATCATGTCCGGTATGGAGATGGATAAGATTGACAACTTTGCATCTTCTGCGCTGGGTGAAGTGGCAAATATTATCGGGGGAAATGCATTGACCCTTTTGTCACAGCACAACTATACTTGCGATATTGCACCTCCACGAATTTTTCTTGGCGAATACAAGGCTTTACCTGTGGGAAACGGAAAGGCACTGCTGTTACCTCTTTCAACTCCGATTGGTGAATTTGATATTACCATCCATCTAAATGAAGGAAATTGAAATATTTTAAACATGGGGCTCTGTAATACAAAAACAGAGCTCCTTATCTTATGCTCCTTTTTAAAAACATGAAAAGCAAAAAAGCCATTGCGAAAGATATATCGCAATAGCTTTTAATACTCTTTAATACACTATTTCTCGTAATAATACCTATAAGTGAAATTTCTCTCATCCTGTACAATGACATTGAAGGGCAAACCCAACTTGAAGGATTCCAATGTAAGAATTTCCGGATTAACCTCATATGCTGTTATAACGCTGTAATACATTTTACCGTCATAAATGAAAGATGCCTCGATGGTATCGCACCCTAAAACCGATCCGTAGTTTTCCTGCACTTTGTTGTTCAAATACTCTATTTTTTGTTTTTTGCTCAAAGCCCTGAATAAATTCAAGTCTTCTTCGCTCTTGGCAACAACAAGTATCATTGCATCCTTTGGTCCAAGGCCGTACGGTTGAGGGAATAAACCGTCTATCGACAGTATATCGACGGAAGAATCCAATTTTTCCACAATAGCTTGCTCTGAGAGGCCTGTGTTGTTTATATTTGTTTCTAAAGAACTGACATAAACGGTTTTTGTATCCGGATTCCATTTCACATCAGCTTTGAAGGATTCCGATACAAACCTTACCGGTACAAGGGTTCTTCCGTTGACTATTTTCGCAGGTACGTCAAGACTTACTTCGATTCCGTTTAAGGTAGCTTTATTTGATCCTATTTGCAGTGAAAGCGTTATATCATCTTTTTTTGCAATTACCGTTTTTGTGGAATCGATCCATTCAATAGATGCTCCTAAAGTTTCAAATACCACTCTCAAAGGAAGAAGAACCCTACCTTCCTCAATAGTCGGCGGAACGTCGAATTCCAATGCTTTACCGTCCACGTAAACTCCAACACCCGTTAAGGCTTTAAAACCGTCTAAAGCTCTGACGTTATCAAAGTCCGGGTCCTCCAACGCAAGAGCCTTTATATTTGGAGAAAGATGAACCGCCTTTTTAAGGTTTTGAAGAGATTTTTCAACATTGCCTTCTTTGGAGTACAGACAAGCAAGATTATAATATGCCAAATCGGTGTTTGGGTTGATTTCTATTATTTTATTGAGGCAATCAAAGGCTTCACGGTCTTTTCCCAATCCAAGCAACTGGTAGCTTAAAAGTACGTGCAGATGAAGATTATTGGGGTTGTTTTTTATACCGAGCTTATAGCATTCCACAGCATCGGTATTTTTTTTGATTTCAACAAAATATTGTGCTTTATGTAAATATAAAGTAATGTAATTGGGATTGGCAGCAATTCCTTCGTCCAAACACTTGAGCATTTCATCTGTCTTTTTGAGCTTTAAGTATATATTTGCTTTTTCAATGTATGCCATCCCATAGTCCGATGAAATAGATATTAATTCATCCAAAACATTCAATGCTTCATCATATTTGTCCTGATATTCATTNNCATATATGCTGGCTTTCAAAGTATAATATTCCGGCTTCGGAGAAATGCTTATAGCCTTGTTGCAATAATCCAAAGCCAAGTCATAGTTTTCTTCATCGATAGCCATGTAAGCATCTAAAATATATTCAGAAGCCGTATAGTCTTCCGATTCGTCGGCCCAAACCGGTACGCCGGAGCAAAGAATTGACAAAATAATAAAAAACGACAACAATACTTTGATATTAATGATGCTTTTCTTTTTCATTTATGACCCCCCAATTATGTTAAATTTTATAAAATTTATTATACCACATTAAAAAACGCATGTTAAATATCCTTTGAAGAAGAATTAGGATACCTTCCGTTATTGGGACCGATTATTCTAAGGTACATTGCTTATATGCTTATAGAAGTATATAATTTTGGCTTATATTTTTATGTAAACGAAAATCGAATATAAAGGAACTTATTTAACTCTTTTGACGTCTATAATAATAAACAATTACAAAATGAATGGAGAGGATCTTTTATGAGAAAAAAATTAATCGGATGTACTATTATATCCGTCGCATTATCTTCGGCTTTGATAGTTCCGGCTTTCGGACAGACAATAGAGGTTCGGCCGATATCTGCTGATGATAATCCAGTTATTCCTATTTCCTTGCGGATGCATTGGTCTCAAATGTTCATAGACCAATTGTCAAAGGACTATAATATCGAATCGCTGTTTAGCGGCAAGGACCTTAATGCAGCGATTAAAGCTGAAGACTATCTGAATATTGTAAAAATTGTGTTTGATGCAGAGTACAACACAACACCGGACTCAATGACCAGAGAAGCCGTTGTTCATGAGCTTATCAAATTATGGGCAGACAAGACGGGAAAGGATTTGGATAATATTGCAACAATTAAAATGATTATTTATTCCGATACTGAAAAAATTGACCCAAAGTATAACCAATCGGTAACTTTGGCGTATATGAATGACATAGCAAAGGGTAGAGGAGATGGAATTTTTGACCCGAAAGCCGATGTTACATATGGTGAATTGGCAGCACTGATATTTAATACCGCTGAGGCTATTGCAGAAGAGAAAAAGCCTGACGTTGAGACCGTAGCGGAGGAAAGGTTTGAAACCCGGGGCAGCTATGAAATAAAGGATGGCAAGGTGGTATTTGATTTTGAATTGGTTAACAACTATTCTGAGCCAAAAGATGTAATGCTTGGCTCCGGACAGCAGTTTGAACTGACAATTACCGATGAAAAAGGTGAAGAGGTATACAGATATTCCGACGGAAAATTCTTTACACTGGCACTTGTGACAGAGACCATAAATCCCGGCGAATCTTTAAAGTGGCAGGATGCATGGGATATGACAGATAAAGAAGGAAACAAGTTAACATCGGGTAAGTTTAAAGCCAAAATCGATATTTTGGTTGTACCGGAGGATGAGAGTCAAGTTATTGAAGAAAGCCAGTTTACAACGGTAATTGAGTTTGAATTAAGCAAAAATTAAAGGATTGACACGGTATAAAATGACCTAAAACATTCTAAGAAGAGCCTGTTAATACAACGGAGTAGAGAAGGGCATATCTGTGTGAAAGCAGTTTTTCTCAGCGCCGGGGAGTATTTGCAGGCTCTTTGTCTTAAAAAATCCTGGTTTTTAACTTTTATTATATTAAAAGCCTAAATAGAACATATAAAACCCAATCAGCAATATTAGGCTTCCCATCACTATTTTGAGTATTTTGCTGAAAGTGCCGTATTTGCTGCCGGAAGTTATTCTTTTGATAAAGGCGACGGAAGTTCCGGTTATCAATATGAGCACACTGTTACCGATGGAATAGAGCAGTAGTAGCAAAACACCCCATGCTATACTGCCTTTCTTTGCGACAATGCCCAGAAGAACCACCAATACCGGTGTTGCACAGGGGGACGAAAACAATCCTCCCAATATTCCGGCAATTAATGCTCCGATATAACCTTTTTTTGTCGATTTGCCTGTAAGATATGTGGAAGGGATAAAGTTATATATCTCCCAGGTTTGGAGTGCCATCAATACCATTAAGACTCCCAGGGCAATATACCACCAACGGCCGGATGTCCCGATAAGTCTACCCAGCAGCGATGCCGCCGTGCCCAAAGCCGTAAAAGTTATGGCCATGCCGGAAGCAAAAACCAGTGACAATCTGAAGGCTTTTTTGGGATTATCGTTTCCCGTTCCGCCGACATATCCTATTATAAGAGGAAGGGTCGAAAGGGAACAGGGGGTAACGGAGGTCAATATTCCTGCCATAAGTGCCAAAACCGGTGCCAACCAAAGGCTTTCCGATATAAGTTTTGATAATGATTCCAGCCACGGGTTTATCATTCTTCCATCCCCATTTCCCTAAGAACCAAAAGAATTTTCTCTTCAGTCATAAGTCCTTCATGAACCGGGAAACAAATGTTCATTTGTTTCCCGGTGTGAATACATATACATACCTAAGGCATTGGGATCGGCAGGTTTAAAAGGTTTGCCGTCCTTATCGTAAAAAACCTGGGTGGGGATTACCCGGATGGGATAGTCCTGTGTTACTTTCGGCAGTTTTTCCACGTCCACGTATTTTATGATTGCTTTTTCCTTAAGTTCTTTGTTAAGCTTCTCTATTGTGGGCTTCATTTCTCTGCAAGGAGGGCAATAGTCGGCTCCGAAGTCAATCATGATTGGCAGCCCATAGGACTTTAGTTTGTCAAGGTCTAATACATCCTCTACATGAAGGGCAAAATCCGAAGAATTGTTATCGGGTTCTTCAGTATTACCGCCTATATTATCGGTGACGGATCCTCCCTTACCGTTTATATCCTGTTGCTGCCTCGCTTTTAAAACAAATATTGCACCGATAGCTATAACAATCAGTATCGGTATAACAATCTTCGGAGCATATTTTTTAAATTTGTTCTCATTACCTTCCATGACAATCCTCCTCAATAATCTATATAATAGGTATACCCACAAAAGATTTTCTTAAAACAGTTTTGCCGGTCCTATTGATTTTATGTTTACCCTGTGTTAAATTTTTATTTAATGACCCTTAAAAATAAGGAAATATGATTTGTGTCTTATAATAATTTTATTATAATACCCGAAGTAAAACAATAAAGCGGGCGATCCAAATTTTATATTATGAAAGGAAAGTTGTAATGAAAGAAGAATTGTTTGAAAAATACTCCGTACCCAAAGCAGTTATGACATTGGCATTACCCACAATTTTGGGTATGCTTNNTTATAACATGGCGGATACCTTTTTTGTGGGCAAAACCAACGACCCCAATCAGATGGCATCGGTGGTGCTTATTTTTCCGGTATTTATGATTCTAATGGCTTTCGGCAATATTTTCGGCATAGGCGGCGGTTCTTATATATCCCGGTTGTTGGGCTTAAAGGAGCATGAAAAGGTTAAAAGTGTTTCATCCTTCTGTTTTTATGCCTGCATTTTTGTCGGTATTGTTATTGGATTATTGTTACTGTTGTTTATGGACGGAGTATTGATTTTATCCGGAAGTACCGAAAATACTTATGATTTTGCAAGAAGTTACATGATCATTGTTTCGATAGGTACGCCATTTATTTGCCTTCAGCAAGCTCTTGGGCAAATTATTCGTGCCGAGGGTGCGGCCCGTAGTGCTATGGTAGGAATGATGATCGGGACAGTTGTGAATATCATATTGGACCCCATAATGATTTTGAGCATGGGAATGGGAGTTGTGGGAGCAGCGGTGGCTACCGTTATCGGAAATATATGCTCTGTTGTTTATTATATTTACTATTTGACGAAGAAAACCACTGTTTTGTCCATAGCTTTGAAAAAGTTTAAAATGACAGGGGATATAATATTCAATATTTTGGTGATAGGCATTCCGGTTTTTGTAAATAATATGTTGTTTAGTGTAGCGAATTTGATTTTCAATAATTTTGCTTCCGATTTTGGGGAAATTGTTGTTTCTTCTATCGGTATACCCCATAGAATAAATTCGCTCCCTGTTATGGTGATGATCGGTCTTTCCCAGGGGATACAACCCTTTATTGGCTATAACTATGCTGCAAAGAATTATAAACGAATGAACGGTGCGATTAAGTTTTCTACTGCCTGTTCCGTGATATTCGGAACTGTTACTACATTGGTATTCTTTTTTGCGGCAGAACCCTTGGTAGGAATGTTTATTAAAAATTCGGAAATTATTGAAATGGGTTCATTGTTCTTTAAGATTTTTATTATACCTATTCCTATTCTGGGTATTCAGTTTATTTTTATGAATACGTTCCAGGCAATAGGGAAGGCAATACCGGCCTTGGTTTTATCAATATGCCGTCAAGGTCTTGCATTTATTCCTGCCCTTATAATCGGAAAAAGATTCTTTGGATTGGACGGAGTTATTTGGGCTCAGCCGGTAGCCGATTTGATTACTATTGCAATATCAATAGTATTATACATTACTGTCTACGGCATGATAAAAAGGGAAGTGTCAATAAAAGAAGAGCTCCTTGCCGCATCTTGAGTATATATTGATTGAAGATGCTTTGTGTTTTTGAATTAGTTTATCCTTTCATTTTAATAAAGTTTATAAAGAAGTTTAATAAATTTACCGAAAAGAATAAAAAGATTTGACAAGTTATGAATACAAACAGTCTTTTTTCGATATCGTGATTGAATCGTTAAATATTTTTAGTATTAGGTGGTACTATAAAAATAATAAATAAAAAGAATGGAGAGGTGGTAGAATAATGAGGTATTTTTTTAACATGATTGAATCTTTCCTGTCCGGAGTCCCTTCGGTGATTCATGCGGTACTGCTGCTGGTTCTTGCCTATGTGGTTGCATTGATCGCCAAATCATTGGTTGTAAAAGGACTGAAGTTATTGAATGTTGACAAGCGCATTGATAAATTGGGTATAGTGGATGAAATAACCGGAAGTTCACTGGATTTTATCGGGAAATTGGTTTTTGTTATAGTATTTCTTATGTTTCTTCCCGCAGTATTGGAAAAGTTGGGAATCGACAATGTTTCCACTCCTATAACAATGCTGGTTACCCAGTTCTTAAACTATATTCCCAATATTATTGCGGCCATTATTATTCTGATGATTGGCAGTCTTGTGGCTAAAATTGTGAGACAGTTAATAACTCCGATTCTAAAAAAGCTTAATGTTGACAAGTTACAGGAAAAAGCCGGAATATCTACTTCCGAGAATGCTACGATATCGTCGGTTATTTCATATATAATTTATGTTATTATCTTAATTCCGGTTATTATTGCAGCTCTGCAAGCCCTAAATATAACCGCAATCTCCAATCCTGCCATGGCTATGCTCAACTCAATGTTTCAGATGCTTCCGAACATTTTCGTTGCTATTGCGTTGGTTGTAATAGGAACAATAGTAGCTAAAATAATTGGAAAGCTGCTGGCACAAATTTTATCAGGGTTTGGTACCGACTCACTATGGAAGAAAATAGTACCGTCAGACAACTCAAAATTGAAGGATTTTTCTCTTTCAAAGGCCATTGGAGAATTTGTAAAATACATTATAATACTTTTGTTTGTTGTTGAAGCAACAAATGTCATTAATCTCGAAGTATTCAGAAATGTAGGAGGAGCAATAATTGCTTATCTTCCGATGGTTATCAGTTCGGTTATAATATTGGGCATTGCTTTGCTTATATCATCATGGGTTGGAGGCTTTATACAGAACAAATATCCCGATGCCAAATTGACTTCTATGATTGCAAAGACGGCAATTATTGTTGTTGCGGTATTTATGGTACTGATTCAGCTGGGTATTGCCACCACAATTGTTAATGCAGCCTTTATTATTGTATTGGGAGCTATTGCATTGGCATTTGCAATTGCGTTCGGAATCGGCGGACGGGATTTTGCTGCCAACACATTGAAAAAATTTGAAAACCCAAAGAAAAACTAAGATTGAATTTGAATAATATTTGTCCCATACTAATAAAAGCTCGGGACTTCGAATCCCTTCGCTTTGGCCTCTTTCATTTCATTCCAAGAGGCCAAATAAAAAAGCTGATGCAGATTATTGCAACAGCTTTTTTAAGTATGGGCTTTCCAGCAATTACAATTGTCAAAGTTTTCCGTTAAATAACAATAATAAGAATACAATAATACAAAGAGAATATGGTATTAATCATCGCAAGCCGTAAGTTTGATTTACGCTCTGAACAAAAATGATTCCGTTACCCGGTTTGTCAATCTCGAGTTTTTCACGGATGGAAGCAGTTATCAGCGATGTTATCTTTTCTTCTGCAAGTATTAATACGATTTCTTTTTCCGGTTCTATATCCATTGAGAAAAGTTTGCTTGTTTCATGTATACCTGAGCCTCTTCCATTAATGATGGTTCCTCCTCTTGCTCCGGCTTCTTTTGCTGCATCAATAACGGCTTCTGCCTTGCCTTTATCGACAACCACAAAAACAGCATTATACATTGTTTTTTCCGCACCTCGCTTTTCTATGTTAATATTGTTGCTATCTATGGATTTGGTACCTATAATATCTATAACAGGAGTACTGAAAGCTATTCCATGGTTTGGTTTGTCAAAATGGAATTTTTTATTTAATTCTTCCAGTGTATTGTCAACGGTTTCTTTCTCGCCCAGCATTAACACGATTTCCTTTCTGATATCGCTTAAATCGAAGAATTCAAGTATGCGGTTGCTAACGGTGCCTTTGCCCAAGAAAATTGTGCCTCCACGCATGCCTGTTTGTTTCGATGTTTTCATAATCTTACTTCCCAACCCAAAGTTAACAATTACACAAAGAAGCTCAACTTCAGTACTTTCAGAATTGATTTGCATCTTTGTCCAATCCTCCTTTTTTGGATTTCATCTTAAAAATCAAGCCCAGTATTTGCAATGTTATAAGCGGGGTTAGGGCTACCATGGCAATAACCCCGAATCCGTCGACCAATACATTTGCTCCCTCTATTTGCTCTGCCGCACCTTGCGCTAAAGCCAGTATAAAAGTTGCGGTCATGGGACCGGAAGCAACTCCTCCGGAATCAAATGCAATTCCTACAAACAGTTTGGGTGCAAAATATGTCATAACAATAGATATTATATATCCCGGGAGCAAATAATGCCAGAGCTGAATACCGGGTATTAGTATTCTTATCATGGATAAAGCCACCGAAAAACCGACTCCTATTGAAAGGGCACCTAATACGGCACTTCTTTTTACAGATCCGCTGGTAACATCCTCAATTTGATGCGTTAAAACGTGAACTGCAGGTTCGGCCAGTATTGTCACCAGTCCCAGGATAAAACCGACAAATATAAGATAAAACTTGTTATCCAATGATGCCAAACTATAGCCCACAGCAGTTCCCACATCCATAAAACCTGCATTTACTCCCACCAGAAAAGATACCAATCCTACAAAAGAATACACAAAACCTTTTAGGATTTTTCTAAAGCCTTTTTTATCCAGCTTAAAAGATATTTTTTGGGAAACCAAAAAGATTACCAACAGGGGAAGCAATGCTAAAAAAACTTCATATATTATTTTGGGCAATGCATTTATAAAGGGAGCAATTATTAAATTCGAGCCGGAAATTTCAATTTCAAGGCTTGAGGTTATTTTATCCGCTTTTGAGACAATACTCATGATCATAACCGCAATTATGGCACCGGCAGAGGCAATTGCCACCAGTCCGAAGCTGTCTTTTTCGGAAGCTTTGCTGTCCTTTTTCAGCATGGAGACACCCATCGCCAAGGCCAGAATAAAGGGCACGGTCAAAGCACCGGTAGTTGCCCCGGATGCATCAAAGGATATTGCCAAAAACTCCGGTGAGGTAAACAGTGCCAAGCCGAAAATAAGAGCATAAAGTCCGGTCAGAACCTTATACAGAGGTACATTAAACAATATTCGAAATAAGCCCAGGGCGAGCATTACTGCAATTCCAACCGAAACGACTACTACAATACTAAATTTGGATATCATACCTGAGGTAACGGAATTGACCTGTCCTGCCAATATGTGAAGGTCGGGCTCCGCAATTGAAATTATAAATCCAAGTAATCCCCCGGCAGCTAATACTACCCATATTTTATTGCTTTTAGCGAGAAATGATCCCATAAGATTTCCCACTGGCGTAATTCCAATATCAACTCCCAATAAAAATATGGATAATCCTAGAATAATCAGCAGGGCACCAATAAGGAATCTAATTAATGTGGGAGTTTCAAGGGGAGTGATTGTAAAATTCAGAATCAAAACAATTATTACTATTGGAACTACGGAATACAAGACTTCTTTAAATTTATTTGTGATTACATTCAACAATTTCACTTCCTTTCCCCTAAAATTTTAAGACTGCAGAACGAAATTAAAACAAAAAATTTACCGCATTTCTACTTGGCAAAAGAAAATGTTTTAACCGTTTAATATTTTCTTAAGGCATGGCTAATTTTATAAGTTTGAACGGTTTATGCAGGAAAAGTATTCTAAGCTCCCCAAAAGCATGACTTCCCCATAATTATTCTGCTATCAAGATTATAACATTCATCAGAGAATCAGGCAAGGAAATTAACTGTCGAATTGACAGGTTTTATTGCTTGCTTGACAGTGGTTTTTTCATATTTTTATATATGTAAATAAAGTGTAATAAAAAGAATAAAGTGTATTAGTTAATGTAAAGAAAAAAGCTCCGAAAACATAAGTTATGCAAACGGAAGCATATGTTATGCAGTTCGGAGCTTGAAAATAAACAAGGTTAATTAAATTAATCCGAGCAACCTGACTGAGTTTGCAATAATAAAGCAAATTACGATGCCCGTAAATGTGGGTATGAGGATGGAAGCCAAGGTCCACTTAAGGCTTTGAGTTTCCTTTTTTATGGTCCAGCATGTTGTACCGCAAGGCCAATGCATAAGGGAAAATATCATAACGCATACTGCCGTAAGCCAAGTCCAACCGTTGGAAATGAGAAGTTCTCTTAGTTCATGCAGGCTTTCAAATTCCATCATGCTTCCTTTGGACATATAACTCATTATTATAATGGGAACGACTATTTCATTAGCCGGGAAACCGAGGACAAAAGCCATCAGAATGTAACCGTCCATACCGATTAATCTTGCAAACGGGTCGAGAAAACCTGCACAGTGGGAT
The DNA here is from genome assembly GCA_001512505.1 of Clostridiaceae bacterium DTU079. Lineage (GTDB taxonomy): Bacteria > Bacillota > Clostridia > Acetivibrionales > Acetivibrionaceae > Hungateiclostridium. Next base: position 196,095 of record LFSC01000012.1, on the reverse strand, counting down.
AAGAGACTGGCATCTCCCACATTTATGTTTGCCATAATCCAGATTATCAGCCCGGCCGGTGCAGCTACGGAAACAGCGCGCCCCAGAACAAACAGAGTTCTGTCAAAAACCGACCGCACAAGGATTTTTCCGAGCTGAGGCTTCCTGTAGGGCGGCAGTTCCAGGGTAAATGATGAAGGAAGCCCTTTAAGTATTGTTTTTGACAGTATTTTTGAAATAAGTAACGTTGTACAAATCCCCAATAATATAACTGTGCTTAATATGAGTGCAGATATTACCGATTGAAAAGGAGCTAAAACGGATGCTGCAAAAAACATGGTGATTATGGATATAAGGGTCGGGAAGCGGCCGTTACAGGGAACGAAATTATTTGTGATTATTGCTATCAGCCTCTCCCTTGGAGATTCGATAATTCTGCATCCGATAATTCCGGCAGCATTGCACCCGAATCCCATGCACATGGTTAAACCGATAATGTAAATATTAACGGAAGCTCCATTGAAAGTACAGTTCATCATCGTTTACGGTTATATAATCAATAAGGGACCTGACAAAAAGCCGCTGCTCATCCAGGGTACCGTTTATGAACACGGCTTTTGGATTGGGAAAGGAGCTTTTTGCTTCATCAGGAAAGACTTTCGGCTTTGATTCCAATAGCGAGGATATATTATCCCTTTCACTTTTTAAGGCATTTATTCTTGCCGATATTTCTTCTATTGAAATATTGCCCATCTGATAGAGGTCAATCATTCTTGAAATTTGTTTGTCAATTTCATTAATCCTATGTTTTATTGTATGAAAATCCGAATCGGGGATATTGCTGATTTCATCTTTGAAAAAGCTGATGTCCCAATCAAGGCTTAAAATCTCATTTTTCACGACATTGTCAAGCTCGAGAATGGGCCACCTTTTATTTTTGCAGTTGGGATCCTTGATTTTCTTTTTATCGGTCTTTCCGCGGGAATAACAGGTGTAAAAACCGTGGTTGGCACAAAAGCCCGCTTGGCATTTACCGCATATCAATAAACCGGTAAGTAGGTTACCGGCCCGGAACGGGATTTTTTGAGGAGCGGTTTTTTTGCTTATTCTTTCAGAGCTGTTTAAAAGCTTTTGCGCGGCATTAAACATATCTTCGGAAATTATGGGTTCGTGATTGCCCTCATACACAGTACCTTTAAATTTAATTTTTCCGATATAAGTACAGTTTCGAAGAATATTTAAAACAAGGGTGTGGCTTCTCCAATTACCGTACTTGTTGGTGTAGTGCTTGCTCATATATGATCTTATGGAATGAATGCTTTGCCCCTTTAAAAATCTTTCGAATACTTCTCTTACCTGCATTGCTTCATATTCGTTTATAACAAGCCTTCCGTCAATATAATCGTATCCCGTGGGAGGTGTCGGACCGCCGTGAAAATATCCGTTCTTTGCACGGCCTATTCTTCCCATTGTAAGCCGCTCTGTTATCTGATCTTTTTCCAGCTGTGCAAATACCGACAATATTCCTATCATTGCACGGCCGAAGGGGGAGGAGGTGTCGAAATTTTCACTGATGGATACAAAATCAACATTCTTAGCCAGAAATTCGTCTTCGATAAGGGTTAATGTGTCTTTTTGGGATCGGCTTAACCGGTCAAGCTTGTATACAACGACCATTTGGATCAAGTTTTTGTCGATATCCTCAAGCATTTCTTTCAGTGCCGGACGGTTGGTGGTTCCTCCGGAATACCCTGCATCGATATAAAATTTATGGATAGTCCAATCCTTTGCTTTGCAGTAAGCTTTAAGCCGCTCGGTTTGTTCTTCAATGCTGTAATTTTCTATCTGGTTTTCGGTGCTGACTCTTACGTAGCATGCTACTTTTTTCATTTATACCGGCTCCCGAATTAAGTTATAAAGCAAATTTATATTTAAAGCTTAATGTCCGATATTACTCTTTGGATTTCCCGTATTGAGCTAAAATCCTGTAGGCAGCTATGGTTCGGTCATTGACGGGAACCTTGTGGCCTTTTACGGATTCTCTGATTTCTCCGTCGGCAAGGTGATGCTTGATTTTGACCTTTGAAAGGTTTTCTTTTTTTTCCTTCATGTTATTTGCACCCCCTGTTACTAATTGTTATGCATCATGGATTGTACTAAATGTATAACAATCCGATAGAGTTATTTGTATATTTACATTGGGTACAAATAGTAAATAAGTTTATTATTTCTGAAAGTAAAGACATAAAACTTGTTTTCAAAACGAATATATAGTTGGAAAGAAATTTGAAGATTTTTCGGAGGGGGGTTTTATATGAGAAAAAGCAGATTTTTTATTTTATTGCCGGTAATTGCTTTGTTGGTGAACGTTTTCTCCGTTTCAAATGTATTTGGTGTTAAATATGGAGATGTAAACGACGACGGTACCATTGATTCATTGGATCTTACAATGTTGAAAAGGTATATTCTGCGAAAACTGACTATTGATAATCTTACGGCTGCAGACTTAAACGGTGACAATTCTGTAGATTCCCTGGACGTTACAATTTTAAAAAGGTACTTGCTGAGAAAGCTGTCTTCGTTTCCGGTGGAAGACATTCCAAAGGATGAACGGGATGAAAAGGTTATCAAACTTGAAAACGAGCTTAAGGGGGATATAATTTTCTCTGTTCCCAGCGGTACTTTTAAGAATCAGGTTACAGTTGAGTTGAGCTCCAAAATCCCTGATGCCCAAATTCGCTACACCGTAGACGGAAGCGTTCCTACCGTGAGCTCGAAACTGTATACCGGACCCTTAACATTTACAACCACAACACAGCTTAGGGCACAATCTTTTGTGAACGGCAGCGCTAGCGGTGATATGGGAACTGCAATTTATGTTGCCAGCTCAATTGATGCCGAACATGATATTCCGGTGCTGATTTTGGATGCATACGGCAAAGGAAAACCTGACCGTGAATATAAAGATGTTGCGTTTATATTGCTAGAGCCCAGGAACAATAAAGTATCTTTACTTCAGCCTGCGACTATAGTCACACGTGCCGGATTCCATGTGCGAGGTCAATCCTCCGCCAATTTTGAAAAGACTCCCTACAGACTTGAGCTAAGGGATAATAAAGATGATGATGCCAAATATCCCATGCTGGGCATGCCGGGAGACGGAGACTGGGCACTTATTTCACCTTATCCCGACAAGTCTTTGATTCGTAACGCTCTTGCTTATGAATTGGGAAAAGAAATGGGATTGGCTACTCCACGATACGCACATGTGGAAGTTTATATTAACTTTGATAATCAGCCTTTATCTGCTGATGATTACCAGGGTGTATATTTGCTTACAGAAACATTGGAGATTGGAAAGGACCGTCTCAACATTAAGAAATTAAAGGAAGATGATTTGACAGAGCCGAATATTACCGGCGGTTACCTTATGCAGTTCAACATGATGGCAGCGGAAGAGCCGCTGATAAGAGGCAACGGTTGGAATGATCTTGAGCTCAAAGAGCCGGACGATCTCCTGCCCGAGCAACTGGCTTGGATAACCAATTACATTCAAAAGGTTCACGACTCAATCCACAGCCAAAACCCGTCCGATCCGCAGACAGGCTATCCTGCGTACATTGATGTTGATTCCTTTGTAGATTTCATAATTCATACCGAATTGGGCAAACAACCGGATTCCTATATACGCAGTGCGCATATTCACAAGGATCGAGGTCAAAAACTGAAAGCCGGTCCATTATGGGACTATGACTTGGCGTATGACTCTTATACCGGATTGTTCGGTTTGCCAAGTTCTAATATAGAGGGGTGGCAATATCAGTCTACTGCGCCGATGATGCCGGGTATGGCTACTACGACTGACTGGTATTACACACTGATGCAGGATCCGAATTTTAGAAGCAAGGTAAAAGCCCGTTGGGAGGAATTGCGTAAAGGACCTCTTTCCGATGAACAGTTGGTAGCTAAAGTCAGAGAGCTGTCCAAACCGCTATCCAATGCTGCACACCGTAACTTCCAGAAGTGGAACATTCTCAGTACTCCTTTTGTAGGCGGTTTTAGCACCCAGGTTACACAGACATGGGAAGAACAGATACAGATTGTAGAAAATTACTTGCTAAAGAGAGCTGCCTGGATAGACAGTTCCGGTTGGGAACCGACCTCAAATCCCGGATGGCCTGGCTGGCCCGGTTGGGGAGGCGGCTGGGGAGGCGGCTGGGGCCAATAATTCCAATTAGCTAAAATCCTCTCCTTAATTATGAAAAGCTCCACCGTTATTTCGGTGGAGCTACATTTTACGTGTTGTTTAAGTATTGAGGAAAATGTGAAAGAAACATTACTTACGTAACTTAAGTTTCTGGATACATTTTTCCTTAACAATCACTCTATTTATGCGTCCTGGTATAAAGCAGTGGACAGATATCTTTCGCCTGTGTCAGGAAGCAAAGCAACTATAAGCTTACCTTTGTTTTCAGGTCTTTTAGCAATTTGGGTCGCTGCAAAGGCAGATGCTCCGGAGGATATTCCTACCAGAAGGCCTTCGGCTTTTGAAAGCTTTCGGGAAGTTTCAAAAGCTTCTTCATTGGTGACCTTGAATATCTCATCTACGACCTCTCTTTTGAAATTGGCAGGCACAAAGCCGGCACCTATTCCTTGAATCTTGTGAGGTCCTTTATTTCCGCCGGACAAAACCGGAGAGTCGGCGGGTTCAACTGCAATAATTTTCACATCGGGTTTTCGTTGCTTCAATATTTCGCCCACGCCGGAAATTGTTCCTCCGGTACCGACTCCTGCCACAAAGATATCCACCTGTCCGTCCGTATCCCTCCAAATTTCTTCTGCCGTTGTTTTTCTGTGAATTTCCGGATTAGCAGGATTTGAAAACTGTTGGGGTATGAAGGAATTGGGTATTGAGGCGGCCAGTTCCTCAGCCTTTCTGATTGCTCCGCCCATTCCTTCAACTCCAGGAGTAAGAACCAGTTCGGCTCCCAAGGCTTTAAGAAGGTTTCTTCTTTCAAGGCTCATGGTTTCAGGCATGGTAAGTATAATCCTGTAACCTCTTGCGGCGGCAACAAAAGCCAGAGCAATACCGGTATTTCCGCTTGTGGGTTCTATTATAACAGAATCCTTGTTTATCAAGCCTTTTTCTTCTGCATCCTTTATCATTGCATATCCGATTCTGTCCTTTACGCTGGATGCAGGATTAAAGTATTCCAGCTTTACAACGAGTCTGGCTTCCAGGTTATTCGCTTTGTTGTAGTTGGATAACTCCAAAAGCGGGGTATTTCCAATAAGATCCGTTAAATTTTTTGCTATTTTCGACATATAATCGCCTCCTATACTATTTCGGTTTATACCTATAACACGTTCTATGGTTTTAAGCTTCCGTTGCTTTTTTCAGTGCCTGGTCAAGGTCATATATAAGATCATCCGCATCTTCGATACCAATGGACAGCCTTATCTGATCGGGAGTTACCCCGCAAGCTCTTTGCTCTTCCTCAGATAATTGGGAATGGGTTGTGGATGCAGGGTGAATTACTAAAGACTTGGCATCGGCCACATTCGCCAAAAGTGAGAATATTTCAAGGCTTTCGATGAATTTCTTCGCAGCGTTGATTCCACCTTTAATTCCGAAGGTAAAGATTGAGCCGGCTCCCTTCGGAAGGTACTTTTGGGCAAGCTCGTAGTATTTGTTGCCTTTTATGCTCGGATAGTTTACCCATGACACCTGAGGATGATTTTGTAGAAAATCCACTATCCTTTTGGTATTGGAAACATGTTTTTCAACCCTCAATGAAAGGGTTTCAAGTCCTTGGAGCAAAAGGAAGGCATTGAACGGGCTTATGCATGCTCCGGTATCTCTCAACAGCTGAACTCTGACTTTGGTGATGTATGCCAAAGGTCCCAGGGCTTCATAATATTTAAGACCGTGATAGCTGGGGTCCGGTTCTGTAAAGCCTGGGAATCTTCCGCTTTCAGCCCAGTTAAATTTTCCGGAATCAACAATGACACCGCCGATGGAGGTTCCATGGCCTCCAATAAACTTTGTTGCCGAATGTACAACAATATCCGCTCCGAACTCAATAGGCCTTATAAGGTAAGGGGTTCCGAAGGTATTGTCCACAATAAGCGGCAAACCGTTCTCATGGGCAATTTTTGCAACGGCTTCGATGTCAATCAGATTGATTCCCGGATTTCCGACGGTTTCTATATAAACAGCCTTTGTTTTTTCATTAATTGCTTTTCTGAAGTTTTCCGGGTCATCGGGATCAACAAAAACAGTTTTAATGCCAAGCTTGGGCAATGTTGTCGAAAACAGGTTGTATGTACCGCCGTAAAGGGTACTTGCCGAAACAATTTCATCACCGCTTCCGGCGATATTAAGTATTGCATAGGTAATAGCCGCTGAGCCCGAGGAAACTGCCAGTGCTCCAACACCGCCTTCCAGTGCGGCCATTCTCTGTTCAAAAACATCGGTTGTCGGGTTCATGATTCTTGTGTAAATATTGCCGGATTCCTTTAAGGCAAAGAGGTTGGCAGCATGTTCGGTACTATTGAATACGTATGAGGTTGTTTGATAAATAGGAACCGCTCTTGCTCCGGTAGCCGGATCAACACTTTGACCGGCATGAACTTGCAGGGTATCAAATTTTAATTTTCTTTCAGACATAAGCACATCTCCTTTTTATATACGATTTTTCTTATCGCTTTAGTCGTGTTTTCCATACGATTATATATAATACATTGTATTATCGATTCCGTTTCGTTCCCGATAGTCACGGGCCAGATCTTCAAGGGTCAAAGAATCCACCAATTCGTTAAGGCGGGCATTCATTTTATCCCATACAATTTCTTTAATACAATTTCGGATAACCGACTCACTTCCGGAAGTATTTTCAGAATCTTCATCAATTACCGAAAGGGGCCCTTCAAGCACTCTCAAAATTCTTCCCACTTTTATGTCGGACGGGCTTTCGGATAATAGATATCCACCCTGTGCACCCTTAACGCTTTTAACCAATCCCGATTTCCTCAGTTCGGAAAAAACATGCTCCAGGTAGTTTGTCGATATTCCCTGCCTTTGAGCTATACTGCCCAAAGCAACATGTTCTCCGTTAGAGTACACTGCAAGGTCAATCATTGCCCTGAGTCCGTAACGTCCCTTGGTCGAGAACTTCATTTAACATCCCCTTCCTTACTAATCCTATATGTTTAATATTATAATGCTTAAAACTCTCTCTGTCAATAACTGTTTAGATGTAAATTCAAATTTTGTATTGGTAAGAAGTTATAACACAGATATAAGGTGGTTAAGTGAAGGGATCATATGTAATAGTCCAGTTCCGTATCCCGCGGAATAAAGTTTTTATAGCAATTAACAAGATCTTCAATTGTAATTGAATTTGCCACATCGCTCAAAGTATTCATAACCTTCTCCCAGAAGTTCCTTGCGGTGCAATTTTCATATCTGCCACAGTTTTTTTTCGCTTTCTCGGTTATGCAGGCCACCGGTGCCAGGGGACCTTCCAAAGCGGTTAACACATCGCCCACCGTAATTTTGGAAGGTTCCGAGGCAAGAACATATCCGCCCTGGGTACCCCTTGTGCTTTCAACAATTCCTGCCCGTCTTAGTATTAAGAAAATTTGCAATATATATGCTTCAGAAATTCCGCATCTTTCGGATATACTTTTTAAGTTTACACGTCCTTCGGAGGAATGAATTGCAAGATCAACAATTGCCTCCAATCCGTATCTGCCCTTTGTAGAGATTTTCAATCTGATCACTCCCGTAAATTGGTTTGTCAAAGCTAAATCTATGCATTTTTAGTGTAAATTTATTTTAACTCATTTAAATCAAACGGTGTTTCCTGATATACGTAATAGTTCAGCCAGTTTGAAAACAGGAGGTTGGCATGGCCTCTCCAATTGACAATGGGCTCTTTTTTAGGGTCATCATCAGGAAAATAATTAACCGGTACCTTAATGTCAAGACCTTTTGTAACATCTCTTTCATATTCTTCCTTTAAGGTAAAACGGTCATACTCCGAGTGGCCGGTAACAAAAACCTGTCTGCCGCCGTCTGTCTTCATGATGTATATGCCTGCTTGCTCCGAATCTGAAAGTATATCGATTTCTTGTACTTTCTCAATATCTTCCCTCCGTATTTCTGTGTGCCTTGAATGCGGAACGTAAAAGCGTTCGTCAAAACCTCTCAACAACATGGTGTTGGGTTTGCAAATGCGATGCTCAAAAATACCGAACATTTTTTCCTTTAAGGGATACTTTTTTATGCCGTAATGGTAGTATAATGCAGCCTGGGCACCCCAACAAATATGAAAAGTAGAATATACGTTGGTAAGGCTCCAATCCATTATTTTTGTAAGCTCGTTCCAGTAATTTACCTCTTCAAACTCCATTTGCTCAACCGGAGCACCGGTTATAATAAGACCGTCGAATTTTTCATCCTTAACCTCATCAAAGGTCTTATAAAACTTTGTCAGGTGCTCTAAGGGTGTATTTTTGGATATATGGGTCTTTGGATGTAAAAGCTCAATTTCTATCTGAATCGGAGTATTACTTATCAAACGGAGAAGCTGTGTTTCCGTTGTAATTTTTGTCGGCATTAAATTTAATATTGCTATTCTTAAAGGCCTGATATCCTGATGCAGAGCCCTTTGTTCGTCCATTACAAATATATTCTCATTGGTAAGCGTTTCTTTCGCCGGTAAAGTATCGGGTATTTTAATTGGCATGTACTGAACCTCCCATATATTTGTTATCCTATATATTTACTCATATTATTGCAATTATAACACATTTGAAAAGGTTTTGATACATTTAACTTTTAATATGGGGTAAAAAACTGTTTATTAACTTTAAAAAAGTGGTAAAATTATTATAAATAAAGGACATGGAAGGGTATTTTCAATGATAAAAATACGAAGAATGATTTAAATAAAGTTATATACTTTTTACTTATAAATCCAAATAACTGATTGAGGAGTGCATTATAATGAATAAATTAAAAATATTGGCCATTGTCGGCTCTCTGAGAAAAGAGTCCTATAACCGGCAGTTGGCTTTGGAAGCAAAAGAAATATTGAAAGATACGGCTGAATTTAAGCTGCTTGACTATCATGACATACCTTTTATGAATGAGGATATAGAATTTCCAGCACCGGAAGCTGTAAAGCGGGTTCGTGAAGAAGTGAAGGCTGCCGATGGAATTTGGTTCTTTACCCCTGAGTACAATCACTTTTTTTCAGGTGTTTTGAAAAACCTTATTGACTGGCTGTCTCGCCCGGTTAGCGATAATGAGCCTCAGGTTCTTGCGGGCAAACCCGCCGCAATAAGCGGAATTTCTCTCGGTATGGCAGGAACGGCTATTGCACAAGACCATTTGGTTACGCTCATTAGCTTTTTGGATATGAAGGTTATGAATGTACCCAGAGTCACCGTACCCAACGCCTGGCAGTACGTTGACGGTCAAGGAAAGCTTAAGATGGAAGAAATCCGTCCGCATTTGGAAAAGCAAGCGGAAGCGTTTTTGAATTTTATACAGAGATAATGATTTTAAGGGACAGGGTAATACACCTTGTCCCTTTTTAAAAAAATACATTATTGGTTTAACCATGCACATGGTCAGTGCTTGCTTTCCGTGAGCACAGGCTTTTTTAAAGAAATTGTCGAGATTGAATGCAATTCGGGGTAAATACCCCAGATCCTCCAGCAGAGTGAACAGCGGAAAGAATATGGCCATGGGAGGCAGCATAACCGATACGACCCATGCAACCGTTCTATACACGCCGGTAACCAACAGACTGTGAAGCCATTCCGGTGTATTCAGCCAAAGAAAAAAGTCGGATAAACGGTCTTCGATCCAAAAGAGAAAATTGGAAAGTATTTCCGAAGGGAAATTGGCCCCTACAATGGTCAACCATAAAATTGCAGCCAGCAGGATAAGCATAATGGGTATTCCAAAGGTCTTTGATGTAAGCAACCTGTCTAATTTTCTATCAAGGTTGTTATATTGCTTGCTTTCAAATGTAACGGTTTTCTTGCTTATTTCCTCCGCAACGGTTACAAGCTTTGAGACAACTCTGTCCCTAAATTGTTCGGTTTCGATACCGTTTTGGGACAGGTATGCTTTCGCTGCTTTGAGGGATTCCAAAAGTTTGGCATCATCGAGTATATTGAAGCCGAGGTACTTGTTTAACGATTCCAACAGGGTTGAATCTCCGTCCAGAAGCTTTAAGGCAACCCAGCGGCTGCTAATTTTATTTTGAATTTTCTCGGGTATTGCTTCCTGAACCATGTTTATTGCATCTTCAAGTGTATTGTCATATGTAATTTTAATCGGAGTGTTGGTTATAATTCCGTGGGTTACATCATAGACAGCATCCATTAATTCCATAAGGCCCTTGTTATTTCTGGCTGCTGTTGGAATTACAGGCACTCCGAGCATTTCCGACAGTTTATTATAGTCAATGCTGATTTTTTTTCTTTTCGCTTCGTCAATAAGATTTACACAGACCACAACTTTATCGGTTATTTCCATTGTTTGAAGAACCAGGTTCAGGTTTCGTTCAAGGCATGTTGCATCGGTTACCACAACAGTGGTGTCAGGTTGACCGAAACATATGAAGTCTCTTGCCACTTGCTCCTCCACAGAATTTGCCATTAAGGAATAGGTGCCGGGTATATCCACCATGATAAAATTTTTATCTTTGTGACGGTATTTCCCCTGAGCATTGGAGACGGTTTTACCCGGCCAGTTTCCCGTATGCTGGTTTAGACCTGTAAGACTGTTGAATACCGTGCTTTTGCCGACGTTTGGATTTCCCGCCAGTGCAATAACTTTGTCATCGGGAGTAGTTAATTGTATTTTAAGTTCATTCACCAGAATTCCCATTCCGGTGGATTGGCTTGTAAGACCCATGCTAGAGCTCCTCCTTATTTTTTATAGGATTATTCCCGAAAAATTAATATGTCATCAATTTATTTCTACTAATATTTTACTGGCCTCTTCAGAACGAAGTGCAATAACGGCTCCCCGGATATGATAGGCAGTCGGATCTCCTGAGGGACTCTTCTGCAAAGCCTCTACAACGGTGCCGGAAACCAGTCCGAGGTCTAACATTCTTCTTCTCGTTATTCCGTTGGACGTGAGAGATTTTACTACTGCTCTTTCTCCCAAAGGGAGGGTATTTAGAGATATATATTTTTTATCCATTGTAATACCTCCAATATATGTTATAGATAGCTGCCATATTATATAAACGTTATGAGCGGTGAGAAATTTTGTTTCTCAAGACTAATATATGTAAAATAAAATGTTAGTGTTCCGAATATAATTAAATAAATCAAAATTTTATGGAGACAGTGATAATGATGAAAAACAATGAGTTTCATACGGTACGGGGTTATCAACTGCAAAAACAGGAAAGCAAAACTCTTACATCGGCTATGGAGGATTACCTTGAAATGATTTATAGAAATGTTCGGGAAGGAGGGTACATGCGAATAAATACCCTGGCAGAGCTTCTGAACGTAAGGCCGTCTTCCGCAACAAAGATGGTTCAAAAGCTGGCATCGCAAGGATTTTTGGATTATCAAAGGTACGGAATTATTAGCCTTACGGAAAAAGGAAGGGAATTGGGGAGGTTTTTATTGGAGAGGCACAATATTATTGAAAGGTTTTTAAAAAGTATAGGAATCAGCGAGAATCTTTTAAAGGAGACGGAATTAATTGAACATAATGTTAGTGCCAACACCCTCAGAAACATTAATTACTTAAACTGCTTTTTCGATATGCATCCTGAAATTGTTGAGGAATTTGAAAAATTCAAGAGGGAAAATACCGGGTGCATTATATAAATATTAAGAAAAATGTTTCAGAAATTTGAGTTTAGCAAATTTCAAAATGCTTCTTACATATTTTTTTCATTTTAATTTAAAATGCGCCTTTAAATATTGATTGTTGATTTATGGGATATTATGCTGTAAAATAAAGATAAATCTAACGAAAGGGAAAGGTATTTAGGCGATGAAGATCGGTTAATTCAGCAGAGAATTCAAAAGTACAGAATCTGTATTATTGGAGCAAAGGGGCCTTTGTGCTTTGTTTGTGCTGGATCAACCTCCGTTTGGTTGGATTTGCGAAAAATTAGAATGAGTTTGAGAATTTCTATATTCCATAGCTTTGAAAGTCGTGGAATGCACCTTAATAGCATAGAAATTTGATATATATCAGTAAGATGTATATTAGTCATTTGAATTAATTGTCAGAATATAATTCTTATTAATGTATATTTAGGCGTATTAAGGTTTTATATTCATATCAGAGGTTAACACATTATATTTATTATCTTTCCGGCACATTTAATAGCTGTTTCATCAATTGAAACGGACAAAGCAGAAGGTATCCGATGCTTTGAGCTATTTTCATGTGAAAGGAGAGATTTTTTATGCTTGTTTTAGAAGCCGGGAACATAAAAAAATATTATAGAGACAAGCTTATTATTGAGTTTGACGATTTAAAAATATATTCGGGAGACAAAATAGGAATTGTGGGTCAAAACGGTTCGGGAAAAACAACCCTTTTGAACATATTGTCTTTGGATATAGAACCGGACCAGGGCTTTGTAAAGCATTATTGCGATATATCCTATATTCGCCAGTTTTCCGACGAGAAAATAAAAGATGTGAATCCCAAAGACCTCAAGGAGTTCAATTTAAACAATAAAACCCATCAGGAGGTATATAGCGGCGGTGAAGAGACAAGAATAAAGATAGTAAATGCGTTCAAAAATGAAAGCTTGCTTTTATTTGCCGATGAACCTACCGCAAACCTTGACTATAAAGGTATAGAACTATTAAAGCAAAAACTGTCGGAGGTGGAAACCTTTTTATTGGTGAGCCATGACAGAGCCTTGCTTGATAGCCTTTGTAACAAAATCCTCGAAGTCAGGGATTCAAAAATAAAAATTTACATTGGCAACTATTCTTCCTATAAGGAACAGAAGGATAGGGAGCTTCAGTATGAGATGCTGGAATACAATAAGTATGTTTCGGAAAAGTCAAAGCTTGAAGAGGCAATAATGGATAGACAAAATAGGTCTAAAACCATGAGAAAAACTCCAAAACGGATGGGAAATTCCGAGGCTAGGCTTCATAAGATGGATGCACAACAGAAGCAGAAAAAGTTGGACAGTTCTGTCAACAGTCTGAAAACCCGGCTTGAAAAGCTTGAGGTAAAAGAAAGGCCCAAAGAGATTCCAAAGATAAAGCTTGATTTTTCCTTAACGGATCCCCCGAAAAACAAGGTTGTCATTTCTTCCGAAGGGCTGACTTTCAGCTACGGCAGCAAAAAGATATTTGACAGTGCGCAGTTCAAGGTTTATAACGGTTCAAAGACCGCCTTGTGGGGAGAAAACGGAGCAGGAAAGACCACATTGCTCAACTTAATAGCCAATACTACCAATGATAGTGTTTATATTGTGCCTAAAGCGAAGCTTGGTTATTTTCGTCAGGGCTTTGAAAACCTGGATTACGACAAAACCGTATTGGAAAATGTGATGAAGGACAGTGTACAGTCCCAGACGGTGGCGCGCACGATTCTGGCAAGGCTTCTTATATCAGGGGAGGATGTTTATAAAAGGGTTGGCGTGTTGAGCGGCGGTGAAAGGATAAAGGTTTCTTTTGCAAAGCTTTTTGTTTCCGATGCCAATGTTCTTTTGATGGATGAGCCCACAAATTATCTTGACATGCAGTCCATTGAGGCCTTGGAGGATGTCCTTAGGGAATATGAGGGAACTGTATTGTTTGTCTCCCATGACAGAGAATTTGTAAATGCAGTTGCCGACAGACTGCTCATTGTTGAAAACCGGCAAATAGTTGAGTTTGAAGGGACACCGAAGGAGTATTTCGATGGAGGGAAAAAGTCAATAATCTCGAACAACAGCGAGGCGGAAAGGATTGCTTTGCAAATGAGAATTGCGGAGGTAGTGGCAAGGCTTTCAGAACCTGGTGCTGACAAGGAAAGACTTGAAGAGGAGTACCGGTACTTGATACGGCAACTGAAGTAGAAATCTGTTCGGCTGATGCTTTTGCCAGTGTTGACATGTTATTTGATATAGGTGTAATATTGTTATGCGCATATGCACATAATGGAAGTAGCTTCATTTGGCTTTATTTATTAAATATTGCTTGGAAAGCGACGCATGGGAGATGATAAAATGAATAACGGTTTTGAGTGCAATAATAAAGATTGTGCCGAGAGCGGGTGCTCAAAAGAAAGCTGCCCTCAAAAAGGCAACACCAACAAAAAACAGGATTTTATCGAAAAGACCAATGAGCTTAATCATATCCATAAAGTGATAGGAATAGCAAGTGGAAAGGGTGGTGTCGGCAAATCCCTGGTAACCTCAACCCTGGCAGTATTGATGAGAAGAAAGGGTTACAAGGTGGGAGTGCTTGATGCGGACATAACCGGTCCCTCCATTCCTAAAATGTTCGGAGTCCACGGGATGGTGAAAGGAAGCGAATTGGGGATTTATCCTGAACGTACACATAACGATATCAAGGTAATGTCAATTAATCTGATGCTGGATAAGGAAGACTCTCCGGTTATATGGAGGGGTCCCATGATCTCCGGTATTGTAAAACAATTCTGGGCCGACGTTATATGGGGAGATATTGACTATCTTTTTATAGATATGCCTCCCGGAACCGGAGATGTGCCCTTGACTGTTTTTCAATCCATACCCTTGGATGGTGTGATTATTGTGACATTGCCCCAAGATCTGGTTTCGCTTATTGTGAAAAAAGCATATAATATGGCAAAGTCTATGAATAAACCTGTGCTGGGAATCGTTGAAAATATGAGCTGGATTAAATGCCCTGATTGCGGGAAAGAGATAGAATTGTTCGGTAAGAGCAAATTGGATGAGGTTGCGGAAGAGCTGGGAGTGCCGATTCTGGGAAGAATGCCAATTGACCCCTCGGTTGCAGAGCTATGCGACGGCGGAGAAATTGAGAAAGTGGATCATGATTATCTCAATAAAGCTGTGGAGTATATTGAGAATCTTAGTAGAGATTAGTCTAAAACTTTCTTAGCGGTATATATTCAATTTTATATTGACGCATTATCGGTAAAAGCCGTTGGTCCAATAATACTTTGGATCAACGGTTTATTTTTGTTTGGAGAGATCGGACAAATAGTACATTTTATCATTTTAATCAGTGCATATCCTTTATCAAAAGAGTTGTTTTAAAACGAGTATACATGAAAGCACCCAGTAAAAGCGAATTTTTATAACGAGGTGATAGATGTTCACCATTTAGAATTTTTCTTCAATTGAAAAATTCTCTTTGAACCGAGGTGTAAAAAAAGAAACTGTAATGTGGAGAAAATCCACTTTTAACATTATATTTTTTATAGGGAGGATTGGCTTATGAGTAAAAAGTTAATTGGCAGGTTTAAAGCTGTTGCTTTTGCAGTGGCTTTAGCATTCACATCAATCTTTGCTTCTCCTGTTTCAACCAAGGCTGTGGGCAGTGTTCCGTATAAATGGGACAATGTAGTGATTGGCGGAGGGGGAGGATTTGTTCCGGGAATAATATTCAGTGAAGCGGAAAAAGATTTGATTTATGCGCGTACCGATATCGGGGGAGCATACCGTTGGGACCCTTCTACCGAGACATGGATTCCTTTGCTCGACCATTTTCAAATGGATGAGTACAGCTACTATGGAGTGGAAAGCTTGGCTGCAGACCCGATAGATCCGAACCGTGTTTACATAGCAGCCGGTATGTATACCAACGATTGGCTTCCAAACAATGGTGCCATCCTACGTTCTAAAGACAGAGGTAAAACATGGGAAAAAACAATATTACCCTTCAAGAACGGCGGAAATATGCCGGGACGTTCCATGGGTGAACGTTTGGCAGTTGACCCCAATGACAACAGCATACTGTATTTCGGTGCCCGCTGCGGGAACGGATTGTGGAGAAGTACCGATTATGGTGTAACATGGTCCAAGGTTACCAATTTCCCAAATCCCGGAGATTATGTATATGATCCTAACTTTGATTATACCAAAGATATTATCGGAGTGGTTTGGGTAGCTTTCGATAAAAGCAGCAGCACCCGCGGAAAAGCTACCAAGGACATATATGTCGGAGTAGCCGATAAGGACGAAAGTATCTACCGCAGTACCGACGGTGGTGCTACATGGGAAGCTGTTCCCGGACAACCCAAAGGATTACTTCCTCATCATGGAGTTGTGGCATCAAACGGTATGTTAATCATAACCTATGGTGATACCTGCGGACCATATGACGGCAACGGAAAGGGCCAGGTTTGGAAATATAATACCAAGACAGGTCAATGGACCGATATCAGTCCTTTGCCTTATTCCAGCTCGGATAACCGTTTTTGCTTTGCCGGGTTGGCAGTAGATGCACAGAATCCTGATGTTATGCTTGTGTCTTCCATGAATGCGTGGTGGCCTGACGAGTTTATTTTCCGTACCACTGACGGAGGAAAGACATGGAAAAATATATGGGAATGGGGAATGTATCCCGAGCGTATACTGCATTATGAACAGGATATTTCCAAAGCTCCATGGCTGGATTGGGGCACAGAGAAACCTCTTCCGGAAATAAATCCTAAATTGGGTTGGATGATAGGTGATATTGAGATTGACCCGTTCAATTCGGACCGTATGATGTATGGTACCGGTGCTACGATATACGGTACCGACAACCTTACCGACTGGGATAAAGGCCGGAAGGTGAAAATAGAGGTAAAAGCCACAGGAATTGAAGAATGTGCTGTTTTAGGTCTGGTAAGTCCACCGGAGGGAGCTCCGCTTGTTAGTGCAGTAGGAGATATAGTTGGATTTTACCATGAGGATTTGAAAGTGGGTCCGAAAAAGTTCCATGTATCATCTTATACGACAGGAACAGGTATTGATTATGCTGAACTTTCACCGAACTTTATGGCTTTGGTTTCAGAAAATGAATCAAATGCAGTAAAGCGTATTTCCTTCTCCTATGATGGCGGAAAGAACTGGTTCCAGGCACCCAGTGAGCCCGGAAATGCAGTGGGCGGCGGCAAGGTTGCTGTTTCTGCCGATGCGAAAGCAGTTATTTGGACACCGAAGGATTCGTCTCCGGCACTTACAACCAACAACGGCAGTTCCTGGACTGTCTGCAGAGGCATTAGCAACGGGGCAAAGGTTGCATCGGACCGTGTAAACGGAAAGAAGTTCTATGCCTTTTATAACGGAAAGTTCTATGTAAGTACCGATGGCGGTGAAAGCTTTACTGCAACAGCTGCATCGGATTTGCCGGTATCGGTTAATGATATAAAAGCTGTTCCGGGAAAAGAAGGACATGTCTGGATGGCTGCCAGGGACGGAGGATTGTGGAAAACTACTGACGGTGGTGCTACCTTCACAAAGATTTCAAATGTATCTACCGCGCATGTGGTAGGCTTCGGTAAAGCTGCACCGGGTCAGGATTACATGGCAATCTATATAACCGGTGAAATAGACAATGTTTTGGGATTTTTCCGCTCCGATGATGCCGGTAAGACATGGGTACGCATTAACGATGACCAGCACGGTTATGGCGCTGTTGATACGGCAATAACGGGAGATCCAAGAGTTTATGGACGGGTTTATATTGCTACCAACGGAAGGGGTATCGTTTACGGTGAACCTGATACGGATGCTCCGATACCGACCCCCACACCAATATCCAATCTGAAGGTTGGAGATGTTAATGCAGACGGAAGCATTGACTCATTGGATCTTACACTTTTAAAGAGATATGTTTTAAGAAAGATTGACGGTTTTGACGTTGAGGATCCTTTATGGGTGGCAGACGTGGACGGCGATGGTGAAATAAACTCGTTGGATGTATCATATCTGAAGAGGTTTATTCTGAGAAAAATAAAAGAATTTCCTAAAAAATAGCCGTTAATAGTGTGTGGAGAGTTACGCAAGAGGATATAGACAGTTGATATCGAAAGTCAGGTAAAAGCCTTGGGAAGGATATTCCCGGGGCTTTTACTGCTAAAAAATATTAAGTTTTTACTCTGATTTTATAGCAATAACTAGCTTTGTAAATGTATAGCGTTCCGTGTCTAAATATTTAAAAGCAAATTTATCTAACAATTGCTTCCAATTAATCTTCAAGAAATCTTTGAATACTTTAGGTTCAAACAAAGTTGGGAATATTGCAAATACAAGAGAGGCTATTGGATGTTTTGGCCTGTCCCAGTCTATAATATAAAGTTTACCGCTTGGCTTTAGAACTCTGCCTATTTCGGTAAGTATCAAATCTATAAGCTCCTGGGGCATCTCATGGAGTGCAAGCGAAACAGTAACTACATCAAAACTTTCGTTTGAAAAATCCGTTTTTACAGCATTCATTTCTCTAAAGGATATATTGTCAAACTTGTTTTTAATAGCCTTATTTCTTGCTGCTTTCAGCATGTCACTCGACAAATCGATGCCAATAACAGTATTGTTGTCATTCTTTTTAGCTATAGCAATTGCACTGTTTCCGGTACCGCAGCAAATATCCAGAACTCTTAATCGGTCATTCGGTAATTTGCTTGCCAGCCCTTTTCTCGGATTGGATTTTTCATTGGAGAAAATAATCAAATCCATTAAGTCATATGCTTTTGATAATATTTTATATAGTGCTCTTACTCTGTTTTCGTAGTTTTCCATAATCTATAACCTCACAAATTAAAAATAGATTAAACTCAAAATATTAAAAAGTATCTGGGGACTTTTCTTTTATACCTCTCATACTCATCGCCGAAAACTGATAGCAGTTGTTTTTCTTCTTGTAATATCAATAAGTGAAAGGCAATACTGTTAATTATCATAACAATTAAGGTGATGATATGTTGTTTTAGTGTTTTTATCTATACCTACTCTCCAGGAGCTTTTCATATTAACTGTTGCTAATATAAATATACCCACAGCCAAAGCTGTTATCATAATGCCTATGCATTTTGTGAAGCCATAATTGAACAAGAAGCCAACATGAGAGGATATTTGGTTATGAAATAAAATTTCAGATATCCAAGTCAGCAACCACAATGAACTTGAGACCAAAACGAGCATTTCTGTACCATAAATTGAAAGGTCTTTATTTCCTTTTGCCAATACATTAGCATTAATCTTGTTTCTTTGCTTTAATATTACCAGCTTCAGGATATATCCGGTTGCAAAAGTAATTAATAATATTAGTGAAATGATATCGGTTATATGCATATTGACTCCTCCTATATATGTACATGTGAACAACTATTCATATATTCATAATACACTATGTTATGTAAAAAATCAAGAAGATCTCAGCGAAAAGGTTTATACTATTAAAGAGACGATTTTAATTAATACAGAGCTTCAAGGATATACTATTACGGTAGATTTCATGCTTTTTTCATTGATTACGGGAAACTAACTTTCTAAGGATGAAAAAAGTTGTAATCCTATATAGTTTATAATAAATTGATAATCCCAAGGATTTTGCCGAAATATATAGAGCAATAATATGAATATATTGAATTATGAACTGCTTTTTTAAGGGATGAGGACAAATATGTTGAATAAAATTAAAGCAATTATTAAGTTCTTTTACCATAGAGTCGTTCTTATATCTTTAGCTATTGCAATACAGCTGGCTGTCTTAATAGCTGTCATCTTAAGGTTTAATGATTACTTTGTTATCTTTTATTGGGGAAGCATAATTGTCAGTGTACTTACAGTATTATGGATACTGAATGACAAGAGCAATCCTTCGTATAAGATTGCATGGATTATTCCCATATTGTTATTCCCCATTTTCGGCGGTTTGTTTTACATTTTTTTTGGCGGAAAGAAAATGAGCAAACGGGAAAAGAAAAAATTAATGGCAATCGGACTTAAAATACAAAATGCTTTGGTTCCACAGCCCCTTGTATTGGAAGAGATAATGCTGCATGACAAGGGTGCGGTTGCCCAATCAAGATATATTCAAAATATTGCTTTTTTTCCACCCTACAAAAATACAACCGGTGAATACCTTCCAATAGGAGAATTAAAGTTTGAAAGGCTGAAGGAGGAATTAAAAAAGGCAGAGCACTTTATTTTCATGGAATACTTTATTATCCATGAAGGGGTTATGTGGAACAGCATACTGAATATATTGGCTGAAAAAGCTAAAAAAGGTGTAGATGTACGCATAATATATGATGACTTGGGCTGCCTTTTGCTTTTGCCGAGGAACTATCGTCAAAAATTAGAGCAAATCGGAATCAAATGCTGTGTTTTCAACCCTGTAAGACCTGTTCTGTCGGCTAAAATAAATAACCGGGACCATAGAAAAATAACAATAATTGACGGGCATACTGCGTTTACCGGAGGCATTAACCTTGCAGATGAATATATTAATGAGATACAAAAGTATGGATATTGGAAGGATAATGCGATAATGATCAAGGGAGAAGCCGTATGGAATATGACAGTAATGTTCCTTTCCATGTGGGGTTATCTAAAGGGAGTAGATGAGGATTTTAACAAGTTTAAATACAACAATCCTTTTAAAACGGAAGACCAAAAAGGATATTTTCAACCTTTTGCAGACAGCCCTTTTGACGATGAGACCGTCGGCGAAATAGTTTATTTGAATTTGCTGAACAAATCAAACAAATATGTTTATATTACAACTCCTTATCTGATTATTGACTATGGAATGACAAAGGCATTGACTGCTGCAGCAAAATCCGGAGTGGATGTCCGTATCATTACTCCGCATCTGGCGGACAAATGGTATGTACATGCAGTTACCAGATCAAATTATAAGGTCTTGGTAGAAAGCGGTGTAAGGATATACGAGTACACTCCTGGATTTATTCATTCTAAAACCTTGGTTTCCGATGATGAGTACGCAGTTGTAGGTTCGATAAACATGGATTATAGGAGCTTTTACCTTCATTTCGAATGCGGTGTGTGGATGTATGAAAGCAGATGTGTTCTTGCTATTAAAGAGGATTTTCTCAGCACACTTAAAGTATGCAAGGAAATAACATTGCAAGATATAAAAAGCGTGAAGTGGTATAAAAGGTTAATCGGAACCGTTCTGAGAATTTTTGCACCTCTTATGTAATTTGCCTGATGAAAAATTTAATCTAACGCTATTATAAATTATATGGCCGGCGCAACCACTTCATATTTACGGTAACGGCTATTATGTATATAATGTTTTGTAGAGTGTATTACATATTATTATATTCCGGCTAAAGTTTTACAACCAAAAAGGTGGGATCGGCAAATGAAATTAAATTTAAAATGCCTAATCGTTTTTTTTATTTTATTGATAGTTGAAATAATAATCGGAGTATTTGTGAGGGATGCCATAATAAGACCCTACGTGGGGGATATACTGGTGGTTATTCTGATGTATGCTTTCATTAGAGGAATTATAAAAAAGCCTGTAAAGTATTTACCCATATACCTTTTTATTTTTTCGTGTATTGTGGAGACGGCTCAATATTTCCGAATTGTGGACATATTGCATTTGAGGAAATATAAAATACTTTCTACGATTATGGGAACTTCCTTTGATATAAAAGATATTCTCTGTTATTTAATCGGTACGGTGATATTGATTATATGGGAGAGAGTCGAAAGGAAAATTAACTCCACATCCAAAACATCCTTTTTAGGATGATTTTTTTTAAAATTTTGCAGCTTTTGAAGGTGCTATGGGGTATTAATAGTGAAAGGAGGTTTACGAATGGAGCAAGAATCGTTTTGCGCAAATGATTCCTTGGAAAGTGTTATTAATGCATATTCCAATATGGTCTACAGACTGGCTTTTTCCCATACGAGAGATAGATGCAGTGCTGATGATATTTATCAAGAGGTTTTTCTACGGTATATAAGGAAAAGGCCGCAGTTTGAAACTGAGAAACATAGGAAGGCTTGGCTTATACGAGTTACTGTTAACTGCTGCAGGAAAATGTGGACCTCATCCTGGAAGAAAAAAATTGTGCCGTTAGATGAATCAATAATTTTTGAAACCAAGGAAGAAACCAATCTTCACTATGAGCTCCAAAAGCTGCCTGTAAAGTACAGAACAGTAATACATCTATTTTATTATGAGGATCTGAAAGTGGAGGAAATCGGTGAAATATTACATAAAAAGCCATCTACTGTCAGAGCTCAGCTTACCCGTGCGAGAAGTAAGTTAAAAGAAATATTGAAGGAGGGCTATGATGTTTAGAGAAGAATACCGTAAAATGAACGAGCGGATTTTTCCCGATCAAGAGATCGTAAATAAAGTGATTGAATCGATTAATAAACCCCATAGGGAAGCAAACAAGTCAATAGCCTTATTACGTAA
Organism: Clostridiaceae bacterium DTU079; assembly: GCA_001512505.1. Classification (GTDB taxonomy): domain Bacteria; phylum Bacillota; class Clostridia; order Acetivibrionales; family Acetivibrionaceae; genus Hungateiclostridium. Next base: position 173,703 of record LFSC01000012.1, on the reverse strand, counting down.
ATCTGTGGCAATTGCAGCGGTGATTGCTATAATCACTTTGACCGTAACCCCTGCACTTGCAGCAAATGTACCCATTGTTTATCAGCTTATGTATGCTGTTTCCCCAAGTGTTGCACAATTTTTCATGCCCGTACGGAAGTCTTGTGTGGATAATGGTATTAAAATGGAGGTTGTATCGGCATATATTCATGATAATACGGCTGAAATATACATTACAATGCAAGACATTACAGGAGACCGAATAGATAATACTATAGACCTTTACGACAGTTATTCCATTAACCGGCCCTTTGACAGCTCTGCTACCTGTGAGCTGGTGGGTTTTGATGAGGCATCAAAAACAGCAACTTTTCTCATATCAATAACGGAGTGGGGTAATAAAAAAATCGAAGGGGATAAAATTACATTTTCCGTTAGAGAATTTATAAGCCATAAGCGTATGTATAAGGATATACCGGTTGAAGTGGATATGGGAAGTATTGAAAGTAATCCACCGACAATGGAAGTCAACCCCGGTGGTGGAGGGGGACGCAAATATAGAGAGTTTATTCCGGATTACCGGAGAACGGCTAATGTACTTGTTCCATCAGATTCCATGGGTTTTCAAATTGAGGACTTCAAATTAACGGGCATTGGATATATAGACGGTTTTCTGCATGTTCAAGCATCTATTAAGAGAAATATGGTGGGGGATAATTTTGGATACTTTATTTTAAAAGATAAGAACGGAAAAGAAATTAATTGTGTTTGCAATTTTGATTTTAGTGTCAAGGAAGATGATGATATTAAATATACGGAATATATTTTTGAAGTTCCTCCATCGGAAATTGAACAATACTCGCTGTATGGATATTATGTTGCAACCGGATTATATACAAAGGGATATTGGCAGGTAACCTTTCCTCTGGAAAAGCAAGATTTGGAGGATGATGAGAAAAATACGATTAGCGCAACAATAAATTAGAATATATGGATAATACTACATAGCGAAATATAAAACAACGCATCTTGACAAGGAAAAATATATTTGATAACATATCAAAAAAATGATAAAAATTAAAAGGGTCAAAATGCGTTGATGAGGAGAAAACGCTGCTTTTAGTGTTTCAGAGAGCTGTTGGTTGCTGGAAAACAGTACACGGAGCAGATTGTGAAACTCGCCTTGGAGCATTCTGCTGAAAGCTTTTCGGTAATAATCCGTGAGGCAAGTAGGTGGGAACGGGTATCTCACCGTTATCATGAGAGGGCATTGATTTTTTCGATGTCGCAGAGTGGGTATTTATACCAATAAGAGTGGTACCGCGGGAGTATAATGCTTTCGTCTCTGGAATAAGTTTAAGAGACGAAGGCTTTTTTATTTAACGAAATTTTGCAAAGTAAAATTTCCGGCAATCAAAGGGGGACGATATCCAAAAGGCTTGGCTATTATTCCAAAAAGGCTATAAAAAATTGTGTTTATAAATAACTTTATAATATTTTAATAAATTAAGGAGGATTGTTATGAAAATTGCATTTTCAACGCTGGGATGCCCTGACTTTAGCTGGTCCGAAATATATTCGATGGCTAAGGATTTCGGATTTGACGGTATTGAAATTAGGGGATTGGGAGATGAAATCTTTGCTGTAAACGCAAAGCCTTTTACAGAATCACAGTTGCCCGAAACAGCTAAAAAACTTGCGGAACTTCGTCTTGAGATTCCGTGCTTTTCTTCAGGCTGTTGCTTGAAATTTGCTGAGAATGCGCAAAAGAATCATGAGGAGATTGTGCAATATATTAATCTTGCCTCTAAGCTGGGAACACCTTATGTCCGTGTTCTTGGAGATCTAGAACCCCAGCCCAACGGAGATGTTGACGATAATGTGGTTTTGGATGCCCTTAAGAAGCTGGTGCCTATTGCGGAAGAAAAAGGTGTAACTTTGCTAATTGAAACTAACGGTGTATATTCCGATACTGCAAGATTATGTAAACTTTTAGACAGTGTGGCAAGTGATGCTGTGGCAGCACTGTGGGATGCACACCACCCATATAGATTTGCGGGAGAGACACCGGGAAAAACGGTACAGAACCTTGGTGCATATATAAAATATGTTCACATAAAGGATTCGGTTGTGGAGAACGGTACAGTACGTTATCGCATGATGGGTGAGGGAGACTTGCCGATTGACGATATTATGCTGGCTCTAAGATCAATTAATTACGATGGATATGTTTCTCTGGAATGGGTTAAAAGATGGGCAGCTGACCTTGACGATGCCGGAGTTGTTTTCCCGAACTTTGCAAACTATATGAGCCGTTATACCGAAAAAAATGTTGCAAGAGGGCGTTTGTTTGAAAATGCTGCCGGTACGGGAAAATATATATGGGAGAAGGATATCCTGATTGATTTGACATTTCCTCAGTTGCTGGACCGTGTTGTTGAGGAGTTTCCCGATCAATATGCGTTCCGTTACACTACAACGGATTATACACGGACATATTCTGAGTTTAGAGATGATGTTGACACTTTTGCCCGCTCTTTGATTGCACTGGGAGTTAAGCCGGGAGATCATGTTGCACTCTGGGCAACCAATGTTCCCCAATGGTTTATTACCTTCTGGGCAACAACGAAAATCGGTGCGGTACTTGTCACTGTAAACACTGCATATAAAATTCATGAGGCTGAATATTTGCTGCGCCAGTCGGATACTCATACACTGGTTATGATAGACGGATATAAAGATTCGGATTATGTCAGCATTATTAAGGAAATATGTCCGGAACTGGAAACTTCAGAGGCTGGAAAACCATTGCATATAAAACGTTTGCCTTTCCTTCGCAATATAATAACAATCGATTCCAAACAGAAGGGTTGTTTGACATGGGATGAGGCAGTTGCGCTGGCGGACAGAGTTCCGATTGAGGAGGTATTTCGCCGTGCATATTCCATAAACAAGCATGATGTCTGCAATATGCAGTACACATCGGGAACTACAGGTTTTCCGAAGGGAGTTATGCTAACTCATTACAATGTAATAAATAACGGAAAATGCATCGGGGATTGCATGGACCTGTCTACCGCCGACCGAATGCTTATCCAGGTGCCGATGTTCCACTGCTTTGGAATGGTACTTTCGATGATTGCATGTGTCACCCACGGTTCGACAATGTGTCCGATACCTTATTTTTCACCGGGTGTGTCGTTGGATTGTATCAACCGCGAGAAGATAACCGCCGTGAATGGAGTTCCCACCATGTTTATCGCATTGATGGAGCATGAGAATTTTAAGAATACCGATTTCTCTCATATGAGAACCGGTATTATGGCGGGAAGTCCATGTCCTATTAAGGTAATGCAGGATGTTATAGATAAGATGAACATGACTCAGATAACCATTGTCTTCGGTCAGACCGAGGCATCGCCCGGATGTACCCAGAGCCGTGTGGATGACCCGATCGAAGTTCGTGTTAATACTGTCGGACGTCCGCTTCCGGGTATAGAGTGCAAAATTGTTGACCCGGTAACCGGTGAAGATTTACCGGATAATACCGATGGAGAGTTTGTTGCCCGCGGATATAATATTATGAAGGGATATTATAAAATGCCGGAAGCCACAGCTGCAGCCATTGACAAAGACGGATGGCTTCATACCGGCGATATGGCAAGGCGTGACGAAAACGGCAACTTTAAGATAACCGGACGAATCAAGGATATGATTATTCGCGGTGGTGAGAATATTTATCCGAAGGAGATTGAGGATTTCATCTACACTCATCCAAAGGTTAGGGATGTACAGGTTATTGGAGTGCCTGACAAACAGTATGGTGAAGAAATCATGGCATGTGTAATATTAAAGGACGGCGAAACGATGACCGCCGATGAGTTAAAGGATTATGTCCGTTCCCATATGGCAAAGCACAAGACTCCCCGTTATGTTGAATTTGTTACTGAGTTTCCGATGAATGCCGCAGGAAAGATCTTGAAATATAAGATGAGGGAGTGGGCTATTGAAAGGTTATCTCTGCAAGAAGATGCCTCTATTGAAACCGCATAATGACCGGCAAATTTAAGTATTTTCTTTTAACCCTTACTTTTTTCTAATGGGGTAGATAAATTATTGTAGTGAAGAAAAGTATTCCAAAGCTTAATTTTTCGGAATGCTTTTCTTCACATTTTATTTTATGCCCCCTATTCTAACGTATAATATTGATTATTTACCGTTTTAATTATAAAATAATTACGAAGGTTGGAATGTTTTAAGGATGTGTTTTTGTCTAAAAAAATTGTCCTGTTATTTTAAACGTATTTAGTAAAGTTACCCTACTTCGAATCGTTTTGCTGTAATTTCTTAAATTCGTCAGAGAAATTCCTTAAAATTAGCCTAAAGTATTTAGTTTATAACGAACTTATATACTGAGAGTATTATTTTTTTATAATACATAAATTTTTAAAAAGGGGAGATGAAGATGAGAAAATCAGTGTCGGTTGTCCTTGTTGTTATAATGCTGTTGACAATGTTGACACCTTTTAGTTGGTTTTCTGCCAATGCGAAGACAGATCAGACTCTTTTTATAAATGAGGTCATGTCTTCCAATGAATCTACTATTCGGGACGGTGATATTGATGATCCGAAGCATGGAAGTAAAGGAGGGGCGTACTCCGACTGGATTGAAATATACAATGCCGGTACGAAGGATGTGGATTTAACAGGCTATACCATTGCCGATAGTTCGGCTGAATGGACTTTTCCGCAAGGAATTGTTCCCGCGGGAGGGTATCTGCTGATTTGGGCTTCAGACAAGGACAAAGTAGCAGCAGACGGACAACTGCATACCAATTTCAAGCTTAGTGCCTCCGGAGAGCCTTTGATATTCAAAGCTCCCGACGGTACTGTTATTGATTCGGTAGATATTATAAGCCTTGCCGATGATCAGAGCTACGGACGGGAGACTGACGGTTCATCCAAATTTGTTGTTTTTTCCAAAGCAACTCCCGGTTCGGCAAATATTCCGGAAATTTTACCGGAGCAAACTCTGTTTATTAATGAAGTCATGGCATCCAATGTTTCAACCATAAGGGACGGGGATGTTGATGATCCCGAGTTTGGAAGCAAGGGAGGAGCGTACTCCGATTGGATTGAAATATATAATGCCGGTGATAAGGATGTTAATCTGGCCGGTTATACCATAGCCGACACTTCAGCGGAATGGGTTTTTCCGGATGTTACCGTACCTGCCCGTGGATATTTGCTGCTCTGGGCTTCCGATAAAAACAAGGTAGCAGCGGACGGACAGCTGCATACGAACTTCAAATTGAGTAAATCCGGTGAAGTACTGACATTAAAGAACCCCGACGGGACGGTTATTGACATTATGATTTTAATAAACCTTTCGGATGATGAGGCCTATGGAAGAAAAACCGACGGCTCATCGGAAATGTCGTTGTTAAAACCGACTCCCGGAAGTGCCAATATTTTCGAATCAAGCTTGATTCCTGTGTCAGAGCCGGTATTTTCCCATGCAGGAGGATTTTATACCAATGAGTTTGATTTGCAGATTTCTGCTCAAGAATCAAATGTGAAGATCTACTATACTACGGATTGTTCCGATCCTGTTCCCGGAGAGGCTGGGACTTATGAATATAACAGGAATATTAGAATCAAAAGCAGGAAGGGTGATCCCAATGTGCTTTCTATGATTCAGGATATATCCAACGATATATGGAACAGATGGAAAGCACCGAAGGGTGAAGTGTTTAAGTGTACCACCATAAAAGCCGTTGCTGTAAGGGAAGACGGTGCTCAAAGCAAGGTAGTCACACATTCATATTTTGTTGATCCCGACATTTATAACCGGTATACCTTGCCGGTGGTTTCACTGGTAACCGAATATGAGAATTTGTTTGATAAAACTACGGGACTTTATGTAAATCAAAACTATGAGAATAGTGGGGCTGAATGGGAAAGACCTGTACATGTAGAAGTATTTGATACCGATGGAAGTACGTGGTTTTCTCAATCCGCAGGCATGCGCATACATGGGGGATATACAAGAAAGTATCCTCAAAAGTCCTTCCGTCTATATGCAGATCATGGTGATGGGGATACTGATAAATTCAAATACGAAATATTCCCCGGCCTTAGAGGAACGGGAACCGGCAAAAAAATAAAAAACTTTGAACGTCTCATATTAAGAAATGCAGGAAATGACTGGACCGGTGCTTTATTTAGGGATGAGATGATGCAGAGCCTTGTATCCCATCTAAAACTGGATACCCAGTCCTTCAGACCTTGCATAGTATTTTTGAACGGTGAGTATTGGGGAATATACCATTTCCGTGAACGGTTCGATGATAAATATCTAAAAGATCATTACGATCTTGATGGCGATAGGGTTGCAATTCTTGATGTTTTTGAAAAACCCAGTGTTCAGGAAGGAGACCCGGAGGATGTTTTGGCATATACGGAAGATGTTATAAACTATTTGAAGTCACATTCCATCACCGATAAAAGTACCTATGATTATATTAAAACGAAAATAGATATCGATAATTACATTGATTACAATGTTGCCGAAATATTCTTCGGAAATACGGACTGGCCTGGAAACAATGTGAGTATATGGAGGTACAAAACCGAAAGCGGTGAGTATGAGCCCGATGCACCCTACGGACAGGACGGAAGGTGGAGATGGTTCTTAAAAGACACCGATTTTGGCTTTGGATTGTATGAAAAACCCGTGTCCCATAACACTCTGGCTTTTGCGGCCGGTGATACTCAAGAAGGTTATGCAAACGAACCGTGGGCTGTATTTCTGTTTAAGACCCTGCTTCAGAATGATGAGTTTAGAAACGAGTTCATAAACCGTTTTGCAGACCAATTGAATACTTCTTTTGTTCCGTCAAGGGTAAATGAGATTATAGACGGCGTGGTCTCGACCCTTGAACCGGAAATGCAGGAACACACTGACCGCTGGCCCTTTATCAAGCTGACAAGAACCAGCTTTATGGATAAAACATGGAGCGAAGAAGTTCAGACTATTAAAAACTATGCCAATAATCGGCCTACATATGTAAGGCAGCACATAATCAATAAGTTTAGATCCAACGGCGTGACCGGTACTTCATACGTTACCTTGAACACCGACACGGACATGGGTCATATTAAGATTAATTCCATAGATATACAGTCGGGAACTCCGGCAGTCACAAACCCTGATTCATGGACCGGCATATATTTCAGGGGAGTTCCGGTAACAGTAAAGGCAATACCTAAAGACGGTTATGTATTTGACCATTGGGAGGGAATATCCGGAGCAGATCAATCATCGGATACCGTAACCTTTACTCTTTCGAAGGATGTTAACATAACGGCAGTATTTAAACCGCTCCTTGCACCGCCCACTTTGTATGGTGATGTTAATGCAGATGGATTTGTAGATTCTCTGGATTTAACCATACTCAAAAGATACATACTTAGATCCTTACCGCAAAACTACTATGTAGATAAGAAAGCAGCGGATGTTGATGCCGATGGCAGTATCGATTCTCTCGATGTTTCGCTTTTGAAAAGGTTTTTGTTGAGAAAAATCGATAAATTGCCGGCACAGAATTAGCACTTTAGATCTTAATTGATTCTTGTATTGTTTATTGTAATTAGGGCTGGAAAGGAGATGAAGATGTGGCCATTGAGGTTTTCAATAGATATGAGGTAAAGTATTTGATTGACGATGCCACCTTTGAGAAGGTTCAAAACATACTTTGCGATTATATGGAATTGGATGAGTATAACAAGAAAACTAACTCTTTTTACACCATCAGCAATATTTACTACGATACCTTTGACAATCAACTTATAAGACATTCACTGTCAAAGCCTAAATATAAGGAAAAGTTAAGGCTGCGTGCATATGGTGTTCCTTCACCGGAGGATGAGGTATATTTGGAAATAAAGAAAAAGGTATTGGGACTTGTGAATAAAAGAAGAACCAAACTCAAGTTAACAGAGGCCTACAAGTTTGCCGAAACCGGAAGGAAGCCTGATTACAAGGATTATATGAATAAGCAGGTACTGAATGAAATTGAGTATATATTTCGAAGATATGTTCTAATGCCCAAGCTTTATCTGGCTTATGACAGAAAAGCATATTTCGGTATCAATAACAGGGATTTAAGAATTACCTTTGATACGAATATTAGAAGCAGAAGAACGGATCTGAGGCTTGAATTAGGAGATTATGGAGAAAGACTGCTTGACGATGGTATCTGGCTTATGGAGGTTAAGGCTGAAAAGAGTATACCGATATGGCTTTCTAAAATGTTAAGCGAGTTCAAGATTTTTAAAACGAGCTTCTCAAAATACGGGACAGAATACAAGAAAATGATAATGGAAACGAAAATGGAGGGGGCTGAAGAAAGTTGCTTGATGCAATATTTAATACCACAATTAACACAAAATTATCCTTTGGAAGCGCAATGCTAACAATTATTATATCTTTTGCATTGGGATTGCTTATCAGCTATATTTACATAAAAACTCATTCAAAAGGAAGCTATTCCCAAAACTTTACTCTTACTTTAATTATGATACCATGTATTATTGCTGTTATGATTTTATTAATAGGTAGCGATATTGCAAGGGCTTTCAGTCTGGCAGGTGCTTTTTCTATTATCCGGTTCAGGAGTGCGCCGGGGGATCCTAAGGATATCAGCTACATATTCTTTGCAATGGCAGCCGGTCTTGCGTGCGGTGTGGGATTGTTTGCGTATGCCGTGCTTTTTACGGTATTCCTCTGCGCGTTTATGGTTATCCTGAAAAAAATCAATTTCGGTGCGATGAAAACACCGTATAAAGTGCTAAAAGTCGTAGTTCCGGAAAATTTGGACTACGAAAGGGAATTTGAAGATATTTTCAATAAATATACGGTAAGCCATGAACTTCAAAAGGTTAAAACTACCGATCTCGGCACGTTGTATGAGCTTGTGTATTTGGTTAACTTATACTATGGTACTAAAGAAAAGGAATTCATAGATGCCCTTCGTTGCCGTAACGGAAATCTTAACATTGTACTAGGAATGAAAGCAGAATCGGAGTATAATAGTTTATAGGTGGATATGGTGCCCCTGAGTTTTGAAAGCAGTATATCGAAGAAGGGGGATCAAAACATAAGGGGCACAATGTCTGTTTACCTGCAATTAATACCATAGTATAAGGAGAGATAAATATGTTTTGTGATGATAAGATTCTGATAGCAAAAGGAAATACACCGGTTTATCTTTTACCTGAAATGGCAAACCGCCATGGATTAATTGCCGGAGCAACCGGTACCGGAAAAACCGTTACATTGAAAGTGTTGGCGGAATCTTTTAGTGATTGTGGAGTTCCGGTTTTTCTTGCCGATATCAAAGGTGATCTTGCAGGTCTTGCAGTTAAAGGAACAGACAGTCCCAAAATTCAGGAAAGAATTAATATGATGGGTATTGAAGACTTTGAATTCAAGTCTTATCCGGTTCGATTCTGGGATATATTCGGTGAGGGAGGACATCCTGTCCGAACCACAATTTCTGAGATGGGAGCAATATTGCTTTCGAGATTGCTGGAGCTTAACGATACTCAGTCGGAAATCATGAATATTGTTTTCAGGATAGCTGATGACAAAGGGCTTTTGCTTATTGACTTGAAGGATTTGCGTGCAATGCTGCAATATGTAGGCGAAAATGCCAAAGATTTTACCATCAAGTATGGCAGTATTTCTACTCAAAGTCTGGGTGCTATTCTGCGAAAGTTGATTGCTATAGAGGATCAGGGAGGCAATTACTTTTTCGGAGAGCCGGATTTGAATATTCTTGACTTTATCCAGGTGACACCTGAGGGTCGCGGTTATATTAATATTCTACATAGTGTAAAGCTGTTTCAAAACCCGATACTATATTCAACCTTCCTTTTATGGCTATTGTCGGAACTTTTTGAAACTCTTCCGGAATTGGACGATGTAAAAAAACCGAAAATAGTTTTCTTCTTTGATGAAGCACATTTGATTTTTGACAATGCTCCTAAGGTATTAATTCAAAAAATTGAGCAGGTGGTAAGGTTAATCCGTTCCAAGGGGGTTGGAGTTTATTTTGTTACCCAAAACCCTTCCGATGTACCGGAAGAAATTCTCGGACAATTGGGAAACCGTATTCAGCATGCACTTCGTGCTTATACACCAAAGCATCAGAAAATGGTTAAGGCTGCAGCACAGACTTTTCGGGCAAATCCTGAGTTCGATACCGAGACGGCCATTACTGAGCTTGCTACCGGTGAAGCCTTGGTATCATTCCTTGATCAGAACGGAAGTCCCGGCATTGTGGAACGAGCATTTATTTTACCTCCTCAAAGCCAAATGGGTACTATTGATGAGCAGATCCGCAAAGACATTATTTCATCTTCCCTTATATATGGAAAGTATGATAAAATGGTTGATAATGAGTCTGCCTATGAAATACTTCAGGCTAAAGGAAAGCAAGCCGCAAAGGAGAAAGAGCAGAAAGAAGTAAAGCAGCAGCGAAGCAGCGTTAAAACTTCCCAAAAGCGAACTTCCAACCAAAAATCCGTTTTCGAAAAGGCATTTAATTCTGCTGCAACTTCAATCGGAAGAGAACTGGGAAGAAGCTTGATACGCGGAATTCTCGGATCTCTAAAAAAGAAATAGGGAAATTATCTATATTGTGCTTATCATCTATATTTTTAGTTTACTTTACAGTTATGTATTTCTATAGATTCCCGTGTTGGTCGAGGCATATCGTTACATGGAAATAATTACTTATGGATATATATGGATATACGCAATTTTGGCTTACAATTGAATTTGTTTTATGATAAAATTGTACCGGTATTGCGTGGCAGTTTTGTGTGATTAATAAGAGAGCTGTTACGTAAACTAAAAAATTGAAATTGGATGGTGTGTTTTGTTATGAATAACAGGGGAAAATATAAGTTTATAGCAGCTATAATTATAATGGTTTGTCTCAGTTTTATCACAAGTTACAAGGCAGAAGCAGTTACTGAGCAAATATACATAACTGTAAAAGTAAACGGTAAATACATAAAAATGGACAATTGGCCTTATATTAAAGGCGATAGGACGTTTGTTTCCGTACGTTTTGTTGCTGAGGCATTGGGAGCCCAGGTGGGATGGGTTAGCGAAAAAAAGATGGTTGTTATAAGTGACGGCAATAATTATATTGAACTTTTCATTGGCAGCAACGAGTACTATGTAAATGCTGAAAAAAGATCAATGGATGTTGCACCGGAAATAAGCGATGGCCGCACAATGGTTCCGTTGAGGTTTGTTTCTGAAAACCTAGGGTGTTCCATAGAGTGGGATGAGATGACCTACACGGTTTTGGTTAATAAAGAGGGACTGGAGGTTCCTGAAGAATGCATTTATAATAGGCCGTACACCGATGAAGACATAATATGGCTAGCAAGGATTATAACTGTTGAAGCAAGAAGTGCTACTGTCGAGGGAAAGGTGGCTGTAGCGAACGTTGTATTAAACCGGGTAAAAAGTCCTTCATTTCCTAACACAATTTATGATGTTATTTTTCAGAGCGGGCAATTTCCACCTGCCCACAAAAGCGGATTTAAGGAATTGGTACCTCCAAAGAATTGTGTTATCGCCGCAAAAATGGCTTTAGAGGGTATAAACAATATCGGAGCATGCCTTTATTTTAATAACAGGCCGTTTACCTCAAGAAGCGGCAAATTCTATAAAAAAATAGACGGTGAGTATTTTTATGAATAAAAGAGTTGTTTAATACTGCAATAACAGGTTTGATGAATATATGCCCCCAATAATGGTGTGTTTATTATTGGGGGCATGGTTTTTTTGCTGGAAGTTGTACGAGTTTTATGCCCGTACGAATTTTATTACTATTTTTAGATGAAAAGTGAAGAAATATATTTTTAACAGGCTCTGTACTTGCGAAACTTAAGTTTCTGGAATATCCTTCTTCACTTTTACTCTAGTCCCTTTACTCTAATCAATCTCATGGCATTTAAGACTGCCAGTACTGCAACTCCCACATCTGCAAAAACCGCTTCCCACATGGTAGCCATACCTCCGGCTCCTAAGGCCAGTACAATTATTTTTACAGCGAAGGCAAGGATAATGTTTTGCCAGATAATACCTTTGGTTTTCCGGGCAATTTTTATGGCAGTGACAAGCTTTGAAGGTTCGTCGGTCATGAGCACAATGTCTGCCGCTTCAATGGCTGCATCCGATCCCAGGCCTCCCATTGCCACTCCAATATCCGATCTTGCCAATACAGGCGCATCATTTATTCCGTCTCCTACAAAAGCAAGCTTGTCTTTTTGAGCCTTTTGAGAAACTATATGTTCAATTTTTTCTACTTTTTGATGGGGCAGCAGTTCGGCATATACCTCATCAAGCCCCAATTGCCGGCCGATTTTTTGAGCTTGATTCGTATTATCTCCTGTCAGCATTATCAGCTTCTTTACACCGGACTTTTTAAGTTCTTCTATAGCCTTTTTAGAATCGGCCTTGACTTCATCGGATATCAATATTTTGCCCGCATATTTTCCGCCAACGGCTACATGAATTGTGGTGCCCAAGCCGTTTGTATCTGAAATTGCGATCCCTGAACCGTTCATTAGCTTTTCATTTCCTGCCAGTATTTCTTTACCCTGATATATGGTCTTGATTCCATGGCCCGGTATTTCTTCAAAGCTTTCCGTTTCATCGGAGTCTATTTTTTTCCCGAAGGCCTTAACAATAGATACGGCAATTGGGTGATTGGAAAATCTCTCTGCTGTTGCAGCGTATTCCAACAGATTTTCTTTGGAAAATCCCTCCGATGGGTTAATTTCAGTTACCTCAAATTTGCCTTTGGTAAGTGTACCTGTTTTGTCGAATACTACAGTGTTTAAATTGTTCAAGGCTTCCAGGTGATTGCTGCCCTTCACGAGTATTCCATGCCTTGATGCGGCTCCGATTCCTCCAAAATATCCAAGAGGTATGGAGATAACGAGAGCACACGGACAGGAAATTACAAGGAATATGAGGGCTCTGTAGAGCCATTCGGAAAAGGAAGCACCGGGAACTACTAAAGGCGGAATTATAGCTAAAGCCGCAGAAGCAAATACGACAATTGGTGTATAAACCCGTGCAAATTTAGTGATAAAGTTCTCCGTACGGGCTTTTTGACTGCTTGCATTTTGTACCAGATCCAATATTTTAGACACAGTGGAGTCACCATATTCTTTAGTGACCTCAATGCTCAAAAGACCGCTCTTGTTAACCGAGCCCGACAAAACTTCATCTCCCGATTCCACATCCCTTGGGATCGACTCACCGGTTAGTACGGATACATCAACCGCGGATCTTCCTTCAACAACCCTGCCGTCCAAAGGTATTCTTTCACCCGGCTTAACCACAATAATATTTCCGATATTGACATCTTCGGGAGACACTCTTACAATGCTTTCACCGGTTTTAAGATTGGCATAGTCAGGACGTATGTTCATAAGATCCGAAATGGACTTTCTTGAACGGTTTACGGCCATATCCTGGAGAAGCTCCCCAACCTTATAGAACAGCATAACTGCCGCACCTTCAGAGTATTCACCTATAGAAAATGCACCCACTGTAGCAATGGTCATCAGAAAGTTTTCATCCAGCAATTGACCTTTAAAAATGTTTCGAACAGCCTTTATTAATACATCTTTACCAATCAATAAATAGCTGGTAAAAAACAGCGTGAATTCGACCCAAAAGGGAAAACGTATTATAAATGCGGTGCCGTACAACAAGATGCCTATGCTCAGAACTATGACCTCTGATTTGTTTAAAACGCTCTTTTGTCCTGTTTTTTTCTCTTCCTGTTCAAATACTTCAATATCCGATTCTACACTTTTTGCTATCTTTGTTGCTTTCTTCACTATGTCCTCGGATTTTAGTGCATTTTCAAACTCTATAGTAAGCTTTTTAGTTACGAAATTTACAGATGCGTTTTTTACTCCTTCTATCTCTTTAACCTTGGTTTCGATTTTTGCTGCACAGCTTGCACAATCCAGTCCTTCAAGTATTAGTTCTCTTTTTTCTGCATATTTCATTTTAAACCCCTGCCTTTATTAAATTCAAGTTTCTGTTATATGCATAAGTCCCTGATCGAATATGTGTTTTATGTGTTCATCATCAAGAGAGTAGTATACGATTTTACCTTCTTTTCTATACTTTACGAGTCTTGCTTGCTTTAAAACCCTGAGTTGATGTGATACCGCCGATTGTGTCATATTGATAAGGGATGCAATATCACAAACGCACATTTCCGAGGCAAATAATGCATAAAGTATTTTTATTCTGGTGGTGTCGCCGAAGACCTTGAAAAGCTCTGCGAGATCGTAAAGGTATTCCTCCTTAGGCATATTTTTACGCACCATGTTTACCACATCTTCATGAATTATGTTACAGTCACATTTATCGGATCCATAATTCTCATGCATATTAATTCCTCCTCATTTATCTAAAGTATAAGACTCTGTCTATCATATGAACATATGAATAACTGTTCATATGATATTATATACCCATTATATTGAAGATGTCAATAATATTTTTGAATATGGGTGTATTAAATAAATGTTTATTTCATATTTCTCTTCACTTTGGGAGATAAAAAGTAGTTGACCTATTTCCTTCTTGAGGAATGCGGGTTTTATATATAAGGGATATAAGTTAAAAAAATTTTATTTTTATGACCCTAAAAAAGAATTTGCATACGTATTTAAAAGTAGAAGGTATAAAAAGAATTAAGGGAGGAGTTTGCGGAATGAAAAGAGTATTGATTTTCTGCGCGGTATTTTGCATCATTGTTGGATTATGTGCAAACTTTGGCTTTTCAGCCGACACATATTCAACAAAATATGGCGATGTGAATGGGGATGACTCAATAGACTCATTAGACTTAACCATATTAAAGAGATATTTACTGAGAAAAATATCGGAGTTTCCTGTTTCAAACGGAGAAGTAGCGGCAGATGTAAATGGTGATTCTCAAATAGACTCATTGGATGTAAGCATATTAAAGAGATTTCTGTTGAGAAAAATATCTGAGCTTCCTGCAGGGACAACAATAGGTGGAGATTTTTCTCCACAGATATATCAGGCGGAGGATGCAGTATTTTATAAGGCAATAACGGAAACGGTCAATGCCGGTTATACCGGTAGCAGTTATGTAAACTATGATAATGAAGTCGGCGGTTATATTGAGTGGACAGTAAACGTTCCGGTTTACGGTACCTATGAGCTTACCTTCAGATATGCAAACGGATCAAATGCCAATAGACCGATGGATATAAGCGTGAACTCGAATGTTGTTATGAGCGGTCTTGATTTTTATTCGACTTCTGTTTGGACAACTTGGCATGAGCAGAGCATTAAAGTTATTCTCAATCAGGGTAGTAATAAAATCAGGGCTACAGCAATCGGCTCCGAAGGAGGACCTAATGTAGACTATTTAAAGGTAGCTAAATCCGATGGAACGCCATCAACACAAAAACCGACACCTACACCAACACCTACACCGACTTATGGACCTACACAGACACCTAAAGCAGGTGCAAGACAGATGGAGAAACTTGACAGGGGAGTAGTTGCCGTAAAAGTAAACAATGGTGTATTCATCAGCTGGCGTATGTTTGGAACCGATCCCGACAATATTGCGTTCAACTTGTATCGCAATGGAACTAAAGTTAATTCTTCACCCATTACCGGGGCTACAAACTATGTGGATTCTGCCGGAACCACAAGTTCAAAATATTCAGTTCGTCCGGTTATTAACGGGCAGGAACAGGAAGCATCGAAGGAAGTCAGTGTATGGGCACAAAATTACTTGCAGATACCGATTCAGCCACCATCCAGTGCCTATGAAGCTAATGATGCTAGTTGCGGAGACCTCGACGGTGACGGAGTATATGAAATTGTACTTAAATGGGAGCCTAAAAATGCAAAGGATAATTCACAGTCCGGGTATACGGACAATGTATTCCTGGATGCATATAAGCTGGACGGTACGCGTATGTGGAGAATAGACCTCGGAAGAAATATTCGTGCCGGTGCACACTATACCCAGTTTATGGTTTATGACCTTGACGGAGACGGTAAAGCAGAAGTGGCTTGTAAAACTGCTGACGGAACAAAAGACGGAAAAGGAAAAGTTATAGGAAATGCAAATGCAGATTACCGTAACTCCAGCGGTTACATATTGTCGGGACCTGAGTACCTCACGGTATTTAGCGGCCAGACGGGAGAGGCTTTATCAACGGTGGATTATATTCCTGCGAGAGGAAATGTTTCAGCATGGGGCGACAATTACGGAAACAGGGTGGACCGTTTCAGAGCTTGCATAGCTTATCTTGACGGGCAACGTCCAAGCCTTGTTATGGGTCGTGGATATTATACAAGAATGGTATTTGCAGCGTATGACTTCAGAGACGGAAAACTTGTACACAGATGGACCTTTGACAGCAATACCAGCGGTAACTCATCCTATGCAGGACAAGGTAACCACAACCTTGCTGTTGGTGACGTTGACGGAGACGGACGTGACGAAATTATAAGCGGTATGGCTTGTATTGACGACAATGGAAAAGGCTTATGGAACGCTCGGTTGGGTCATGGAGATGCAATGCATTTCAGTGATCTCGATCCCAACAGGCCCGGTTTGGAAATATGGAGCTGTCTTGAGGGATCCGGAGGAGCGGTCTTATTGGATGCAAGAACAGGACAGCAAATATTCAGATGGAATAATTCCAAGGATACCGGTAGATGCGGTGCAGCAGACATTGATCCCAATACCCCGGGAGTTGAGTTGTGGGCTGCCGGTTCTCGTCTGTTCAGTTGCACAGGAAGGGAGCTTGGTTCAGCACCAAGTCAACAGAATTTCTCGATTTGGTGGGATGGTGATGAATGCCGCGAACTTTTAGACGGAACAACCATATATAATATTGACGGCAGTGGAGGCGGGTTAACGACCAGCGGATGTGCTTCTAATAACGGTACAAAATCCACACCATGCTTGCAGGCAGATTTATTTGGTGACTGGAGAGAGGAAGTAATCTGGAGAACCAGTGACAACAGATATTTGAGAATCTATACAACTACTTATCCTACACAAAGACGAATTTACACATTAATGCATGACCCGATTTACAGATTGGGTGTAGCGTGGCAGAATGTGGCATACAATCAGCCGCCATGGACCAGTTTCTATATCGGTGCTGGCATGAAAGAGCCTCCAAAACCGAATATTTACTTAGTACCGTAATTTGTTGGAGGATACTCATTGGCTAGAGCAAAATAATCATCAACTAATACGATTTCCAGAAGATAATATAAAATACGGGGGAAAGTCAATACGGCTTTCTCTCGTATTTTATGGGCTTTTAAGGTAGTGTAACTTAAGTATTCGGCGTATTTGACTTCAATTGCCTAGTGTTCGCTTATAAAAAGAAGATGGATTGATGTTGGATTTACTTAATATATTTTTCTATCATGTCTTCTATTTCTTCGAAAGTGGCGGTTGGAGTATAGCGCTCAAATAATTGACTGCGGCTTTCAAGAATTTCCGGAGTCCATGCCGGCTCATCTCTGTATTTTTGAGGAAGGTTCATGACCTGCTTTATTACTTCGCGTTTATTTTCATCGGGTATGGGCAAGTATATTTCCTGCTGCAGCGAAACCGCTTTTCGCCACATGCTTTTTAGTATATCTTTGCAGTAGTTGGAAGTAACAGTGATCAGCCAGGCTTTAATATGGTCTTCATTGTTAAACTGCAGATTTGTCCGAAAGAGCTTTAGAAATATTTCCTGGGTTGCATCTTCGGCATCCGAATGATTTCTAAGATACATAAAAGCCAGTCTGAATACCATATCCGCATATTTGTCAAGTATGGCTAAAATGCAGTCATCAGTGCGACTTAATCCATAAGTCATTTCAACCCTCCTTTCACTTAATACACGATTTATATGAGGAAAATGTTTCATCATTGGCATAATAATTTTATCATTTTTAGAACATTACATTAACAAGGCATCAAGACATCTTTTGAAAATATTACTAATATGGTGTAAAATTAATTAATAATCAGATGTTATATTGCTTATGCTTATTTTATACAATTATATTTATAACGGGACAACAGATGTTGCAGAATTTAAGTCAAATATTGAAATACCGGGAGGAAGCATGGAAATAAAACAGTTATATCAAAAGAGAATAGAGGAGTTTGGAGGTATTGCCGAACGGCTTGACAAAGTCTCGGGGAGTTATAGCAGATTGCGCCTTGTAACCTTTGCTGTAGGCACGATATTGACAATTCTTGCCTTTATATATTGGGGAAATATTTACGGATTTATTGTTATGGCATTATCGGTTTTTATCTTTGCTTTTTTTGTGGTTAAACACCAGAAAATAATTGACAGTGCAGCAAGATATAAAAATCTGGTTGAGATAAACAAAAGGTGCATATCAAGAATGGATGGAAGCTGGACGGATTTTGAAGACAAGGGATTGGACTTTGCCGACGATGAACATATATATGCCGGAGACTTGGATATATTTGGACATGCTTCCCTTTTTCAATGGATAAATACGGCACGAACTTATTTTGGACGGATAAAGCTAAAAGAACTCCTTATTTCTCCGTCAAAAGAGGCAGTGCAAATAAAAAAGAGGCAAAATGCCGTAATAGAGCTGTCCGGTAAAATTGATTTCTGCCAAAATTTGCAGTGTGAGGGAATGGTTACTCCCGAAGCTTCGGAAAATCCTGAGGAACTTATAGCTTATTCGGAGAGCAATAAAAAGCTGTTCTACGGAAAGTACACATTACAATTGTTTTATGTATTACCCGAATTAACTGTTATATTTTTAATTCTATGCAGGATTGATTCCTCCGTTTCAATATATATACCCATTACATTACTTGTTGTGCAGGCTGTTATAAGTATAATTTTCTATGGAAGAGTGAGCAATGTTTTAAGACCGATAAACAAATACAAGAACAGCATAGATGTTTACCGAAAGATGATCGAAATGATTGAGAAGGAAGAATTTGGTGACGAATACCTTAATGAATTAAAGTCACGGCTTTTTCTGGGAAAAGCATCAGCATCAAAACAGATAAAGGGGCTGGAGAAGATAGTGGATGCAGTGGATGCGGGAAGTGGGACCATTGTCGCCGTTATTTTAAATTTGCTGCTGTTCTGGAATATTCATTGTGCATTTGCACTGGAAAAATGGAAGCGAAAATCCGGAAGATCAATAAAGAGCTGGCTTGAAACTATAGGAGAATTTGAAGCTTTGGCAAGCCTTGCTCTGGTGACACAAATGAACCCAGAATGGGCTTTTGCGGAATTTTCAAAAAGCAAGGTTTCCTTAAAGGCTGAAAAAATGGGGCATCCTCTGATAAATGAAGATAAGCGTGTATGCAACAGTATTAATATGGATAACAAAATTTGCATAGTTACGGGATCCAATATGTCCGGTAAAACAACTCTGTTAAGGACGGTGGGTATTAACCTCGTATTGGCTTATGCCGGTACGGCGGTTTGTGCTAAAGAATTCACGTGTTCCGTGATGGATATTTGGACTTCAATGAGAATAGCCGATGATCTGAGCGGTGGCATTTCTACTTTTTATGCGGAGCTTCTGCGTATTAAAAGGATCATAGACCACTCCAGGAAAAGGATTCCGATGATATTTCTTATTGACGAGGTGTTTAGGGGAACCAATTCCGTTGATAGAGTTACGGGAGCAAAAAATGTTGTATTGAATCTTGACAGGAATTGGATTATCGGAATGATTTCAACCCACGATTTTGAACTGTGCAAACTGGAGCAAAAAGAGGGGAGCAGGATTGCAAACTACCATTTTACCGAAACTTATGAGAACAATAAAATAAAGTTTGATTATATATTAAGACCCGGCCGAAGTAAAACCACAAACGCAAGGTATTTAATGAAGATGGTGGGAATAGAGCTTCTCGAAGAATAAGCAAAAATGTGTTATTATATAAGATGAATAATTTGAAGGGATAATGGATGGTTCATGAACGATAAAAAGGAAATCATGGAAGAAGATCTTTATGCTCCTGTTAAAAATTATCTTACAAAGCAAGGCTATGATGTAAAAGGAGAAGTTCAAAATTGTGATGTAACGGCATTAAAGGGAGAAACACTTCTTGTGGTGGAAATGAAAAAAACATTGAATCTTGATGTCATATTGCAGGCTGCATTAAGGCAAAGGGTTGCGGATATTGTCTATATTGCTGTTCCTAAAAAGGGCAGGGTTTTATTTACAAAACGGTGGAGGGATATTTGCCATCTTTTAAGACGATTGGAAATCGGTTTGCTGTTGGTTTCTTTCAGAGGGGATGTGTCCATGGTGGAAGAAGCCGTAGAGCCCAAGCCCTTTAGCCGTGAAAAGAGCAGGGGCAGGTTGAACAAAAAGAAGAGTCTGGTTTTAAAGGAGTTTTCCGAAAGACAGGGCGATTATAATACCGGAGGATGTACCAGAAAGAAGTTGGTTACCGCTTACAGGGAGAAATCGATTCAAATTGCGGCACTTATTAAAGCCAACGGACCATTAAGTATTAAACAGCTTAAGGAGAGGGGAGCTGACAGGGATAAGGTTTCCCAAATACTTCAAAACAACTTTTATGATTGGTTTGTAAGAGTTTCAAGGGGAGTTTACGATTTGAGCGAAAGAGGAAAAAAGGAAATTGAAAACTACAGTGAGTTGCTGGATTATTATACAAGATTGGATAATATGAAGATAAATATTCCGAAGTCTTAATTTTACATCGGCACTTCCATAAAATACCCCACGCTTTATGCCTATTAATTATATAATGCGTATATTAATTAATTTTTGAGATGTACAAAACAGAAAAAATCCTATATAATTAAAAATGAATATGGAAAAGATGAGCGGAAACAGCAAAAAAAATTTAATAAGTTTGGCGATTTTTCTTTCCATTGTTTTTATTTCGACATTGCTAATTACTGAAGCTATTAATATGTTTGATTTGGCCGCCCCGGGACAAAGTGGAGGTGAAGAAATCGGAAACGAGTCCAAAGCGGAGAACAATAATGAAAGCAAAGGCGAAACCAATAGCAATAACAATCAGAACTATCAATCAAATAATGACTGGGAGCCGTATGATGATTTCGGCGACAGCTTTGAACAGTGGTTGGAAAGAGCGCAGAGAAGACGGGAAGAAAAAAAGAGGGATAGTCTGGACAGGGACCATGCCTTTGGTGATATGCCGGAAAACGGGATTAAAGGAAACCGTGGAAATAATGGCATTATATCCGGAGGTGGCAGTATACCTGAGGGTGGTACTATACCCAAAGATATACCAAATATTGACATTTCGGGAGAAAATGCATTGCCGGATATGCCCTTCGGAATGCAAAGGCCGGGTCATACTATCGCTATGGGAGACGAAAAGCGGCCTCATGTTGCTGCTTTTGAGGTGTTGGGCAAACCGAACTATCCTTTTTTGAAGGTAATGGCTATGGATAATTACTATAACAACCGTTGGTTTATGACTGAGGAGGAACCGGTGGAGAAATTTGAATTCGGAGTTAATATGAGCAGAAATTACGAAGAGAACTCCGTAAAAATTAAGCCTATCGAGCCTTCAAAGGGTTATATGCCGGTATTGTCAGGCAATTTCAATATGATCTATGATCTTAGTATATTGGAATATAAAAAGTCGGGTACTTATTATTCGAAGGGTATGGTTGAGGACTTTTATGAAATGGAGTATGAGGAGCCTCCTTCACAAATAGAGCTTATTTATGCTGAAACGGACGATGATTACTCATATGAGTTTTCTGTAGATGAATATATTGATTCAATTGTGGATGATTTGATGGCAAATTGCAGCAGTGATTATGATGTCATTTATGCTGTTGAACAGTATTTACTGAACAATTATATCTTGAATAATAAAATTAAAAACAATTATAAAGATGCAGATGGGATTACAGAATTTTTAAAGTATAAAAAAGAAGGAAATTATTTGGATTTCATATCGGCATATACTTTTCTTTTACGGGCTGCAGGTATTCCTTGCAGACTTGCAATGGGCTACAGGCTTTTGGATGATGTTCCGTATCAGGTGGTTTATGCGGATCAGGTATATATTTACCCGGAAATAAAGTTTAAAGATTATGGATGGGTGCCGATGGATCCTTTTACTTATGAGCCTTTTTATACACCTCCTATTGAGACAGAGACCGATATTCTGTTTGCTGACGACACTGCAAGAAGAGGTTCACAATTTACTGTAAAGGGCACAGTAAAGGATATATATGGCAGTCCCCTTGATGATATGACCGTGCTTATTTATGTTAAAGAAGATAAGGAGCAGCCATGTCTTTCGTATGCAAAAGCACGGGTAGTAAATGGACAATATGAGGTAACTAGTAATGTAACTGCCGACACCAATGCAGGGAAATATCAATTGGTGGCCGAACTGTTGGAAAACGACCGGTACAGAACATCGTCGAGCGACCCTGAACTGAAAGTGGTTACGGACACTTTTATTGAGACGGATCACCGGGATAATGTATGGAAGGATAATTTCAGCCTGTCGGGAAGGATTTTAGACAGCTTTTCAAAGAATGGCGTTCCCGGGCTTGAAATTAATATATCCGTTGGAGGGGTTGGGATTTTTGATACAGTGGTCTCCGATGAGAATGGATATTTCACTGAAGAATTTAATATAAAGCTTCCCGAAACTTTAAAACCTGAAAAGGGTTTCTTTTTTGTCAGCGGATATCCTTTGACTTACAATGTTGATTTTAAAGGTACCGATATTTATTATCCGTCCGGAGCGGAAGGAAATTTTTTCGTGTGGAGGGTACATTGGTTAAGGATAGTATTTACACTGATTTTTTTAACTGCCGTAGCTTTTGCTGCATATTTTTTGGTTAAAAAGAGATTGCTTTTCTTTAAAGGCCAGGTTCAGACAGCACTGGAAACCGGCGGAGGGAGTCTTGCCGTTACTTCTGATGAGGATTGTGAAATTTTCAAGGAAACCCTGAAGGAAGGTATGTGCCATATTTATTATCCGCAGATTGCTGTGGGTTTCCCGGATGTCTGGGGCGTGGAAGAAGCTCTATTGATAGCTTTTTGTGACAGTGAAGGAAATAGAGGTGAGTTTTGGGCTAATTTTCACCAAAAAGGGGATTACAAAATTAAGATTTGCAGGAATGAAGGAGTACCGGTTTCAAAAGATATACGGATAGTGGTTTACCGGGAAGAAATAATTGATATCGGTAAGAGTTATCTTGAAGGTAATTACGGTATCTTCCCGGATATTAGTTCAGTGATGACATTAAGAGAGATTCATGATAAGATAAAGAACCGGGTAGCCGAAAATAAGCAGTGGGTGCTTGAAGGTGCTTTTTCGATATTGGAGAAGGCTTTGTACAGCAATAGGGATATTGTAAGAGACGATTATGAAAGATTCTATGTGTTTATTAATGAATTGCAAAATTAACGATATATAATATTTTGGAGGAAAAAATGCAGGCACAGAGGAAATTGACTGCGGATACGACATTAAACAAGTTGATGATTTATCCGATAGTGCTTTTATTGTATATAGGAATAACAGGGTTTTTGTTTTTTGTGCCGGTAGGTCCGGGGTATGGTATCCGGCAATCCTTTTATTTTTTGATATACTCCGTTGAAGCACTTCTTTTGGGAATTACTTCAAAACACTTAGTGAGCTATTATTTAAAGGGGAAATGGGCAGAGGTTTTAAGCAGTGCCTGTTTTATAATGGGAATCGGTTTTGCCGTGTTTCTTTTTTTCTTTTATTTATTGCCATATAATTCGGTAAGAGCGGCAAGTGTCGGAATACTGATATTGGCTGTATCGACGGTTGGAATTAGAATTTCGGATTTATACGGCTCCAGGATATTTGAAGAAAGTATGATAAAGGCTGTTTCATACCTGATTGCCGGGTTTACGATTTATTTCATGTTTGAGGCTCTTGCTCCGAGAGGATATGTGGGAATCGGTCTTAAAATATCGCTAGGTAAGCTGTTTTTCTTTACTTTCCTTATTCTTATTGTTTTTCAAATGATGTCATTATTAGATTATATGGATAATCGGAAAATCAGCAGGATTGCTTTATGGTTTAGGACAAATCATAAAATGAAATTTCTTGCGGTTTTTTCTATTCTGTATTTATTGATTGACTTTAGGAGGGATATTATGGGAGATGCCGTTTTGGCTGAATGGATATTTATATTTATTGTTTTGTTGATTGCTTTTATCGTTCTGGCGGTTAAATTGTCGGGAGCAGTTAAAAGGAGCCCGGAGCAAAAGCTTAATAAGCATCTTCAGAAAATTTCTTATGACAAAATAAAGGATATTACCAATATTTCCAGTTGTATTGATGACTTTGTTAACAACGGAAACAGGGGAGGTCTGATAGCCTGCCTTTACTATATGGCTTTCAGAGTAGGGATTCCTATAGGTGTGGCAAGTAATATAATAGCTCCTATAATAGATTGCAAAGATTTGGAGATTCCTTCTTTAGTTACAAGAAAGAAATACAATGTTATTGAGGAGAGAAACCGGCAAAATAGGTTGACGGTTGTAGAAAAAGTTATATATAATTTAGAATTATATGGAGGGGGCAATTTCTATGGATATAGAGCAAATTCAAGCACAATGCCGAAATATCATTAGTGAAATAGGAAAGGTATTCGTTACCGATGATGATACAATTCTTAGAAAAATATTATGCGGATTTTTGGCCGGAGGACATATACTTTTTGAAGATAACCCCGGTCTTGGAAAGACATTGCTTGTAAAGGTATTTGCGAGAGTTACAGGCTGTGAGTGGAATAGAATTCAGTTTACTCCCGATCTTATGCCTTCGGATATTATAGGTACAAAAATATGGAGAAGCAATACATCCTCTTTTGAATTGGAAAAAGGGCCTATATTTACTAATTTTTTATTGGCGGATGAAATCAACAGGGCTATGCCCAAGACCCAGTCTGCATTATTGGAGGCTATGGAGGAAAGACAGGTATCTATTGAGGGTATTACCTATATTTTAAAACCGCCCTTTATTGTTATGGCTACGCAGAACCCAATAGAAATGGAAGGAACTTATCCACTTCCGGAGGCGCAGATGGACAGGTTTATTATGAAGCTATCCTTGGGGTATTTAAACAGTGCTCAGAAGGAGTGCGAGGTATTAAAAAGGAGACTTGAGTGGGGAAAAGACGATCCCACCAATGATGTTCGTCATGTGGTAGATATGAATCAGGTTTTAGCCCTTCAAGCGGAAGTGGAAAAGGTGTTTGTGGATGAAAACATTTTAATGTATATCACGGAAATTGTGCGCAACACAAGAACCAATGAAAATGTAAGGTTGGGAGCCAGTCCAAGGGGAGCACTGGCTTTATTAAAGCTTTCAAGGGCTCATGCTCTTATTTGCGGCAGGGACTATGTAATACCTGATGATGTCAAGTTTTTGGCTGTTGATGCTCTGGCCCACCGTGTGATACTTCATATTGAACACATAATGGAAGGCAGGGTTCCGGAAGCGGTGATAAGAAGTATCGTAAGCAAAATAGATGTTCCCAAAAGCTACACCAGAGAAAATGTAGGAGGACTTATATAAATGCCGAAATATATCTCCGAAATAAGCACTCTATTTTTGTTGATGCTTTGCGGAGGCTTTCTTTTAGCCAACAATATAATGATAATTGTATCTGTCATACCTTTATGTTTACTGGCTTTTGGATATTATCTGAAGGCTTCCGATGATGTAATTGTAAAAAAGGCAATATCGAAAAACAGGGTTGCTGTTGACGAGGAGCTTGAGATAAATCTGAAGGTTAGGGTAAATTCCGGAGTAGGCCCTGTAGAAATATGCGATGCGGTTCCGGCTCATTTTGAACTGGTGAGAGGCAGCAATTATTGCGTGTTGTGGAAGGGCTTTGAGCCTGTGGAACATACTTTAAGCTACACTGTAAAATGTACCACATCGGGCAACTATTTTTTCAAGGCAACATTATGGAAATCCCGGCATATTGTGTGCAACTATTCTATAGACGGAATATGTGAAAATGATTTGTCTGTTGAGGTTACCCCAAGACTTTTACAGCTTAAAAAGGTGAGAGGAATGTCCGCTGCTAGCAGGGTACCGTTACCGGAAGGGGCATTGGCTACCATGGGAATGACAACGCAGGAGTTTAAAGAGATTCGGCAATATTATCCGGGTGATCCGTTTAAATCGATAAATTGGAAGGCAACTTCCAGAAACCTGCTGAGGGGAAATGTATGGCCCTTGGTAAACGAGTTTGAGAAGGAAGGCAAAAAAACCGTATGGATTTTCCTTGATACATCGAGGATAATGGCTTTCGGTTCTAATTTGAAAAATGTGAAAGAGTATTCGATTGAAGCCGTATATAGCTTAAGTGAATTTTATCTTGGGCAAAACTGCAGCGTAGCCTTCCATACCTATGGTGGCAGCAATGTTTTTATAAATCAGGGATCGGGAAGACAGCAGCAATATAAGATACTTAGGGAGCTTATGAAAATCAAGTACGGCGGTCTTCCTGTTTTGAAGCCGCAGGTTCGTATAAAGAATCTCGAACAAAGCGTATATTCCTGCAGGGAGTTTTTTGTCGGCTTAAGACCTTTGTTTATAGTTGTGACAAGGTTCTGCACCAATAATTATGATGAGATTCTTAAGGGTATAAATATGATGTCAAAATACACTATGCTGCGAAAAGGATATCTTCCGAGTATTATGGTTGTGAATATAATGGGATATGGACTAATGGCTGAAAACCAATATGAGGTGTTGGCGTCCAATGTGCTTGAGGCATTGAACAGAGTGATTTCGAGAAGCATTAAAAAGAATTGTATATGGATTGATTGGGATCCGGCAAAGGAAAGCCTTACGGGAGCATTATTAAAGCAGGTGGTGGCGGCGAAGTGAAGAACCTGACTATGATTCTAAAGATTACCTTTGCTCTGGTGGCTTATATTCTGTCCTTTACTCTTTTATACTATACACCGGTTTATCAAGAATTTGTGTATGCGCTCAACAGTCCTGTGAGAGCACTTATTGTAGTCAATGTAATAAATCTTGTTGTAATCGCAGTAGGTTACAAAAAGATATTGCTTATGGTGAATATAGTGTGCATGGTAATTAGCACACCTTCTTTATTGTTCCATTCAAAGCTGATTATGAGGGCGTTTGATTTCCAACCTGACCACTTTATGCCCGACTATGTCACTGCTTTTATCTTTTTGATAATTGTAATACTTTTGATGGCGGCAAGATGGCTTGAAAGGCTTGAGAACCAAACAAATCAAATGATATCTGACGGAGCTTTGGAGGACGATGTAAATTTAATCCGGATCAATAGTCTTAAGATTTACCCGGCTTTTTTCGGATTGATATTGATATTATGTGTTAGCCTTATTTTGCTTGGTTTCATTGCTCCAAATATAATAGCTTCAAAGTATATTTTAATTATTATGGCAGTAACGGGTATTACGCTGATTGTGGGTTCGGTATTCTACCTATACCGAAAATGGGTAAAGAAATAAAACAGCGCAGAACCGTTCCCTGTTCTGTGGATCCTATTGAACTTTTTTAATCATATTTTGATGTAAAGTCAGAAACAATATGGAAATTGATAAGAACCTTATACTTGATGGCGATTTTCTTGCAAATTAAAAGAAAAAATAAGTTTTCAATTCAAAAATAAAGAGCAAACATCATTTTTTATATAATTCCATTTTCAAAACCTTTTATTTAATAGTAATTTACGTCTGTTTATTGCCGATAAAAAATATGAAATCATTCTATACTTTTGCGTAAGGAGAGAGTCATCATGATGGATTTAATTGATATTTTGAGAATAGGAGTCAATAACAAGGCTTCCGATATACATCTTACTGTCGGAAGGGCACCGTCTTTTAGGATCAACGGCCGAATGCGTCCTATTGATGTAGAAGCTCTTACCAAAGAATGCACAATGGAGTATGCTAAAGCATGTACGGATAAAGCCAAGTTCGAACGCCTTATGACGGTAGGAGAAGTCGATTTTTCAATGAGTGTTGAAGGACTGTCAAGATTCAGGGTAAATATCTTTTTCCAAAGAGGTTCCGTTGCATTGGTTTTCCGAGTGCTTGCTTCGGAAATACCGACTCTTGAGTCGTTAAAATTACCTCCGGCCGTAAAGGAAATATGCAAAATCAAAGAAGGCCTGATACTTGTTACCGGACCGACGGGAAGCGGGAAATCCACCACAATGGCATCTATTATAAATGAGATAAATGCATCAAAGGAAGGGCATATTTTGACTTTAGAGGATCCTGTAGAATATATTTTCCCTCATAACAAGTGTATTGTAAATCAGAGAG
This sequence comes from Clostridiaceae bacterium DTU079, assembly GCA_001512505.1. GTDB lineage: Bacteria > Bacillota > Clostridia > Acetivibrionales > Acetivibrionaceae > Hungateiclostridium. Next base: position 145,241 of record LFSC01000012.1, on the reverse strand, counting down.
AAATATCAGAGGACAGCAAGTCCTATGCCAATGCATTAAGAGCTGCATTAAGAGAGGATCCGGATGTTATTTTTATTGGAGAGATGAGGGACAACGAGTCAATCAGTATAGCTGTCACAGCAGCAGAAACGGGACATCTGGTACTTTCAACTCTCCACACATTAGGTGCGGCAAAGACGCTGGACAGGCTTATTGACGTTTTCCCACCGGATCAACAGCAGCAAATACGGGTTCAGGTATCGAGTGCATTAAAAGCAGTTATATCCCAGCGGTTGATTCCCGATATTGAGGGTAAAGGCAGGGTTGCTGCTTTAGAAATAATGGTGGTTACTCCTGCTATCAGCAATCTCATCAGAGAAGGCCGTGGGACAAGCATTAATTCTATGATTCAGACAGGTGCTCAATTCGGTATGCAGCTTATGGATAAAGCTATAGCGGATTTATATCAACAAAAACGCATTTCGTTGGAAGATGCTTATGAGTATTGTGTCGATAAAGAGGCACTGAAAAGATATATAGGTTAAACTTGGAGAAAAATGCTCCGCCTTTGGTAAAACTATTTTACATATTTATTATTAATAGTATAATTAATAATAGAGTTATGAAATATATACTCTATTTTTTTTATAATAAGTTAAATAGGTTATGTCTAAAGACAGCTGACTTCTGATTTATACTGGATTATAGAATTTTTAAAGCAAACTGTTTTCTGACTCCGGATATAATCTATACAGTTTTTGGGGAGGAAATGTATGAGAAAGAGGCTTATTTTCCTGTTATCATTTATGTGTTTTTTTACTGTTGTTATTGCTTCATTTAATCATGTACAGGGACTAACCGGTACTACTTATTCGGTGTCGAGTTCCGACTCGGATATAATCGGTGATGTTAACGGTGACGGCGAAATTAATTCAATTGATGTGACTGTGCTGAAAAGATACTTATTAAGAAAAATAAATGAGCTTCCGGTTAGTGATTATTTATGGTCAGCGGATTTGAACGGCGATAACTTTATAGATTCCATCGATTTAACATTGCTAAGAAGATATATTCTTAAAATCATCAAAAAATTCCCGAAGGAACAAGCAAATAACTTTACGGAGGTTGTTGAATTCGAGTCCGGTCTATCCCATTCGATTATTTTAAAAAAAGACGGAACGGTATGGGCTTTAGGGGACAACAGCAGCGGCCAGTTAGGACTCGGTGATGTGTTGGCTACAAAGGAGCCGGTTAAAATTGAAGGACTTTCCGACATAGTGGCTATAGAGACGGGAATAAATCACTCGCTGGCTTTAAAAAAGGACGGCACGTTGTGGGCATGGGGAGACAATAGCAGCCTGCAATTGATAGACAATATAAAAATACCTTCGGATATTGAAGAAAGAATTTGTAAGATTCCTTTCGAGGTGAAAACACATTCCGACGTAAAAAGTATAGCGGCAGGTTATGCCCGTACTCTTGTTATAAAAAACGACGGTTCGGTATGGATTCATTCATTGCCTCCGATAAAAAAATCGGAAAACTCCGATTATATTTCATTGAAAATTGAAAACCTGGGAAACATCAAATCAGTGGATGTTGGAAAAGGTCATATAATATCATTACGGGAGGATGGTACCGTTTGGTCCTGGGGTGATAATGTCTGGGGACAGATGGGGGATGGATCACAAAATCACCATAACACCTACGATTATAAATATTACGAGGCAACCCAGGCAAAGGGCCTTACGGGAATAGTTCAAGTTTCCGCAGGAGGATTGCATTCTGTGGCATTGAAGGATGACGGCACGGTTTGGACATGGGGAGGCAATTTCTATGGCGAAATAGGAAACGGTACGGACCAATACCGCTTGGAGCCGTACATGGTTGAGGGCTTGGAGGATATAATAGCGATAGATGCGGGAAATAACCATACTGTTGCATTAAAGAAAGACGGGACAGTATGGGTATGGGGCAAAAACGATTGCGGACAGTTGGGAAACGGTTCAACGGACAGAAGGTCACTTAGACCCGTAATGGTCGAAGGCCTTACCGGAGTAATATCGATAAAAGCCGGGATGGAAAATACAATAGCAATAAAAGAAGACGGAACCATATGGGCTTGGGGGAAAAATGATTTCGGTCAGCTGGGTGAGGGAAGTATGGATAATTGTTTTTCACCTGTACAGATATTGATAGGGGATTAATTTAAAAATAGTTTTTCTTAATATTAATTTATTAAATTCATTAGTTGAAATTCGCGGTTTAGGAGGTTTTATATGCCTAAAAGTTTACAAAATATATTCAGGAACATACATTACAACTCACCGGTTGTCCTTACAATGACGTTTCTTTCCTTGGGAGCATTGATACTTCAGATTATAACCAAAGGTCAATCAACGGTATTGCTGTTTTCGGTGTATCGCAGCAGCCCGCTTAGTATATTATTTTATTTCAGACTCTTTGGACATGTGCTGGGGCATGCAAACTGGGAACATTATATAAACAATTTTTTACTTATATTGCTGCTGGGTCCAATGCTTGAAGAAAAATATGGGTCGAGGAATATGGCTTTTATGATTTCGATAACTGCCCTGGTTACAGGATTGCTGAATATACTTCTTTTTGACAATGTTCGTCTCTTGGGAGCCAGCGGTGTTGTTTTCATGATGATATTACTCTGCTCCTTTGTGAATTTTAAGAAAGGAAAAATACCTCTGACCTTTATTCTGGTTGTTATTATTTACCTGGGTGGGGAGGTTATGAACGGTATTCTGGTAAGGGACAATATTTCACAGCTGACACACCTTATTGGCGGCATTTGCGGAAGTATTTTCGGTTTCCGATGGGCAGAGAGATATAGGTAGGGTTCGGCCTACAAGAGATATTATTAATATTGAGGATTGATTTTTTGAAAGAGAGCATTAAAATAATTTTATATAAGTATTATTGAAATAAAGATACATAACAAAAGGGAAGGACTTGGTGTCCTTGAGTTTTTGTTGGAATATGTTGAGGTGAAAGATGAAAAAATACAAAGCAGTATTGTTTGATTTCGATTATACCTTGGCCGATTCATCTAAAGCCGTTGTGGAATGTATAAGCTATTCTCTTCAAAAGATGGGTTATCCCGCTTCTACACCGGAAAGCATATGCAGGACTATTGGACTTACTCTTGCCGATGCCTTTAGGGAATTAACAAAAGATGCATCCGTTTCCAATGCGGATATTTTCCGAAGTTATTTTAAGGAAAGAGCGGATGTGGTAATGACGAAAAATACCAGGGTGTTCGATACGGTAGGAAGCGTCCTTGACAGGCTAAAGAAGATGGGACTTAAAACCGGTATTGTCTCTACAAAATTCAGATACCGGATAGAAGATATATTGAAAAGGGACGGACTTTTACATTATTTTGACATTATAATTGGCGGAGAGGATGTATCGGCACACAAGCCGGATCCCGAAGGTGTTATAAAGGCTTTAACAGAATTGGGGATAGCAAGGGATAATGTTATTTTTATCGGTGACAGTGTTGTAGATGCGAGAACCGCACAAAATGCAGATGTTGATTTTGCTGCAGTTTTAACCGGCACAACTGAGAGGGATAAGTTTTTGGAATTTGATGCCCGGGCTGTGCTTAAAGACTTAAGCGAATTGCCGGACTTTTTTGAGAGCGGTTTTGATTGCAGCAGGTTTTGTGATATGGTATAATTATGGTAATTTATTATAATTGCACCTGCAAGGAGATGTTAATATGAGTATTACGGAAATGGCATGCCAGGTTAAGGATGCATCCATTAAACTGGCAGCGGCAGATTCAAAACTAAAAAATGAAGCTCTGGCTCATATCGCCAGGTCACTGATAGATAGGAAAGATGAGATACTTAAAGCAAATGCTATGGATTTAAAAAGAAGCGAGGAGGAGAATTTGGCTGCACCGCTTCTGAAAAGGTTAAAGTTTGACGATGCTAAAATAGCAGATGTAGTAGACGGTATAAACAGTTTGATCGGTTTGAAGGATCCCGTAGGGAAGACTCTTCTTTCAACCGAGCTTGATGAAGGCTTGGAACTGTACAAGGTTACATGTCCGATAGGTGTAATCGGTGTTATTTTTGAATCACGGCCTGACGCCCTTGTTCAAATTTCTACTCTGTGCCTGAAAAGCGGAAACGGTGTTCTTTTAAAGGGTGGTTCGGAGGCAAGGGAAACCAATCGCATACTTGCGGATATTATTTCAAAGGCCACGGAAGAAGCAGGGATTCCTGCTAACTGGATTAAGCTTTTGGAAACCAGAGCCGATGTGGATGAAATGCTAAAGCTGGATCAGTATATTGACCTTGTAATTCCAAGAGGTTCCAATGAGTTTGTGAGATATATAATGGACAATTCGAGAATTCCGGTTATGGGCCATGCGGACGGTATTTGCCACTGCTATGTGGATGAGGATGCGGATGTCGATATGGCAGTTCGCATTGCTGTGGATTCTAAGACCCAGTATGTTGCCGTTTGTAATGCCACAGAAACCTTATTGGTTCATAAGAATATTGCTCCTAAGGTTTTACCGGAACTGAAGAGTATCTTGGATGAAAAAGGTGTGGAACTGTTAGGATGTGAAAAGACGCAGAAGATTATATCTGTTGCTCCGGCTACAGAACAGGATTGGAAGACAGAATATCTTGATTATAAGCTTTCGATAAAGATAGTGGAGGACCTGGATGAAGCGATAGACCATATAAATACCTATGGTTCCCGTCACACTGACAGTATTATCACAAAAAGTCAAGACAAAGCATCTCGCTTTATGTCTCTTGTAGATTCGGGCAATGTATTTTGGAATTGTTCTACGCGGTTCAGTGACGGATTCCGATATGGATTTGGTGCCGAAGTAGGTATAAGTACGAGTAAAATTCACGCCAGGGGTCCTGTGGGTCTCGACGGATTACTGATTTATAAATACAAGCTAATCGGCAACGGTCATATAGTAGATGATTATGCAAAAAGAAAGAAGACATTCAAACACAATAATTTAAGCAAAGACTTTCCGATGTAATCGGTTTATCATGTTTATACAGCTATATGAAAAAATGTGAAGTAAAATACGGAAACATTTCGATATTTCCCTATTTTACTTCACTAATTGTTACTCCACTAATTATTACTTAACTAATGTTACTTCACTAATTAGTTCTCATCAAATTATTTCTCTTCCTGATTATACAGCGTTGTGAACAAAGGATACGATTTCCGAAATAGGTATATCTGTTACGGAACCTAAGTTATATATCGGGTAATCCTTCCACTTGTTTGCATTATAAGGTCCTATGTTATCGGCAGTTTGCACGGGGGAATAAGGATATGCATTATTTTCCTTTTTGAAACCGTAACCACAGCCGGAGTAACCTGCCACTTCAGGGTTTCCTTTATCATAACCGTATCCTGCACTAAAATTATTACATGCATTACCGAGAGAACATGCCGGTGGCGGTCCAATTCTTGTAATTAGACGTACAAAGCAATCGTTTACCGAGAGAATTACACCGGTAAAACCGGAACCGGACTGTCCGCCGCTTTTTGTAAATATTGTAACTGTTTCACCAATATACTTAGAAAGTAAAGACTTAAAACTTCCGCCTGCTTGAGAATTAATGCTCAAATTACATCCGTCAGACATTTATAATTCCACCTTTCGA
>LFSC01000012.1:118444-139533 GCA_001512505.1 Clostridiaceae bacterium DTU079 | reverse complement strand
TTTCAATGAGAATTTGTGTTGAAGTATCGAAATAAAATGATATAATTTTTCTATAGTTATTTATTGTTACAGGAGGGGAAAAGATGGGAGAAAGAAGAATAAAGTGGGGGAATATTATTATATTTTTACTTATAATAGCCGCAGGAGTTGCAGCTTTTTTAACCAGAAATCAATTTGGTGGCGGTAAGGATAGACGCGTTGTTATTGACAATAACGGAAACAAAGGAAAAAACGTCGATGATGATTTTGATTTTGATAACCTGCCTGTGACTTGGGATGATATTGATTTTCCGTCCGGTAATGAGTTCATTATGGGATTGGACAGTTGGATTGGGGGAACTCCTGTTTTAATTGGTTTGGATAGAGAATACAACAGGGATTACGGATTGGATCTGGGAGTGGAATATATACATGCGGATGCCGACAGGATAAAGGCACTGGCTGAAGGAAGGATACAGGCTACGGAGATGTCGCTTCCGTCCTTTATGAGATTTCAGGAACAATACCCCGGTGCCGGTATTATAGTGGGTATTACGGATTTTTCCCGCGGTGCCGACGGTATTGTTGCAAAAACCGAGGTAAAAGATCTAAATGACATTGAAGACAAAACGGTGTCCTATGTAAAAAACGGCACAGGCAAGTTTATATTGAACAAGTTTTTGAGGCTGGTTGGATTAAGGTACCAGGATATAGAACCTATTGAAAGGGAAAGTATGTCGGAAGTAATAGAGGACTTAAGAAGGGGTACTGCGGATGTTATAGTATCATGGAGTCCTGATATGAACATAGCTATAAACGAAATAAACGCTGAAAGACCTAATTCGGTGAAGATGCTTATTACTACTAAAGAGGTACCTAATCTGATTCCTACCATGTTGATAGTTAACAGGGATTATGCAGAGAGGAACCCTGATAAAGTGGAAAGCTTTTTAAAAACTTGGTATGCTTCTGCCAAGCATATTCTGGAGAAACCCGACAAGGCTTATACAAAGCTTGCGGAATTAATGAATGAATCCCAGGAATATGGTGAGGTTAGCAAGGAAGATGTTGAAGCTTCCTTTAAAGATGTAAAGCTTATGTCATTGAATGACAATTTAAGCTATTTTGGTTTGAGTACCGAAGATAACAAGGTGGACGCAATAATTGACGATACTGTTGAGACATGGAAGAGGTACGGCGACTTGGATTTTGAATTCAAAATTTCAGGGAAAATGTATAAGGAAAGCTTTTTAGCAAAGATGGACGGAGATGAAGAACTTCTTGTGGGAGTGCTGGACAATGACTCTACAGGAAGTAATGAAGAAAAGATAGAGTTTGAAAAACAGGATGGAGACAGTATCGAAAAGAAAACGGAAAAGGTGGCAAAAGTGGATATACCGCCGGTATATTATGATTCAGGAAAAGCGACGGTAAAGGCAGAATCCTTACCGGTTCTTGATGAAGTATTTGAAATATTATCGCAGTTTCCGGAATACTATCTTATTGTTGATGCCCATACAGACTCGGTGGGAAGTGATGAATCCAACAAGCTGCTGTCTGAGAATAGAGCTTCGGAAGTAAAAAAATACCTTGTGCAGCGGGGAGTTAATGAGAACAGAATAATAGCAAGAGGTTGGGGAGAATCCAGGCTTCTTATTCAAAATGATGTCACGGAAGAGGATAAGGCAAAAAACAGAAGGACGGAGTTTATTCTGACAAGGGTAATTGATTAAAGATATTGTTGTGCCGGCGTTTTTATGCAGATTGTTTTGGAGGTAATAAAATAGATCATGAAATATAAAATTATCATAAAGGCTGCTTTGGAACTTAAGAATTTGGGATTACTTGCCATGATAGTAGGGATATTTGCGCTTACAGGCAGTTTACCGTTTCTTTTTATTGGGGCGGCAGGTTATGTATATTTTTTAATGGAAACCATGAAGGATGAAAAATTTTTAAAAAGGTTTAATGAAGAGCAGCAAATTGAAGATATACATGATCTTAACGAGAAATGCAATGCCCTTTATATGAGCTTAGTGAGAAAATTACCCGGAGGTATGAGAGAAAGAATAAAAAATATATACAATGAAAAACAAGTTTTGGTGTCTTATTTTTCTCAGGACAATAGTGATCCGTTGAGGCAAAAGATTGTGGATCAGGCAATAAACCTCGTTATTGCGTATTTTAAGCTTCTCTATCACTATAGTCTGAGAATTAAGCAGCTAAATTCCATAAATGTTAACAAAGTAATTGAAAGAATCAACAATAACAAGAGGAAAATAGAGTTTCTTAACAATTCTGCAGCCATATCGAATATTGAAAAGGCTGTGGAGTTGGATGAAAAACTGGTTGAAAAAATAAATAAAGAGAAAAGTGAACTGGAAATGATAAGTTCCAGATTGGATTATATTGAGAGTGCAATATTGATGTTTAAGCATCAGATTATGTCAAATGAAGATTTGGATCCGGATATTAAGGAGATTGACACCGTGGTTAACGAAGCAATTGCTTTGGACAATGTTTTATCAAAGAAAAATGAAAAATTAATTCTATAAGATAGAGGAGAATAAGGAAGAAACACGGTGAAGTAAATTTAGAGCCTGCTAATACTTCAGGGAGGTAGAACGGTAATTTTTCGTGAAGGGAGCTTTGTTCTGCCTCAAGCAGTATTTCAGGCTCTTGTCTTAATAAAAATATATTTCATCAACTAATAACGGTCAGCAATTGCATATATCATGGCTCAATTCCCCAGTATAAATCCCCTGCTATATAAACGGTGATTTTAACAGATCTCACGAAGTCAGAGGATGTACGGTTAAAGGAATAGTCGTTACTTTGATCATACATATAATTCCATTCTGCGTATGGAGGATCTGCCAGATCCAGGGCATAGCTATTTCCGATTCTGCTTATTATTTCAATACTCTCGTTTAGTCCTAAGGATCCGGCACTGTTTACGAATCCTATTTCTACATAGCAGTCGGCATTTTCCTTTGGATCGGACATTTCAACTATTTTGCCGGTAATTTTGGAATTATTAATGTTTGCCCAGTCACAAGTATATTTTTGATTAATAACTTGTTCTTTGGTATAGTAATACCGGATTTTTATATCTGCAAGATTTATAGTTGAATCACCTTTATTTGTAAGCTTTATTCTCGGTTGAATCTCTTTTGAATTATACGCTCTAATGTGATTATATGCTTTTAGTTCCAGTTTTATCTCCGGGCCGGCTTGGGTAGGTTCCGGAGTGTGTGGGGGTGTGTGTACCGGAGTATAAACCGGAGTCTTAGTCGGTGTATGTGACGGCGAAACAACCGGAGTATGTGTAGGAGTATGTGCCGGAGTATAAACCGGAGTCTTAGTCGGTGTAGGCGACGGAGAAACAACCGGAGTATGTGTAGGTGTGTGTGCCGGAGTATAAACCGGAGTATTGGTCGGTGTATATGACGGCGAAACATTCGGAGTCTTCGGTGGCGTATGTGCCGGAGTTTTGACAGTTGTGTGCGACGGCGGAACAGATGAAGTCTTAGACGGTGTATGTGACGGAGTTTTAACCGGTGTTTTAGTGGAGGTATGTGGCGTCGAAACAGACGAAGTTTTGGACGGTGTATGCGCTGGAGTATAAACCGGGGTTTTAGCCGGAGTAGGCGATGACAAAGCAACAGGCTTGTTAGTTGGTGTATGTATCGGAGCTTTTGTTGATTCAGAGCTTTTTGTAGGAGTAATTGCGGTAATCGGTGTTGGCACGGTTGATTGTTCAACGGTTGGAGCAGGTGTAGCATCAGTTGAAGCAGTAGATAAGGGAGATTTTGAAGAAGTCGGTGTAACTACCATAGAAACTTCTGATGTATTCGTATGTGAGACCGGCGTAATTTCAGGTATGGAGGTGGCAAGTATTTTTGGCGTAGAAGCAGCCGTGCCGGTATCTTTCGGTTCTACACCGGAATTTTCCGTATTACCGGCGAGAATTGCGGAATTATCTTCAAGCTTATTAAGAATCTCTGTTATACTGGAGGTTTTAACTTCTTCTATATCAATATCTATACCTATACTTTTTGCTTCGTTATATACAGCATATCTTCCCATGGAAAGACCTTCCTCATATGCTTCTGATCTGGATTCCGGGGTTGAAGAAATTGTTCTGCAGTCAATTCCCATACTGTCGGCTATTTCTTTGCATGAGTTTAACAGCTCTTCCACACTTTTATCCTTACCGAAATCCTTTTTGTGTTTGGAATTAAGTGAAGCTGAAATCAAAACAAGATTATTAAAGGAATTTAAATAGCCCTTTTCTTTGGAATTGTCCAATATAATCTTTACAGCATCATAAACCTGAAGACCCTGCACATTTGTCTCATCTATAACTGTTTGAGCTTCACTGTTAAATGCTTTTGCTTCGATAACATTTTCATTTTTTCCGATAACAAGCTCAAGGCTTGGATTTATGTCAAGGGATATATAAGCATATTCTTGAGGAATTAGTGCAAGTCTGATGCTGAAAAATATAATAAGAATAACCGCAGCCGCAGCAGCAATTATCGAGGTCGGCATAGCAACGTTGCTGAGCCTTGAAAAAATGCTGGGTTTATACAGGTCGTAATCGTTGAAAATTACTTTCTGTCCCTGTTCCATTCCGGGCTTTATTTTAAGAGTAACAAAATCCAATTTGTCGGTCATTGCTAATGCTTTATCGTTATCCAGCTTTAATATTATACCGTTATTGCATTTATAATCGAAAGTATTATTTTGTCCGTTGTTCAAATTCATCACCTCCAATATCTGTGATGTTGATATAGTCCTTAAGTAAGTAGAATTCACAACCGAAGATCAACGTTACAGCAATGATAAATTTACGGTTTCTTTCAATAGTCTTCTTATTAATTCTGATGGTTTTCAATAATTCTGTCTTAGGTATATTTCTACTTTTCATAAGCTTTTCGAAAAGCTTGGCATCATCAGCGATTACTTTAGCAATTCTTATGCATAATGACTTTGAATCCTTGTGTTTGGGTGCTGAATTAATCAAATCATTCAGACTGATTCCAAACTCAAGAAGTCTTTTGGTAAAGAGATTGATTTCTTTAGTTATTTCAAGTTTACTTTGCATGTCAATGTCCGTTTTTAAGAAAAATTGGTCAAAATAACTATTGGGTTGATCTTCAAAATATGTAAAAGGATATACTTGGCAATGTTTTTTATTTCGGCGGGCGAAATCAGTCAGTCTTCTTTTTATTACTAAAGTTGCAAACTTCAAAAAATGCGAGTTTTTTTGATGGTCAAAGCAGTCGATGGCTTCATTGAAAGCAGAAAGACCGACACTAAATTCATCGCTGTTTTCGGTATCTATATATTTGTGCGTAATATTTGAGACAGTATTAATTATATAAGGCTTGTATTTACTTATAAACTCTTCTCTCAAATACTCGTCCCCATCTTTTATTTTTTTTAGTGTAACAATAATATCTTCTTCAAAGTCATTAGCTTTGAAGGCATCTTTCTTTCCCTTAAGGGAAAATGAGTCAGCCAAAAAATTTCACCCCTTGGTTATGGTGTTTCAACTTATGAGCCATCATTTACAACTACTGCATAGAATCAGAAGTGTTCAAGATGATTATAACATACTAAACTTGGATTAAAAAGGGATGATATTATGATTCTTTTTTAAGTTCTAATAATTATTTCGCATCATGGAAGATTTTTTAGGGGTTCTTACGTAGAAAAATAATAACAGCTTGTTTCTATTGTTTTTTTTGCAATATCGATAAATGAAAATGTATTGGCCATAAAAAATAAAAGAATAAAACAAGTTATAAAAATTATTAGTACTACCCTACGAAATTTGATTTGATATTCGCATACATATATACGGAAGTAATGGGATCGTATTATATTGCATATATGCAGAAATATTGACACTACCGTTAACATTAATATAAACAAACTATGAGAAGTATGGTATAATTATAGTGAGGTTTTTGCTATTGAAATATTATGTATGTTGTTAATATCCGGTCATCGTTATTGTGAAATTTGCAATTTTTATTCAAGTATAATCTTTAAAGCTAAAACTTCTTTACAATAAATTTCATTTTATGTAATTAAATTTTAATATTTTTTATATAAGTTAAATTTAATTTATGAAGGAGGAAAAATTGTGAAAAGAATTTCAAAAAGGACAGGAATTATTTTTATGCTGCTGGTTGCGGTATTGGGGACATATTTGTTTTCAACACTGGTAAATGTATCAGCAGCCGGTGTACCGTATAACGCGGTATATCCATACGGGTTTTCTTCATTGGCAGACGACCCGCAGCAAGCAGCCAATATGCTTAAGTCTGAGTGGGAGGACTGGAAGAGCAAGAGAATTACATCAAACGGTGCCGGCGGTCACAAAAGGGTTCAGCGTGATGCATCCACCGGTTATGATACCGTTTCGGAAGGTATGGGCTATGGCTTGCTTCTGGCGGTATGCTTTGATGAACAAAGTCTGTTTGACGATTTGTACGGTTACGTTAAATCACATTTTAACGGAAACGGTTTAATGCATTGGCATATTGATGCCAACAACAATGTTACCACTCATGACGGAGGAAATGGTGCTGCAACGGATGCCGACGAAGATATAGCTTTGGCACTTATATTTGCGAGCAAGAAATGGAATTCCGGTAGATACAATTACGGACAGGAAGCAAGAACACTTATAAACAATTTATATAACCACTGTGTAGAGCAAGGTTCTTATGTTTTAAAGCCGGGAGATATGTGGGGTGGATCTTCAGTTACAAATCCGTCATATTTTGCACCGGCATGGTATAAGGTATATGCAAAGTTTACAGGAGATAGCAGATGGAATCAGGTTGCAGACAAGTGTTATCAAATAGTAGCTACACTTAACAATAACGGTACAGGGCTTGTTCCCGACTGGTGTACTGCCAGCGGTAGTCCGGCTTCGGGTCAAGGCTTCAACTATACATATGATGCTACACGTTATGGCTGGAGAACTGCAATAGACTATTCATGGTTTGGTGATACCCGTGCAAAAGCAAACTGCGATGCATTAACCAAGTTCTTTAAAAATATAGGTGCATCCGGTATTGTTGACGGATACACAATCCAGGGTCAGAAGGTTGGAAGCAACCACAATGCTTCATTTATCGGACCAATTGCAGCAGCAAGTATGACAGGATATGACCTTAATTTTGCAAAAGAGCTTTATCAGGAAACAGTGAAAGTTAAAGATGATGAATATTATGGATACTACGGAAATTGTTTAAGACTGCTTACATTATTGTACATAACGGGTAATTTCCCGAATCTTTCCGAGGACTTTGTTCCAGCGACTCCGCCACAAAGCCCGACACCTACAAAAATGGCGACTCCAACACCGACCCAAGGATCAGTTATATATGGAGACGTAAACGATGACGGATATGTCGATTCATTAGACTTAAGTGTTCTCAAGAGATATGTTTTGAGAAAGCCCGTAAGTGTTAATGTGAAAGCAGCAGATGTGAATATAGACGGTTCGATTGATTCACTGGACGTATCGGTGCTCAAGAGATATTTGTTAAGAAAAATACCATACTTACCATACTAATATGTTTAACAGAAATATTTTCTGTAACGGAAATGCAGGACATATATAGTAAATGCATGTAAATTTCATAAAACGCTATATATGCTAAAAGCATTAGTGTAATAAGTTTTTAATATAATTCGCGAAAAGGTTCTTTGGCGATTGTTAAAGAACCTTTTTGCTAACATTTTTATTAACTGCTTTTATTAAATTCAGGATTTTGGAGTTGAATTATTAGTTTTAGTTTATGTTAACTTCCTGTATCGCCATGAAAAATACATGATGATACGAATATTTATTATAGGGTGAGTTTAAATATTTGGGGGAATGTTTTTGAAAAAGGAATTTAGAGTTGGATTCATTTTGAGAAAACTTATTTTATTGCCGGTTATTGTAATTGTGCTTTCGTTAATGAATACCGGTGTTTATGGAGAAAGCACACCGGAGCCTTCCAAAAGAATTGTGGGATACTTTGCCGATTGGAATATTTATTTGGAAGACAATTATTACGAAGTCTCGGACATTCCGTGGGATAAGATAACGCATATAAATTATGCTTTTGCAAAGATAGAAAACGGAAAGATTGCTATTTATGATAAATGGGCTGCTATACAAAAGCCTTTTGGAGATGATACTTGGGAAACACCTTTAAAGGGCCATTTTGGACAGTTGATAAAATATAAGGAGCAATATCCCCATGTAAAGACTTTGATATCTGTTGGAGGGTGGTCACTCTCTACATATTTTTCGGATGTTGCACTTACGGAGGAATCGAGAGCTGTATTTGCCGACAGCTGTGTTGAGTTCATACGGATGTACCGGTTTGACGGAGTGGATATTGACTGGGAGTATCCTGTGGGAGGAGGAATGTCCGGCAATATTACAAGACCTGAAGACAAACAGAATTTTACCCTGCTTCTAAAATGCTTGCGTGAAAAGCTTGATGAAGCAGGAGAAGAGGATGGAAAGAAGTATCTTTTAACAATAGCTGCACCGGCCGGCAGTTATACAATCAAGAACATGGAACCGGATAAATTTCATCAATATCTGGACTATATCAATCTTATGACCTATGACTACAGCGGTTCATGGGAAAATTTTGTGAACCATTTGGCGCCTTTGTATATGAATCCCGACGATCCGGCATCTCCTCAAAGAAAAGAAACATTTAATGTGGATTGGACTGTGAATGAGTACTTAAGGCTTGGCGTTCCTGCAGAAAAATTGAATATAGGTGTTCCGTTTTATGCAGCCGGTTGGAAGAATATAACCGGAGGGGAAAACGGACTTTTTGGAACAGCAGGACAGGCTCTAGACAATAAAATGTTTCACTTCATAAAGGGATTGTTGGATTCATCACAGTCAGGGTTTGCCAGGTATTGGGATGATAGTGCGAAAGTTCCTTATGTGTGGAATCCTACGACAGCCACGTTGTATACATATGAAGATGAAATCTCTTTGGAAAACAAGTGCAGCTATGTTTTGGATAAAGGCCTTGGGGGCATTATGATATGGGAGCTTAGCGGTGATTATCCTGCTAATGGAGGAAATACTTTGATATCCATTATTTACAATACTTTTTCCAAAGACTCGCCCAATGATGATAAGTATGGCGATATAGATGCCGATGGAGATGTAAATTCAACCGATATTACAATATTAAAACGGTACTTGCTGCGTAAAATAAGCAAATTACCGTATCCGGAAAGAGAGTATCTGATGGATTTAAACAAGGATGGAGCAATTGATTCTACCGATTTGAGTATTTTAAAAAGGTACGTATTAAGAAAAATAAAAGAAATTCCTATTAGTCAGTAAATAGATAGAAAGAATAAATTCTGCATATATATGAAGTATTATATGAGGTATTTGCATGCTATTAGAAATGGTAGCTGGAGCAGAGGATGCATTAGTTGCATTAGTTGCATTATTGCCAACCTATCGTTTAAAATAAGCCTTAGATTATTTAGATGCAGATTCCTATTTGTTATTGAGGGAGGTATAGATTGTATATAAGGCAAAGATATAAAATTTAGCCGAACAAATGCTTTATATACAGCGCTGTTATTATGAAATGGTATTATAAGTCAAAACTTAAAAAGCAGGTAATAAGATTATCATTGATTGCTGTATTGGTTTGTGTTGTAGTTATTCCTTCATTAATTCGTATTTTTTCAGGTAAAAGTGTGGATTCCGGCAACCGTAATGTTATGACGTCTCCTCCTCAAGAGACTGTTTCCTTGGTGGAGCAAACGCCTACGGTCTCCGGTGATTACACTGTGGTGCCGGTTACTACTCCTAAATCAACGAATATACCTTTGCCAACGGAGTTGCTTACACCTTCAATTTCACCTACTGTTTCGCCAACTCCTATACCGACAGATACACCGACGCCCACACCAACGTCCACACCAACGCCCTCACCGACACCAACACCAACACTTAAACCAACACCTACACATACACCAACACCAACACCGACTCCGACACCCAAACCTACGAATAAACCGACGGATGCCGGTTCAAAGAAAAAAGAAAGTATAACGGTTCAGTATAAAAACGCCAGCTATGTATCACATGCTTACAGTATTGCTCCGGTTTTCAAAATTACTAACCAAGGGAGCACAGACGTAAAGCTTAAGGATATTGAAATAAGGTATTACTATACAAAAGAGGGAAGTGAGGGTCAAACTTTTTGGTGTAATGATTTTCTTATAGATGGAGTTGAAATGGATAGCTCACAGGTCTATGGAAGCTTTATAAAGCTAAAAACACCCAAAAAGGAAGCTGATCACTATTTGAGTGTAGGTTTTTATGAGAAAGCCGGTGTACTTAAGCCCGGAAAGAGTGCAGAAATCAGAGTGGAATTTTCAAAAAATGACGGCTCTCTTTATATACAGGAAGGAGACTATTCATATAATCTTGTCAGCAATAGGTTTATTAATTGGGATCACATTACGGTTTATGTATCCGGGAAATTGGTGTATGGCAAGGAACCGTAAATAACAGAAAGCTTCAGAGGTTTAAAACCGCTGTTTTTAAACCACTGAAGCTTTTTTAATTTATGCCGTAAGGAAAACATGAGTTATTTTTTAGAACAGAGACTTAAAAAAGTCCCCTATGCTTTTAAATATCCAGCCGAAAAATCCCATACGTTCTGCGCCTTCAAGGGTGGAGACGGTAGAACTTCCAAGAGTCGTTCCATTGAGCCGAACCTCAATAGTGCCGACTTCTGTATCTGAAGCCACAGGAGCCACCAAAAAGTCAGTGCTTTTTAATACTACTGTCTCAAGGTTATTCTCCTGATCGACGGGAATAATAACAGATATTGATTTGTCAACCTTTAATGGAACCGATGATGTTTTGCTGCTTTTAACATTAATAGCATCGACTACATCACCGGTATTTTTTACTGTTAACGATTTAAAGTTTTTAAATCCATAATTCAAAAGCTCTTGAATAGCCTTTGATCTTTCACTTTCATTTTTTGTTTTAAGTACAACACCTATCAATCTTTGACCGTTCTGCTGTGCTGTTCCGACTATACAGTAACCTGCTTCATCCGTCCAACCTGTTTTTAAACCGTCAGCTCCCGGGAAAACACCGAGAAGAGGGTTGCGGTTATACTGACGTATGCCGTTGTAAGTAAACTCTGTTTGTGACTCCAATTCAAGAATTTTCGGATAATTCAATATCAGATGGCGAGCTAATGTTGATATATCCCTTGCACTCATAACATGTCCTTCGGCCGGCAAACCGTTGGAATTGGCAAATTTACTGTTTGTCAAGCCCAGTTCCCGGGCACGGTTGTTCATTACTTCTACAAAGGCTTCCTCGCTGCCGTAAAGGTGTTCTGCCAATGCAATACAGCCATCATTTGCAGAAACGACGGAAATACCGGTCATAATATCACCAATACTTACTTTATCACCTACGAGAAGGAACATTTCAGATCCATCGGTTCTCCATGCCTTTTCGGATACAACAACCTGGTCATCCCATTTCACTTTTTCTCTTTCCAAAGCCTCAAAGCCGATTAAAAGGGTCATAATTTTAGTGATACTTGCAGGAGGCATTGCAATATCGGAGTTTTTTTCATAAAGTACCTGACCGGTAACTGCATCTATTAAGATGGCCGATTCCGCTGAAGATTCAAATTGTGCAAAGGTGCTTACTTGAAACATAGTTGAAAAAAGTACGGCAATGATAAAAAACATGAAAGTACGAAATCCCTTGTTATTAATCATTTTGGATAACACTCCCGTATAATATGATTGATATACTAAGAATTTTGATTGATTTATTTTATGTTAACATTTATTCTGACCCTCAGACAAATGTAAAATATGACTATAGATTTAATTCTATACTGCTAAAACACTTTTTTATAGTTTAGGGCATTTATTCGAGCAACCATCGCTTTTTTGGATATTTCACTTCTTGGAATCCTACTAAAAAGTATAAAAAAAAAAGGGCTGCTACAGCCCTCCATATGCCTGATCGATTATATTGCCGTATATATCGTAAACAACAGGGAATTTATTAATTTTTCGCAAAACAAATCTTTTTAGAATTGACAAATCCAAGGAAGTGATTTCTCCGTCTCCGTCAGTATCGGCAACAGGAATACGGATACGATTATCTTCCAGATAAGGCAATGTCTTAATTTTTCTAAGAATAAATCTCTTCAGTAATGAAATATCTAAAGAGTCAACACTGCCATCGGCATTAACATCACCGAGATCGCACCAAATTAACGGATTATCGGTCGGTGGAGCAGTTGTTGGAGTAGGACTCGGAGATGTAGTCGGTCTAATTGTAGGAGTAGGAATATAGTTTCCTGAGTACTTGATAGTAGCAGCCAGAGCGCCAACAAAAGCAGCATTGTAGTCCAGAGCAACCTCTGTATATTGGAACTGGTTAACGTCATCAATATAATTGTCATTTTGGTCGGGTCCGCCTACAAGAGCACCAAGCAATAAATTCTTTGCAGGTTTGGCGTTATCTCCGTTTGCATAGGTATAACCGTTGGCAGCTCTGTGGTGAGGACATTTCGGATAATTGGATCCGTAACCGATTACATAGGAAATGTTGCGGGGATTGCTGCCAAGGGCATAATCAATTTGAGATTGTGCAAAATTTTTAAAGGCTTGATTTCCTGTCAGCTGATAGTACCTGTATGCTAAAAAGGCTTCAGCAGCTGCATATCTCAGAACACCCCAATTGGAAAGATATTTAAGGCCTCCCGGAGTTGTTGTGAGAGAGTTCATCCAATAATCAAG
This sequence comes from Clostridiaceae bacterium DTU079, assembly GCA_001512505.1. Taxonomy (GTDB): domain Bacteria; phylum Bacillota; class Clostridia; order Acetivibrionales; family Acetivibrionaceae; genus Hungateiclostridium. Next base: position 126,693 of record LFSC01000012.1, on the reverse strand, counting down.
GTTGTAGTTCATTGCATTCATGTACTTTTGATCTCCGGTTATTTCAGCCAATTTGCAGAATACCGCCATGTACATGTCGTCCCAGCACATGGTCCATTTATTTTCAAAGGGACTCTCACCCCACATGGTGGTGTTGGAAAGGTAGTTGTCTATTTCGGTAAGATATTTACTGTCGTTTTCAACGATATAGAGCCATGTGGCTGCAAAGGCCAGATCATCCCAATAGGAATGGGAAATATAGAAAGCATTTTCCTTGTAATAACCCAGATTGGTTTTACCCATATTATAAAGCTCTTTGGCGGCCTTTAAGCATTTATTTGCATATCCTGAGTCTATATCCTTGTAATTTAAATACATGATTGTAAGGGCTGCAGAAGTGAGACCGCATACATCGGAACCGGGATTGGATGAGTTGGCGACATAGGGAACTGGTCTCGAACCCGGTTGTGTTTCGGGAGCACCCCAGTATGTATGGTCTTCCTGACCGTCTCCTACCTGATAATAGAAGGTATTTGCATCAGGATGGCATTTTAACAGATAATCGGTAAAGTATTTAAGGGTGCTGAGCAGCTTTTGTGTATCACCTGTGGAATCAAACACATCCTTATATTCATATAAGGACCAGCCCAATATTGCGGCTGTATAAGCCTGGGGCAAACCGAATTTTACATGGTCACCTGCGTCGTGGTATCCTCCGGTGAGGTCAATTCCTATATCACTTCCGTCAGTTGTATGGCAGGGACCTCTCCAGTCGAATACATTGTTAGTAGCCGCATCCGGTCCGCATTTATTGGCGTCGAAGAAGAGTATGGAATATTCAAGTGCGGTAGCATAATCATGACTGGCTGCGGCGGTTGCTCCCATTTGTGTAAACAAGAGAGCAAGCAATAATGAGATAACGGTAAGAATTATTGCCTTTCTTTTCATATCATATCCCCTTTCAAAAAATAATTATATAAAATAAAATACCAATTTCCCATTATTAGCAAACATTAATGCAAGACATAAAGCAGGCGTTTGCAAAATCCGATAATATAAATACTTGCCGGTATAATAGGATATTGGCTTATTAGTAACATAAGTATATTTTGATAGATACAGAATTATTGGCATTGCTTGCTGTATTTAAATTATTTATGCCCTAAAAATTATATTAATGTAAATAAATTTTTATTAAATCAAGAATTTATCTCATAATTATTATATCATAACCGTAAAGTAAAGATAAAGATGCTTTAATATAATTAAACATACCAAAGGTTTATACCTTTGGTATGTTGCGTCCGTAGAAAATTTCGGTCATTTCCTTTTTTAGCTTTTGCTTGATTTTCCTTTTTTCACTGGGAAGAAGCTCTTTTTTTGTTGTTCCGAAAAGGTAGTTATCAAGATCGAAATCCTTTATCAGCATTTTTGTATGGAAGATATGTTCCTGGTATACGTTGACATCGATCATGTGATATTTTTCCTTTGTATCGTTCGAAATATAGTTTTGAATTGAATTGATTTTATGGTCGATAAACAGCTTTCTGCCTTCTACGTCTCTTGTAAAGCCTCTTACTCTGTAGTCGATGGTTATGATATCGGAATCAAAGCTGTGAATCAAATAATTCAATGCCTTTAGAGGAGATATACGTCCACAGGTTGAGACATCTATATCTGCCCTGAAGGTGCTTATACCGTCGTCGGGATGGCTTTCTGGATAAGTGTGCACTGTTATATGGCTCTTATCCAGGTGTGCAAGTACGGTATCGGGAAGCGGTCCCGGTGTTTCCGCATCACAACAGGAATCCATCGACTCATTGTTTATTTTTTCTTCACATATGAGCATGGTAACACTTGCACCTTGAGGCTCATAATCCTGACTTGAGATATTGAGTATATTTGCACCGATTATTGCCGACACATTCGACAAAATTTTAGTGAGCCTTTTGGCATTGTATTGTTCATCAATATATTCTATATAGCCTTTGCGGTGTTCGAGGTCTTTTGCATAGCAAATATCGTATATATTAAAGCTCAATGTTTTTGTAAGGTTATTAAAACCATATAATTTAAGTTTTTTCAATGATTTAATTTCCATGGCCTTCTCCTTATATGATTTATGATTTAGATAATTTACTTTACTATTATAATTTCAATATACTGTTTTGTAAATGGGGCTGAGAAAATATGTAGAAATAAAGTAGATACATGATATATTGCATTTGGACGGATACACATTTCCATATAAAGGTTGTGAAGATAAATGTTCCGGAAACTTAAGTTTTGCAAGCACAGAGACTGTAAATACTTCGTGGAAAGGGCGAGCGTAATATTTACGATAAAGCTTTATAATGATATAATATTCAGTATATAAAATATAGCTTTTTGGAAAGGGTGTAGGCTTATATGCCAAAAGATGATGGGTTTGAGATAATGGCAGCAATAGATGTAGGCTCCAATTCGCTTAGAATGATAATTGCACAGGTTACATCCGACGGACAGGCAATTCCCCTTGAAGATCTATACAAGCCTACACAAATAGGCAAGGACACCTTTTCATTCGGAAGAATTCAGGTTGAATCAATTCATGAAACTTGTGAAACTCTTAAAGGCTTTAATCGGTTAATGCAGGACTATAAAATTAAAAACTACAGGGCTGTCAGTACCAGCGGTATTAGGGAAGCTCAAAACCGGGAATATGTGCTCGAACAAATAAGGATAAGGTCCGGGCTTGAGGTTGAAGTGATTAACAATGCCCAGGAGAGGTTTTTGATGTATAAGGCGATCCGCAATTATATGTCGGATGAAAAGAGGTTTTCCGGTAAGGGAACCCTGATTGCGGATGTGCGCTCCGGTGGAGTGGAGATATCGGTATACAGTGAAGGAAGTCTTAAATTTACCGAATATATCAAAGTAGGTTCTTTGAGGCTTCGAGAGATTTTGGCGGATCTGGAAAAGAGGACTCTTGATTTTCCAAGTCTTATGGAAGAGTTTATTGACAGCAGAATTGATTCATTAAAATCGATTTTACCGGAATTTAAGATTAGGAATTTTGTCGGACTAGGAGGAGAATTAAAAACCATTATAAATTTGTGCATCGAAAAAACCGGTGACAGCAATAGGAATTACATCAAAAAAGATGAGCTTAAGAAATTGTATTCCAAGGTTCATAGTCTCACAACTTCACAGATAATTGATGAATTCGGTCTTAACAGGAACGAGGCGGAGATTCTTTTGCCCTCGGTCATCCTTTTTAATAGCTTTCTTGATATGACGGACGCCGAAGGAATATATGCACCTATGGTTTCATTAAGGCACGGGCTTTTGGCACATATGGCGGATGAAAGATTTGATACTGCCGGAATGAAGGAGGCCTATGACGATATAGCCAGTTCCGTTTGGTTTGTCGGAAGAAAGTATTCCATTGACAAGACTCATTCAAGTTATATTGAGAAGCTGTCCCTGTCAATTTTCGATCAGATGAAAAAAATTCACATGCTGGGGGAGAGGGAAAGGCTATACCTTCGAGTGGCAGCAATACTTCATGACATAGGAAAGTATGTAAATCACAATAATCATGACGTTCATTCATATAACATAATTCGTTTTCAGGATATAATGGGTTTTTCGGACCGTGAACTAAATTTGGTGGCAAACATTGCAAGATACCACAGTGATGAAATTCCCAACTTATCCCATGACAATTATTCCATGCTAAGTTCCCGGGATCAGATAATTGTCTCCAAGCTGGCGGTAATTCTCAGGGTAGCTGAGGCTTTGGACATATCCCACAAGCAAAAAATCGAGAAGGTTGAGATACATAAGCATGGAAAAGAGTTGGAATTTGTTTTATGGTCAAAGGAGGACATATTGTTGGAAGAATGGAGTTTTAGCAGCAATTCTAACTTTTTTGAAGAAGTAATGGGAAATAAACCAGTATTAAAGCAAAGAGGATGATTCGACATGAAAAAACTGGAATACGAATTGAAAAGAAATTATTTTAACCGTGAGCTAAGCTGGCTGGAGTTTAATGAGAGGGTACTGGGAGAAGCTTGTAACAGCAACCGGAATCCTATATTTGAAAGGGTTAAATTTCTTTCCATAGTAAGCTCAAATCTGGACGAGTTTTTTATGGTAAGGGTGGCATCTTTGTATGATCAGATGCTTGCAGGATTTGATGAGCCCGATATTGCCGGGTTTACCCCCAGAGAGCAGATTAATTTGATTTCAGCCAGGGCTTACAGAATGATTTGTGATCAATACAGTTGTTTCAACCGTTCAATTATTCCCGGACTTAAAAAGGCAAAAATAATTTTTTTAAAGCCCGAGGACCTCAATGAAAAGCAGAAAAGTTTTGTAGATGAATTTTATAAAAATACCGTATATCCGGTACTTACTCCTATGGTGGTGGACAGGAGCAGGCCGTTTCCTCTTGTACTCAACAAAAGCCTTAATATTGCACTGCTTATTGAAAATAAGAGCGATGAAGATGATCCCATATTTGCAATGGTTCAGGTACCTTCAGTATTGGAAAGGTTGGTTGAGCTTCCTTCTACTGAGGGTAAAAAGTGCTTTATTTTGCTTGAAGACATAATAAAAATGAATATTGAAACACTTTTTGAGGGTCACGACATTATAACCATGGCATGTTACCGGATTACGAGAAATACGGACCAAGGGCTTGATGAAGAAGAAGCAGAAGACCTTCTTGAGGCGATTCAGCAGTATATAAAGAAGAGAAAATGGGGAATGGTAATAAGGTTGGAAATTGAACACGGTATGGATCCGGACTTGTTGGAGATTCTGATTGATGAACTGGAGGCTCCACGGGAAACCGTATACGAAATCAAAGGACCTTTGGATCTGACTTTTCTCATGAAAATACATTCCCTTCCGGAGTTTGACCATTTAAAGTACCCGGTTCACCGGCAGCAGCCCGTACCGGAATTTTGGGGCAGGGATGATATTTTTGAAGCGATATCGGAAAAGGACATTCTCATTCATCACCCTTATCATTCTTTTGAGCCTGTTATTGAGTTTGTCAGGCAGGCAGCCAACGATCCCAAGGTATTGGCAATTAAACAGACGCTCTACAGGGTCAGCGGAAATTCTCCGATAGTGGAGGCATTAGCCCAGGCAGCAGAGAACGGAAAGCAGGTTACTGTGCTTGTCGAATTAAAAGCACGGTTTGACGAACAAAACAATATTATCTGGGCAAAGCGTCTGGAGATGGCCGGTTGCCACGTAATATACGGACTGGTGGGACTTAAGACCCATTGCAAAATACTTCTTGTTGTGAGAATGGAAGAGGACGGAATTAAAAGATATGTACACCTTAGTACAGGAAACTACAATGATATAACTGCAAAATTTTATACCGATATTGGACTTTTTACCTCAAATCCGTATTTTGGAGCCGATGCATCGGCTTTGTTCAATATGCTTTCCGGTTATTCTCGGTTGAACAGGATGTATAAGCTGGATGTTGCACCCGTGACTTTAAGAGATAAATTTAAACGGCTGATAAGGCAGGAAGCTGAAAATGCCAGAAGAAGAAAAAAGGCCAGGATAATTGTTAAAATTAATTCTCTTGTGGATGAAGAAATAATAAATGAGTTGTATGATGCATCCAATGCCGGTGTCGAGATAGATCTTCTGGTCAGGGGAATATGCTGTCTTAGACCGGGAATTAAGGGATTGAGTGAAAATATCAGGGTCAAGAGCATAGTGGGAAGATATCTTGAACATTCGAGGATCTTTTACTTTTATAATGACGGAGATGAGTCCGTTTATTTGTCCAGTGCGGATTGGATGGGAAGAAACCTTGACCGCAGAGTTGAAGTCTTGTTTCCCATTGAAGACAAGGAGCTGGTTTTACGATTGAAAGAAATGCTTAAAATTTACCTTAAAGATTCCGAAAAGGCCAAAATGCTGGATATGGACGGAAATTACACAAAAATTGACAGACGGGGCAAGGAGAGTTTTAGCTGCCAGGATTATTTTTATTATGAAGCTGTAAAAAGGGCACAGGACATAGCTTCAGACAAGGCATAATACTTCATATAAATTGTATGAAGCTGTATTAATAAATAGGAAAATCAACTCTGTCGCATAAGTTTAAAGCCATAAAAATTATAAAAACAGAAGGGGCATTAAGCCCCTTTGACATTCGGTCAGTTTTGTCTTAGGTAATACTCAGTTTTTGAAGAGACCATTTTCAATTAAGAGAATTAAAAACCGCATTTCTTGTCATTAAAGAATAAGAGTAAAAATACGAGTATGAAGAACAAAATTTCACTGTTGTCTCTAAATAAGTTGAAGCCTCTTTCTTCAGCCATTACAAACCCTCCTTTCTATTGCCATAAGAGATTATATTATTTAATGGTTGTGATCGCACATAGTGCGATTATGGAAAAGAAGTGAAGGCAAAAGACTAATGAAGAAAGCTTAGTATTTGTATCCAGAGCCTTAACGATACAGTCTGACATAATATAACCTCCTAATGGGTGGATTAATATATAATATTCATGGTTATGTGAATTGGTTACTTTGCTACGCTTTTCTCATTTTTTCACGAAAATAATAAAGCTCTTTGGCTTTTTGCATTAAAATGGTGGTGTTAATGAGTGTATTATGTTATAATAGCAAACTGAAAAAAGTGTAGTAGTTTTTATTATACTTATAATATGTAAGGGAGGGGGGAAAGCCCGGTCGTTTGCATTTTATGATAAGGATCGGGATAATTACGATGGAAGGAAAGCAGTTAGATAAACACTTAAAACGGATTGGTGAAGATATTTGGCTTATTGAGGATGATAGGGATAATTTGAAGCTTACCTATAGGGGTAAAGAGATAATTTCTTCTAAAAAGTCTCCATTCCAGCAGGTGGATATTGTCGATTTATATGATTTCGGTAAGTGCCTGGTGCTGGATGGGGTAGTGCAGACTACAGTTTTGGACGGATATATATATAATGAGATGATATCCCATATACCGATTGTAACCCACGACTATCCCAGAGATGTTCTGATAATAGGCGGAGGAGATTGCGGTGCCGCCAATGAAGTATTGAAATATGAGGAAGTTCAGAGTGTGGACGTTGTGGAGATTGATGAAGTGGTTGTAAAAGAGTGTATTGAGCATTTGCCTGAGATTTCCGATACCGTACCTCTTGACGAAAGAGTGAATTTTATATTTACAGACGGAGTGGAATATGTGAAGAATTGCGAGAAGCGATATGATGTAATTATAATTGATTCGTCTGACCCGGTAGGTCCGGCTGTGCAGTTGTTTTCCGAAGATTTTTATAAAGATGTGAAGAAATGCCTCAAAGAAGACGGAATAATGGTATGCCAGAGCCAGTCTCCGATTTTTAACAAAGAAATACTAAGGAATACATATAAAATTTTGAATGAATATTATCCCATAGTACGGGTTTATAAAGCGGTTGTACCGAGTTATCCGGGGGGTATGTGGAGTTTTACCCTTGCATCTTTAAAATACGATCCGGTTAATGCGGACACAAGCAAGTTAAAGCTCAATACCCTATATGTAAACAGAGAAATATTTGAAGCGTGCTTTAAACTGCCCAATATAGTTAAGGAATGTTTAATAGAAGCAGCAAATAAATAAAAATTTTATCATAAATCTCACTGATAAAGGCCCGGAATTTCAATAATCCGGGCTTTTATATTTAAAAATCGCGATAGTGTGGTATAATATTTCAAGCACAATTAATGTGATGTAGTTTAAACTGCTGCATTAGCTTCTGCATCAATAAAGCAGTCAATAATAAGACTGTAAACGGTGTTTTGAAACACCGATAATTTTGGATTAATCACGGAGGTTTATATAATGCTTTTGGCAGACGATTGGAAGGATTATGAGCTTATCGATACGGGAAATGGGGAAAAGCTTGAAAGATGGGGTAATTATATATTAAGAAGACCTGATCCCCAGGCTATCTGGCCAATAAGGGAGGAAAAAGGCCAATGGGTGAATCCCGATGCCTGGTATCACAGAAGTCAAAGTGGTGGAGGTAAATGGGAGTTTAAAAAGAAGCTTCCGGAAAGATGGCAAATTTCCTACAATGAATTGTCTTTTTACATTGAACCTACAGGGTTTAAGCATACAGGGCTTTTTCCGGAGCAGGCCGTTAACTGGAAATGGTTAATTAACAAAATACAGTCTCATTCCGGAGATGTCAATGTGTTAAACCTTTTTGCCTATACCGGTGGTGCTACGGTAGCCTGTGCCTATGCCGGTG
>LFSC01000012.1:59915-118423 GCA_001512505.1 Clostridiaceae bacterium DTU079 | reverse complement strand
CGTTGATGCCGCAAAGGGAATGGTTCAGTGGGCAAAGGAAAACCTTGCTCTATCAGGTCTTAGAGAGCGTCCTGTAAGGTTTATTACCGATGATGTATTTAAATTTGTGCAAAGGGAAAAGAGGCGCGGACGCAAGTATGACGGAATAATTATGGATCCTCCCTCATACGGAAGGGGACCCAGAGGAGAAGTATGGAAAATAGAGGATGCATTGTACGGTTTTGTGGAAGAATGTTTGGATGTTTTATCGCCGAAGCCTTTATTTTTCTTAATAAACTCATATACTACAGGATTTTCTCCAACTGTTGTTTCTAATATATTGAAGATGACAGTGGGCAAGAGGTTCGGAGGTGTGATTACCTGTGGAGAGATAGGAATACCGTCGAAAAAATCCGGCATTGTCCTGCCTTGCGGTATTTACGGGCGCTGGGAGGCAGAGAAAGAATGAGTTCTATTTCGGACGGAAATATTGATATTTTATATGAGGATAACCACCTATTGGTTGTGAAAAAGCCGGTTAACATGCTTACCCAAGGGGATGAGACTAAGGATGCGGATTTACTTACTCTTTTGAAGCAGGATTTAAAACAAAGATACAACAAACCCGGAAATGTTTTTCTCGGCCTGGTTCACAGGCTTGACCGACCGGTGGGAGGCGTAATGGTTTTTGCCAAAACCTCGAAAGCTGCGTCAAGGCTTTCGGAACAGGTACGGTCAAGACAGTTCAAAAAAGTTTATCTGGCAGTGGTTCACGGTATTTTGGATAATAGTGAGGGAAGGCTGGAAAATTATCTTATAAAGGACAGCAGGAGCAACACCGTAAGGATAGTGGACAGTGAGGCAGAGGGGGGCAAAAAGGCCCTTCTGGACTATAGGGTTTTGGGTGCGGCTAAAGGTTTTAGCCTTGTCCGGATTGATTTGAACACAGGCCGGCCTCATCAAATAAGGGTACAGTTTTCCAACATAGGGCACCCTCTCTACGGAGATCAAAAATACGGGCAAAATGTAAATAAACCCGGGCAGCAGATAGCTTTATGGTCAAGTCAGATAACATTGCTGCATCCGGTTTTAAAAGAACAGGTCAGTTTTGAATGCCTGCCTCCGTCTACAGAACCGTGGATTTGGTTTAACTTTTAGGTTTCACCAACAGCATCGTGATTAGGGCTGATAGTGCATTTGAAGCAGCCAGCACGTAAAAGAGGGTATTATTGTTTAATTTGATTAGAATGGCAGAAATCGGAGGTCCGACGGCTACACCAAGAAGGCGTGTACTGCTTAAAATACAGGTTATACAACCTCTATGGAGTTTTTCAATGCCTTCGGTGACCAGTGCATCAAGACATGGAAGGGCGGCACCGATACCGATTCCGGCAATTGATAGGATGACAATTAACATAATGAAGTTGTCAAAAAAACTGAGAAGTACTAAAGAGCAAGCAGAGACCAGATTTCCGAACAGGATAATCCATTTCATTAATACTTTTCGTTTTCCTATTACTTTTCCTATGNNTACTTTTCCTATGGTAAAGGAAGAAAGACAGAGAGCAAGAAGAGGAACGGCCAGAATTAGACCTCTTGTCATGCCTTGTATTTGGTACCTGTCTTCCAGGGTTGAAGTAAAATAAAAAAGAAAGCCGAACAGTACAAACATTGCCACCAGTCCGCCGAAAAAAATTCCTGTCAGCCATTTTCCTTTTTCTCTGAAAATGTTTTTTAAATTATTAATATATTCCCTGAGATTTTCCTTTTTGTCATTGTCGTTTTTCTTTGGCACTTTAACTAAAAAGGTTACTAACAGAATCGATATTAGAGCAAAAACAGCGATTGCAATAAAGGGCATAAACCAAACTATGGCTGCAAGAAATGATCCCAGGATGGGACTTAAAACTTTGCCAAAGGTGTTTGAGGTTTCGATAATTCCAAGACCTTTGCTGACATCTCTGTCGTCCTTAAACATATCACCGACTGTCGGTATTACTACCGGAAAAGCGCCGGAGGATCCTATTCCCTGTGTGAATCGACCGATGATAATTATCCAATATGGGTTCGGAAAAAGCCACGACCCAATCCCTGATACAGCACCTCCGATGCCGGTTATAATGAGACTGGGAATAATAATTTTCTTTCTTCCGAATTTGTCAGAGAGGAATCCGGCAATCGGAATCAGAAAAATTGAAGTAATGGAATATATGCTAATTATCATACTGGATTGAAATTTTGTTATATTCAGTCTATTTTCGATATTCGGTAAAACAGGTATAAACATTGAATTTCCCAGTGTCATAATTAAGGGAATTGATGCTAATGCAAATAAATCCCATTTCTTTTCACTTTCCATCTTAAGCCTCCTGTTTTGGGGTACACATTATTGCTTTAAATTTAAAAGAAACATTGTGAAGCAAATTTCTTCAAATTTATTTAATGCACCCAAAGTTGTGGGGAAAATATATACCTGATTATTTATTATTGATAATGTTTTCTTTTTTATAATTAAATGAAGGCAAGTAATTAATGTAAATTTATATACTTTGAGCTATATTTTTTAATATTCTTTTCGATAATTATAATATATTAGCAGGATTTATTGATTTAATTGATAATAATATATATATAAACCATATGTCTCTATCCGATATAGGATAAATACATCATTTTTCCGCAAACTTAATTAAAAACATTATTGGACGGGAGGAACATCATGGAACAAAAAAGGATTCTTTTTGCATCATCAGAGGTAGATCCGTTTGCAAAAACCGGAGGATTGGCAGACGTAGCTGCATCACTTCCAAAGGCACTTTGTGGGTTGGGGCATGATGTAAGAGTAGTAATGCCCAAATACAAAAACATACCCATGCAGTATGTTGAAAAGATGGAGTTTGTCGGCAGTATTCAAATTTATGTGGCATGGAGACAGCAATATTGCGGCATTCTTAAATTGGAGGCGGAAGGAGTTACATATTATTTTATCGATAATGAGTATTACTTCGGAAGAGACGGTTATTACGGGTACTTTGATGAAGCGGAGCGTTTTGCGTTTTTCAGCAAGGCGTTGATTGAAATGCTTCCGGTACTTGATTTTAAGCCGGACATAATCCATTGCAATGACTGGCAGACCGGTGTGGTAAGTCTCTTTTTAAATGCTTGGTACAAACCGATGGATTTTTATAAAGATATAAAAACAGTGTTTACAATTCATAACCTAAAATATCAAGGGGAGTTTCCCAAGGAGGTTTTATCGGAGGTATTGGGATTGTCATGGGATTACTTTAACACTGACGGTATAGAATTCTATGATAAGGTCAATTATCTTAAGGCCGGTCTTGTTTATTCGGATATTATAACCACTGTGAGCAAAACCTATGCCGAGGAAATAAAGACAGACTTTTACGGAGAAAACTTAAACAGCGTATTAAATAAGAGGGCTGGTGACCTTTATGGGGTTCTGAACGGCATAGATATGGAAAGAAACAATCCTGAAACCGATGACAGGATTTTTGCCAATTATTCGAGGGACAATCTGGAAGGGAAGCTTACGAACAAGCATATGCTTCAAAAGAGCTTGGGACTTCAGGAAAGGATAGATATTCCGATAATAAGTGTTATATCAAGGCTTGTGGATCAGAAAGGCTTTGACCTGATTGATTATGTTATGGAAGAGATTCTAAAGCTTGATATTCAGTTTGTGTTGCTTGGAGCCGGTGAATATCGTTACGAGCAGATGCTCAAATATTATCAGGGGAAGTATCCCGGAAAGATTTCGGTGAACTTAAAGTATGATGCAATTTTAGCCCAGAGAATATATGCCGGTTCGGACATGTTTTTAATGCCGTCGCTCTTTGAACCCTGCGGCTTAAGTCAGATGTTCAGCCTCAGATACGGAACAATTCCAATAGTCAGGGAGACGGGCGGACTTAAGGATACAATCATACCCTATAATGATATTACCGGTGAGGGTAACGGTTTTACTTTCTCGAGGTACAATGCTCATGATATGCTTTTTGCGATTAAACAGGCCATACATTTTTATTATCACAGAGCAGCCTGGACCCAGCTTGTTAAAAACGGAATGGCCTTGGATTTCAGTTGGGAAAAGTCAGCAAAAGAGTATTTGGAGCTGTATAATAAATTGACGAAAAAGTAAGTGAAAGCTGGTACAGAAGTTGCATAAACTTGTGTAAAGAAAGATATTTCAAAAGCTTAAAGTTTCCAAGTCAAGAGCCTGTTAATACTTTTGGGGGGGCGAGTAAAACCGCTGCGCAAAGACGGATACTCTCCAAATACGGTATTAACAGGCTCTAAAACTTGCTCTACATTGATTCATATATATTATATCATGTTTAAAAAGAAGGGACTCTGAATTTCAATAGAAATCTTATAACCCCTTTTTTCTATTTTAAGATTTCTTCAATTTCGTTCAATATCGCATCAGGCAGCTTTATACCGGAGGCTTTAACGTTTTCTTCCACCTGTTCGGGCTTGCTGGCACCGATTATGGCACTTGCAACATTTTGCTGTCTTAATACCCATGCAATAGCCAGTTGAGACAGGGATATACCCAGCCGTTCCGCTATGGTTCTAAGCTTTTCTACTTTTAAAAGTGAATCTTTATTCATAAATTGGTTCATATACATATTCGAATTGGGATCTGCTGCCCGGCTGTTGGAAGGAATTTCAGCATCAGGCTTGTACTTGCCTGTAAGCACTCCCTGAGCCAGAGGCGAGAAAACCACCTGTGATATTCCGTTTTCTTCACCGAAGGGAATGACCTCTTTTTCAATGTACCTGTAAAGCATACTGTATTGAGGCTGGTTTACAACTATACGGTCTAAAAGGTAGCGGTCGGCAATTTGCAGTGCTTCGGCCATCTGTGCTGCTGTCCATTCACTTACTCCCACATAGAGTATTTTTCCCTGACGAAGGAGATCATCTATAGTTCTTAAGGTTTCATCCACCGGAGTTTCGGGATCATAGCGGTGACAAAAGAAAATATCTACGTAGTCAACGCCCAATCTTTTTAAACTTGCATGAACCTGTTCAAATACATGTTTTCTGGAGAGCCCTTTATCGTTAGGTCCCGTACCCATTGGCCAGAAAGCCTTGGTTGCCAGCACATAAGATTCACGCGGGTATTTTTTCAGTGCTTCTCCGACAATGGTTTCCGCTTTTCCGTTGGCATAGACGTTGGCAGTGTCAAAATAGTTGATTCCGAGAGAATAGGCTTTATCTATGACTTTTGTTGCCGTTTCCTTATCTGTTGAGTTGCCATAGGTCAACCAACTTCCGAGGCTTATTTCACTGACCTTAAGTCCTGTACGTCCCAATTTTCTGTATTTCATATATTGCACCTCCGTATTTACTGATTGTAGTAATTAATATTATACCAATTTATCATGGAATTAACACATAAATAATGCACGGGATCAGACCTTTGGCTGAAGGGGAATCGCCTTATTAAGTGATAATGTTTATATTATTAGGAGAGTTTATAGACTAAAGCTATTTGAGTTTGATAAAATATGGTTAGTACGTGGCATCAAAGATAAGATTTTTTTATTAAATGTACTTGAGCAAAATAGAATATTTGATATTAAAAGAGAGTATTAAACTGGTATTCTTGTCTGAAGTTTTAAAGTGGATGGGTTTTAAGATAGTCGCTAAGGATAGGGAGAAGGATATGAGAAAGAAGATATCAATTATAAACGTTTTTAAAATAATATGTTTGATCTATTTAGCAGTAGGTTTGGTAATATGGTTTATTTCGATATGCAATACAGATTACACTCATATTGCTATTCATAAAAAATTGGTTGGTGTTGATGGACACACTTCTTATATGTGGGAACAACATGACAAAACGTGGACTGTTTATTATAAGTATGCATTACCGTTTATAATTCTAACCCTTCCGATATACATTATTATAGGTTTAGCTGTTAGTGATGGGAAAATAAGTTTTATGTTGCATGATATAATTTGCTTGTATTTGCTGTTTATTCCCGGTTTGATTTTATGGTCAGGTATTGTAATAAAAAAAGCAATTTGTAGGTTTAGGGCTTTGTAGATTCAAATTTAAAAAACAGGAGGCATTGTATATGTATGAATTACCTAAAGATTATGACGGGTTATTAAATGATTATGATTATGACCAGGCAGAGCCTGAAAAAGTTGAGTTGATTAATGGATGGCCTATTTAAAGATACCTTTTAATGAGTGTCCCTGGCGTGCACGTTTTATTAATGGTGCTTGTGGAATATGAAGTAGCTTAAGTAAGGAAGATGGAAAGCTACTTGGAGGTCGGAGAGGAATTAGAAAAGTAATATTCCCATATGAAAATGAGTGTAAAGTTACATGTCAGCCTATACAAAAGGTATAGGTGTTTTTGATTGAGTTGGGTCAAAAGAATAGGATGCTTATATAGAAACAGTAATTTATATGAATTAAAGAGTGGAGGCACAAATATGAATAAAGAGAAAATGATTGATTTTTTATTAAGAGCAAAAAGGTCAACGTATGCAGGCAAAGGACCCGAAATGAAGCCTTGGAGACCGGAATCCCATGATTTGAAATATGAAGAGGGAGAGTTGTTATATATTGATACCTATTTGGGTGGAGAAAAATTTGCAGGAGAAGAAGCTTTATGGGAAAATAATAAGCCAATCTGGGTAATGAACTATTGTGGCCGTGTAACCGGAAAGGGGTTTGAAGGAGATTTCTTAAAAGAAGCGTTGAGAAATGTTTTGCCGGATAAACCCTATCGCGGACCGGAAGAGTACATAAAGGATGACTATACATATAAATGTTCGGTTGAAGGAGATTTTGAGTGGTTCAGTGGTTTTGAAGAAATCTTTAAAAGCGGCCAAAAGATTTTTGAATGTATGTTTCACGGTGGGTTTGTGAAGTGATTTGATGGGATTTTTATAGAGAATTACGTGCTTAAATGTGGTACAGCTTTTTCAGAGTTTTATCAATTTATACCGCATAAGGTTAAGAATATGCTGCTACTGAAAGCTGATTTATTGAGTCGAAAAGGGAAGGATATTTATGGATGTAAAAAGCTGAAAAGGACAGAGATTCCTGCTGCATCGGTTAGTTTAATTACATTATTAATAATTTCTTTAGCTTTTCCGTTTATTTTCAGTGAGAGTGCTGTTAATTTAATGAAAATAGGAAGTATAAGTGGGATGAAGAATTTGCTTATTAATGTTTTCAGCTATATGATTATAAACATTATTGTAAATAGTTTTATGCTATTATTTCATAAGCAAAAATTCAATTGGTTCAAAGGAATTTGCTTGGGAACAATTATCGGCTCAATACTGTTCTTTATAACGATCAATTTATATATTGGGTTATTTTAGAAAGGTAACGTAGTTTTAATAAATGTATAATCTGATATTTATAAATAGAGGGGGGATAGACAGTGAATGTTAGAATGGCAAATCATAATGATATTGATAAGTTAATACAAGTTAGATTTGACTATTTTGCTTCAGAGAAATGGGAAGTTACGGATGATATGAGAGGCAGTATTAGTGCACAGTTACAGCAATATTATTCAAAACACTTAAATTTAGATTTTTTTGCAGCTTTGATGGAAGATGATGTTGGAAATGTTATTTCCACAGCATTTTTGGTGATTTTTGAGAAACCGGCGAATTTGTCATGGCCTACCGGCAAGACAGGGATGGTTCTCAATGTCCTCACATATCCCCAGTATCGTAAAATGGGTTATGCGACAAAAATAATGAATTTTATAATAGAAGAGGCTAAAAATCATGATGTATCATATATTGAACTTTCTGCATCAGAATTAGGAAAACCTTTATATAAAAAGCTTGGATTTCTTGAAGATATACCTTCACATACTACGCATATGAAAAAAACGTTGATTTAAATATGATTAATAAAGAAGGTGGTGAAATCATGAAGAGAAAAGGATTGATGTTCTTAAATATTATTCTATGGCTTTGTATTATAAATTCATTTTCCGTACTGGCCGGGGATGTACCCGAGAGTGCTTTGCTTAATGCAGATTACTGTTTTATAGGGGAAGTACAAAGTATAGAGGACTCATTTACTATAATTAGAATTCATGAGGTTGTGTTTGGGCATTATTCAGAAGATACAATAAAATTGCCGGATTTAAAGTACACTGTGGCAATAGGAAAAACTTCTCTTCCCAAAGTGGGTGACTATTGTGCAGTGGTGGTTAAGAAGTCGAGTGACGGATATGTTGTTTATAGCGAACTTGCTGCAGAATCCGATTCTCTTGACAGAGAAACACTGAAGTTGAAAAGCACCCAAGAATTTGTTGTGCGAATGAATGAATACATAAATAACGGACATTACTCAAATCAGACCATTGAAGAAATTAATATAAGAATTAACGAAAGTAAGGGATTTGTTACCGCTGCTCCAAGTACCCCGATAAATAATGAAACTGCCAATATAGTAGAGGAGACTGTTGAGAATAGCAGTAACGATACAGATCAGAACTCGGAAACTGTTTTGACTGCACTATGCGTGTGGCTATGGCTCTTGTGCTTTTGTTAAGAAATATATATACTGTAGAAAAATAAATAATATTGCTGAAGGAGAAAAAATGGATATAAAGATTTTATCGATAACGGATCCGGAAGAAAAATCCGGTTATGCTGAGAAGATTTTAAGAAGACTCCCGGAATGGTTTGGAAATGAGGAAGGATTAATAGACTACATAAAGGGTGTACGAGAACTGCCCTTTTTTGCTGCAATGGATAGTAATGAAGGCTGTGTTGGATTTTTTTCAGTAAAACAGCATTATAGTCATACCGGAGACATATATGTTTGTGGTGTTCTTCCGGAATATCAAAATAAAGGTATAGGGAAAAAGTTATTTTCTTTTGCTGAAAATTATATGAAACAGAATGGCTGTAAGTATATAATTGTAAAAACATTAAGTGAAATCGCCAATTATGAGCCTTATCTACGTACACAACTTTTTTATAAAAGTGTTGGCTTTGAACCTTTGATTACTTTAAATGAAATGTGGGATGAAGAAAACCCCTGTTTAATTATGATAAAAATTATTTAGCGGAAGATAAATTATGAATATTGCTTTTATAATGTATAAAGGTATAGAATTTGAAGTGACGGTATTGCGGTTGTGAAAAATTTAGATTATGTTGATTCATAGTTGATTAACGGAGGGAGTATTTCATGACGGGGATGAATTTGAAGGAGTTAATGCTTAATTTCGAAGCATTAGCTGTTTACAGAAATCTTTTAGAAGACAAAGTAATAAAGAAATTGTATGGATTGATTAACTGTTTGGATGGAGACAAACCTGAACTTAACGGGTTTATAAGGCTATATAATGAGTTTTTCTTTCAGCTGACCGTATCAAACTCAACCGGTTCATTTAAGGATTATATAGTTGAGAAGCTGATATTTGACGAAAACCCTTTTTCCCGGTTAGCGGAGGAAGTTTGCTTTGAAGATATTGATGAACATTTGATACAGGCGGTTTCAAAGGATCTGGACAGCCTTTATGCCATATCATGCTTAACTTCCATAGAGATTAAGGAATTGGCAATGGATAAGATCTGCAGCTGCGATATAGAAAGGGATGTAATAAAAAGGCTTCCCTCGTGGGAGTTTCAGAAAAAACCGGACAGCAATCATAAAGCTTTCTCAATCCACTACCGAAGGACGCTTGAAATTTTAAATTCATGCGACAGGTGGGGAGATAAGGTAAAAGAGCTAGCGGATTTTTATTACCGCAACGGTTCGGGAATGTTTGCCCGCTATGGTGCCTTTGTATGGGAGTCGATAGAAGGAAAGTCATGCCTTAGAGGAATTGAAGTTCCCGATCCCATCCGCTTGTCGGATTTTATCGGCTATGAACAGGAACGGCGTGAAGTAATAGAGAACACAGAAAAGTTTGTTAAGGGATTACCTGCAAATAATGTTCTGCTATACGGAGACAGGGGAACGGGAAAATCGTCAACCGTTAAAGCTATTGCCAATGAATATCGGGAGTCGGGACTTAGAATTATTGAAATTCCAAGAAAGTATTTAGTGGAATTCCCGGAAGTATTAAGGCAGATTAAAGGAAGAAAGTGCAAATTTATTATTTTTATAGATGATCTGGCTTTTGAGGATAGTGAGGAGAGCTATACGGTCTTAAAATCCGTACTGGAAGGGGGAGTGGAAAACAGGCCGAACAACGTACTGATTTATGCCACTTCCAACCGTCGTCATCTCATAAAGGAAAAATTCAGTGACAGGGCAGGCTTCAGATCCGACAATCCCGATGATGAAATCAGGGCCCAGGATACTATGCAGGAAAAGCTTTCTCTTTCAGAAAGATTCGGTATCACCGTTATTTTTTCATCACCGGATAAAAAGCGGTATTTAGAGATTGTCGAAGGTCTTGCGGCGCAAAGAGGAATTGACATTGACAGGGACAGGCTCCAAAAAGAAGCGATGAGATGGGAGCTTATGTATAACGGACGTTCGGCAAGGACTGCAAAACAGTTTGTTGACTGGCTGGAGGGAAACGAACTATTGAGAGAGTAGTCGTATTTACAGGCTCTAAACTTGCGTAACATAAGTTTCTGGAATATTTTTCTTTACATTCTTCCATATTTTTCTTTACTTAATTAAAATACACTTGGAGTAAAACTATATGTGACTTTACTCGTTTCTTTTGAACATTGTTCTTTCAACAATGTTATCAATGTCTTTTCGGTATATGGTTTCCCTTTCAAGAAGAAGGGAAGCTATATTTCTAAGACAGTCGGAATTGCTTTTCAATAGCTCCTTGGTTTCCTTATAAACACCTTCGATTATATCTTTGACTTCTTGCTCTACCGCGTTCATGTTTTTACTGGAAGGAGCATCGATTCCGGCATCCAGAAAACTGACCAGTCCTATGGTCTGGCTCATTCCGTAGTTCTTAACCATATCTACGGCGATTTGGGTTGCTTTTCTAAGGTCATCGCTGGCCCCGTTTGTGACTTCGTTTTCACCGAAAACAATTTCTTCTGCGGCTCGTCCGCCTAAAAAAATTGCAATATCATTCAAGAGATCTTTTTTGGTTGAAAACATTTTTTCATCGGGTACAAAAAGGGTATAGCCTCCCGCACCTTTGGTGGTTGGAATAATTGTTACTTTGGAAACGGTTACACCTGAAACAAGCTTGGCCACCAGTGCGTGACCGGCTTCATGGAATGCGGTTATTTCTTTATCCCTGGGCTTGATGTTTTTCTTGCTTCTCTTTTCTTCACCGGCCTGTATCTTACTGACGGCCAGATCGATATCTTTCATGGTGATGAAAGAATGGCCGTTTCTTATGGCATAAATTCCGGCTTCGTTCATTACATTGGCAAGGTCGGCACCGGACATGTATACTGTCATTCGTGCAACTTCCTTAAGATCGACATCGCTTGACAGCGGTTTGTTTTTGGCATGCAGTTCAAGAATGGAGGCTCTGGCTTCCACATCCGGCAGGGCAACCTGAATTTGCCTGTCAAACCTTCCTGAGCGGAGAAGGGCAGGGTCTAACATATCAAGCCTGTTTGTTGCAGCTATAACTATAATTCCTTCACTGCCGGAAAAACCGTCTATCTCGACGAGAATTTGGTTTATGGTCCTGTCCTTTTCGTCCCCTGAACCGGAACTGTTATTGCTGCTTCTTTTTCCCAACGCATCTATTTCGTCTATGAAGATTATGCAGGGACTGATTTTACGAGCGAACTGGAAAAGTTGCCTTATTCGTGAAGCGCCAACGCCCACAAATTTTTCAACAAAGTCGGAGCCGGAAACGGCTACAAAAGGCACCCCGGCTGTGCCTGCTAAAGCCTTGGCCAAAAGAGTTTTTCCTGTTCCGGGAGGGCCGAAAAGGACAGTACCTTTCGGGGGAATAACTCCATACTTTAAAAATTTATCGGGATTGGTCAAAAAATCAACCAGTTCCATCATGTTTTGTTTTGCTTCTTCATTTCCTGCCACGTCATCAAAGGTGATGTTGCACTTTTTAATAATATCAAACTTTGAATCCTTGCCGGCATACTGCTTTTTAATCAATCTACCCATTACCAGGCCGATTAAAACAACAGCAAAAACCATGGGCAGGACGGCAACCAATATGTTGACGAGAATATTGGGCAAGGTTTCAATAAAGGGCTTATCCTCAAAAGCTACGCCTTGCTCGAGAAGATATTTCTTTATATCGTTGGACTGAGGGTTATCGGTAATGAACAGTTTATTGTTCTTAAACCTTCCGGTGATTTTTTTGGCATTCTGATTATAGTCTATGACAGATAAAACATTGCCGGACTCAACTGCTTTTTTAAACTCCCGGTAGGTTATGGTTTCAATACTGATGCTTTCTGCTGATGGCTTAACGGAATTTGCGTAGAAAAAAAAAGCTGTCAAGCTGATTGACAAAATACAAATTATAGACAGGAAGGTGAGCTGCCTCGTCCGGGAGGATTTAACAGCTCTAAAGTATGCTGGAATAAGTACTATAAAGAGATACCGGATGCGTGGAATTAGTTTGTTGCGAATAGTGAGATATAGTTTAGCGAGCAGGGGAGACACCACCTTCCGTCAAAACTTACGAGGTCGTCGCTATATTTTTATTTTACCAGAGAAGATTTTAAATTTCCATGGAACATAAGGACTATCTGATGTCTAATACCAAAGTCTCAATTATAGGTAGGTTGGCATAGTACAGCATGAGAATTTTGAATGATGTCGACACTTGATTTTTTGTCTACAAGTTCCATAAAATTGGTATGAAAGTATTGCATCCATAGCTAAAAAGAACCTTGATAATATTATGAAATTAATTTAAAATAAAGAGGAACTTTGATAAAATCCTAACAAAGCCTATGAAAACAATTTATTATAGAAGGAGAAGAGATGTATGAGCAAAATCAAGATGAGAGTTCCATTGGTAGAGATGGACGGGGACGAAATGACAAGAATTTTATGGAAGATGATAAAGGAAAATCTTCTTGAGCCGTATGTGGAGCTCAATACTGAGTATTATGATTTAGGACTCGTAAACAGAGACAAGACAGAAGACCAGGTAACTATTGATGCGGCTAATGCCATCAAAAAATACGGGGTTGGGGTTAAATGTGCTACCATCACTCCTAACGCTCAAAGGGTGGAAGAGTATAACCTGAAACAGATGTGGAAGAGTCCGAACGGTACCATCAGAGCAATTTTAGACGGTACGGTTTTCCGTTCTCCGATAATTGTGGACAGCATTAAGCCCTTTGTAAAGACATGGAAGAAGCCTATCTCCATCGCAAGACATGCTTACGGCGATGTATACAAAAATGTAGAGCACTATGTAGACGGACCGGGAAAGGCTGAGCTTGTCTTCACATCGGAGAGTGGAGAGGTTACAAGAAAAACCATTCATGAATTCGACGGCCCGGGTGTAATAATGGGAATGCATAATACGGACAAATCCATCAAAAGCTTTGCAAGGGCTTGCTTCAATTATGCCCTGGATATGAATCAGGATTTGTGGTTTTCAACTAAAGACACCATATCAAAAACTTATGACCACAGGTTTAAAGATATATTCCAAGAAATTTATGACAATGAGTATAAAGAGAAATTTGAGGCAAAAAACCTTGAATATTTCTATACTCTGATAGATGATGTGGTTGCCCGTATTGTAAGGTCAGAAGGCGGCATGGTATGGGCATGTAAGAATTATGACGGTGACGTTATGTCCGACATGGTGGCTTCAGCCTTTGGAAGCTTGGCTATGATGACATCCGTGCTGGTTTCACCCGATGGAAAATATGAGTTTGAAGCAGCCCACGGAACGGTTACAAGACATTATTACAAGCATCTCAAAGGAGAGGAAACCTCTACTAACTCGATGGCAACTTTATTTGCCTGGACAGGTGCCTTGAGAAAACGTGGAGAGTTGGACGGAATAAATGAGCTGGTTGATTTTGCTGATAAGCTGGAGAAGGCTTCAATTCAGACCATAGAAAACGGTGTAATGACGAAGGATTTGGCACAGCTTTCAGAGGTTCCGGAAAAGAAAATAGTAAATTCGGAAGGATTCTTGCTGGAAATCAGAAAAACATTTGAGAGTATGGCGTAATTTATCAATTGCTTGCTGAATAAAATGTTCGATTTATTTACATAAGGCTCGAAGCTTGATAGCATTGAGCCTCTCCTTTTATTATCGGAAAACGGATTAATTATTATATATCCGCTGTTAATAGGTGAAAGGCTGAAGAATAGTTGGCGGTGAAATCCCATTATAATGGAGTGTCCGAATAATGAGAAACATTAAAATGATAATACAGTATGACGGAAGCAAATATTACGGTTGGCAAAGGTTAGGGGATACCGATAAAACAATACAGGGTAAAATAGAGGGCGTTTTAAAAAGAATGACTAATGAGGATATTGAGATTATTGGAGCCGGCAGGACAGATGCAGGAGTTCATGCATTAAACCAAGTTGCCAACTTTCATACCGGTTGTGATAAGCCCATTGAGTATATGCTTGACTTTTGCAACAGATACCTGCCGAAGGATATTGTTATTTCCGATATGTGTGAAGTAAATGAACGGTTTCATGCCAGATACAATGCCAAAGCCAAAAAATATCTTTATAGGATATGGAACGGGAAATATCATAATCCGTTTTTGGGGAAATACTCCTATCATATTTCCCAGGAAATAAATGTCGATTTAATGAGAAAAGCCGGTAATCATTTGGTTGGAGAACATGATTTTACAAGCTTCACTACATTAAAAAGCAAAAAAAAGTCCAAGGTTAAGAAGATTTATTCTATTGACATAGACAAACGGGACAATATGATAGAAATAATGTTTTATGGGAATAGTTTTTTGTACAACATGGTACGAATCATAACCGGGACATTGATAGAGGTTGGGCTTGAAAAAATAGAACCCGACACTGTACCGGATATTTTAAAGGGTATGGACAGAAGCCTTGCAGGTCCCACTGTCCCGCCTAACGGGCTTGTTTTATATGATGTGGAATACTAAAAAATGGAATTTTAAGAGCGGTTATAAATTCGCTTGATTGATAAAAAGGTTGTGTACGGATGAGTGATAGAAAAGAATTGAGGGTATCTGTCAGAAATCTTGTTGAATTTGTTCTTCGATGTGGAGATATTGACAGCTCTTTTGGAGGAAGCAGCCGTGCGGTGGAAGGTACAAGAATTCATAAAAAGATCCAGAAGGCTCAAAGCGAAGAATACAGTGCCGAAGTTACCCTTAAGACGACTGTTGAGTTTGAGGATTTTTCCCTTGTGATTGAAGGACGGGCTGACGGTATAATAAATGAAAAAGGCTGCATTACCGTTGATGAAATAAAAACTACCACCATGCCCCTTGATTCTGTAGATGAAGATTTTAATCCTGTCCACTGGGCACAAGCCAAATGCTATGCCTATATTCATGCCCTAAACGAGAATTTGGACGGGATTAATATCAGACTGACCTATTGTCATTTAGACACAGAAGAAATTAAATACTTGATTAAAAGCTTTGATTTTCTAGAGTTAAAGCAGTTTTTTAATGAACTTGTTGAAAAATATTATGTATGGGCAAAGTTTGAGTATGATTGGCAGGTTAAAAGAAATGACTCGATTAAAGCTTTGAATTTTCCCTTTGCCCGGTACAGAAAAGGCCAAAGAGAATTGGCAGTGGCTGTTTACAAAACCATTGCAGGGGGTAAAAAACTATATGTTAAAGCTCCTACCGGTATTGGGAAGACCATATCTACTTTGTTTCCGTCGGTTAAGATTATGGGAGAAGGGCATATCTCAAAAATTTTTTATCTGACGGCAAAAACCATTACCCGGAGTGTTGCCCAGGAGGCTTTGTCAATAATGAGGGAGAAGGGCCTCCTCATTAAAAGTGTAACCCTTACTGCGAAAGAGAAAATATGCTTTTTGGAAAAAGCCAATTGCAAGCCCGAAAAGTGCGAATATGCCAAGGGGCATTATGACAGGATAAATGATGCAATTATGGATGTATTGGCACAAGAGTGTGAAATAAACAGAGAAGTTATAGAAGAGTATGCAAAACGCCATAGGGTATGTCCCTTTGAGTTGTCTCTGGATTTGACCCTCTGGGCTGATGTGATAATATGTGATTATAACTATGCTTTTGACCCTAGAGTCTACCTAAAACGCTTTTTTTCCGATAACGGCGGAGATTATGCCTTTTTGATTGACGAGGCTCATAACCTGGTGGACAGAGCCCGGGAGATGTTTTCGGCTCAAATGTCTAAAAAGAGCTTCCTTGAAATGAAAAAAGCTATGAAGGATAAGAGTTCAAAAATCTCCGGAGCTCTAAGCAAGCTCAATACCTTTATGCTGAAAATGAAGAAGCTTTGTGAAAGTAAGGACTATTTTGTCGGCAAAGAGGAGCAAAAGGACTTATATCCGCTTTTGGGAAGGTTTATCAGTGAATGCGACAAATACCTGGCAACAGATGCAAAGCATGGTGAGGAAAATGAAGAGCTTTTGCAGCTTTATTTTGATGCTCTGGCCTTTGTGAGAATATCGGAGTTTTACGATGAACGGTATGTTACTTTTATTGAAAAGACTAAAGAGGATGTCACGATAAAGCTTTTTTGCATTGATCCCTCAAGGCTTTTGAGTGAGGCCTTAAAGAGGGGAAAGGCGGCGGTGTTTTTTTCCGCTACGCTGATGCCGCTGGATTATTTCAGAGAAATTTTAGGAGGATGCCAGGACGATTATATAATGTATTTGGATTCTCCTTTTGATATAAACAACCGTTGTCTTCTGGTAGCCGACGGGATATCCACCCGGTATCGGGACAGGGAGCAAAGCAGCCGGGAGGTAGTGGAATGCATTAAAGCTGTGGTGAGAGGCAAAAAAGGAAATTATATTGCATTCTTTCCTTCTTACAGTTATATGAATTCGGTTTATGAGATTTTAACAAGAGAGTATCCCGATATTAAAATCCATATCCAGTCCGGTTCTATGTCGGAAAAAGACCGAGAGGATTTTATGGATCTGTTTAAAGAAAATCCTGAGGAAACGGTGTTGGGCTTTTGTGTTTTGGGCGGCATATTTTCCGAGGGGATTGATCTTAAAAATGACCGGCTGATAGGAGCGGTAATTGTGGGAGTAGGTTTGCCGCAAATATGCCCTGAGAGAGACATAATCCGGGACTATTTCGAGAAAATTAAAGGAGCCGGCTTTGAATACTCTTACATGTATCCGGGAATGAATAAGGTTATGCAGGCTGCCGGAAGGGTTATACGGTCGGAAAAGGACAGAGGAATTATTCTGCTTATAGACGACAGGTTTATAAGTAGCAGTTACCAGCGGCTGTTCCCTAAGGAATGGTTTCCTTTCCAAAGGGTCAACAGGTATAACATATCGGAACATATAAAGAAATTTTGGTATAATGAAAGTTAAAGATGCAAATCGTTAAACTGAAGAAAAATATAGAAAATGGAGGCGACAGAATATGGAAAATGTAAAAGTTGCATTTTTGGGATTTGGAAATGTTGGTACCGGTGCATATAAAATTATCAACCAAAACAACGATGAGATTAAAAGAAGCGAAGCAGTCCGTTTGGAAGTGTCAAAGATACTTGTAAGGGATATAAATAAAAAACGGGCTTTGGATGTGGGTGATTCAGTTCTTACCGATAAAATCGAAGAAATTGTTAATGATCCTGAAATCTCAATTGTTGCTGAGTTTATAGGTGGAGTAGACCCTGCAAAGGATTATGTTCTGTCCTGCCTTAAGAGTAAAAAATCCGTTGTTACCGCCAATAAGGAGCTTATTGCCAAGCACGGTCAAGAGCTTCAAAAGGTGGCAATGGATAACGGTGTTGGGTTGTATTATGAAGCAAGCGTGGCCGGGGGAATTCCTGTTATAAAGATACTTTTGGAATCGCTTCAGGCAAACCGGATTAAAGGGATAATGGGCATAATAAACGGTACTACCAATTACATACTCACAAAAATGTCTGAAGAGGGAAGAGACTTCGAAGATGTTTTGGCGGAAGCGCAGAGGCTTGGAATTGCCGAACCTGACCCTACTTCCGATATTGAGGGGTTTGATGCTGTTTACAAGCTTTCCATATTATCATCCATAGCATTTCATAAAAGGGTAAATGTAGACTGTATATACCGGGAAGGAATTACTAAAATAACAGTGGACGATATCAATTATGGCAAAGAACTGGGGTTTGTGCTAAAGCTGCTTGCCATTGCCAAAAAGCAGGATAATACTATTGAAGTGAGGGTTCATCCGACGTTTATTCCTCAGGACCATCCTCTTGCGGCTGTGAGAAGTTCCTTTAATGCAATATTTCTAAAGGGTGATGCGGTGGGAGACATAATGCTGTATGGTAGGGGAGCAGGGGACCTTCCAACCGGAAGTGCCGTTGTATCGGATATAATATCTGCGTGTCATCGAAAAAGCAACCACAAATATGTTAATTTTTTCAATGATGAGCAGGATTCGAAAGATGCAAATTACAATAATGATTGGGAGAGCGAGTTTTTTATCAGACTTACGGTAAAGGATAAACCGGGAGTTCTTGCCAAAATAGCTGGAAGCTTCGGTAAATACGGAGTTAGTATAGCCTCGGTAATTCAAAAGGATAGGGGAAAGGAAAGTGCTCCTTTAATATTTGTTACTCATGCGGCAAAGGAGCTTTCCCTAAAAAAGGCTATTTCCGATATAAAGAACCAGGATGATGTTTTAAAGGTAGAAAACATAATATGTGTAGAACATTGATAGATATCTGATTATCAAGGATTGACGCTGTTCAGTAAGAGATCGGTCTTTTCATATTGCTGCTCAATAATCTCTTTTACTTGTTTAACAACGTCGTCCTCGGTTTTTCGGATTTTTTTCTTCAAATTTTTCTTAATTTCAGATATCTTTTCTTTTTTTGTTTCCAAATCCATATTCTTGTCTTTGATAATGTCATCAATTGATAATTTTGATCTTTTGATTTCATTATTTATCTCGGCTTTAGCTTTATTTTTAACATCATTTAGCATTTTTTTGGTCTTTTCAAGTTCATCTTTTACATCAGAAGCTTTTGATGTAAAGGTGCTATTATCAAAAAACACATTTTTATTGTTCTGTTTCATATCATATAATGATGGTTGCCCGAAGTTATAATTGTTCTTAGGTGGATTAGGAAACGATTTATCAAGAGGATAATCAAATACGGGCTCATTATTGAAGTTTGCGGAAGAATTTTCGTTTTTGATCTTTGAAGAATCCTCCTTTTTATTCCCATAAGGATTCCAAGTATTTTTATAATTTTGGTTCTTATTAAAATAATCCTGCACTATTTGATTGTTCGGGCATGCTGAAATCATGGTATATCTCAACAATATTGTCGACACCAATATAAGAGTAGATATGAATACCAGCTTTCTCACACCATTTCCCCCTTTTAAATAATAGGAAATCTACAATCTGTCTCTTTTGTCCTTTAAAATTTCTTTATCTGTTAAAATACTTTTTAATTCTGTCTTATTATACCACATAGTACACTTTTCGTATATATTAAATGCAAATATTTATAGTTTCCGTTAATGAATCATTATGCCCACGGGCGCTTCTATTTAAGAAGCATAATCATCCATTTTTTTATAAAGATTATTTATTATATTGATGATTAACTCTTTTTCATTTCTTCTCAGGTCGGCGATTTTATTATTTAAATCAGCCTGTACTTTGATTATTTCTTCTTGCTTTCTTCTCGGATCCCAATAGTTGTTTCTGTTAATTTCCGCTATTCTTGCTTCTGCATTGGATTTTTCCAAGTTTATATTATGTTCTATGTTCTGCCTTACTGTTTCAATTTGATTTTGAGCTTCTTCAATTTCTTGTACCGTTATTTCGATTATTGAAATATCATAATCAACATTAAGTTCTGTGTCAAGCTTCACATCATCACTTGAAGGTTTGCTTAATGCTTTGTTCGGAGTATTTTTTTTCTGTTGAGAGGGTTTGGTTGATGTCTTGTTTGGAGTATTCTTCGGTAGTTGTGAAGGCTTGCTTGTTGTTTTGCTTGAAGTGTTTGTCGGCAGCTTTGAAGGTTTGCCCGAATTAATACTCGAATCAGCATTTGACTGTGAAGACGGTTCATTGGGGGTGTTGTTTATAGAGATACTTTGTGTAGGTGAAGGAGTAGCTGTCGGCATATTAGTATCTAAAGCATTATCATCGTTGATTTCATCACCGTCGACAATTTCAAAATTATCTTCTATATTAATTTTTTCAAGAATTTCACCTATTTTTGCAGTCTTGACATATTCTATACTAAAGTTAACACCCTGTTCGATTCCTGTGTCATAAACGGCATATCTTCCCATCGAAATATCATTGGAGTAAGCCAATTCTCTGCCGTCTTTGGTTACTTCAATAAAATATAGCTTGATACCCTTATCGCCAAAGTTATTTACTGCTTTCCGGCAAATAGCATTAAGATTATCGGTTTCATTTTCTAAATTTCCCTGTTTAACAATATGTGTAGCAATAAGTATCGGAAATTCAGTATCTGAATTTAAAAGTCCAAGCGAATCCGTTTTGTTTAAAATATCCGATAATGCATTTTCCAGTGACTTTGATTTTACGTTAAGATCGTTTATCAGATTGCTTGTACCGTCATCTAAAGCCTTAACATCTATTATTTCATGGTTTTTGTTCATACATAATTCCAAATTGGAATTATTGGTTGCTACTTCAACATAAGCATAAATATTATATTGGCTTAAATAAATTGAGTTAAAAATTAGAAATGCGAAAATAAAAACTGCCGCAATACTACCAACGAGGGGCGAATAATGGATGAACATGTTTCTTTTATTTATTATTTCTGAGCTACTGAATTCTATTTCGAGGCCGACATACATCCCCGGTTGTTTTTCAATGCGTACAAAACCACACTGTTCAGTAAATATTACAGCTTTACACCCCTCGATTTTTATAACTGTACCGGTAATAATCATTAAAATTCCCCTCTCATTCCATGCTTTCAATATAGTTTTTGAGAACGTCAAGGTCACTGTTTAAAATGATAACCAGTGCCATTATGTATTTTCTGTTTCGTTCTATTGTTCTTTGACTTACATCAATTTGTTTTACCAGATTAGAATAGGGAATTGTTTTTTTCTTATTAAATTTTGCAAATAAAGCCTCATCTTGTGCAATGATTCTTGCAATTTTTATACATGTCTGTTTTGATTTCTTTTGCTTTGGTGTAGACGAAATCAAATCCTTGATTGACAAACCAAATTCCTCTAATTTTAGTAATAATGAAGAAAACTCCTCCTTAACCTCAAAATTATAAACATGATCATGAGGATCAGCAGTAAGGTAGCGTTCTTCAAAATTACTGCTTTCTTCAAATTCAAAATAGGAAAAAGGATAAACTTTCTCGTTTTTTTGGTTACTTCTTTTGTAATCTATTATCCGCCTTTTGATGACTTGCTGTGAAAAGCTTTTAAAGGAGCAATTTTTGTCTTCGTCAAACTTTTCAATGGCTTCATTGAAGGCGACTAACCCAATACTATATTCGTCACTGCTTTCTATATTGGGAATTCGACCGGATGCTTGATACAGTGATTTTATAATAAAGGGCTTGAAATCTTGTATAAACTTTTCCTTTAATATCAGATCACCACTTTTAATTCTACGTAATATATTTAAAAAGGATTCTTTTTCATGCCTGTTTATGCCCCAAAAACTCACATTCACTCCATAACCCCCCTTGTTACTAGATATTCGTTTTTATTTTATCAGATTTGTCGTTATTTCACTAAATATATTTGGAAGAGGGCTTATCGAATAAATAACAAAAGCTCTTAGGACGAGAAAAAGCACCCCTGGGGCAAGGGATGCTTCTAGAAGTGGTAAAATTAACTGCAGATGTTATTCTGCAGTTATTAGCAGAAATAACAAACAACTTGCTAAGCGTAACGCTTTTCCAAACTGCACATATGTTGTTATCATTTTGCCTTTCATTAATAGTAGTTCGAAATAATGTTTAAAATTATTGTCGGTAATAATAAAAAAAATAAAAATTTTTTATAATAGATGTCATTTATTTTTGCAAAGTCTTCCGAAACTCCTTTAAATCTATAATCGGTGCCCGGCATGCAAAGTTTTCACAGATATATGCAGTGGGTTTTCCGTCAATGGTCTTATAATTTTCAATAAACGGTACCAACTCTTTTATGCTTTCAAATTTGTCCGAGCAAAATAAAGTCATTGTAAACGGTCTGAAATCTTCTCTTATTACATTAAGCATATTTTCAGTATCGGCATGATCGCTGTCGGCTACCAGCACCACATCTTTGGACTTTGATATGGAAAAAAGCATTGCTGTTAGGAAAAAAGCATATCCTCTGGCCATTCTTTGTACTTGCTTTCCGAAGATTGAAAACATATTCTGGGCTTTCTCTTCTAATTCATGCTGACCTGTCATTCGGGCAAGCCTGATGAAGTTTAATGCCGCAACGGAATTTCCCGATGGGGTTGCACCGTCATACAGCTCTTTCGGACGGATTATAAGCTGTTCGCTGTCACTGCCGTACAGGAATAATCCACCGCTTTTATTATCCCAGAACAGTTTTATCAGGTCTTGGTTTAAGGCTAATGATTTTTTCAGGTATTTCGGCTTATAGGTTGATTCATACAGTTCAATAAGCCCCCATATTAAATATGCATAGTCATCGACATAGGCAGGAATTGCTGCATCGCCGTCCCTATACCGGGCCAAGAGTCTGCCATCCTCCCTTACAAGCTTGGACAGTATAAATTCAGCAGCTTTTTCGGCGGCCTGAGTATATACTTCATTGTGCAGGACTCTTCCGCCAATTGCCATGGCAGCTATCATAAGACCGTTCCAGGCTGTAAGAATCTTATCGTCCTTATGGGGATGAATTCGTTTGATCCTATAATCAAAGAGCTTTTTTCGGCATGATTCAACTAGTTCATTGTCTTCGTCCGGTATGACACTGTTGATAAGACTTGGAATGTTGAAGCCTTCAAAATTGCCTTCATCGGTTATGTTGTAGTATTTGCAATATTTTTCTCCGTCTTTGTCTCCCAATATATCATTGATTTCTTTTTTTGACCAAATATAAAATTTTCCTTCTTCCCCTTCGGAGTCTGCATCTTCGGCACTATAGAATCCTCCCTCCGGTGAGGTCATGTCTCTAAGAACATAAGTAAATATCTGCTGCGCAATTTCTGCATATTTCTTTTTCTTTGTAGCCTGATAGGCTTCAAGATAGGCGATTGCCAGTAAAGCGTTGTCGTACAGCATTTTTTCAAAATGGGGAACCAGCCATTTTTCATCGGTGGAATAGCGGCTAAAGCCAAAACCTATGTGGTCATAGATGCCGCCCTTGTACATGCTTTCCAGAGTTTTTTCCACCATAATCAAAGCATATTCCTCTTTTGTGTTATACCAATACCTCAGTAGGAAAAACAGGTTGTGGGGGGTAGGAAACTTGGGAGCGCTTCCGAAACCTCCGAAAATGTTGTCAAAGTCATATTTAAATTGAGAAAAAGCCTCATCAAATATGTCTTCGGATATTGTGGCGGTTGATTCCGGTGTGTCCTCTTCAAAGGAATCTTTGATGGCATCAAGAATACGGGAACCGGAGTGCAAAAGGGCTTCCCTGTTGTTCAGCCATGCCTGGTTTACACTGTTAAGGATGGTTTTAAGTCCGCTCATGCCCATACGGTCGTTTTTAGGAAAGTATGTTCCCGCAAAAAAAGGTGTTTTGTCCGGTGTCATGAAAATGGTTAAAGGCCAACCGCCGTGCCCGGTCAAAGCCTGGCAAACAGTCATATATATGCTGTCTATATCCGGGCGTTCTTCTCTGTCCACCTTGATTGAGATAAAGTTATTATTAAGGATGCTTGCAATTTCTTCATCCTCAAAGGATTCTCTTTCCATCACATGGCACCAGTGGCAAGTGGAATAACCGATGGAGAGAAAAATAGGCTTATCCTCCCGTTTGGCTTTTTCAAATGCCTCATCACACCAGGGATACCAGTTTACAGGGTTATAAGCATGTTGCAGAAGATAGGGGGATTTCTCATGGATTAGTCTGTTGGATTCTTTATTAGTTGACATGTGGGCATCACCTTCCTTTCGTAGTTTTATAGTTAGATGGTTTTTTATAGTAAAGTTTAATTTTTATTTACCACCAAACTATTATTTGAAAGAAAGAAATTATGTATTCAAAATAAAGTTCCTTATCAGATAATAACACTCGCCATATTGAAACCAAATACACATCAAACCTTTGTGTTTAAAGCTGTACAGGCATGAAGCCAAACTCCTCATTTTACTTGCTGAATGTTGTGACTTTTTGTATTACATGTTATAATGGTGGCTAATTATGACAAGCAAACGAGGGAACCGTATGAGTGGAGAAATAATCAGCACATCAATTGTCGAGAAAAATTATATAGATTTATGTGTTAAGGTTGCATCGGTATTTAACTCAAAGATGATGAAAGCACCCTACTATAGTTGGGCTTCAAACCCTATGAATGACTGGTTTGACAGAGTATTTGATTTAAATATACCTCCATAAAGATTATCACAATATTAATGTATCAGTCAGATTGCCCATTTGCAAACCAAGAGTCACCTATCAACTCATTCCAGCATACTTTTACTTTACTAAACTTTAATGTAATCATGCTAAAATCACTTCTATATTTATGTGGTGCTATTCCGTAAAACTCATACACAAACCAATGCTCTTGTCCAGCCTTCTTTTCAGCTTGTAGCACTTCAAATCCTGTTGCTAAATCCTTTATATCAAGCCGCCTTTTAACAGCATCTTGCTCAACAACTATATGCTTTTTTTCAATACTACTTGTGTCAAACAATATGCTCTCAATTACCTCAAAATTTTCAAAGATCAATGCAGCAGTATTGGTATATTTTGCATTGGTATAATTATTAAGAGGATGCTCAGGCAAAACATTTATATGTTCAAACTCAAAAATTAGCCTTGTATTTGAAATTACAACATTATCAATAACACAGTCATGAAGAGATATATATTCTAAGGTGTTTTCAGAGATAAATTTATAATCCATAATTTTGGCTCCTATCGCAAATTTCATTGCAAATTTTTATAACATTATTATATCTTTGATTTATAAATACTACTTCTTTTTAAACCATACTAGTGTTTCTCCGGAGTGCTTATATTTCAAGTTGCCGGATAAGACATCAGTTTCTAATTGCTTCAAACCTGTAGTATATTCAGCATCAGGTATCAAATGGAACATTGAGAACCCTTTATTCCTTACAAATTCAACAAAATCTGAAGTAACTGCAATTTCTGCACCATTACCTATAATAACATTCTTTATATGCTCAAAGGACTGATCATGGGCTTTACTAATAATACTATCAAGATCAGGATATCTTTCTTTGTCAACTATTGCTGTAGAAGGAAAGTATTTTACATAAAACCTGTTGTCAATTTGATTATGAGACTGGGTTACTATGCAGAGACTTCCACCACTTTTTGTAACTCTCCCAATCTCTGCGAACATCCTCCTAACATCAGGAATGTGGTGGATAACATCTGTCATGTATACAAAATCAAAGTAGTTATCCTCAAAGGGGATACTTTCATGGTTACCTTTGACAAAAGTAATGCTGGGGTTTTTAGCAATTGCTTTTGCTCTCATACCACCAGAGGGTTCTACTCCATAAACTTGAGCTTGTGTAAGCCTTTGCAGGGTATTGGCATAATTTCCGGTTCCGCATCCAAAATCTAAAATCCTTGTTGAATTTGTAATTTTCAGTTCTTTAATGAATGAATCTATGACACTCTTATTTTCGCTTCTAACATTATCGTATTTTTCTGATATTTCATTATAATTAACCGGCATTGTAATTCACTCCTCTATTGCTATAATGAATAATTATACAATAATATGAATAAATATACAATAGTAATTACATAATAAAGACATGCGGGTATTGGTTTTATTGATTTGATAAAAATTCCACATCAAACTGTTTTAATGAAAGTATGTTTGGTATTGAGTAGATTTAATGATACGGCAAATGACAGTAATGATTATAGGGTTTATCATTGGCTATCGTAATTGGTTTGCCATCAATCTTTATAGAATTTTCCTCTTATGTATGACGGATGGAACAGTATATTAGAAATCATGCTAAGTGATGTCGTTGACAGATGGATAATATTGTATTAAAATTATTAACATAGGATTCGAAAGGAGAATTGAAGTATGCCGGTTGTTCTTAACTAAACAATTTCATATTGTACCTGATAATAGAGTTCTGCTGAGCCTATATTTAAGTAGGTTTGGTATGGTTTTCTCTTTTCAGGCAATACATTGTTAAGAACAACGGTATCGATTTCAGCCTTTTGAATTTGAAAATGAGATTTACCGTGCCTTAACTGCACGGCATTTTTATACCTAAATACAATTAAACATGATATATTAAAACGGTATTTTTGTATTTTAATTATGTCTGTATTTCTATGCCACTAATAGGTTATAGTTTTAGTATTTAAGTAATGAAAAGTAATTTTTATAAAGGCTGTAAATGGACGATTGTTCATTTGCAGCCTTTTGTAATTATGTGCTGAAAGGTGGGGAAGCCGGTGTTTAATTGAAAGTATATCATTGCATAAGAAAATTATATAAAAATCTAATTTATTCAGAAGAGGTGAAATTATGCAAATTCATTTTAACAATAGAAATGACAAAGAATATCAGTTTATGCTTAATAATCTGTTGAAGGATATCTTCTTAGACTTTCAATTTTGGTATGATTTAAATCTCTGGGATGAAAATTATGAGAGCTATTCCATTATCGAAAATGGTGAAATAGTCTCAAATATCTGTGTTTATAAAACACAAATACTGTTTAATCAAAAGAAGTATTCCGCTCTATCTGTGGGAGCTGTTGCGACAAAAAAGGAATACAGAGGCAGAGGATTATCCCGGACATTAATGGAGCATATAATTAAAAAATACGATAATGTTCCGATGTATTTATCGTCAAATGACAGCGTAGTAGATTTCTATCCAAAGTTTGGATTTAAGCGAATATACGAAAAGCTCCCAATTTGTGAATGTTTAATAAATAACGAAGTTATACCCAATAAACTTAGCTATGACGACCCCAAGGTGTGGGATTATGTTTACAAACGGGTAAATTTTTCGCAGAAACTTGATTGCTTAAATTCTGCCAGCATCAACATTTTTCATATATACTGGGGATACATGAAGGATTGTATTTACGAGCTTCCGGAGATAGACACTATGGTTATTGCAGAACAAAGGGGGGAGACTCTCAAACTCATTGGTGTTTTCTCAATGAAAGATATTAGCTTTTCCGATTTAGTCAGATATCTGCCGTTTACCAACGTTAAAAACGTTGAATTCGGTTTTATGCCATGCTGGTCCGATGTAAATTACATAATGAAAGAATATGAAACAGATCCGTTGTTTGTCAGAGGATTACGCTGCAATTTAGGTGATTTCAAGTTTCCGGAGTTGTCTATTACATAGTGATAAATTTATAAAGCAAAGGTATTCTATTGTAGGATTAATGTTTTATATCATTTTTCAGGCTCTGTATTTTGACATATGGAGCCTTCTTTATTTGGATACCGTGACCGTTGTGATACTAAAAAAGGAAAATCAATGCCAATATTGTAGGAAGCATAAAAGATATATTTCTATATTTACTTAATAAATAGCTTTGAATTCCTACATTATATTGATAAACGAACAGATGTTCTGTATAATTATATATGAATTAAATTAGAAGGGAGATGTGATAATGATTAAAAGAATGCCTTTGTATTAAGAGGAAAACACTTTTTCTTTATATGTTATTGAGGGGGGCTACATATTTCTTGGACACTATGCCGGTGAATTTAGTAAGATGGAATGGACAGCTCGCGGTACAGATACCTATTAGATTGCTTATGCTTCAGAGCCTTAATTTTCAGAATTTTGGAGAAATGTTAGTATTGCTAAAATTAATGTACTTGATGATTGTAAATTATTTAGGATATAATAATTTTGGAGGTTGATAAATAGTGGAAGAAAAAATTCTAAAAGCAATTGAAACTTTAAGCGGAAAATTTGATAATTTGGCTAAAGATGTCAGCATCATGAAAGATGACATGAGTACGATGAAAACTGAGATCAGTGGGATGAAAGATGAAATGAGTACGATGAAAACTGAGATCAGTACGATGAAAAATGATATCGGTACAATTAAAACGGATATATCAGAATTAAAACACAAAGTAGATGCTATAAGTGAACAAACTGCGATCTTAACAGAATTTCGTACTGAAACAATGCAAAGATTACAATTAATAGAAAGCTCTATTGAAGTATTAGGTAAGGAAAACTTTAGCAATAAGGTAGAGCTGGTAGAGATAAAAAAGAAAATTGCCAAGTAAATATTTCCATAAGTTTTTAATTTTTTCTTAACCTTTATTCTTAAGTACTAACAGATTAATAGAAGGCTTATACTTTGGGAATTTAATATAATAGGTAATATTTTCACCCTGCTTGTAATACATTTTTACGGGGGGTGAACATGATGTTAACCAAAATAATCAAAAGAGTGACAGAAGCCGGCATATTAATTGTTCTAGCAATTTCCCTTACCCTTAACATATATAATCATTATCAAAAAACGGAACTGTATAAAAAATATGAATCACTGTTGTGTTTATCAAATCAATTCTATCAAACCAGTCTGATAACTTTTTTAGCATCGGAACATGAAGCGGATACATCTGGAAGAGCTGTTGAGATTTTTGACATTAAAAAAGGGGAAGTAATAAAGAAAATTTCATCCAATCCAACAATAGAAAAGACGGCAGTAAGCTATCTTAAAGATATTTCAGGTTTGTATGCTGCGGTAAAAGCCTTTCCCGATAATGGTTATATAATAAGGATACCGGTTGTTCCACCTATTCAAGTTCAGAATCCTTGGCTTAATGACTACAATATTTATTCGGTAGATCAAGTTTTTATCTTGCTGCCGGAACAAGGCGATCCGTATTTGCTGGTACTGGATAATAAACTCAGACCTTACTTTTATTATTTTAATGGTAACGTGGAAGCATTGCTTAAGGATTTGGACTTTTATCCGGTACCGTCACAGCAATAGAGGAATAGCTCCAACCCCTTCTTTGGAGTGATTTCATTGAAGGGGTTGGAAGGTTCATTTAAGGTTCATTTATTTAAGAGTTTGCAACTTCAGAGTATGCCCACTCAAGCCATTCACATAATATTTGCAAATCCGATTTCTCAACTGTTGCTCCGCACCATATTCTAATACCCACAGGAGCTTCTTTGTATGATGAGATATCGTAGGCTACTTTTTCTTCCGCAAGAAGGCTTACCATCTTCTTTATTTTTTCCTCCGGAAGATCAATGCTTAAGCATACGCTTGTGTTGGAGCGAATGGCTTTATCTTTGGCAAGAAAGCTTATCCAGTCATGTTTTTCAACAAAATCTTCAATTACCTTGAGGTTTTGTTCACTTCTTTCAATCAGCTTTTCAAGGCCACCAATGGATTCAGCCCAGTTTAAAGCATCCAGATAATCTTCATTGCATAGCATTGAAGGGGTGTTTATTGTGGAGCCCTGGAAAACCGATTCGTCAAGCTTGCCTTTTTTCTTAATCCTGAATATTTTAGGAAGGGGCCAGGATGGTGTATATGATTCTATTCTTTCCACTGCTCTGGGTGACAGTATAAGCATACCGTGAGCAGCTTCACCGCCCAACACCTTTTGCCAGGAGAAGGTTAAGCCGTCGATTTTATTCCAGGGTATATCCATGGCAAATACTGCCGATGTAGCATCACAAAGGGTTAGACCTTTCCTGTCATCGGGAATCCAATCGCCATTGGGCACTTTTACACCGCTTGTTGTACCGTTCCAGGTAAATACCACGTCATTATCAAAATTAACGTCTGTAATATCAGGGAAATCACCGTAATCTGCGGAGAATTTACGGACATTAGTGAGCTTAAGCTCTTTTTCAATGTCGTATGCCCAGCCGTTTCCAAAGGATTCGAAGCAAATTACATCAACGCCTCTTTCGCCCAAAACGTTCCACATAAGCATTTCAAAGGCTCCCGTATCGGATGCGGGAACAATACCAACCCTGTAATCATCGGGTATTTTAAGGATTTTTTTGGTTCTGGCAATAGACTCACTGAGCTTGGATTTACCCAAAGAACTTCTGTGAGATCTGCCAAGAGGTGCGTTTTTCAAAAGATCGATTGAATATCCGGGATGCTTGGCACATGGTCCGGATGAAAAACATGGATTTACTGGTTTGTTTGCTGGTTTCATTTTATTCTCTCCTTATTTTTATTTTATTCTGATTTGATTTTCATAAATGTAATAATAAAAAAACCCTCAACCCATAACAATCAGGGACGAGAGATTATATCCGCGGTGCCACCCAAATTAGTTAGATAAATATCTAACTCACTTTAATGCAAAATAACCGTTGCAACGGTTTGGCTCATCACCAACGCTTCAGGGGTGGAATTGTGCAATAGGCTCCGGTTGATTTGCACCAACCATCAACTCTCTTCTTCGGAACACATATTGTTTTCCCCGTCATAAGCTTATTATATTAATGTTCGTATATTAAAGCTACTTTCTATTTTAGTATATTTTAAATGGGATTGCAAGAGTTATGAAAAAAGTTTACATTCCTTTCATTAAAATAAGTAAGAGTTTTCTAATCAATTGCATAAATTGTATTAAATCATCAAATGATTACGGTAAGAATACTCTTGACTATTGCTGGTATAATATAGTAACCTACAAATAAGATGAAGGAATTGAGTTTTAGTTTGAGGTGGGAGTGTATTGAAAAATATTATAAAAGATTATTTTGGCAAATTGATTTTAGGTATAACTTTAATATATTTTCTGGTGATTTTTAAGTTTATATTAACCTCCGATTTACTTCAATTATCGCAAAACCCCAAAATTAACAGGATTTTAAATCTATTGATTATAATATTTCTTGGCGGAATAGGGTTTGGAGGAATGTATTTATTTAAACGTTTTTTGAATTTGCGGATAATGGACAAGCAATTTATCAGAATATTGATCATTGTTTTGATAACGCTTATACCAAGACTCATATGGATTAGTTTAGTAGATATTACTCCCAAAAGCGATTTCGGTCTTTATAATACTTTGGCGGAAGCCTATTCAAGAGGTGAGAGTGCCGGGGGGAAATATGTCGCTCTTTTTCCCCATACCTTCGGCTATCCTTATATTCTGGGAATTGTATACAGACTTTTATCGCCGAACAAGTTATGGGCTTTGATATTGAATATTTTATTTGAAATCGGAACCGGACTTTTGATATATAAAATAGGAAGTATGATTTCAAATTGGAAAGCCGGGTTTACAGCTGCAGTTATTTGGGGTCTTTGGATTTCCCATATATTCTATTCTTCGGTTGTGAGTACGGAGCAGCTATATACTTTTTTAATGGTTTTATTGATATATATTTATTTTAAAATTTCTTCAAAGAATTTGAATCTATTGCATTCTTGCGGACTGTATTTTTTAGTCGGAATCCTGTGTGCTTTTACAAACGCAATTCGCCCCTTAGCTCTCATATTGATAATTGCTATGGGATTAATTGAAGTAATGAA
Source organism: Clostridiaceae bacterium DTU079 (assembly GCA_001512505.1). GTDB lineage: Bacteria > Bacillota > Clostridia > Acetivibrionales > Acetivibrionaceae > Hungateiclostridium. Next base: position 86,665 of record LFSC01000012.1, on the reverse strand, counting down.
GGTAATTAACAAAGAAAAGGGATTGAAACAAGCTGCAATACCGATTGTTTCCCTTATTATAGCTTATTTTGTCTGCTTCAATATAATTGGAATGTTTATATCTCATAAGGTAGGTTACACTACTGCTAAAAATCCTATAGGCTTCAATATGTATGTGGGGAGTAATATAAATTTCTCCGGTATGTGGAACCAGTATGATTCCGATGAGGTTTCCGAGATGATTAAGCAGGATAACTTTGATGCTCAGGAAGTTCATAATAAATTGATAAAGATGGCTATTCAAAGAATAAAAAATCATGGTTTCGGCTATCTGAGGTTTGCCTTACGAAAGAATGAGGTTTTATGGGGGAGAGACGATGAGATTGTAACATACATGCTTGCAGGAACTAATACAGAGGATGCGTCTTTAGTTCTTGATATAAACAGGTATCAGGTTTCATTGAGGCGCGTATGCAACTACTTTTTTTATATTATTGCGATATTGGCTTTTTTAGGACTGATTTCTCAATTTAAAGCCAAGGAAAGCCAAATACTTACATTTTTGATGCTGTTGTTTTTGGGAATTGGTGCCGTTCATACTATTGTTGAGGTTCACGGAAGATACCATTACTCAGCAATAGTGGTGCTCTGTGTACTTGCCGGTCTTGTATTTGAAAGAGGAAAGGTTTTCAAGAAGGTTTAGAAAAAGATGTTTGTATTGTGCATATAAAGCGTTGAGCTGCCATTATTGCATGACCGATAACTGTTACTACCGGATTGTACAGATTTTAATAAAGTTCGGGGAAAGTATAGGCTGGATATAATATGGGGGCATATTGCCCCCTTCTTTTCCAATAAGATTTGAAGTTGTTTCATTGTTAATACGATTTAATAAACATCTGAGTCCAATAAAGTCTACCTCTTGCATCTTTTGCGAGTCCCACACCTATTTCATTATAGGTACTGTTCAGAATGTTGCTTCTGTGACCGGGTGAATTCATCCATGCCTTCATAACTTCCGAAGGAGATTTAAGCCCCATGGCTATGTTTTCTCCCGCAGCAGAAAACCTTATTCCGAAAGACTCCATCATCTTAAAGGGAGATCCATAAGTAGGAGAGGTATGTGAGAAATATCCCTTGTCCACCATGTCCTGGGATTTGTATCGGGCAACCCTCGAAAGCTGCCAATTGGCTTTTAAGGCAGGAAGTCCATACTTTGCTCTTTCAGCATTGACGAGCCTTATTACTTCATTCTCCTGCGATTTGATATCGTCTAATTTAGGTATGTTGATTTTTTGCCCGGGATATATGAGGTCAGGGTTTTTGATCTGAGGATTGGCTGATATTATTTCACTAATGCCAACCTCATATTTTACAGCTATTTTCCACATCGTATCTCCCGACTTTACCGTATAAACCTCTGATTGGGCAAAAACATTGGTAGAGAATATTAAAACAAATAAAAATACCAATAAACCTTTTCTTTTCATAAAAATATCACCTCATGTAGTATTTTTATAAAATTCCTAAGCTTTTATGTTTTAAATATTATGTAATTTGTGCCATAACTAAATAAAAAAAGAACTCTTACCGGGCAAATACCTTTTGTAAGAGTTCGTGATATTTTTTGAATATTTATTTTACTTTTTAATCGTAAAACAATATAAGAAATACAAGTATAAAGAACAATATTACTTCTTTATTTTGAGGGACTATATATCGTACATATTCTCTTTCAGGAGCTATTTTGGCTTCAGTCTCATTAAGTACTGATCCCCGAACATCTGCGGTTTCATTTGTCTTAAGAATATTTTCTTCAGCCACTTTTTTTTCCCCCTTTAAGAACAAGATAAAAACCGTCAATAGGCATGATTATGGTTCATGCCTTTATTTAGAGGTTATAATTTATGCTAATAATATAGTATTCAAATAAACGCATATTGTTACACAAAAAGCATGTTCTTATAATGGAGGAGGAAATTAAATAATGGAATCTGAAAAAATATAAAATGGATTAATATTTTCAGATAATTATTTTATCCTGGGACGAATTGGCTATATTGCAGATTTCTTTGTGGACCTCCTGTGTTAACCTCATTATATTGCGCAATGCAACGCTGTAATGAGACAAAGGGCCTTTTAATTTCGACTTTACGATAATAGAGAAAAAGTAGATACGGTTTATATTCTCTATCAGTAAAAACAGTGACTCATACTTGGAATAGTTCGCAGAATCATTATCTGAATTTGTTGATAGCTTTACGAATTCCTGGTCATCAATAAGATCTGCCAGATATTTTTGTATATTATAAATATTTTTTCTGGTCTTATTGGGTAGATAATCCTTGGCATAGTTATAGTTCCTTTGCAAACCGGGAAGAAGAAATTCGGTTATATAATTGCCTAAATCTTCCTGATTAAGGTTTTCCATGCTGCAAATGGAGTCTACTCTTGATGAATTCGAATCAAGATTTACATTTATAAATTCTTCCAACGATATCACTCCTTTAATGAATTATAGAAAATATTAAATACCGGGATTGAAAATTACTATGGAATGTTTACTTCAACCCATTTTATAATTTTATATCGGAAGTCATCAAATGTGACTTAGAATTAAATAGAATATATTAGTTTGAAAATCCTTCTATAAATTATATAACAGTGGAATTAATTTTGCAATAAAAAAGCTAAATTTTCCTTTGCCTTTGTTTAAGTTACCTATCAGGTGAGTTCATTACATGAGTTTTAAGAAAAATGTTCCGGAAACTTAATTTGCGCAAGTCCAGAGCCTGTAAATACTCCTCGGGGTCGAACAAAACTTGCTTTGCGGAATGGATGCTCTCCCTTTCCTCGCGGAATTAACCGACTCTACAACTTGCTTCACAATGTTTCTTCCACATTTTTCTTCACACTGTAATATGATCCTTTTCATTTTTCTTCACACATATAATATGACCTTCTTTAAGGGTGACGTCTATCTTGACACGAACATAAGTTTGATGTAAGCTGATTTTTAGGATGACGAGGAAATATTGATTGAAAATATAATAGGAGTGGCATAGGGGTTATGGCAAAACAAGGTAAGGTTAGTAAATATGGAAATGATAGTATAACATCTCTTAAGGGTGCTGACAGAGTAAGACTCCGTCCGGCTGTAATATTCGGTTCCGACGGTATAGAAGGATGCCAGCACTCTGTATTTGAGATATTGTCCAACTCAATAGATGAAGCCAGAGAGGGTTTCGGAAAGGTAATTGAAGTCACAAGATACCGGGATTATTCCATTATGATTAAGGATTACGGACGGGGAATACCCCTCGATTATAATGAGAAGGAAAAGCGTTATAATTGGGAATTGGTGTTTTGTGAGCTTTACGCCGGAGGAAAATACAAAAACAATTCCGGTGAAAATTACGAGTTCAGCCTTGGATTGAACGGCCTTGGAAGCTGTGCAACCCAGTACAGCTCCGAATACATGGATGTTATCGTTTACAGGGATGGAATGAAATATGAACTGCACTTTGAGAAGGGAGAAAACAAGGGAGGACTAAAAAAAGAAAAATACGACTATGAGAGTACCGGCACCATTATAAAATGGAGACCCGATCTTGAAGTATTTACGGATATAAAAATACCCTTGGAATACTATACAAATACGCTTAAGAAACAGGCTGTTGTAAACGCAGGATTGAAATTTATTCTCAATGACGAAGAATCGGGACAGACCTTTGAATATTGCTATGAAAACGGTATAGTCGACTATATAAAAGAGGTTTCCGGTGATAAAGGGTTTACCAATGTTCAGTTTTATGAAACGGCCACCCGGGGTAGGGACAGGGAAGATAAGCCGGAATACAAGGTGAAAATGCAAATAGCTTTTTGCTTTAATAACGAGGTTAATTTGCTTGAATATTATCACAACTCAAGCTTTTTGGAACATGGAGGAGCTCCCGACAAGGCTGTAAAAAATGCCTTTGTCTACGAAATAGACCGGTGTCTCAAGGCTGAGGGAAAATACAATAAGGATGAGTCAAGGATAACATTCCAGGATATTCAAGACAGCCTTATTCTTGTGACAAATTCTTTTTCTACTATTACCAGTTATGAGAACCAGACCAAAAAGTCCATAACCAATAAATTTATACAGGAAGCAATGACTGATTTCCTGAAACAACAGCTGGAAGTTTATTTTATTGAAAACAAAATGGAAGCCAATAAGATATTGGAACAGATATTGGTAAATAAAAGAAGCAGGGAAACGGCGGAAAAAACCAGGATTAATATAAAGAAAAAGCTTGGCGGCAATATTGACATTTCCAATAAAGTGAAAAAGTTTGTAGACTGTAGGAGCAAGGATGTTAACAAAAGAGAAATATATATAGTGGAAGGGGATTCGGCTCTTGGAGCTTGTAAACTTGGCAGGGATGCGGAGTTTCAAGCGATAATACCTGTTCGCGGAAAGATTTTAAACTGTTTGAAAGCAGGTTATGACGGTATTTTTAAGAGTGAAATAATTACCGATTTATTAAAGGTTTTAGGATGCGGAGTAGAAATTAAGAGCAAGCATATTAAAGATCTCAATACCTTTGATATTAACAACCTTCGCTGGAACAAGATTATTATTTGTACCGATGCGGATGTGGACGGATTCCAGATAAGGACCCTGATACTTGCAATGATATACAGACTGGTTCCGACACTGATACATGCAGGAAAGGTGTATATTGCTGAATCGCCTCTTTTTGAAATTAGGACAAAGGATAAAACATATTTTGCTTATTCGGACAAGGAAAAGAACGAAATTGTTTCCAAATTGAAGGGTAAGTATACAATACTGCGGTCCAAAGGTCTTGGAGAAAATGAGCCGGACATGATGTGGCAAACGACGATGAACCCTGAGACCAGAAGGCTTATAAAGGTACTTCCGGATGATGCTGAGAAGACCAAAGAGTTTTTCGATCTTTTACTTGGAGATAACCTTACGGGAAGGAAATCCTTTATTGAGGAAAACGGTTATAAATATCTTGATATGATAGATGTAAGCTGATAAAAGTTTGAAATTTGGAGAAACAGAAAGGTGAAGTATTGATATGGCATCGAATAATATGGTCGAGCAGAAGATAGTTGAAACCCTTGAAAAAAATTATATGCCCTATGCCATGAGTGTAATTGTGTCAAGGGCAATACCCGAAATAGACGGCCTTAAGCCTTCACACAGAAAGCTCCTTTATACCATGTATAAAATGGGGCTGCTGACAGGAGAAAAGACCAAATCTGCAAATGTAGTGGGTCAGACCATGAAGTTGAATCCCCATGGAGACATGGCCATTTATGAAACTTTGGTGAGATTGACCCGTGGAAATAACGCGCTTTTACATCCTTATGTGGATTCCAAGGGAAATTTCGGAAAGCAGTATTCAAGGGACATGAAATATGCTGCTCCCCGTTATACGGAAGTTAAGCTGGATAAAATATGTGAGGAGCTTTTCAGGGACATAGACAAAAATACCGTGGAGTTTGTGGACAACTATGACGGTACATTGAAGGAACCGGTTCTTTTACCGTGCACTTTTCCCAGCATTCTGGTCAATGCGAACCAGGGTATTGCCGTTGGTATGGCCAGCAATATTTGCAGTTTTAATCTTGTCGAGGTTTGCAAAACAACAATTGAGTATATTAAAAATGAGGATGCGGATATTCTTGAGCACTTGAAGGCACCGGATTTCCCCACGGGAGGACAGTTGATATTCAATGAAAAGGACATGCGGGAGATATATGAAACCGGAAGAGGAAGCTTTAAGGTCAGGGCAAAGTACAGATATGACAGGAAAAACAGTTGCATTGAGATATTTGAGATTCCTTACACAACATCTTCCGAGGCTATTATTGATGCAATTGTAGAGCTGGTAAAGAGCAACAAGATCAAGGATATTGTAGATGTCAGGGATGAGACGGATTTAAACGGACTTAAGATAGCGCTGGATATAAAAAAGAGTACCGACCCTGATGCATTGATGAACAAGCTTTATAAGCTCACACCGCTGCAGGATACCTTTAGCTGTAACTTTAACATATTGGTTAACGGTCGACCCAGAGTAATGGGAATAAAGAATATTTTAAGCGAATGGATTGCTTTCAGGGTAGACTGCATAAAAAGACAGACCCTGTTTGACATTGATAAAAAATCGGATAAGCTTCATCTTTTACTGGGATTAAAGAAGATACTTCTTGATATTGACAAGGCTGTCAGCATTATCAGAAATACCGAGGAGGAAGCCCTTGTGGTTCCCAACCTTATGAAGGGTTTTGACATTGATCAGGTTCAGGCTGAGTTTATTGCAGAGATAAAGCTCAGGAATCTTAACAAGGAATATATTATAAACCGGATCAGTGAGATTGAAAATCTTCAGAAGGAAATTGCAGAGTTAAAAGATTTACACGGCAGTGAGAAAAAAATCAAGAAAGTTATTATAAAACAGTTGGAGGACGTTGCTAAAAAATTCGGGCAGCCCAGGCGTACCGAGATTATTCATGAGGAGCACGTTGAGGAGATTACCAGTGATCATCTGATTGAGGATTATAACCTGAAGCTGTTCCTTACCAAGCATAACTATCTGAAAAAGATTCCTTTAACATCCTTAAGGAACAGTCCGGAGCACAAGCTAAAGGATGACGACTTTATCATGCAGGAGATTGAAACCCATAACAAAGCTGATTTGCTTCTGTTTTCAAACAAGCAGACGGTGTACAAGCTTAAGATATTTGAGATTGAAGACTGCAAGGCAAGCAGTCTTGGAGAGTATCTGGCCAATCTTCTGGAACTGGAAAACGGCGAAGAAATAATATATATGGCTGCAACCGACGATTACAAAGGCTATATGATTTTTGCCTATGAAAACGGTAAGGTGGCAAAGATAGATATGGGCAGCTATGCTACGAAGACAAACAGAAGGAAGCTTTCCAATGCTTATTGCGGATTATCACCGGTTGTATATATGGACTACATTATAGAAGATGTTGAGTTGGTTGCATTCAGCAGCTTGAACAAGGTTTTGATTTTCAATACCGATAAAATAAATTCGAAGTCCACCAGGGATTCTCAAGGGATTCAGGTTTTGAAGGCGAAAAAAGGCAGTACTATGACCAGAATAAAAAGGATTGATGAAGTATCCTTTAAGGATCCGGATTATTACAGAACGAAAAATATCCCGGCAATAGGATGCTATTTGAAAGACGAAGACATTGAGGACGGGCAGATAAAGATTGAGTTATAAATTGCGAGCTTTCTTGCTGCCTTTGTAAGTTAAAGAAAATATAGAATCAGCAATGCTTTTGAATATTTTACCTAACCTTTGTTTAGCTATATAACGTTATCTTTTTCTATAAAAGACATTAGGATTGAGGTGTATTTTATGCACAAGTTTCAGCTTGTGTCCGATTACAAGCCTTGCGGAGACCAGCCTGAAGCAATAGACAGGCTGGTTGAGGGAATAAATATGGGATATAGGGCTCAAACCCTTTTGGGTGTTACCGGATCGGGAAAAACCTTTACCATGGCAAATGTCATTGAAAGGGTTCAGAAGCCTACCCTTGTGATAGCCCACAATAAAACATTGGCAGCTCAGCTTTGCAGCGAATTTAAGGAGTTCTTTCCCAATAACTGTGTTGAATACTTTGTCAGCTACTACGATTACTACCAGCCCGAGGCTTATATTCCGTCTACGGATACTTATATTGAGAAGGATTCCTCCATTAACGATGAAATTGATAAGCTGAGGCATTCTGCTACTGCTGCTTTGTTTGAGAGAAGGGATGTTATAATAGTTGCCAGTGTGTCTTGTATATACGGATTGGGTGACCCTGAGGATTATACTGACCTTATGCTTTCTCTAAGACCGGGTATGATAAGGGAGAGGGATGAGGTCATCAGGAAGCTGGTGGATATTCAGTATGAAAGGAACGATATTGATTTTAAGAGGGGAAAGTTTAGGGCAAGGGGAGATATTCTTGAGATATTTCCTGCGTCTTCTTCCCATAAGGTTATACGTGTCGAATTCTTCGGAGATGAAATTGAACGGATAACAGAGATTGATTCCCTTACCGGAGAAATTACCGGGGTTATGTCCCATGCGGCTATATTTCCTGCGTCTCACTATGCCACAACCCGGGCCAAAATGGACAGGGCCATTGAATCAATAGAGCAGGAATTGGAGCAACGCCTGAAGGAGTTAAGATCTGAAGGAAAGCTTTTAGAGGCACAGAGGCTTGAACAGAGGACAAGGTATGATATGGAGATGATGCAGGAGGTAGGCTTTTGTCAGGGAATAGAAAACTACTCAAGGCATATTAGCGGAAGAAAGCCCGGAAGTGCTCCCTATACTCTTATCGATTATTTTCCCGATGACTATTTGATGATTATAGATGAATCCCATGTAACGGTTCCCCAGATAGGGGCTATGTACAACGGGGACAGATCAAGGAAGGAATCGTTGGTAGAGTACGGTTTTAGATTACCGTCGGCTTTTGACAACAGACCTCTTAAGTTCGAGGAGTTTGAGAAGAGGATAAACCAGGTTATATTTGTAAGTGCAACACCGGCCAATTATGAAAAACAGCATTCCAAGCAAATAGTGGAGCAAATTATAAGGCCCACAGGTCTTTTGGATCCTGAGGTAGTGGTAAAACCCGTAAAAGGACAGATTGATGACCTAATAGGAGAAATAAATCAGAGAGTTGAGAAAAAACAGCGTGTACTGGTTACCACCCTGACAAAGAAAATGGCGGAGGATCTTACGGATTATTTGAATGAGATGGATATTAAGGTTAAATATCTCCATTCGGATATTGACACCATTGAAAGGATGGAAATAATCCGCGATTTGAGACTTGGGGTTTTTGATGTCCTTGTAGGTATAAACCTTTTGAGGGAAGGATTGGATTTGCCTGAGGTTTCCCTTGTGGCGATTTTGGATGCCGACAAGGAAGGTTTTCTGCGTTCTGAAACTTCATTGATTCAGACCATTGGAAGAGCCGCCAGAAATGTTGAGGGAAAGGTTATAATGTATGCGGATAATGTGACCGAATCGATGAAAAAGGCCATTGACGAGACAAACAGGAGAAGAGGAATACAATCGGAGTATAACCGAAAGCATGGAATTACTCCCAAGAGTATTCAAAAGGGCATCAGGGATGTAATTGAGATTTCGAAGGTTGCGGAAGAGGATGCCAAGTACTTTGTCCGTGGCGATAAGGAGTCCATGAACAAGGAAGAGATAGAGAGCATTATCAATAAGCTCGAGAAGGAAATGAAGAATGCAGCAGCACAACTTCAGTTTGAAAGAGCAGCAGAACTGAGAGACAAAATTATAGAGCTAAAAAAGAAAATAGAGTAGCTTGAAGAAAACAGAATAGCTTGCATTACTCTAAGAGATAGACTTCGACCAGCTGTATTCCGAATTGATAAGCTTTTCTGTTAATGACTGTTTCTCCGGGTTTGTCTTCTCCGAAAAAGATATCTATTTTATTTCCCTTAATTAAACTGCCGGTGTCCTCCGCAATATATACTCCGTTTAGATGACTGTAAGCTTCCGGGAAAGTAATGTATACTTTGCTTCCCAGAGGGATAACCTTAGGATCGACAGCAACGGTTCTTCCCACTGTGGCACGGGTTCCGGAGGCTGTAATTCCGTATGCGGGATGTTCTCTTGTTTTGCGGCAGCTACTATAGGATAAATCATATGCCGTGGCAGTCATATGAAATTTTCTTTTGCTGAGTTTTATCAACTCAGAAGCATCCATTTTCTTTAATTCCGAATAGGATGCATCGATTTTGGATTCAACCTTTGAACTGCCTCGTGATGCCAGTTTGGGTGCATCCAATGCAGGCTTCTTAATATTTGAATCGAAAGGAATTTCAACAGAACAAATAAGGTTATTCGGTAGAGGGGCACTTTTTATTGTTTCATATGTCATTTTCTTATCGTCATGAAAACTGCCTTCCTGCAATTCCATATCGGATGAAGTTAACTGAGCGCATTCCATGGGATTAATTAAGCTGTTATTTATATCGAGTTGAGCTTTTTCGGTTACACCTTTGCTGGCGTAAATAAGCAAAAGTGCCATTGCTGACCCTGTTGCAACGTTTTTAAGGCTTATGCTGTTATTATCCAATAAAGCTTGACTGTAGGATTTTAATACTGACAAAACGGAGCCTGACTTAGATGAAAAAACAGAAGCGTCTACCTTTCTCAGTATTTCGTTGAGCACTTCGGGATAATTCAATGTCAAACGGTCTGCTTTCATAAGAATTTCTTCAAGAAGTTCAGGGTAGTTCAGACTTTTTATATCTTCTTCTGTTAAGAAAACCGGCAGATATTTCATAGCACCCTCTGAATAGTTGTTAATAAGCGGTGAATTGGACATGATGTAGTTTTCTTTTTTCATAACATTACCCCCCACGACAGGCACATTTTGACGACATAAAAGTAGAAACAATAAATATATATGATGTATAATCTATATTATAATAAAAATTTCCTTCCATTTAAAGTACAAATTATACGATATATGAAAATTATGCAAATAATTATTATTTTTTTAATGCAATTTGCATGAAAATTATCATGGGAAATTTTTTTACATAAAAAATACTCATCCAATAAAATATTCATTCAATTATTAAAAAAAGAGTTTATGGCTGTTTTAATAATTAAAAAATATTCGAACAAATGTTTGAATTTTAAAATATTTTTGATATAATAAAAAAATAAATTTTGATTTGAGCAGGTGTGTGTTATGAAAAGAGACAATATTGTTGTTAAAGGTGCGAGAGAGCACAATTTAAAAAATATAGATGTTGAGATTCCAAGGGACAAGTTTGTGGTTATTACCGGTATCAGCGGTTCGGGTAAATCGTCTCTGGCCTTTGATACAATATACGCCGAGGGGCAAAGACGTTATATCGAATCGTTATCTGCTTACGCAAGGCAGTTTTTAGGGTTGATGGAAAAGCCCGATGTTGATTATATTGATGGCTTGTCGCCGGCTATATCCATAGACCAGAAAACTACCAGCCGAAATCCCCGTTCCACTGTCGGCACGGTTACGGAAATATACGATTACCTGAGATTATTATATGCCCGAATAGGTATTCCCCATTGCTACTCCTGCGGAAAAGAAATTTCCCAACAGACAGTGGATCAAATGGTGGATAAAATTATGGGGCTTGAGGAAGGTACCAGGATTCAGCTTCTCGCTCCAGTGGTTCGAGGACGAAAAGGTGAGTACCATAAGCTTATTGAGGATATAAAAAAGAGCGGTTATATAAGAGTCAGGGTTGATGGAGAAATAATGGACGTAAATGATTCCATTAACCTTGAGAAAAATAAAAAGCACAGCATAGAAATTGTAGTGGACAGGCTTGTGGTCAGACCGGATATTCAAAAGAGGCTTGCGGATTCTATTGAGACGGTGCTTCATTTGAGCAGTGGTGTGCTGATTGTTGATGTTATTGGCAAGGAAGAGCTTTTATTCAGTCAGAATTTTGCGTGCAGTGAATGCGGTATCAGCATAGAAGAACTAACTCCCAGGATGTTTTCATTTAACAATCCCTATGGAGCTTGTCCTACCTGCAGTGGTTTGGGATCGTTGTTAAAAATTTCGCCCGACCTTGTGATACCCGATAGGAGGCTGTCTTTGGCCGAAGGTGCCATCAGTGTGGGAGGCTGGAATATATCGAACGAGGACGGGTATGCCCGGATGTATATTAATGCTTTAGCAAGGCATTACAATTTCAGCGTGAATACACCGATTCAAGATCTTCCTTCGGAAATTGTGGATATAATATTGTACGGAAATAACGGTGAGAAAATAAAGATAGATTATGAACGGGAGTATGGAAAAGGCTCGTTCATGGCCAGCTTTGAAGGTGTTATTAACAGTATGGAGAGACGATATAAAGAAACACAGTCTGAGAGTATGAAGCAATACTATGAAGGATTCATGAGCACTAACCCGTGTCCCGAGTGTAAGGGGGCAAGGCTTAAAAAAGAAAGTCTAGCGGTTACTGTCGGAGGTAAAAACATATATGAGATATCCACGATTCCGGTCGGGGAATTGAAACATTTTTTTGACGGCTTGAAGCTTACGGAAAAACAGAAGCTCATTGCCCATCAGATATTGAAAGAAATCAATGCAAGATTGGGATTTTTAGTGGACGTGGGTCTGGACTATCTTACTTTGTCAAGAGCGGCAGGAACTCTGTCCGGGGGAGAAGCCCAGAGGATAAGGCTTGCCACTCAAATTGGATCCGGTCTTATGGGAGTGGTGTATATACTGGACGAGCCTAGCATAGGTCTTCACCAGAGGGATAATGACAAGCTGCTTGCTACTCTCAAAAAAATGAGGGATTTGGGAAATACTCTTTTGGTTGTTGAGCATGATGAAGACACCATGTATGCGGCCGATTATATTATTGATATGGGACCCGGTGCAGGGATCCACGGTGGGGAAATAGTTGCAAAAGGCACTGTTGAAGAGATAAAGCAAAATCCCGATTCCATAACAGGACAGTATCTCAGTGGAGTTAAAAAAATAGAAATTCCCCAAAAAAGACGCCAACCCAACGGAAAGTGGCTGGAGGTTATAGGAGCCAGAGAGAATAATCTTAAAAATATTAACGTAAAAATACCTTTAGGAGTGTTTACCTGTGTAACCGGTGTTTCAGGTTCCGGAAAGAGTTCTTTGGTGAATGAAATATTATATAAAAAGCTTGCCAACGAACTCAACAGAGCAAAACAGATACCGGGTGAGCATGATAATATTATAGGACTTTCGAACCTTGACAAGGTAATAAATATCGATCAGTCGCCTATAGGTCGTACCCCAAGGTCCAATCCGGCTACGTACACAGGTGTTTTTGACATTATAAGAGAGTTGTTTGCTTCCACTACTGAGGCAAAAATGAGAGGGTATAAGTCCGGAAGATTTAGCTTTAATGTTAAAGGAGGACGTTGTGAGGCTTGCCAGGGGGACGGAATAATAAAAATTGAGATGCATTTTTTACCGGATGTTTTTGTACCCTGTGATGTTTGCAAGGGAAAAAGATATAACCGGGAAACCCTTGAAGTAAAGTATAAGGGTATGAATATAGCAGAGGTTCTTAATATGACGGTTGAGGATGCCCTGGAGTTTTTTAAGAACGTACCGAGAATAAAGAATAAAATGCAGACATTGTATGATGTGGGGCTGGGTTATATAAAACTGGGACAGTCTTCTACAACCCTTTCCGGAGGAGAGGCACAGAGGGTTAAGCTTGCCACCGAGCTTTCAAAAAGAAGTACGGGAAGGACAATGTATATTCTGGATGAACCGACAACAGGACTTCATATTGCTGATGTTCACAGGCTTATAGGTATTCTCCACAGGTTGGTTGAGGCGGGAAATTCTGTGCTGGTTATAGAACACAATCTTGATGTCATAAAAACCGCCGATTATATTATCGATTTGGGTCCCGAAGGAGGTAACAAAGGCGGAACGTTAGTTGCCCAAGGTACTCCGGAGGAAATTGTGAAGGTTGAAGAATCATATACGGGACAGTTCTTAAAAAAGATTTTGAAGTGAATGGTAAGTAAAAATAAGGGACATGAATAAAAACAAAGATGTTACCCTTTACGATGATTTATATAAGAGTTATTTATGAATACAAAACGAAAAAGGAATCGAAGATTATTAGACCGGTATTATAGATATATGTTATACTTATATTGAAGGAAGGCGGTTTATATTTACATTATATGTTGTAAAGTTTATATAGGATTTTCAAAAATGAGTTTATTTTGAAATTAATAGATTATTAATTTGTGGTATTAAAAGTGACGATAGTAATATTAATGTAGGGAAATGAAAGTAAATATTGTTGATAAATCATGGGAATTATTATATTTTTATATGTGATATGGTTATATATTTAGACATGGAAGTTAATTGTTGCTGCATTTTTAGACTGGCTAAGAAAAGGAGATGATAACTATGATGATGTGTTCAATGTGCAAGGAGAACCTGGCCGTTGTTTTTATAACCAAAATAGTTAATGGCAAGCAAACACAGGAAGGATTATGTTTTTCTTGTGCCAAGAAAAAGGGAATTCAGCCGATAAATCAGATATTGGAACAGACCGGTATTTCTGAGGATGAAATAGATGATTTAAACAAACAGATGGGCAGTTTTTTAGAGGAAATGAGCATGAACAATGGCGATGAAGATGGGAATGACATGGATATGCCCGGTAATGCCGGCTCATTGTTAAACTTTATTAACAAATCCTTTTTTAAGTCTGCCGAAAATTCGGGATCAAAGGATTCAAAAGACATAAAGGATGAAGATAAGGAAGAAAAGGATAACAAAAACAATAGCACAAGGACAAAAACCCAGGAGAAAAAGATACCGAAAAAGAAAAAGTTCCTTGATGCATACGGCATAAATTTGACGGCGAAAGCCAAAGAAGGGAAAATAGACCATGTCATCGGAAGAGAACGGGAAATTGAACGAGTGATCCAGATTTTGAATAGAAGAACTAAAAATAATCCTGTATTGATAGGTGAACCTGGGGTAGGAAAAACAGCTATAGCGGAGGGATTTGCACTTAAAATTGCACAGAGGGATGTTCCGGCTAAGCTGTTCAATATGGAGGTCTACGTTTTGGATCTTACCGGCATAGTGGCAGGAACACAGTTTAGGGGACAGTTTGAAAGCCGAATGAAAGGTATCATTGAAGAATGCAAAGCCTTGGGAAATATTATTCTGGTTATAGATGAGCTTCACAACATAATGGGAGCAGGAGAGGCCGAAGGAGCTATGAATGCTGCCAATATTTTAAAGCCTGTTCTTGCCAAGGGTGAGATTCAGGTAATAGGTGCTACAACCTTAAATGAGTACAGGAAGTATATTGAGAAGGATTCTGCACTGGAAAGAAGGTTTCAGCCTGTTTTGGTAGATGAGCCGACAGTTGAAGAAACGATAGAAATACTAAGAGGTATTAAAGGGTATTATGAGAGCTACCACAGGGTTAAAATTTCCGACGAAGTATTAAGGGCTGCAGCTATACTTTCCGAGAGGTATATTACAGACCGGTTTTTGCCGGATAAGGCAATTGACGTTTTGGATGAGGCAGGTTCAAGGGCTAATATAAAAAATGTAGGGCTTGTAGAGTTTGAAGCCTTAAAGGAAGAATTGAGAAAAGTACAGGAGGAAAAGGAAAACGCTATTTCGGCGGACTCCATAGAGGATTATCAAAAAGCTGCTGATCTTAAGGTAAGGGAATGCAAGCTACTTCAGCAGATAAAGGAAATTGAGTATAAAAATAAGGATATGGAAATGACGCTGGAGGATGTGGCATATGTAATAGAATCCTGGACCAAAATACCCGTTCAACGCCTTACAGAGATTGAGGCACAAAAGCTGCTTAATCTTGAGCAAAGGCTTCATAACAGGGTTATAGGACAGGATAAAGCCGTATCCAGTGTGGCAAAAGCTATAAGAAGAAGCAGGGCGGATTTTAAGAAAAAGAAAAAACCGGCATCCTTTATATTTGTAGGACCTACCGGCGTAGGTAAGACGGAGCTGGTCAGGGCACTGGCTGTAGAGCTCTTTGAAAGTGAAGAGGCTCTAATAAGGTTCGATATGTCCGAATATATGGAGAAACATACGGTATCCAAATTGATTGGAGCACCTCCGGGATATGTGGGATACGATGAGGGCGGTCAACTGACGGAAAAGGTAAGAAGAAAGCCTTATTCGGTTATACTGTTGGATGAGATAGAAAAAGCCCATCCGGATGTATTTAATATGCTTCTGCAAATTTTAGAGGACGGAAGGGCAACGGACAGTCACGGAAGAACCGTAAGCTTTGAAAACACGGTATTGATAATGACATCCAATGCCGGTACCAGTCTTAAGGCAAATGGCATAGGTTTTGCCAATGACAACTATATAGCTCTTGAAAATAAAATAAAGGATGTTCTGAAGGAGACCTTCAGACCTGAGTTTCTAAACAGAATAGATGAGATAATAATATTTAATGAACTCAGTCAGGAAGAACTCAAGCAAATAATAGACTTGATGCTTAAGGATGTTGTTGAAGAGGTAGAAAATAAAAATATGACCATTAGTTTCAGCGATGACGTGAAAAAGTTCATTCTCGAAAAGGGCTATGATCCCAAGTATGGTGCAAGGCCGTTGAGAAGGACAATACAAAAATATATAGAGGATGAGCTCACCGACCTGTATCTTAAGGGTGTTTATAAGGAAGGAAGCAATATTGATGTTGATGTGGAAAACGGAAATATTGTTTTTCGGTAGGCATTTGTTTTAGAAGGTCCAAATGGCTTAGAGACGGTGAAGTTGTAAAAAATGGTTTGGGGGTAGATAAAATAATTATCTACCCCCTTTATATAAAAGGCTGTGTATGAAAAAATGTTATAGATTTCCTCTATTGAATTGCTTTTCTCAAGCTCTATTATTATTATATCATAAAAAAGCCTGACTGATTATTACGATTTTATTAATTTTAGTAAACATCATAATACAATGGTTGGAATTCCTCAATTTATAATAAAAGTAAAAAATAAAAGACCGGGAATTAAATAACCCGGGTTTGCCTGTTTACCATGACCTAAAATCCATTTTGCTTCCAAAACTTCTGCTCTTTGAAAAACCGTTGCCATAGCTTTTCCTTTGCTGCTTTTTAGCTGTTCTGCAGCTTGAACACCTTTGAGGTTCATTCATGAATCCTTTTTCCTTGTAAAAATCCTGTTCTCCTTGGGTAAAAATAAACTCCGAATTACAATCTTTACATATCAAAGTTTTGTCTGCCATATTGCATTACCTCCTTAAATCTTGGGAATTAACTGATTTTGACTTTTTCTCCATATCATTAAGGAGGTACAAGTCCAAAATTAATTAATTCTTTATTGATATTATTAACCGTCAAAAATTTCTTTATACATTTTTTGATGAAATTATCAAACATGACCACAATACGACCTGCTAACTTTTGGAAGTGATTTGTGTTATAATAAAATTGTAGAAATACCCCTTAAAATTCTATAGTGTGCGTATTTCTATTAAAGGAGTGAAAATGCTTGTTTGTAAACCATGTTGATAAAAAAGACATTAAAGAGGAAGTTAGCTCTGTTGCAGACATAATAAAAAAAATACAAAAGGGAGATTTACAGCTCAAGGAAGAGTTTATTAAAGATAATTTGACCTATATTTTAAGATCCGTATCCAATGCTTTGGGAACTGTAGTGGATGATAAAAACAGTGAAGAGTTCAGTGTGGGCTTGTCGGCTTTTAATGAAGCTATTGACAGATATGACCCTTTAAAAAACGATAATTTTTTTCAGTACTCCTTTATGGTTATAAAAAGCAGGTTGATTGATTATATCAGAAGCAACAGCAAGCATAACAAAGTCTTGCCTTTTTCTTATATTGAGGAGTCCGTCCATTTTGAAGGTAAGTTTTTAACCTCCGATACATCCAGACAATTTGAAAATATTGAAGTAAGGCAGGAGCTGGAGACTTTTGAACGAAACTTGCAGCAGTTTGGAATTTCTTTGAAGGACTTGGTGATATCTTCTCCCAAGCATAAGGATTCAAGGCTTCTGTTAATTAAAATAGCTAAAATAATTGCCGGTAATAATGACATGTATAAAAAACTGATTGTAAAAGGGTACGTACCCTTGAAAGATTTATTGAATTATATAAAGGTTAATCGCAAAACCATTCAAAGAAACAGAAAATTTATAATAGCTGTTACCTTAATTTTGCGAAGTAACCTGTACGACTTGAAGGAATATATATTGGGCTTCGAAAAGGAGGGAAAATATGAATAATATCGGGACAATTATTAAAATAGATGGAAATGAAGCCATTGTAATGACCGATGAATGCGTCTTTAAAAAAGTGAAAAGAGAAGACAATATGCATTTGGGGCAGAAGATACTTGTTCAAGATGAAGACCTGACCTCCGGCAGTAGAAAACTAAATTATTATATTGGAATTTTGGCAAGTATGGCGGCTGTATTTATAATGGTTTTTTCGTATTTTACTTTCAGTCAGCAAAAGGGTATTTATGCATATGTTGATGTAGACATTAATCCCAGTCTTCGGTTTTTAATTAACGGTAACGGAAAAGTAGAGGCAGTAAAACCTATAAATGATGATGCGAGGAATATAATAAAGGATTTGGATTTTGAAGGCAAGACTTTGAAAGAAGCGATTTTATCATTAATTGATATATCAATGGAAAGAGGTATTATTGTTGACGGTCAGGCAAATCATATTTTAATTTGTGGCTCCATAAATGGGAATTATAACGGTAAAAGCAAGGATAAACCGTTGAGCGAGAAAGGAATTGATGATCTGCTATATGAAATTGAAAAGGATATAGACAAGGCTTATAATGGGAAGATTCAATCCGAAGCAGTGCGGGTTACGTCCAAATTCATGGAAGCATCGAAGAACAACAATATTTCCATGGGTAGATGCCTGATTTACGAGAAGGCAAAGGAAATGGGCCTGAATTTGTCACTGGAAGAACTGAAATCGGATAGGCTTGCTGATATTTTGGAAAAGTATAAGATTGATTTTAGCGAATTAGGGAATTCTTCAATCAAGGTGTCCGCAACACCCGATTTGCAACATATATCAACATCGGAACCAACATTGATACCGACACCGGAGTCAACGGAAAAGTCTGCGGAAATGCAAGAACCCTTATCAACACCTAGCGTAACAGATTCCACCGGGCCGTCAATAACATCAGATGTTGTGCTACAGCCCACTAAGGCCGTTTCACAAAATCCGGTGGTAACGTCAAAAACGGAAGCAACAGGCAAAGCGGCAATAGCGCCTTCCCAAACACCGGCACCGAGACCTACTTCCGCGAAAAAAGGAAATGGCACCGGACTTAGGGGAGAATACTATGACAATATGGATTTAACCTTGTTTAAATTTACCAGGGTTGATCCTGTTATTGATTTTGATTGGGGTGAGGGTTCCCCGGCAGATTCAATTAATGAGGATTCTTATTCTATAAGGTGGACAGGCAAGGTTGAGCCGTTATATTCGGAAACATACACTTTCTACACTTGTACCGATGACGGAGTGAGACTATGGGTAAACGGTACTCTTTTGATTGATAAATGGCAAAGCCAGTCAGCTACTGAATACAGCGCAAAGATTGACCTTGAAGCGGGTAAAAAGTATGACATTAAAATGGAGTATTATGACCATAGAAGGGGCGCATCGGCAAAGCTTATGTGGTCGAGTCTTAGCCAGGAGAAGGAAGTAATACCTACAAGTCAATTATACCCTTCTGACGAGCCTTTGCCTCCACAACCGGATAACGGTTTGAAAGCGGAGTATTTTGGGGATAGAGAATTGAAGGATTTGAGGCTCGAAAGGACGGACAAAGTAATTGATTTTGATTGGCAGAGAAACTACCCCGTCTCAGACATAAAAGAGGGAAGATTTTCTGTAAGGTGGACCGGTAAAATACAATCAAAATATACAGAGGAATATACCTTCCATACGGTTTCCGATGACGGAGTCAGGGTATGGGTAGACAATGTCCTTATAATTGACAACTGGAATAAGCAGGAGGACAAGGTTGAAACGACAGGAAAGTTTGAATTCAAGGAAGGAAAGCAGTATGATATTAAGATTGAGTATTTTAACTATGGCGGACCGGCATCTCTGAAGCTTTTGTGGTCAAGCAAAAGACAGGAAAAACAGGTTGTACCTTCGAAATATCTGTTTACATATTAATTAATGTTAATTAATTAAGGGACAGAATTTGCAGATTTGCAGTATCTGTCCCTTTACTTTAGCAATATGATGAAGAATAAAATGATTATAATTTATCAGGCCGGTTGTGACGGAATTTTTTATAATATTTGAGCAATAATGTTAATAATCCAGGCAGCTACAGAAAGGACAAGCATAAGAATTCCGATTACCATGCCTGCAATTGCCATTCCCTTCTTTGAAGAATTGAGTCCTTTGCTGCCGTATATTATTGCCAGAGATCCAAAAAGAACACCTAATATGGCCATAAACCATCCGGCCAATGATAATAACCCGAATATTAAACCGAATTTTGCATTGCTGCTGGTATCATGGGTTTTTACCGGTATTGGCTGATTTTGAACGGGATTAGGCTGATACCCGGATATCGGTGAGACATTTGATTGTTGGCTGTACTCACTCTCATTAGGTAATGGCTGTTTAAGCAGTTCGATTAAGTGATTTATTTTTTCTCTTAATGAAGCTTTAACAAGTGCTCCGAAAAAGCCGTCAAGCCCCATCTCACCGGAATAAACGCCGGGAAGCCAAGCAAATTTCAACCATGCTTCTATTGTTAGGGTTCCGTTAACATAACTGGTTTTAATAAATTGAGGACTGGTTAAAACGCCACTTCCAAGTTTCCATACGTTTTCACCTTTATAAGCCGTAAATTTGAATCCTTCTTTCGCCATAAAATCATTGATGATATAATTTACAAAGTCAGCAGGTTTGTTAAGTACAATACTGTTTATGTAACGTGCCAATATAAACCCCTCCTTATGGATTTTTATAAAAACATCTATTCTTATATATCATACCGATTGACCGAAAGTCAAGATTTTTTTATCTTGCTCTTCTTCAAGCTTTTCTTTGTACTTTTGCATAATAATATCAAAAAGCTGTTTGTTTACCGTTCCGGTCACTTTGTAATTATTTGCTTTCTGAAATTTTATAACACTTCTTTTAAGGTTATCTTCAAATTTTCCGCTGGGCCAGTCATGAAAATACCCTAGTTTTTTCAAAGCCTTCTGGACCTTAAGAACATCTGAACCCACGTCTCCGCTTTTTAAAACCTTAAAGGGACGGTTCTTTTGAACGATAGTGACGGTAGTGCCATAAGGAACGGTGTTGTAAAGTTCCCTGGCACTTTTATTGTACATTCTGATACAGCCGTGGGAAGCGTTTTGCTTTCCTATAAACCAAGGATATTTTGTTCCGTGTATGCCATACTTACCCCAAGGTACGTTAAGTCCCATCCATGAACCTCCAAAGCTTCCACCCCAGTCAGACTTGCTTATTATTTTCCATGTTCCTTCCGGAGAGGGGGTTTCGGGTTTTCCGCCGGATACCATGTAGGTTTTCACCAGGATTCCGTCTTTGTATAGATATAGCCTTAGCTCATCTAAATTAATGTATATATGATATCCTTCTTTCCGAATATTGCCCTCGGTAAACTCATCTTGTATGCCTTCACTGGTTACATATAACCCATCATTGGAAGGATGAAAGTCATCTAAAATCAATATATTGCTCCATATTGTATATAAGATGAACAAAGATATCGATATTATTAAGACCGGCAAGACTTTTTTTTTCAATAACATCACCATAATTATAGACTGATAACTGTTTAATTATATGATTAAATGAGCTTGGACTATAATACTAAGCATTATAAACCGATAATTAAAATAGGTAGAATGGATTTAAAGAGAAAGTATATATCCTGTATTTTGGATATTAAATTAAATATAATAATTGAATATTATACGGAAATAGATTGTATATAGTTTGGTATAATGTTAAAATTCGATTAGGATTATTTTATTAGGGAGGGATATATGTGTCCAAGGCCATAAGGGAACAGATTGTGAGGGTGTCAAAGCTCATGTATGAACGATCTATGGCAAATGCTTTTGAAGGTAATGTGTCCATGCGGGACGGTAACAGTATTTATATAACACCTAGCAGAATCTGCAAAGGTTTTTTAAATGAAGATATGATAGTTAAGACCGACATGAACGGTAATGTTTTGGAAGGGATGTACAAGCCTTCTTCAGAAATAAAGCTTCATATAGCTGCATATAGAAAAAGGGAAGACATATGGTCTGTGGTACATGCGCACCCACCTTATGCTACGGCCTTTGCTGTGGCAAATAAACCTATTGAGACTAAGGGATATGCTGAGATGATCATGCTTTTCGGAAAGGTTCCGGTTTCCGAATACGGTACTCCAACCACTGATGAGATATATCGCGGTATGGAAGAGTGTTTGGTGGATTATGATGTCATACTTCTGGCCAACCATGGAATTGTTGCTGTGGGAAGGGATTGCTTTGATGCATTTTATAAAATGGAAGCTGCGGAAACCATGGCAAAAACTTTGATATTGGCAAAAATCTTGGGAGGAGAAAAGGAGATTCCGGACGATAAACTAAAAGTATTGGATGAGCTGAGGGAAAAATTTGAAAATCAAAAACTATAGTTGATTAGCAGTTATAAGCATAAGTTATTGCCAATATAAAGCAGTTTAAAATAATCTATTTAAATGCTTTATAATATGATATATTATTATTAGTATACATAATTAATATATTATAATTTTGTCTTATAAATGCATGTCGTAAAGGTAGTTTTAGGTAGTTTAGAAATTAATACAGGAGTGATGTTATGAGCTTTTTTACTGATTTGCTGATGGAGATGGATCCGATCGGAATAGCAATCATATGTATTATTATTGCTATTTTTGTGTTTTCCTTTGTTGTCAATCTTACAGTACGGAAAAGATACATTGCAATATTGGATGATCTTGAAAAAAGCTGTAGCAATAAGGCTGAGAAGTTTAAAACTTCTTTACTTAATAATATCGTTGAAAGCTACAAAAGTGCAGCAAAGGGCAACTATAATGAGGTTAATACCCAGGCTATAATTGAAAACTGCTTCAATACGCGGTTAAGAATTTTACTGGTTTGTGAAAAGTTTGTGAAACATACGGTTTCATTATTAATCAGTTTGGGACTGTTGGGTACATTTTTGGGACTAAGCCTTGCAGTTAGTGAATTGGTGGAAGTGTTTAACACAATTATGCAGTCCGATGCCGTTTCCGACCCGACTTTTTCAAGCAGTTTTATTAATGATTTGATACCTTCGGTTTACGGGATGGGGGTTGCTTTCACTACCAGTCTTTTCGGTTTGGGATGTTCCATAGTTTTTTCTCTTGTGACGATTATATTTAGTGCTGAGGAAGCCCGCGAAAATTTAATGGTGCGCATTGAAGAATATCTTGATAATACTGTGGCTCTCGTTATTGCAAAGGATAAGGAAACTGAGTACACCATCATGAATAAAATTTTAAGAGATACCTTTGTTGAGTTCGGAGAGAAAATTGAAAGTGCCCTTAAGCAGACGGTGGATACCTTTGGAGAAAAATTAACCGGTGTGGCTATGGAGGTAAATATTACATCAAAAGCTTTGGATAACACTGTTGAAAAGTTTGACCAGTCCTTAAAGAATTTCAGTGAAAACATTAAGGACTTTACCGAGTTCAACAATAATCTCAAAAATAACATTGAGAAAATGGACGTTAGCTTCATAAAAGTAACTGAAGCGCTTTCCGATACTTCTAAGATAATAGTTGAAAATTACAATGCTATTGAAAACTTCTCAAAGGATATTAAGGGAGCAGCTGAGGAGATTACCTCATATAACCGGCAGGTAGTTCAGGATGTCGGAAACATAGTTGAAGAGGTTAAGACCACTGTTTCATCAATTAAAGAATTGGGTGAAGCAATAAAGAGTGACCTGAGCACAAGGACCGGTGAAATTAAGGATTATCAGGAGAAATTCAGTGCTCTGGCGGCAAAATTGAGTGAAGAGGTAAACAAATTAGGTGAAAAAACTGCCGAGGCATTCTCGAAAACTCTTGATGAAAGTTCTCAGACGGTTTCAAACAAGTTGGCTCAAAGCGTGGAAGAGGTGCTGAAGGAAGTCTTTGATATTATGGATGATTTTAAAGAAAATGAGAAAATCTTGGCAAAGACAATAATGGCACTTCCCGATCAGGTAATAGCATACAATGAAACGGCTGCAGCGCAGGTGGAAAAGCAGCTTGATGAAGTAAAGAGGTTGTTTAAAAAATAGAAATAATTCGGTATAAAAGAAAGCTCTATAAATAATGCTTCAGTGGATGTCAGCTGTGCATTGATGGGAGTGAGATAGAATGAAAATCAGAAGGAGAAACTTTAAAAACATTGAGGAAGCACCGAATTTTTGGCCTTCTTTTACGGATGTAATGTCTACTATAGCTTTAGTACTGTTTTTCCTTATGCTTTTAGCATATATTCAAAATCTTATTACCGGAAGTAATCTGGAATATAAGAAAAAGCAGTTGGCCGATACTCAGCAAATGCTTGAGGAAGCACACTTGGAATTGAGTAATGCAGAAAATGAGTTAAGGCTCAAGAAAAATGAGCTGGAGAAAACCCGGGCGGAGGTTGAACGGGGAAGAATTGAACTGACCTTGTCCCGAGAGGAGATTGACAAACAGAAGGAAATAATTGCAATGAGCAATCAGGAGCTTGCTGAATTGAGGGAAAAGCTTGAGAAAATCGCAGTTTTGCGTCTTGATGTTTTGGAAAAGGTTAAGCAATCAATAGAAAAGGAAATAGGAAAGAAAAATGACCGGGGAGAAGAACTGGTAACTATCGGAGAGAATGCAAACATAATTATAAACGAGAATTTGGTATTTGCACATAATTCCTATAATATAAAAGCTGAAGGAAAGAAGCTTTTAGACCAGTTTGCTGTTGCTTTTGAGAGAATTCTTGATGATAAAAGCATAAGGGATTATATTGACTCAATTAATATTGAAGGTTATACCGATGATACCGGAGATCCTTATTACAACCGGGAATTGTCCACCAAAAGATCGGCAGCGGTTGTAAACTATTTGATGCAATCCAATTCCGGGCTTGAACGAAAGTATGCACAGTATTTTGCAACCGTAGGTTTTTCGGAATACAGGCCCATTGCCTACGGAAACACGGAAGAAGCACGGCAGAAAAACAGGAGAATTGAAATTACCGTTGCCATAAAGGATGCCAACATTCAAAACATCATTAGAGATTATCTTTCCCAGACAGATGAAAGGCTAAATGAGTAGGGGGAATTCTGATGAAAAATAAAACAAAGAAAATTGATATCAGAATATTAAAATATGAGGAGTATGTTAAGAAGCATCCTGAAAAGGCATACGGCTATTATTGCCTTGGAAGGCTTTATTTAATGACCGGAAAGTACAAGCAGGCTGAGGAATATTTTAATAAATCCTTGGCAAAAGACAGTGATTATGTGCTTGCTAAAGTAGGTCTGATAGAGGTAAATGTATTTAAGAAAAAGTTTTTGAAGGCTGTCTATTTGTTTACCAAGTACCGTCGGGATATTATAGATAAATATGTATATAGAGTCAAGTTGGTGCGAGGAGTCAGTTCCTTTTACAGAGAAAGCGATATATTTAGAGCTCAAGGCGGCGGGCTGTTTTCCATGCTTTTACTGAATTATTCGATTTATTATATAAAAAAGCTGGTGGACAAGGAATCCAGCAACATCGTATTGAAGCTTATTTTATGTATGTATTATTTGAAAACGGGAGAAAAGAGCTTTTTCACAATCCAGCTATTTAAAACCTGCGTTTATTGGGATGGCTTGGATGACACCTTGAGATGGGCTCTTATTGAAAGACTGGCGGAATTGGGAGATAAGCTTTATTATGATGTAAATATAGCAAGGAAGTTTTCAACAATACCCGATTCAAAATGCAGCAATGAATATGTCAGCATGATATTCAACACCGCTCTTAAAAAAGGTGATAAAGGCAAAATGGTTCGGGTTTATGAAACTGCCAACAAATACAATATAAATATTTCTACAGAATTGTTATGGCAGTATATTTACTGGAGCAATAAAAATTCGTTTTTCGATCCTTCGGTTTATGACTGCTGCAAAAGACTTATGAAGCTGGGATGGATGGACAAGGTGATAGCCCATATGCTGCTTAAATTTAAGGAGAAGAAGGCAGTAAGGCTTGGAGAGGAAACCGAAAGAGCTTTGAAGGTTTTTGGATACATGGGTTAATCATTGTATCCTGCCTTTTGGTTGATTTTGTCAATTATGTCTTTATGCTCTTGATTTCCCAGCACGGTTTGCGGGTCTAAAGGGGCTTTATGCCCGTTTAATATATTTCTTTGAAGCTTAACTGTAAGGATTCTTTGCAAGGATTCGTTCAATCTTTCTTCCGCTATTTCACCGTTTTTTACGGCTTCCAATATAGCGTTATATGCTTCGTCCAGTGAGGCCGGCATCAATATTATGTCTGCTCCTGCCTTGAAGGCCATGACGGCAGCTTCGGAAGAAGACCAGTACTTACTGATGGCTTTCATATCCATGGCATCGGTTATGATAAGCTTTTCATGGCCCAGTTCTTTTCTCAACAGGTCTGTAAGGATTTCCTCGGATAAAGTGGCGGGAAGGTCTTCGCTGATAACATTGGGAAGCTTAATATGTGCTGTCATGACTCCATCAGCTCCGGATTGGATTCCTTTTTCAAAAGGGATCAGTTCTATTTGCCGGAGTCTTTCTATATCATGGTGTATTACAACCTGATCGTGGTGCGAGTCAAAGGATGTGTCGCCGTGCCCGGGAAAATGCTTTATAACTGAACATACCCCTTGATCTTGCATACCTTTGGATATTTCCTGTATCAATGCACCGACCTTATTCGGATCGGAACCGTAAGACCTGTCGCCTATAACAGGGTTTTCGGGGTTGGTGTTGACATCGGCTACCGGTGCAAAGTTCATGTTGAAGCCCAAAGAAGATAATTCTTTTCCCAAGACGGTACCTACCTGATAGGCAAGTTCCGGATC
>LFSC01000012.1:0-59885 GCA_001512505.1 Clostridiaceae bacterium DTU079 | reverse complement strand
TTATAAGTTTTTGAGTCTGAGGAATTGTGTCTATATTTTCACTGAACAGTATTACACCTCCGGGATTGAAGTCCTGAATTTTTTGTACTGTAGTTGCATCCAGTGATTTAATGGAGTGTGATGCACTGCCTTTTCGAAAGGCGACAATGAATATCTGTCCCACCTTTTCTTCTAAAGTCATGGAATTTATCAGATCAATTACTGCTTTTGACTCTTGATCTTCATGATTTTCCTCCGTTGGAAGGGGAGAAGGAGAAAAGGTTATAGTCGGTGTAAGCTCATTACTGTCAGCAGGTGGTGGATTACCGGCATTTCTACTGCAGCCGGTGTAAGCGATGCTTAGAAGTAGGGTTAATATTAGAATGTAGATTCTTTTTTTCATTACGGCACATCCTATTGATTTATTATATTTTTATTATACCAATAATTATGCTGTTTTATCAAAGCCTATACACAATAGTGTATTTATAAATGTAAAACGGCATTTATTGTATTCGGACAAACTATTAAACTGAAAAGAAAGTGGGTATGAAATAACAGTAGATGACAATATTTTACTAGAATATATTGACGCATATAGTTTGATGTGATAATATTGACAATAATTTGAGTAATATACCATAAATAACTAATAATAATTATGCTCGGATTAATAACCTAACTATGAAAAATGAGGGTATATTTATCGGCAAGACACTCTTTATAAAAGCCGGGATATAAGCCGGAAGATATATAAGCAGGAAAAATAAAAACAATGAATGAGGGGGTTGTATGTTTAGTCTTGATAGGTTATTGTCAATTGATGCAGCTGAAATTCCGGAAGTGTCAAAAAAAATAGACAATGAGGAAATAAAACAACTTGTGGATGGTTATCTGAAAAAGACGGCAAAATAAGGTATCAGTCATTTCTTCTTTTAAAAAGCCGTTCCGAAAGCTTTGACGATGTTTATCCTTTTTGGGATGTTTTTAGTGAAAAACTCAAAAGTGAAAATTCCTATCAGAGAAGTATAGGATTTATGCTTATTTCTGAAAATGTCAGATGGAATAAGGAAGGTAAATTTGAAAAAATCATGGATGACTACCTTATTAATTTGAATTATGATAAACCCATTATTGTACGCCAGTGTATTCAATCATTACAGAATATCATCCCCTATAAAGAGAATTTGCAATTTACAATAGCCGATAAAATTATGGCCATTGATATTATGAGTGTTAGAGAAACGATGCGTAAGCCTATTTTGACTGATATATTGGAGGTACTTGTAATGATAAGAAAGTATAGGACTAAGGACGAAATTGAAAGCTATATTTTCACAGCATTGAGCGGAGAAATATTGGATAAAAAGTCTGTAAAAAAGATAGAGACAATGATGAAATAGTACATAATGCCGATAAAATATTTGATGGATTAATGCTATCCTTGTTAAAAGGAAGGGGGCGTTTTTTTGAGGAGAATAAGAAACGGATACGAAAGTATGGTTATCACATTTGCATGTATAATACTCTTTATAGCATTATCCAATGGTTTGGGGGGATTTTACTATACCCTGATATCGCTCGGTGTGATAGAAGATTCCCCGACTGCGTTGGCTTTAATTAATTTTGGATTACTAATTTTTGTTTTTGCTTTGAGGTATTACTTAATTTATATATATAAAGGAAGAAGGAACAGAAATACTATGTACGATGATTACGGTCGGTCAGAGGACGAAGAACATCATAAAGAATTGCTGATTAATCGGTATAGAAGAAGAAACAGAGAAGAGGCGGAAGACGGTCAAAAGGCGTATTTGAATTATTGTCCCTTCTGTAACTCAGAAATTGAATACAGCTTTACATATTGTCCTAAGTGTGGGAGATTAATAAGGTGAACAGATTTAAAAAGTTTCCGTCAAAATGCCTTGACATGTGAAGAGGATTAAATTATTATGTTTTTAAGACTAATTAAAGAAGAAACGATGATCAGGAGGAGTAAGCGGTAACGGCTTATTAGAGAGGGGAAATCGGCGGCTGAAAGTTTCCCTTAAGTGACAGACTGCTGAAGGTAGCTTGGGAGTTCTAAAGTTGAAAGGACACAGGTTTAAGTGAAAAAGGTCTAAGTAGACTTTAGCGGTACAGAGCCGTTATTTCGAAGCTTTATAAGGATGTTTCAGTCCTTATGAAGGTTGAGATGCCTATTTTATAATAGGAATTTTGGTGGTAACGCGGAAAAGTGTCTTTCGTCCAATTGTTGGATGAAAGGCTTTTTTATATAAGGGATTTCAACGGTTATTTAAAACAGAGACATTATTTTTAATCGATAAGAAGTTTTAGAGAGGGAAAAGATCGTAGGGAGAGAAGGATAAATGATTTTTTTGAAAATACTGATGTTTCTATTTATAGCAGCCGGTTTTGGAACCGTTTTGGCTGCTAAAGCCATTGTGAAAAGGTTTAAATTTAATGAGAAAACCGAATGCAATTTTGAACATGAAATGACAGATGAAGAACTTGAAAAGTATAAGTTTGAGAGAGCAGTACTCAATGTAAAAATGCTGGGAATGCTTATTGCTCTTCCCGGATTGATATTGGTGCTATTTATTTATAGATAGTCCGAATAATTAATTCTTAATATAAAGTGGAGGTTTTAGTATGAGTTTGGAAAAAAATATTGCCAAGACCTATGACCCAAAGCAGGTTGAAGACAGATTGTACAGCGAGTGGATGGAGAAAGGCTATTTTCATGCCGAAATAGACAAAGATAAAACACCTTTTACCATTGTTATTCCACCGCCGAATATTACAGGACAGCTCCATATGGGGCATGCCCTGGATGAAACCCTTCAGGATATTCTTATCAGATGGAAGAGGATGCAGGGATATTGTGCCCTGTGGCTACCCGGTACCGACCACGCCAGTATTGCTACGGAGGCTAAGATAGTTGAAGCCATGGCCAAGGAAGGTATTAAGAAGGAGGACATCGGAAGAGAAAAGTTTTTGGAGAGAGCATGGGATTGGAAAAAGCATTATGGAGGAAGGATTGTTGAGCAGCTTAAAAAGCTTGGAAGCTCCTGTGACTGGGAACGTGAAAGGTTTACCATGGATGAAGGACTTTCAAATGCGGTTATAGAGGTGTTTATAAGGCTATATAAAAAAGGCCTTATATACAGGGGTGAAAGAATTATAAACTGGTGCCCAAAATGTCATACGTCCATATCCGATGCGGAGGTGGATTACGAAGAAAAGGCAGGGCATTTTTGGCACATAAAATATCCTATAAAAGACAGCAATGAGTTTGTTGTGGTTGCAACGACCAGACCTGAAACCATGCTGGGAGATACTGCAGTAGCCGTACATCCTGAAGATGAAAGATATAAGCATCTTATTGGAAAAACTGTTATTCTTCCTCTGATGAACAAGGAGATACCGGTTATTGCCGATGAATATGTTGAAAAGGATTTCGGTACAGGTGTTGTTAAGATAACTCCTGCCCATGACCCGAATGACTTTGAAGTAGGATTAAGGCATAATCTTCCTCAGGTAAGGGTTATGAACGATGATGCAACAATGAATGAATTAGCAGGAAAGTATCAGGGAATGGACAGGTATGAAGCAAGAAAACAGATTATTAAGGACCTGGAAGACCTTGGATTGCTATTGAAGATTGAAGACCACAACCATAATGTCGGCACATGCTACAGGTGTTCCACAGTAATTGAGCCTATAATCTCAAAACAATGGTTTGTAAAGATGAAGCCTCTTGCAGAGCCGGCTATTGAAGTGGTTAAAAACGGTACAATAAAATTTGTGCCTGAAAGATTTTCAAAAATATACTTCAACTGGATGGAAAACATTCAGGATTGGTGTATCTCGAGACAGTTGTGGTGGGGTCACAGAATTCCGGCATATTACTGTCTGGAATGCGGATACACAATGGTAGACAGTGAAATGCCCGATGTTTGCCCGCAGTGTGGCAGCTCGAGAATAGAACAGGATCCGGATACCCTTGACACATGGTTCAGCTCTGCGCTCTGGCCTTTCTCAACTCTCGGATGGCCGAAGGAAACAGAGGATCTTAAATATTTCTATCCGACCGATGTGCTTGTAACCGGGTATGATATCATATTCTTCTGGGTTGCAAGAATGATATTCTCCGGCTTGGAGCATACAGGCAAAGAACCCTTCAGACATGTGTTTATCCATGGTATTGTGAGGGATGCTTTGGGAAGAAAGATGAGCAAGTCTCTGGGCAATGGTATTGATCCCCTTGAGATAATTGATAAATACGGTACGGATGCATTGAGGTTTGCTCTTACAATTGGAACTTCTCCGGGAAATGATTTGAGGTTCTCGGATGAGAAGGTGGAATCCAGCAGGAATTTTGCCAACAAGATTTGGAACGCCTCAAGATTTGTACTGATGAACTTTGACGAAGAGCTTGATTTTTCCAAAGTTGACCCGGGTAAGTTTACTACTGCGGACAAATGGATACTCAGCAGGATAAACAGCCTTGCCAAGGAAGTTACTGAAAACATGGACAAATATGAGCTGGGTATAGCTCTTCAGAAGATTTACGAATTTATATGGGAAGAATTCTGCGACTGGTATATTGAGCTTGTAAAGCCAAGGCTCTATGACAGGGAAGATAATACAAGGCTGGAAGCACAGTATGTCCTAAACTATGTTCTGGGTTCGGCAATGAAGCTGTTGCATCCATATATGCCTTTTATCACTGAGGAAATTTACCGCCACCTTGTTAATGAGGACGAAAGCATAATGATTTCGAAATGGCCGGTTTACAGGGAGGATTACAATTTCCCTGAGGAAGAAAAGAAGATGAGCCTTATTATGAATGCCATTAAGAATATAAGAAATATCAGGGCGGAAATGAACGTGCCCCCATCCAAGAAGGCAAAAACAATATTTGTTGCACCAAGCAGCGATGACCAAAAGACTCTGACGGAAGGAAAGGTGTTCTTTGAGAGACTGGCATCAAGTTCTGAGGTGATTGTTCAGTCCGACAAATCGGGAGTTCCGTCGGATGCAGTTGCTTCAATATTGGCAGGAGTTGAGATATATATTCCGTTGGAAGAACTTATAGATATTGAAAAAGAGATTGAAAGACTTAGCAAAGAACTGGACAATCTTGAAAAGGAATTGGACAGGGTAAATAAGAAGCTTGGAAATGAAGGCTTTATATCCAAAGCACCGGCCAAAGTAATTGAGGAAGAGAAGGAAAAGAAGGCAAAGTATCAAGAAATGTATGACAAGGTTTCAGAAAGACTTAAGGCGCTGCAAAACAAGGCATAACTAATGGGTTCAAACTTAAGGGGATTAATTGCAGATAGTACAAATAAACTACAGGGTGATAATATGAAATATGGATTTATAAGAACTGGAGCAGCTGTTCCTATGTTAAAGGTCGGAGACTGCCGGTACAATTCCGATCAGATAATCGGGCTTATTGGCAGGGCAGAAAAAGAAGGAGTGCATATACTGGTTTTTCCGGAGCTTTCGATAACCGGTTATACTTGCGGTGACCTTTTTCATCAAGAGGTTTTGCTTGAGGATGCCCGGACTCAATTGGGCAGAATATTGAACGCTACAAAGAAAACCGGAGTTGTAGCTTTATTGGGAATGCCTTTAGGTATTGACAATCAGCTTTTCAACTGTGCCGTTGCAATTCAAAGGGGAAGGATTCTTGGGGTTGTCCCCAAGACCTTTGTCCCTAATTATAACGAGTTTTATGAACAAAGATGGTTTGCATCCGGAAAAAATGCTGTAAACAATACGGTTTTCCTGTGCGGTCAGGAAGTACCTTTCGGAAGTGATTTGCTTTTTGAAGATGCCGGAGAAAATATATGCTTTGGTGTTGAAGTGTGTGAGGACTTATGGGTTCCCGTTCCACCCAGTGCTTATCAGGCGATGGCCGGAGCGTTGTTAATTTTTAATCTTTCTGCCAGCAATGAAGTTATAGGCAAGTATGAGTACCGAAAAGAATTGGTACGGCAGCAGTCGGCAAAATGCCTGGCAGGTTACGTTTACACTTCTTCCGGTGTAAATGAATCGACAACGGATGTTGTCTTCGGAGGACATGCAATGATCTGCGAGGACGGAGCTCTTTTAAACGAGTCAAAAAGATTTGAAAGCGACGAGCAGCTAATAATTTCGGATATCGACTGTCAGAAGCTGATGAATGACAGAAGAAAAAATACCAGCTTTATGGAGCTGTGGAAGGAAAGCGGCAAAAGTTTCAGAAAAGTGAAAGTAGAGCTTCCGGAATACAAAACCGAAGGTTTAATGAGATATGTAGCACCTCATCCGTTCGTACCTTCCAATGAAAAAAGCCGTGATGAAAGATGCAGTGAGATATTTTCCATTCAAACTGCTGCATTGCAAAAGAGGATAAAGCATACCGGGCTTAATCATGCTGTTATTGGTATTTCAGGAGGCCTTGATTCTACACTGGCCCTTTTGGTAACTGCAAAAGCCATTGATAATCTCGGTATTCCCAGAAAGAACATTATTGCGGTTACAATGCCGGGATTCGGAACAACTGACGTAACTTACACCAATGCCATGGAGTTAATGAAATCGATGAATGTGGATATACGGGAAATTAATATTAAAGATGCGTGTATTCAGCATTTTAAAGATATAGGGCATGATCCGGCGGTACATGATGTAACTTATGAAAATGTTCAAGCCCGGGAACGTACCCAGATTTTGATGGATATTGCCAACAAGGAAGGCGGACTTGTGATAGGTACCGGTGATCTTTCGGAATTGGCTTTGGGCTGGTGTACCTATAACGGTGACCATATGTCCATGTATTCGGTGAATTGCAGCATACCTAAAACCCTTGTAAGGTATTTGGTTAGATGGGTTGCAGACAATGTGGCGGATGAGAGGTCTGGAAATGTTTTAATAAAAATATTGGAGACTCCCATTTCTCCTGAGCTGCTTCCTCCGGACGAGAAGGGAAATATCCAGCAAAAGACCGAGGATATTATAGGGCCTTATGAACTACATGACTTTTTTATGTATCACATGTTAAGATACGGGGCAACACCTAAAAAGATTGCGTTTCTTGCAGAGAAAGCTTTTGAGGGCCAATATTCCAAGGATACGATAAAGAAATGGCTGACAGTATTTATAAAGAGATTTTTCAGCCAGCAGTTCAAAAGGTCATGTTTGCCCGACGGACCCAAGGTAGGTACGATTAGTCTTTCACCGAGGGGAGATTGGCGCATGCCCAGTGATGCTGTGGCAAACTCATGGCTCTCGGAACTGGAAGATTTATAAGTAATGTAAATTTTTGGGACCATGTTTGTAGAAGTGTATTATTGCTAATAATTTTTATTATAGAAAAATAAAAAACTGCTTGACATTTATAATGATCTGTCTTAAAATATCTTTGTGCCTTTTCAAGAGGCCATTTACGGTGGGTATAGCTCAGTTGGTTAGAGCGCCAGATTGTGGCTCTGGAGGTCGTGGGTTCGACTCCCACTATTCACCCCACAGATTATAGGGATGTAGCCAAGTCGGTAAGGCACCAGACTTTGACTCTGGCATTTCGTAGGTTCGAGTCCTGCCATCCCTGCCATATTTGAGCCATTAGCTCAGCTGGCAGAGCACATGACTTTTAATCATGGTGTCCGGGGTTCGACTCCCCGATGGCTCACCAAAACCTTTATGACCGTTATGGTTGTAAAGGTTTTTTTAGTTTTAAAATAAATATGGATAGATTTCCGAAAAATTTTTCCGAATAAAAGACCGCAAAACGAAAAACAATTTGCTCAATGATTTAGATTATTGAAGCAAGAAAAAAAGAACCGGTATAATCACAGAGAATATCTAACATATTTTTTGATCCACCTAAATATTAACACAAATTACATATTATATAGTTGAAAAAAATAACTTTAATGTATATTATATTTAGGGGCAAATATAGGAAAACCTTATTTTTCACCACAATAAAATTATATAGAGAGGGAGTGTAGTAATGAAGAAAGCACTATGCAAGAAAATTTCCTTAATTGCAGTAAGTCTTTGTATGATTCTGACAATTGTTTGTCAAAATGCAGTTTTTGTATCAGCAGAGCCTCCCGTTGGACAGAAAGTGAAAGTAACACCTGAACAGGTAGATAAGCAAGATGCCGAAATTACAGTGGAGATTCCCGGTATTTTCGATGTTTCAGGTATTACTGTGGACACAGGGCAGGTTACTAATTACAGTATCAATGGTGATAAGGTGACTATCAGTGTTACTGGTGGTCAACCGAAAAGAGTAGGACCTGATACGAGGCATATATCCGTAACAGAATCATACGATCATGATAATTTCCCGGGTATATTCGAGTATTCACGAGATGGATATACCGGCAGCTTGCCGAAAGTCAACAGCGGTTACAACGAAGAAAAAAAGAAGTATTGGGCGCAATACGAAGGGGAAATAACCAAACAAGATTGTAATTTTTATAGTTATGAGATTACAATAGACTATGTTTTAAATGTTGCTCCTGTAATTTATATGGGTCTATATGGCTATACAGTAAACAGTAAACTTGATGTTATAGGATATGTTATTGACGAAAACATCGGTGATTCTTTACAAATCTATTATTCAATCGATGATAATAATGAAATTGGAGCAACTTTCTTAGATCCGATAATTTCGACCGGAAACAGACAGGAAGTAAGTGATGTTATAGATATTTCTCCGTTCAATCTTAGTGAAGGTAATCATAACATCTTTTTCTGGGTAGTTGATAAAAAAGGTTTAAAGTCTAATTCTTACATAGTTTCTTTTACCGTTGACAGAACACCGCCGGAAGCACCGATACTTACTCCGGATAAAACAGAACCTACTAACACGAGTGTTATTGTGTCTGTATATTATCCCCCGGATGCATATACTAAAGAAGTAAAAATTGGTGATAATGATTGGGCGCCGATAGGTAGTGTAACTGATGGTTACGAAATATTAATTGAGGATAATACAATTATTGAAGCAAGATGTACTGATGAAGCAGGCAATGTATCTCCTGTATCCACATTGGTTATAGACAATATTGACAAAACACCACCCGAAGCACCGATACTTACTCCGGACACAACAGAACCCACTAATACGAGTGTTACTGTGTCTGTATACTATCCTTCAGATGCATATACTAAAGAAATAAAAATAGGTGATAATGATTGGGCACCGATAGGTAGTATAGTCGATGGATACCAAATATTAATTGAGGATAATACAATTGTTGAAGCAAGATGTACTGATGAAGCAGGTAATGTATCTCTTGTAACCAAACTGATTATAGACAATATTGACAAAACACCGCCGGAAGCACCGACAATTAAAACCAGTGCTACTGAGACTACAGGATCTTCAATTACCGCAACAATTGAGCCGGGAAACGATGAAGGATCGGGAATTAAAACAACTGAGTATTGCTTAAAGGGCGCAACGAATACAGAATGGAGTACATACAATAATGACTATGTTATAACTATTACTTCAAAAGGCGAGACGGAGATTTGGGCAAGATCAATTGATAATGCAGGAAACGTGTCGGATATTGCAAAGAAAACTGTTAAAATTAAGTCAGAATCTTCTAATCCTGGAGATTCCGGGAATAATAATCCGGGTAATCAAAACAATGATAATAAAAAAGATGATGGCAACAATAACAACAGAAATGATAAAGATCAAAATAAGGATAAAGAAATTACAGAGCCTGATGACAAAAAGCCCGGTGCAGCTCCTGTAGATTTGTCGATTTTCATAAGCGCCGATAAATCAAAGTATGCAGAAGATGATATTATAACCTTGGAACTTAACTATAAAAATAAATCAGGCAATCCTGCAAGCAATGTTGTTGTTAAAGCAGAAATACCGCCTTATACAACACCTGTGGAGACTGCAAACGGTAAGGTAAATGATAATTATATAGAATGGAAGATTGACAGCCTTAATGCCAACTCTACAGGCAAAATACAATATACCCTCAAGGTTGGTCAACTGGATAAAGCAGAAGTGAATTCTTCCGTTGTTGCTTCTATAACTTCTGACGGAACACCGCTCAACCCTGATGATGATGAATCAAAAACTATATTCCTTTTGTACTCGGATAGGTTTAAGGATAATTTCCATAAAAAGTATATAGCGGGATATGAAGACAACACATTCCGTCCTTTAAATAACATCACAAGAGCTGAAGTAGCGACAATAATGGCTAATGTATTAGATATTAAGGGAGATATCACCAGCAGTAGGACATATACAGACTTGTCCGATAACCATTGGGCATATAAAAACATAATGGCTGTTACGGAGAAAGGTTTGTTCACAGGCTATCTGGACGGTTCATTCCATCCCGACAGTTATATAACCAGGGCAGAATTTGCTACAGTTCTTGCTAAATATCTTCAACTGAAGGATGTTGAACATGATAAGTTAAATTTCTCTGATATTAATGGCCATTGGGCTAGAAACTACATCGAAGAAATCTTCAGAATAAAACTTATAGAGGGTTATATTGAAAACGGTCAGAGATTGTTCAAGCCTGATTCCTATATAACCCGCAGTGAAGCGGTTACGATAATCAATAAGATGTTGTTCAGAGGCCCCTTATTCGGAGCAAAAGTACCGTTTAACGATGTTGCAGAAGATTACTGGGCTTTTGGACATATTGCAGAGTGTTCAATTGACCACTACTTCACAAGAAATGAAGATGAAAGTGAGACAATAGTAGTGAAGGAAAATGAATAATATGTTAATAAAAAATCAAAGGGGCTTCCGGTTTTGGAAGCCCTTTTTTGGTGGTTCGTGAGGTAGATTATAAAATTATTATTCAACAACAGGATTAAAGAAATATGCGCGGTCAGAATCAGAACCTTTGAGAATTTTAATGCAATTTGCAGCAAAACCGATAGTTTTTACTCCAGTGATGTCAATGCCTTCAACTTTTTTTATTTCACCTGCAGTGACAGTTATAGCTGCCAGATTTTCTTTAGTATCCACGTTATAAACATAGATTTCATATGGTGTTTTACCCTCTATGTCATTACTGGAAGCAGCAATATATGCATCAAAGGATAATTTGGTGTAACCTCCTTCTATTTTTGCTTGATATGCCCTGTCAATATTTGCAGAAGCAGTTCCGTTCCAAATTCTAAAGCATATTCCGTCATTATACACGATATCTGCTCCATCGGCTCCTTTTACAGTAAGGGAACCTTTGTCGGTTACCCTGCTACTAAAATCAGAAGTTTTTCCTTCAAAGCTTAATAGACTTTTGGGTGGTTTTTCCTCAGTTCCTAAAATAACAGTTTTAGTACTTGCATCCCAATCTACAGGGATATCCAGCATATTGCTGATTGCACGAACAGGTAGATATGTAGTACCGTTATAAATAATAGGGTATACTGGATTACCTGAACCGTCTTTCATGTTCTGAACTTCTCCACCATACCTGATTGTTACTTCTTGGCTTAGTATTGCCTTAATCTCAGTGGTTAATGAAGAGGCAAAGGCAACGACACCTGTACATAAAATAACAGCAATGATTGAGACGATGAGTTTACTCCAATTCTTTTTTTCATGATTACCAACTCCTTTAGTATTTATTATTAAAAAATAATTATATAATAAAAATTATGTAAATTCAATTAAGTGAAATAGTTTTGTAGACAAATCTGAACATGGTAAGTAACTAATGTACCTTTTAAATAAAAAAGAATGTTTAAATTAAAAATTATTCTTCCATAGTAAGTTATTGTATATTATAATATCATTTAAAAATGATATGTTTTATTGGGGGATAATAAAATATGGGAATTAAAACTAAAATTAATTCTTATATACTTATTATTTCTATGATAATGACAAGCCTTGTTTAAGCTGCTGAAGGATTAAATTCATCCAATGAGATTAGTACTTTAGAACAGAACTCTTATAGCAGTGATGTTCAAAAGTCATCTAATGTCAATAGTAATGATGAAAAACTGAGTTTTCCGGATATAAAAAATCATTGGTGCAAAGATGTTATAGAGAAATTTGTAAGTAAAAAATGGGTTGCAGGTTACGATGATGGCCTGTTCAGACCCGACAATTATGTAACCAGAGCAGAGTTTACTGCTATGGTATCAAACATATTTAAAAAGGAGAAATAATTGATAAAACAGATGAAGTTTATTATCTGGACGGCTCAATAATAACTGATTACACATCATTTTTTTGCGCACTGGGAGAAGCAATAAATGGCCCAGGCGGTTATTTCGGTTTTGATTTGACATCTTTAAGGGATTGTCTGTGCGGTGGATTTGGGGCACAAGTGCCTTTTACAATTATATGGAATGATTCAAAAAAGTCTGCTAATATGTTAGATAGAGAAGCATGGTTAAAAGAAATAGAAAGTGTCAGAGAAGAAACTGAATTTTTGCTTGATAAGCCGGTATTTGAAGAGAAAGGAGATTGTGAACTTTTTACGGCTATTATTAAAATATTTCTTGACTACAGAGTTACTGTAATATTAAATCCATAGAATTGAGGACTAATGAAGAGGTTTGGTGTTTGAGAAATGTGTGGACAACAAGACTAAAAAATTTAGATAGGGCATATGAATTAGTTGATGCTATTCATTGTTTGCCCGAAGCATTGGGACTTTCTTAAGAAATTGGTATGCTGAAGCGAGTGAATAGATATGGGAAAATTAAACACAAAACAGGTGAATAATTTGATGGTAGGCAATTCATTAGCGGCAGAGATTTTACCGACTTCCGGCGATTTGAGATGTTTTGTAGTTATTGGCGCCTATATGATTAATGAAAATGGTTCTAAAACTGCGGTTTCAAAGTATTTAAATGCAAAAAACAAAGAAAACTGTCTTTTTTGGTTAAGAAAATATGAAGTGAGAAAAGAGTATATAGAAAATGATTGGGATGTTACTCAGGATGAACTGGTCAATGAGGAATTTATAACTGATATTAAAAGTATAGAAGATTTGGAAAACGAGCTAGATAAGTATTTACAAGATTATTCCAGATTGGATTTGGAGTGGAGATGTGATAATCCATTATGATTTAAGGGCATCAAAAAAAATCAGAAAATCAGCTTGTAAAGGATACCTTCTGAAGACACCATGATTGAAACAGAGCAAGGTAGGAATAAAGACAATTGCCAAAAAAAGTTGTCACAAATAAAGGAAGAACTAAAAATATTGGGAGTATAAATTATGGTTAATATGAATAAGAAGATGAAAGATATAATAACAGAAAATGCTTTGAATGTGGAACTTGACGATAAATTGTTACAAAATTGATATGCCGAAGTGAGTGATAGGAAAAATGAACTAACAAAGCACCGAGGCGTTAATTCCCGGTGCTTTATAAACAGTAAACATATCTTAATAAGAATCTTTTTTAGCTATATCAACCAGTTGTAAAGAGCTGTTCTTTTCTTCAGCCCATCTAATGGACCATTCATTTTCAAATAAAAGAACATATCTTTCATCTACATCATGGACTAACATCGTTGAGCTTGTGAGAGTAAGCTTTCGAGGATCCAAACCCTCGTTCATAATCCAGCGGGCATGTTTATGAGGAAGATGCTGGATTCGCAAATCAACTCCATACTCGTTCTTTAACCTGTATTCCAGAACTTCAAACTGGAGAACCCCTACAACTCCGATGATCAGAGATTCAATTCCGATATCGATTTGCTTAAATACCTGTATGGCACCTTCTTCAGAAAGCTGATTGATTCCCTTAACAAACTGCTTGCGCTTCATAGTATCTGCCGGTGTAACCCTGGCAAAATTTTCGGCCGGGAATATGGGCATACCTTCAAACTTAAGCTCATTGCTGCCCTCGCTTAATGTGTCGCCTATGTGGAATATTCCAGGGTCAAACACACCGATTATATCTCCGGCATAGGCTTCCTCGACAATGTTGCGTTCCTGAGCCATGAACTGTTGTGGCTGGGAAAGCCGGATTTCCTTTTTCCCCTGGACATGGTAAACTGACATTCCGCGATAAAAACGGCCTGAGCAGATACGAATAAAAGCTATTCTGTCCCTATGGGCAGGGTTCATATTGGCTTGAATCTTGAACACAAATCCGCTAAACTTATCCGATTCCGGGTCTATGTCGCCAATGGAGGATTTTTTAAAACCCGGTTTAGGAGCAAGCTTTAAGAATTCTTCGAGGAAGGGCTGAACACCGAAATTGGTCATGGCACTTCCAAAGAACATGGGAGTAAGCTCACCTTTAAGAACCTTTTCTTTATCAAAACTGTCTCCGGCCATATCAAGAAGCTCAATTTCTTCACAAAGTCTTTTATGATAATGCTCTCCTAAAAGATCTGCGAATATTTTATCATCAACACTGCCTTTGGTGGAGGAAACAAAACTTTGACCATGGTTGCCACCTTCAAATAATTCTATCTGGGCAAGTTTTCTGTTGTATACTCCTTTAAAATCACCGTCTGTTCCTATAGGCCAGTTCATTGGGTATGAACGTATACCCAAGACATTTTCAATCTCCTCCATGAGTTCGAAAGGATCCTTGCTTGCCCTGTCCATTTTATTAACAAAGGTGAATATGGGTATTCCTCTCATCTTACAAACGTGAAACAGTTTAATGGTTTGAGCCTCAACTCCTTTGGCACCGTCAATAAGCATGACTACGCTATCGGCAGCCATAAGGGTTCGGTATGTATCCTCACTGAAGTCCTGGTGCCCCGGTGTGTCCAAAATATTAATACAAAAGTTGTTATATTCAAATTGCATTACACTTGAGGTAACCGAGATACCTCTCTGCTTTTCAATTTCCATCCAATCGGATACTGCATATTTATTTGCTTTTCTGGCTTTAACAGACCCCGCCAGCCCTATTGCTCCACCATAAAGCAGTAACTTCTCGGTAATGGTCGTTTTACCGGCATCGGGGTGGGATATAATTGCAAAAGTTCTTCTTCTTTCAACTTCATTGGATATTTTACTATTTGTTATATTCTGCATAACGCCAAACCTCTTAATGTTAATATATTTTTAATAAATTTTTGATTCCATTAGGTAAACAGGACAAAAACCAATGTATTCCATTGTCCTGTGAGCCTTTCTTATTGTATATTATAGCAATGTTATCTGTCAATTCATAATATATATAGCAACATATTATTTGTGTAAATAAAAGCAAGATAAAAACATCGTTAAGCAAAAAGTATTGTATACCTTGTTATAATAGTTTGTATCAAAGGAAATCTAATTATATAAATTATTTATCAAAATATGTTTAAGTGATAAAGAAATTGTTTTATAAAGCTTTACTGCCGGAATTTTTCAGATAAAAGAGGAATTTTAATATTTATTGTAGAATGATTGAGTAGTAACTATCTAAAAGTCACAAGGAGTTTGTTTCATATGAGAGAGAATAATCTTAGTTTAATCAAAGTAAAGTTCCCTGATGGAAGCGAAAGGGAAGTATTTGAAGGAATATCCTTGCTGGAATTGAGTGCTGAATATCAAAAGAACTATAAATCTGCCATTGTTGCGGCTAAGGTTAACAATGATATAAAGGAATTGAGCTACCATTTGTATGATAATTGTAAAGTAGAATTTATCGATCTGACTTATGATGATGGCATGAGAATATACAGAAGGAGCCTTAGCTTTATTTTGATAAAGGCTGTGAATGACCTTTTTCCGGATAGAAAGGTTATAATAGGTCATTCCATAAGTAAAGGAATATACTGTGAAGTTAAAGGGGATACACTGCTTACTGTTGAAGAGGTGGATTTGATTAAAAACAGGATGCAGGAAATTGTTGCATCAAAAATTCCTTTTGTAAAGAAGATAATGTCCATAGATGAAGCCAAAGAGGTTTTCAGAAAGGTTGGAAGGATGGACAGGTATCATGCAATAGAGCATAGGGAAAAGCCTTATGTGACCATTTACAAATGTGAGGAATTTGAGGATTATTTTTACGGATATATGGTACCGGATACCGGATATCTTAAGTATTTTGACGTTAAATACTATTCGCCGGGCTTAATATTGATGTACCCCGACAAATCAAATCCTGAGGTTATACCGAAATTTAAAGAGCAAAAGAAACTTTTCAGCATTTTCAAGGAGTATAAAAACTGGGGCAATATACTTGGAGTTGCCAATGTGGGCGCATTGAATGATATTGTTAAAGAGGGCAAAATAAATGAGATGATAAGAGTTGCAGAAGCCCTGCATGAGAAAAAAATTGCACAGATTGCAGACATGATAGCCTTTAACAAGAATAAAAAGAAAATTGTTTTAATTGCCGGACCGTCTTCCTCGGGGAAAACAACTTTTGCCCATAGACTTTCCATACAGCTGAGAGTAAACGGTTTGAAGCCAGTTACAATATCTCTTGACGATTATTTTGTCGACAGGGAGCTTACGCCGAGGGACGAAACCGGGGATTATGATTTTGAAGCTCTTGAGGCTATAGATTTGATGCTTTTTAACCAACATCTTTCCGACTTAATCTCCGGAAAAGAGGTTGACATACCGATTTTTAATTTTCATAAGGGCTGTAGGGAGGACTATTGCAGGAAACTGAAAATAACGGAAAATCAGATTCTTATAATAGAAGGAATACATGGGCTTAATGAAAAGCTGACCGCTTCAATACCGAAGGAGAGCAAATTTAAAATATATGTTAGTGCACTGACATCAATGAATATTGATGACCACAACAGAATACCTACCACGGATACAAGAATAATAAGAAGAATAGTGAGGGATTTTCAGTTTAGAGGATGCAGCGCCATAAACACTATAAAAAGGTGGCCTTCAGTCAGAAGGGGTGAGGAGAAAAACATATTCCCCTTCCAGGAAGAGGCTGATGTAATGTTCAATTCGGCACTTATATTTGAGTTA
Source organism: Clostridiaceae bacterium DTU079 (assembly GCA_001512505.1). GTDB lineage: Bacteria > Bacillota > Clostridia > Acetivibrionales > Acetivibrionaceae > Hungateiclostridium. Next base: position 42,981 of record LFSC01000012.1, on the reverse strand, counting down.
GGTGTTTTGAAGACCTATGCAGAACCGCTGTTGGCCGATATAGACATATCACAGCCGGAATACTCCGAGGCTAGAAGATTGATTGAGTTTTTAACAAACTTTTTACCTATAGAAACAAAGGAAATTCCAATTAATTCTATAATAAGGGAGTTTATTGGAGGAAGCTGTTTCTACAAGTAAATTATAAGTGAACCGTAAATAAATAAATTTAATAAAATGTTAAATATTAAATGGGATTATAACAGATTGTTAACACTCTAACAATCTGTTATAATTATATATATGAAGCTTTGAATGAAACGAAAGTTTTATATAAGCCAATAACCTAATCAATATTTCATATTTAAAGTAAAGGGTAAGGTGCATATATGAAGGCAAGTGAAATTAAAAACATTTTAAAAGCTGATGTTTTAACCGGTGAAGAGAACTTGGACATGGATGTATTTGCAGCTTGTGGATCTGACCTTATGAGTGATGTTATGGCTTATGTCAAGGATAATGTTGTTTTGCTAACCGGGCTTGTTAATCCTCAGGTGGTCAGAACAGCGGAAATGATGGATATTAAAATGATCGTTTTTATCAGAGGGAAAAGACCGGAAGATTCGATTGTTCAAATGGCAAAAGAAAAGGGAATAATCGTTATGACGACAAAAGATCCTATGTTCATAGCGTGCGGCAAGCTATATAGTGCCGGTTTGACAGAAAGAGGTGTTTGGGATTGACAAATGGTATAATAAGGCAAAACTTTGTTATACCAGCAGATGATTTTACTGCTGCCGGTGAAGCATCTAGCAGTGTTAAAAAAATGCTTATACAGCTTGGTGTGGATCCTCAAAAAGTGAAGAAGACGGCAATTTCCATGTATGAGGCAGAGATAAACGCTGTTATTCATGCTAATGGTGGTATTGCCAGTGTTGAAATAGATAGGAACAAAATTTTTATAAGGATAGAAGATCATGGGCCGGGTATTCCTGATGTGGAATTGGCTATGAAGGAAGGATACACAACGGCACCGGACGCCATACGGGAGATGGGATTTGGTGCCGGAATGGGGCTTCCGAACATGAAGAGGTATGCAGATTTGCTTGAAATCAAAACAGAAGTGGGGAAGGGAACTACTGTGGAGATTACCGTGTACCTCTCGTAAAATCCGAAATATTGGGTTGGTCTGTAATTTGAGGAAGACTATGGATTTTTCCCGGCTTCAATAGTATGAAAAGCAGTAAAGATAACAAGGTAAGGGGGGTTAAAATGAGCCCATACTTTCATTCCGTTACTCTTGATGAAGCTAAATGCAAAGGGTGTACCAATTGTATAAAAAGGTGTCCTACAGAAGCAATAAGGGTAAGAAAGAGCAAGGCAAGAATTATAAATGAAAGATGCATAGATTGCGGCGAATGTATAAGAGTTTGTCCTTACCATGCCAAGAAGGCAATTACCGATTCCTTTGATATGATTCGTAATTATAAATTTAAGGTTGCTATTCCTGCCCCGTCTCTTTACGGTCAGTTTAAACCGGCTCCGTCGAGGAACCATATTCTTACTGCTCTTAAGATGACCGGTTTTGATCATGTTTTCGAGGTGGCGAGAGCTGCTGAAATTATTACCGCTGAAACCAAAAAAATATTAACGGAAGGCAAGTTTCCAAAACCCTTGATTTCATCTGCCTGTCCTGCGGTTGTAAGACTTATTCAGGTGAGGTTTCCCAGTCTTATTGATAATATATTGAAGCTTGAGTCTCCTATGGAGCTTGCGGCCAAGATTGTAAAAAATGAGTTTTCCAAGAGCTTAAATATTCCACAATCGGATATAGGAGTGTTTTTTATTACCCCCTGTGCAGCAAAGGTTACAAGTATAAAGGCACCATATGAGAAGGAGAAGTCTTTTGTGGACGGTGCAATATCCATTAGCGATATATATTTGAAAATTCTTAGTGTTCTTAATGATGTGGAAAAGGTGGAAGAAATTCAGGAAGCGGGGTTTGTCGGAGTAAGATGGGCAAATTCCGGCGGAGAGAGTACGGCCCTGGGCACCGATAAAGTCCTTGCGGTTGACGGTATACACAATGTAATTTCCATTCTTGAGGAAATTGAAAATGAAAAACTTGAGGATGTTGATTTTTTGGAAGCTTTGGCATGTCAGGGAGGATGCCTTGGCGGTCCTCTTACTGTTGAGAACATGTTTGTTGCCAAGGTTGTGATTAAAAAGTATATTGATGAGGCGAAGAAAAAGGGCATTGATGGGACACAGGACAAAAATTATAATTATGACATGGTGTGGACCGGAAATGTTGAATACAGGCCGATAATGAAGTTGGATAAAGATTTTGAGGTTGCAATGAAGAAACTGGAAACTCTGCACGCAATAAACAAAGAATTACCGGGATTGGATTGCGGCGCATGTGGCGCACCCAGTTGCAGGGCACTGGCAGAAGATATTGTTCGGGGCAGTGCAAATGAGACCGATTGTATATTCAAGCTCAGGGAAAAGGTACGAAGCCTTGCAATGCAGATGATGGAACTGGAAGAAAAGATGCCTCCTGTTCTGGACAAGGAAGGTAATGTGAAGAAAAAAACTCGGAAGAGAGGGGATAAAAATGAAGGTTAGCGAGTTTGCGGAAAAACTCAATTTGGAAATATTGACCGAAGGCAACGGCTCTTCTAAGGATATCAAGGGGATGTATATCTGTGACCTGTTAAGTTGGGCTATGTCCCATGCCCAAAAAGGGGATGCATGGGTTACCGTTCATACCCATGTAAATATTATCGCTGTTGCTGTTATGGCAGATATTTCGTGTATTGTAATTCCTGAGGGAATTGAAGTTGAAGAGGCAACCCTGAAAAAAGCGGCACAAGAGGGTATTGCGGTGCTTGGCACAAAAAAAACTGCTTATGAAATAGCCTGTGAGGCAGGAAAATTGCTATGAAAGCTTTTGCTGACTTGCATATTCATTCGGCGTTGTCTCCTTGTTCCGATAATGATATGACGCCCAATAATATAGTTAATATGGCTTATTTAAAGGGACTGGATATTATAGCTATCACCGACCACAATTCAACTGAGAATTGCAGAGCGGTTGTTGATTGTGGAAAAAAAAGGGGAATTGTTGTAGTTCCGGGTATGGAGCTTGAGACAAGGGAAGAGGTTCACATGGTTTGCCTTTTTCCCGGTGTGGATGAGGCTTGTAAAATGCAAGAGATTGTTTATAATGCCCTTCCGGACGTTGAAAACCGTGAAGATATATTTGGACAGCAGGTTATGATGGATGAAGAGGATAACATCAAGGGATATTTGAAAAGACTTCTCTTGACTGCCTCAAACCTTAGTATTGATGATGCATATTTGCATGTTACTTCTTTAGGGGGAGTAGTAATTCCTGCCCATATCGACAGAGATTCTTACAGTATGATTTCAAATCTGGGTATCATACCGAGCACACCGAAGATGAAATATCTTGAGGTTTCAAAAGGGTGTGATGTGGAAAAATTCCTTGAGAGCAATCCATATCTTAAAGAATTTAATTTAATAAGGTCATCGGATGCGCATACGTTGGGAAATATTCTTGAGAGGGAAAGCTCCATTGAGCTCGAAGAACTGAGCATTGAATGCCTTTTAAGCACTCTTAGGTAAAATAAGAGCTTTTGCTCTCGTAGCTTAGTTTTGGAAATAATAATGAAATTAGTATATAATAATACGATTAGATAATATTGAATATTGTATACAATACCCACATGCAATTTTGACTTTTCAAACTTGCATAAATCCTTGTGAATTAAAGCTTTGAGAATGATTTAAATCTATAAAATATTCTCAAAATCTATTGAATGTTACAATATAATTTGTTATAATTGTTACGAAATTTGTTAAATTGTTAACATACACTAATTAGTGACAAAAATAAATACCTGGTTAGGGGGTTGTTAAAAAAATGAGCACAAATAATTGTTGCTGCTGCGGCGGAGTTGACGAAAGGGAACAGAAGCTGCAAGAAATCATTGGAAAGTACAAAAACACAAAGGGAGCCTTGATACCTGTATTGCATGAAGCACAGGATCTGTACGGATATCTCCCGTTGGAGGTTCAGAAGAAAATTGCTGAAGGACTTGAAGTGCCTTTGGCGGAAGTTTACGGTGTTGTAACCTTCTATACTCAATTTTCCCTGAATCCGAAAGGAAAATACAAAATTCAAGTTTGCATGGGTACTGCATGCTATGTTAAGGGTGCTGGGGCTATTTTAGACAAGCTTAAAGAAAAGCTTGGACTTAATGTCGGTGAATGTACCGATGATGGCTTGTTTTCATTGGAAGCATGCAGATGTATAGGTGCCTGCGGTTTGGCTCCTGTAATTATGATTAATGATGATGTATACGGACGTCTTGTACCTGATGATATTGAAGGAATAATTGAGAAATACAAAAAAATATCGGAATAAAAAAGAATGAAGGATTTATCATTACATTTGTTGGATATCGCACAAAATTCTATCACTGCTGGAGCGAGCAAGATTAGTATTTTGATTTGTGCAGATAAAGAACGGGATTTGTTGGAGCTGGAATTAACGGATAATGGAATAGGCATGGATGAAGACTTCCTGAAGGAGGTTGTCGACCCCTTTGTAACTACAAGGGACAGCAGGCGCATAGGGCTGGGTATTCCACTGCTTGAAGCTTCTGCGAGATTGGCTTCCGGTAAACTTTCGATCACTTCCAAAAGGTTTGTGGGTACAACGGTGAAGGCGGATTTTCGGATGTCGCATATAGACAGGCTTCCTTTAGGTGACATAGCTAATACGTTAACGGCTCTTATAACGGCAAGGCCCGATATTGTATTTGAATTGATTCTAAAAAACAATAATGAGAGTTTTGTTTTTAATTCGTCAGAAGTAAAAGAAAGGCTCGGAGAGATTCCGATTACCGAATTTGAAGTGTTAACATGGATTTGTGAATATGTTAATGAAGGTGTAAAAAATATATTTGGAGGGGTGCTAGATGAAATCCTTGGCTGAATTAGAAGAAATAAGGAAGAAGACTCTTGAACAGATAAATTTAAGAACTGAAAAGCATGAAATGAGAGTCGTTGTTGGTATGGCTACTTGCGGAATTGCGGCCGGAGCAAGAACGGTAATGAATGCATTTGTTGAGGAATTGAAGAAAAGAAACATAAGTGATGTACCCGTTACCATGACAGGTTGTATTGGAGTTTGTAGGCTTGAGCCTATTGTAGAAGTAATAGATAAGGATGGAAACAAGGTAACATATGTTAAAATGACTCCTGAAAAGGTTACCCGTGTTGTTACGGAGCACATTGTGAACGGAAGAGTGTGTGTTGATTTAACTATTGGAGAAGCAGACAAAAAGTAACTGTTTTTATTTTTGTAAAGGAGGGTTATAAATGCAATTATATAGAGCGCATGTCCTGGTTTGCGGTGGTACCGGATGTACTTCGTCAAACTCTGAAGCAATAATAAATGAGTTGGAAGCAGAGATTAAGAAAAATGGGCTCGAGAATGAAGTGAAAGTTGTAAAGACCGGTTGTTTCGGACTTTGTGCCAAGGGACCTATCATAGTTGTTTATCCTGAAGGTTCAATGTATACAATGGTCACAGTTGAAGATGTAAAAGAAATAGTTGAGGAGCACCTTGTAAAGGGTAGAATAGTAAGAAGACTTTTACAGAGTGACAATGCCGAAGGTGTAACTAAATCTCTTGAAAGTGTGGATTTCTTCAAGAGACAGATGAGAGTCGCTTTGAGAAACTGTGGTGTTATAAATCCTGAAATTATTGAAGAATATATTGCCTTTGACGGATACAAGGCATTGGGAAAAGTTTTGACAGAAATGACTCCACAGGAGGTTATAGAGACTATTAAAAAATCCGGTTTAAGAGGAAGAGGGGGCGGAGGCTTCCCCACAGGATTAAAATGGGAATTTGCTGCAAAGCAGAATGCAGATCAGAAATATGTATGCTGTAATGCAGACGAAGGGGACCCCGGTGCATTTATGGACAGAAGCGTATTGGAAGGAGACCCCCACTCTGTAATTGAAGCTATGGCGATTGCAGGATATGCTATCGGTGCAAATCAGGGTTATGTTTATATCAGAGCTGAATATCCTATAGCGGTTAAGAGACTTAGAATTGCTATTGAACAGGCAAGAAATTATGGACTTTTAGGCAATAATATATTCGGAACCGACTTTAGCTTTGATCTTGATATCAGGCTTGGTGCCGGTGCTTTTGTATGCGGTGAGGAAACCGCGCTTATGACATCCATAGAGGGACATAGGGGAGAACCAAGACCGAGACCGCCTTTCCCTGCAGTAAAAGGTTTATGGGAAAAGCCTACTTTGCTCAATAACGTTGAAACCTATGCAAATATACCGATGATTATACTCAAGGGAGCTGACTGGTTTGCAAGCATAGGTACCGAAAAGAGCAAGGGAACAAAGGTGTTTGCAGTAGGCGGAAAGATTAATAACACAGGTTTGGTTGAAATTCCGATGGGTACAACCTTAAGAGAAATTATTTACGATATAGGCGGAGGAATTCCAGGGGATAAAAAGTTTAAAGCTGCACAGACCGGAGGACCGTCAGGAGGATGTATTCCTGCAAGTCATATTGATACTCCCATTGATTATGATTCATTGATTCAATTAGGTTCAATGATGGGATCCGGCGGACTTATCGTTATGGATGAAGACACCTGTATGGTTGATATTGCAAAGTTCTTCCTTGAGTTCACAGTTGAAGAATCCTGCGGAAAATGTCCTCCATGCCGTATAGGAACAAAGAGAATGCTTGAAATTCTCGATAGGATCACCGAAGGAAAGGGCGAAGAAGGCGATATTGAAAAACTGGAAGTACTTGCGAAGAATATAAAAGCTTCAGCTTTGTGCGGTTTGGGACAGACGGCTCCAAATCCGGTACTTAGCACATTAAGGTATTTCAAAGATGAATATATTGCCCATGTCCATGATAAGAAATGTCCGGCAGGAGTATGTAAATCCATGATGCAGTACGTGATAAATGCGGATACATGTAAGAGCTGCGGAATATGTGCGAAAAACTGCCCTGTTGGTGCTATTAGCGGAGAAAAGAAGATGCCTTATGTAATAAATCAAGAGAAATGTATAAAATGTGGTGTTTGTATGGAGAAATGTCCGTTCAAGGCCATATTTAAGAATGCGTAGGGAAAGGAGAGAGAAAAGACATGGAAATGGTTAATATTACTATAGATACCCGTAAACTTCAGGTTCCGGCCGGTATAACAGTGTTGGAGGCTGCAAGAATTGCAAACATAGATATACCTACCCTTTGCTTCCTTAAGGACATAAATGAGATCGGTGCATGCCGTATGTGCGTTGTGGAGGTTAAGGGCGCAAGGAGCCTGCAAGCAGCTTGTGTATATCCTGTATCGGAAGGACTTGAAATATATACACAGTCTCCTGCAGTTAGAGAAGCAAGGAAAGTAACGTTGGAATTGATACTGTCAAACCATGACAAGAAATGTTTGACCTGTGTAAGAAGCAGAAATTGTGAGCTTCAGAAACTGGCCGAAGAATTAAATATAAAGGATATACGCTTTGAAGGTGAGATGGGCAATTTCCCGGTAGACGATTTGTCTCCGTCCATCGTAAGAGATCCGAACAAGTGTATTTTGTGCAGACGTTGTGTGAGCATGTGTAAAAATGTTCAGAGTGTCGCAGTGATAGATACAATGGAGAGAGGATTTAGAACCATTGTTTCATCAGCCTTCAATAAATCCCTCAGCGAGGTACCGTGTGTTAATTGCGGACAGTGTATTACAGTCTGCCCTGTCGGTGCATTGAGAGAAAAGGATGATACCGACAAGGTATGGAAAGCTCTTGACGATCCCGATATGCATGTAATAGTTCAAACAGCACCTGCAGTAAGGGTTGCATTGGGTGAAGAATTTGGGATGCCAATCGGTTCAAGGGTAACAAGCAACATGGTAGCTGCGTTGAGACGTTTGGGCTTTAATAAGGTGTTTGACACCGATACCGCTGCAGACCTCACTATTATGGAAGAAGGTACTGAGCTTCTGAACAGAATTAAAAACGGTGGAAAGCTACCGTTGATTACATCCTGCAGCCCCGGATGGATTAAGTTCTGTGAGCACAATTATCCGGAATTTTTAGACAATCTCTCAACATGCAAATCCCCGCACGAGATGTTTGGTGCTGTGCTTAAATCCTATTATGCAGAGAAGAACGGTATTGATCCTTCAAAGATATTTGTTGTATCGATAATGCCATGTACTGCTAAGAAGTTTGAAGCACAGAGACCTGAAATGTCTGCAACCGGATATCCTGATGTAGACGTGGTTCTTACTACCAGGGAGCTTGCAAGGATGATAAGGGAAGCCGGAATTGACTTTAAGGATTTACCGGAAAGAACCTTTGACGATCCGATGGGTGAAGCTTCCGGAGCCGGTGTCATCTTCGGTGCTACCGGAGGAGTTATGGAAGCAGCTCTGAGAACCGTTGCCGAAATTTTGAGCGGAAAGTCAATTGACAATGTTGAATACACCCAGGTAAGAGGGGTTGAGGGTATAAAGGAAGCTACTATAGAATTAGAAGGAATCACCTTGAAGGCTGCTGTTGCCCACGGTCTGGGAAATGCTAAAAAGCTTCTTGATAAGATAAAGGCAGGAGAAGCGGACTATCACTTTGTTGAGATAATGGCATGTCCCGGTGGCTGTGTAAACGGTGGAGGTCAGCCGATCCAACCGTCGGAGGTAAGAAGCTGGATTGACTTGAGGCAGGAGAGGGCAAAAGCCATTTATGAAGAGGATAAATCCCTTCCTATAAGAAAGTCTCATGAGAATCCGAAGGTTAAAGCGCTTTATGATGAGTTCCTGGGTGAACCGGGCAGTCATAAGGCACACGAGCTCTTGCATACCCATTATGTAAAGAGGGAAAACTATCCGGTAGAATAATTGAAATAAAAAAGTACTAAATAAATGCTGAATGAGGTCAGGTATAATACCTGACCTTGTTTAATATAACCGATAAGAGTTTGATTAAAAAATCCAGAAAAGTGTTGTTAGACCGTAAAAAATGATTCTCTCCGAAAAACAGGTCATACTACCTGAAAGATGTAAAACTTAAGGTAATCGGTCTCCGGAACATTCCACAGGATTGGATGGTCCGGGGCTTGTTGTCGGGCTTCAATCTGCCTGAGAGATACTGAGGCATCCTTTGCTGCACTTGCCAGCATTTTGCGGAACAATTTATCCGTCATGAAATGGCTACAGCTGCAAGTAGCCAAATATCCACCACGAGGCAACAGCTTCATAGCCTTTAAGTTAATCTCTTTGTATCCGCGGGCAGCAGATTGCACTGTTTTACGGGATTTGGTAAAGGCCGGAGGATCAAGAATGATATAGTCATAATCTCTACATTTCCGGTCTGCCAGCTTTGTCAGCAGGTCAAATACGTCCTCGCACAGAAAATCCATTTTTCCGTCCACACCGTTGCGTACGGCATTTTCTTTTGACATTTCAATAGCCGACTGGGAAATATCCACGCAGGTCACATGCTCTGCTCCGCCCAGAGCTGCATTTAAGCCGAAGGATCCGGTATGGGTAAAACAGTCCAACACCCGCTTGTCCTTGGCAATCCTGGCCACAGCGGCGCGGTTATACTTCTGGTCAAGAAAAAAGCCGGTTTTCTGTCCGTTTTCCACGTCAACCAGATATTTCACGCCGTTTTCGCATATTTCGGTCACGGCGGATTCGGGAGCAGGTATGCCATCGAACCGGTACCAGCCCTTAGACTCCGATAGACTTTCCAGTGTGCGAAGGGCAATATCATTGCGTTCATAAATACCGGTGATAGTTTCACCCATTTCGCCAAGCACGTCCCAAAGGGCGCGGTAAACCGTATCCTTGATAAGTTCCATGCCGAGGCAGGTAATTTGCACGGACAGAATGTTGCTGTATCGGTCCACTGTCAGCCCGGGCATTTGGTCAGCCTCACCGTGAATCAAGCGGCAGCAGGCGAAATCTGCACCGGGCATAACGGTTTTGCGGTAACGAACGGCATATTCCACACGGCGGCGCCAAAAACGTGCGTCAAATACATCGTTGGCGTTGCGTGAAATAAGTCGAACGGTAATTTTACTGGCACTGTTATAAAAACCCGTACCCATATAGGCGTTTCCGGCAAACACGTCCACCAGCCCGCCGTTTTGCGGTACGCCCTCTGTTTTGAGAATCTCTTCCCCGTATATCCATGGATGCCCGTTCTTGACACTGCGTTCTGCTTTGGAGGAAATCATAACTTTGGGATACTGCCGTTCCTGTTTCATCTATGTCACCTTTCATAATTAATTTTTTCTGTCTGATTGTAGCATATTTCTTTTCCGGCTTCAACTTGTATAATCAGTACCAAAAAAAGTATGGTATAATTATTAAAAAGATTAAAAATGATGGAGTTTACTTGTGTAACTAAGGTATAAAAAGATTTCAAACGGTTAAGTTAATTTGAAAATACATTAAACAGAAATGGGGTGTGCCATGAATTTATACGACAAAGTCAGCACGGGATTAAAAGGTTTCGATGAGGTAATTGACCACTTGCGTTACGGAGATAATGTAGTATGGCAAGTGGATTCCGTTTCAGACTATAAGAGAATGGTTAATTATTTTGTAGAGAGTGCAAAGACGGAAAATGTAAGTCTGGTTTATATTCGCTTTGCAAGTCATGAACCTTTATTGGATAACGACAGGGATATTGAGACTTATCATATTGATGCAGGAAAAGGCTTTGAAAGTTTTGCTACCGAAATACACAACCTTATTAAAGAGAAAGGCAAAAGGGTATTTTATGTTTTTGATTGCCTTACCGACTTATTAAAATACTGGCATTCAGATTTGATGACCGGTAATTTTTTTAAAGCTACCTGTCCGTATTTATTTGAACTGGATACGATTGCATATTTTGCTATTAAGCGGAATTTCCATACCTATAATACCATTGCCGGTATTCGTGAAACGACCCAGATCCTTCTGGATTTATATCAAATCAATGATAAAACCTATATTCATCCCCTTAAGGTATGGCAGCGCTATTCTCCCACCATGTTTTTTCCACATTTCATAGAAGGCCAGAAGGCAGTATGCATTACATCCAGTTCTGATGCTTCTGAACTTTTTAATAGAATTAATCGAGGGGAAATAAAACTCGATCATTGGAATACTATTTTTAAAGAAGCGAAAAAAGTTTTGAGTTCTTCCGTTGAGAAACAGGAAGCGGTAAAGAAGCGCCTCATGTATATGCTTATCGGCAGTGATTCCCGAATGTTTCAGTTATGTGACCGGTATTTCACGCTAAAAGATATTCTTGACATTGCATCCAGGGAAATCGGTACCGGTTTTATCGGCGGAAAAAGCGTCGGTATGCTTCTGGCAAGAAAAATATTGGAGATTGAAGGCGGTGAGCGCTTTACATCATTTATGGAGCCCCATGATTCGTTTTACATCGGCTCCGATGTTTTTTACACGTATATTGTTCAAAACGGCTGGTGGAGACTTCGTACCAAGCAAAAATCTCCTGAGGGTTATTATAAATATGCGGCAGAGCTTAAAGAAAAGCTGTTACACGGAACCTTCCCCAAGGATATACAAGAACAGTTTGTGCAAATGCTGGAGTATTTCGGTCAATCTCCTATTATTGTACGTTCCAGCTCCTTGCTGGAAGACAACTTCGGAAATGCCTTTGCAGGGAAATATGAGAGTGTCTTTTGTGTAAATCAGGGAACACCGCAAGAGCGTTATGAGGCCTTTGAACAGGCTGTGCGCACTGTTTATGCAAGTACCATGAACGAAGACGCACTAAACTATAGAATGAATCGGGGACTGGCTCTTCAGGATGAGCAAATGGCCATATTGGTACAACGTGTATCGGGAGACAGGTATGGAGACTGGTTTTTCCCTCATATCGCAGGTGTGGGTAATTCCTCCAACCTCTATGTTTGGGATGAAAGTATTGATATGAATGCAGGAATGCTTCGCCTTGTGTTCGGATTGGGTACCAGAGCAGTGGACCGAACCGATGGAGATTATGTGAAGGTGGTATGCCTTGACAACCCACTGAGAATTCCTCCGATGAATTATGAAGACCAGAAGAAATTTTCTCAACACCGGTTGGATTTACTTTCACTTAAAGATAATGTTTTGGAAAGCAGAGATTTGGATGAAATTTTATCCCTTCCTTTAAAGGCCGACAAGCAATTGTTTGCAAGCCCGGATTATGCCGCCGAAGTTCGAATGCGTGAACTGGGATATACGGATAGGAAGATACCTTGTTTGTTGGATTTTAAAAAACTTTTTACGGATACAAAGTTTGCTTCCATAATGAGAGAAATGCTGGCTCAACTGTCAAAAGCATACGATTACCCGGTTGATATCGAATTTACAGCTAACTTTAAAACGGATAATTCCTTTAAAATAAATCTCTTGCAATGCCGTCCGTTGCAAACCAAAGGCTTGGGCAAGACAGTGAAGATACCGGAATTAAAGGATGTGAAGGAGTGCTTCTTTTCAAGTAAAGGCAACTTCATGGGAGGAAGTGTGCGGCTGTCCATCGATTATGTTATATTTGTTAGAGCCAATGCCTACTTAAAACTAAGTGAACATGCAAAATACGAGGTGGCCAGACAAATTGGCTTAATTAACAGAGAGATGAAAGGGAGAAATGCCATGCTGGTGGGGCCGGGCAGGTGGGGAAGTACTACACCGTCCCTTGGAATTCCGGTGCACTTTACGGAATTATGCAATATGAAGGTTCTTTGTGAGTATTCTTCCAAAAAAGAAGGTTTTATGCCGGAACTATCCTACGGCAGCCATTTCTTTCAGGATATTGTTGAATCGGAGATCTTTTATGTGGCTATTTTTGACGGATATCAGGATGTAATATTTAATCCTGAGCATATTTTGCAAAAGGAGAATCTGCTTACATCTTTCTTGCCCGAAAGCGTGCAATTTAAAGATGTTATTCATGTTTCAAATACAGAAGGTATGGAGATATATTCCGATATTGTAACACAAAAGTTGTTATGCAGATAAACATAAATAGACGCAATTATACCGAAAAAACAGAACCTTAGGTAAATTACCAAGGTTCTGTTTTTTATGCAGCGTAAGTGTTACCATCTCGCGTTGCTGCCTTTTGACGATATCAAATATTGTCGCCGGCTGCATTTTATCATTTTTTTAATCTTGCTGCTCCAAGGTTCCAACTGTGTCGGGAGTACAAAGTCGTACTGGGCAGCTGGCAACGAATGGCATTACAACAGATTCGACACCCGTTGATTGCAGTCGGATACATGCATGAACTGTAGTTTCAACTAAACTGCCTTCAAGTTGTGTGCTTTCACAAGTTGGATTCTGTATTTCACAGATAACAGCAGCGTTTTCAGGGACTGTTAAATGGGCTGTCGTAGTAAAAGCCAACGGCTTAATTTCATACGTTATTCTGCCGTTTATTTTGGTCTTGTAAGCAATACTAAGATCAACACATACTTGCACGGTATTTTCATTTATCCGAGTCACAAAACAATGCGCTTTTGTAATTTCGCATCCCAGTAAAAGACCGCATTTCAATGATGAAACAGATAGTTCCTTAGTATGAGATACTTCTTGTTTGCATACGTCAAATATTCTGTTTACTTTAACGCAGATGTTATTATTGATAAAAGGCGGAACAATTCCCGGTTTTGTAGCAAACAATGCAGCTACACTGGTAAACGAACCTCCTTTTGCCTTAAGACTAAGTGCAGTTTCTTCGTTGTGGCCCCAATAGTAAAGCACTGCACTGTCATTAATAGGCTCATCGGCAATGTTCCTGTTTGGGTCGATGGTATAGTCAAAGGTGGTATCTCTGCTATTTGACCAACTAACATATTGAATACGGGTAGGCGGAGTGCTTATGCCAATGTTTTCCGGACCTCTTACCGTTCCGAAAACAATATATGTTGGCGGATTTGGGTTGCTATCATTATCTGCTACTTGAAAAGCTTCAAATTCCGGTTGATCATATTCAGTTTCCTTCGTTCTCAGCGGGCCAATGGGATTAAGCGTTTGGAATGTTGGCCCGTCATCTTCGCCTATCAGTGTGTCCCAAAGGTAGCGTATCCCGATTTTAGTATCTGCCTTGCTGTTGTTTGTAATTTTAACCTTAACTTCAATATACGAATCTTCGAAAGCAGTTCCGATAACGTTAACATCCTGCACTATAGTCAATGCATCCGGTGTAGCAGGCGGACCGGGCAAAACATAAATTGTCCTTGCACCGCTAGTACCCAGAGGGAATGTGGCACCGAATTGCCTGATATTAACTTTAGTAAACGGTGGCGCAGAAGTTGCAAAATCATCCACGGTGTAGTCTGTCATTGTCGTATATGAACGAAATGTGTTAAAGGATGTGCCGGGTGAACCGCTACCGAAAAGTAAATTCCTTCCAGAACCTAATGGGTGATTCGGGCCGGTGGTTGCTGTGTAATCACCAACAGCTTCCCCGGGTATATCTTGGACAAATACTCTATATATTGTGTTACCGGCTTGTATGGTCCCAACATCCGGTTCCTTTGCCAAAGTTAATTTCTTTTTCATAGAGCTAATCCTCCTTATTGAATGGATTAATGTTCCTAAAATATTATATGAAAGAGAAGAAAAAAAGTGTTTTATGTAAACTTAAAAAATATTATATCTATTAAAAAAGATATAATATATAATAATGGTATTAACGGTATTGTATAATGTTATAGATTAAAAGGAGGAAATAATGAACAGAGGTATTATTGTTACCGGAGGCGGTCACGGTATAGGAAAGCAGATCTGCCTGGACTTCATTCAAGACGGTGATAAGGTATGCTTTATTGATATAGATGAAAAGCAATCTGCTGATTTTGCAAAAGAGCATCCGAATCTGTTTTATTTTCACGGCGATGTTGCCGATCCGTTAACGTTGAAAAGGTTCGTTGAATTTGCAATGGAAAGGTTGCATCGAATTGATGTACTGGTAAATAACGCTTGCCGCAGCAATAAAGGAATTTTGTCTTCCTTAACTTATGAGGAATTTGATTATACCCTTTCTGTCGGATTAAAAGCTCCTTATGAATTAAGTCGTTTGTGTAAGGATGAATTAATTAAGAACAAAGGCAGAATTATAAACATTGCATCGACACGAGCATTTCAGTCGGAGCCTGATTCAGAGGCATATGCCAGCACGAAAGGCGGACTTGTTGCACTGACCCATGCTCTGGCGATATCGCTCGCACCGAATGTGCTTGTTAATTGTATTGCCCCAGGCTGGATTAATGTACAGGACACACAGGATTTTAGCCGGGAAGATTGTGCTGCAATACCGGCCGGTAAAGTGGGAACACCAAAGGATATATCCAATATGGTTCTGTTTTTGTGCAGTCAGGATTTTATTACAGGGGAAACCTTTGTTGTAGATGGCGGCATGAGTAAAAGGATGATTTACCATGGTGATTGGAATTGGTTCTATAAGCTTTAAATGTCCTGCTTGTTATGTTATATATGAGGAGTTAGGCTTCTTTTGAGGTTTGAAGGAAAATTAATCTGTTGCATATAAAAACTGTTTCGGGATTTGACGAGATGCAAGTTGCAAGGGCATTGATTGCACAGCTTATTGGTTTTGTGCTGGTTTCGGTTATTTATTTTAAAAAGCAGAAAACAAACCGTAGTGAATTGGGTAGTATAAACAGAGTATTTGAATAAAGTGGGTGATTGAATATTGCGGACGGAAGAAGAAGTTATTGTCTTAATTATGGAATATAGATATGATGATAATTTAACTAATGTAAAAGCAGCTAAATACCTTTTGGAGCATACTTTTGACGATTTAAAAATCGACTCAATTAAAGTATTGAGAAGTGGACATGATAGTGTTGTATATTTGGTAAATAATGGATAGGACATGAGTTTGGAGAACATATTCTAAACTTTTATGGAAATATAGACATAAATAAAGCCAAAGAATATCAGGATTTATTCGAAGAATATTATCCGATTCAAATGATTGTATATGGAATAAAAAATAACAATCTGGATTTTATCGAAGAAGGAAGAAAAGAAATTAATAATAGGACTTCAACTAAAAAAACGATTTAGTCAATTGTAGAGAGCAAATCTTTTTGTCATATGAAAGTGGCAAAAAATTCAAATAATGTTGCAGGAAATGATAAGATGGATTTGAATACTAAAGGGGTTAACGTGATGAAACGAAAATTATTGAATCCGGCAAGTATGTTTTGTGTTGGGCTTTTATTGGGGATAATATCAAGATTATTGGATATATATACTAAAAATTTAGGGAATATTTTTTCTCAAATGGCAATATGGATTCTTTTTGGAGTTGCTATTTCCATTTACAGCAGTTCCAAAAAGAAAGCAATGGCAAATATTTTGCCGTTTTGCATAGGTATGCTTATTACATATTACACGGTTGCAATACTGACAAAGGGTGTTTACAGCATTGATTTTATAGTTGGCTGGACTGTTTTTGCATTTTTTTCTCCAATCCTGGCATACTTCACTTGGATGACGAAAGAAAAAGGAATACTACCTAAAATTATTAGCATAGGAATTGTAGCTGTTTCTATTTTATCAAGCATTGTACTGTTTGACAGATTAAGAATACATGATTTTATTATTAACGGGCTAATGATATATTTATTATTTTTTAAAAAGATAAAAAGATAAATTCCAATTATTTTAATTATATATAAATTTTTTATAAATTCCTTACGGAACGGTTTTAAAAACCGGGCAAAAATGTTAATATTAAAATGTTAATTCGTTGCCTATAATTCCAGTAAAAAGGGGTAAAAGTATGCTGATTATAAAGGATGTGTCAAAGAGCTACAACAAGGGCGCCGTAAAAGCGGTAGACGGATTAAACCTTCATGTCAGAAACGGCGAGATATTTGGATTTTTAGGACCTAACGGAGCAGGGAAAACCACTACTATAAAAATGATTGTGGGACTTTTAAATCAGGACAGCGGCAGTATAACCATTAAAGGCTTTGATAACCGAAAGCAGAGCTTGGAGGCTAAAAAAAGAATTGGCTATGTTCCCGATAATCCGGATATTTACGACAAGTTAACGGGATTGGAATATTTGAACTTTATGGCAGATGTATATGAAGTTCCTTTGAAGGAAAGAAGAGAGAGGATAGATTATTATTTAGATATATTTGACTTAAAGAAGGCAGCGACGGACATAATTAAAAGCTATTCCCACGGTATGAAACAGAAAATAGTCCTGACGGGAGCACTTGTCCATGACCCGGAGCTTTGGATTTTGGATGAACCCCTTGTGGGGCTTGACCCAAAATCCGCACATATTTTAAAAGACCTTATGAGAAAGCATTGCGATAAGGGCAACTCGGTGTTCTTTTCAACTCATGTTCTGGAGGTTGCAGAAAGACTTTGTGACCGGATTGGAATAATCAATAGGGGTAAGCTTATAGCCATAGGCATGGTGGATGAACTGAAAAAGGGTGAAAATGCCGAAACCTTGGAGAATATATTTTTGGAGTTGACCGAAAAATGAAAATGCTTTTAAGACTAATAAGAACGGAGCTTAGAGTTGCCTTTGGCATATCGGTTATAAAATATCGGTTTACAAAAGAGAGGAAAAAACTATGGGAGCCTATACTTACATTATTGGGAGCATTAATAGGTATAGGAAGCATGATGATCTTATTTTCCATCTTTGCAATATCATCCTTTTACATATTTAAAAAAAGCGGTCAACCTGTTGAAACATTACTGGCGGTGTCTTTTTTAGCATCGCAGTTCTTCCTCTTGTTTTTTGGAATATTTCATATATTGTCAGCTTTTTATTTTTCGAAGGATATGGATTTTCTGATTTCATTGCCTGTAAAGCCATACCAGGTCATGGGAAGCAAGTTTGTGACGATAATTGTTAATGAGTATATCATGTCGATTCCCATGGTATTACCGTCTGTTGTTGTGTACGGTATCGGTATGGGGGAGGGGATTATGTACTGGCTGAAAGCACTTATAAGCATATTGCTTGTGCCGGTAATACCTCTTGCTATATCGTCCCTGATAGTAATTGTTCTTATGAGATTTGTAAATATTAAAAAATCCAAGGATTTAATAGTGGTAGTAGCCAGCTTTCTGTCCATGGCAATAGGAATTGGCGTAAACTTTTACGTACAGAAGATGATGAACGGAGGTATGGAAGATTATTACGACATGGGACAAATACAGGACTGGGTTATTAAAAATGTAGGGTCGAAATTTCCGCCCAGTATTTGGGTTACTTACGGTCTTTCAAAACCGGGCATGGAAGGATGGGGTTACTTTTTACTTTTTGTGCTTATTTCCGTTCTGCTCTTTACTTTCCTGTTATGGGTGGGCAACAGGGTATTTTATAAAGGAATTTTATCCGGAAATGAAAGATCCGGAAAGAAAAGACTTGCTTCTTTTGAGACAGCAAGTGACAAGTATATTAAAGTGTCAAGCCCATTGACCGCTCTTTTTTGGAAAGAGTGGAAACTCCTTTTGAGGACCCCTGTATTTATGATAAACGGTTTGTCTGGTATGATAATCATGCCTGTGATGACGTTGATTTCAATTCTTGGGCAAAGTCAAGAATCAATTGGAAATTTCATAAAGGTGGCTCGGGAGCCTCGAAACGATATATATGTATCCCTGGTGGGCTTTGGATTGATGGTTCTTGCTGCAAGTCTCAATATGGTATCATCAACAGCTGTTTCAAGAGAAGGATATACCTTCTGGATATCAAAAATGATTCCTGTTTCGCCACGGAAGCAGATAATTTCAAAGCTTTTGCACGGTATGGCTATATCCACGATGGGAATCCTTGTTATTGGGGCTTTTGTGGTCGGGCTTATCGGGGTTTCTGTACTTAAGCTGCTGGTACTTATTTTTCTTTCGTCCTTGGCTTCAATGACAATTGCCATTCTTGATTTAATCATTGATATTTTCAGACCGAAGCTGGATTGGACAAATCCTCACGAGGCTGTAAAAACCAACCTTAACGGTCTTTTTGGGATTATTGTTTCGATGGGATATATGTTTTTTATGACTGTTTTTGCTTCGGCTATGGTTTTATTTCGGATGCCGCAGACGGTGATATTTTTAGGAATATTCATTTTTGAGGTTGTAGTGCTTTTGCCCTGTATTATTGTTTTATTTAAAGTTGCAGAGAACAGGTATAAAAATATAGAAATATAAAAAGGGTCCTTTGAAAAATCGGATTGAATAACTAAAAAGGAGAGAGGAACATAAAACCTCTCTCCTTTTACTAAACCCTACGGGGTATTTACAGATTCTAAAAAACTTATATTCTTGCAACTCCTGTTTTTCTTGCTGCCTCAGCTACAGCCTTTGCTACTGTAGAACCAACTCTTGGGTCAAAAGGTTCGGGCAGAATAAACTCCGGACAAAGCTCTTCATCGCTTACCAAGGAAGCGATAGCTTTAGCTGCAGCTATCTTCATTTCATCATTGATATCTCTTGCTCTTACGTCTAATGCACCTCTGAATATACCCGGGAATGCCAGAACGTTGTTAATCTGGTTCGGGAAGTCTGATCTTCCGGTACCTACTACTTTTGCACCTGCTGCTATAGCTTCGTCAGGCATAATTTCCGGTGTCGGATTTGCCATTGCAAATATTATCGGATCCTTTGCCATGGATCTTACCATATCCTGAGTAACCATTCCAGGAGCGGAAAGACCAAGGAATACGTCAGCACCTTTGATTACTTCTTCAAGGGTTCCTTTCTTTTTCTCAAGATTTGATATTTTAGCCATAAGAGCCTTTTCTTCATTGAGGTCTTCTCTTCCTTCGTATATTGCACCCTTTCTGTCGCAGAGAATTACCTTCTTTAAGCCCATGCTCATAAGAAGCCTTGTAACTGCTATACCTGCAGCGCCGGATCCGTTTACTACTACCTCAATGTCATTAATGTTTTTTCCTGTAAGTTTGAGTGCGTTAAGCATTGCAGCAAGAGATACTACTGCTGTTCCATGTTGGTCATCATGGAAAATCGGAATATCACATACTTCTTTAAGTCTTCTCTCTATTTCAAAACACCTTGGGGCGGATATATCTTCCAGGTTGATTCCCCCAAAGCTTCCTGAAATAAGTTTTATAGTGTTGACGATTTCATCGACATCCTTTGACTTTATGCATAACGGAAATGCATCTACGTCACCGAATTGTTTAAACAGTACGCATTTACCTTCCATAACAGGCATACCTGCTTCAGGACCTATATCACCAAGTCCGAGAACAGCTGTACCGTCGGTTATTACTGCTACCAAGTTCCAACGTCTTGTAAGGGTGTATGAAAGGTCTACATCCTTTTGTATAGCAAGACACGGCTCTGCTACTCCCGGGGTATATGCCAGGGAGAGATCTTCTTTGCTACTTGTCGGAACTTTGCAGATTACTTCAATTTTTCCCTTCCATTCTCCGTGCAGCCTTAACGATTCTTTTCTGTAATCCATTAAATTAACCTCCTAAAGTTATTATATTCAAATATTAATGAGTCGTATTAATATTTCATCTTAAGTTCTAAGAAGTCTTGTACGTTTTTTCAGCTTAAATACTCAAAATAGAAGTCAATGAGTTATATAGTCATTATTACATATCTTTTACTTCATCCAGGACACTCTTAACCTGAGCCACGGAAGCCATTAAAGCGACTCTTTCTTCATCAGTAAGATTTAATTCAAGAACCTCCTGAACTCCTTCGGAATTTACTATGGACGGGAGGCTTATAGCAACGTCATGAATTCCGTAAGGACCGTTGATTACGCTTCCTACTGTTCTAATTGTGTTTTGGTTCTTAAGAAGAGTTTCGATAATTGAATCTACGGTAACAGCTATTGCATAGTATGTTGCACCTTTATTCTTAATAATGGTTGCTCCCGCTTTCTTAACTTCTTCGGCAATTATCGGTTTATCTGCCTCAGTAAACGGGCTGTTGGGAGATATGCAATACTCGTTTATATCTTTACCGGCAACATGGGTAGCGCTCCACAAAGGAAGCTGAGAATCACCGTGTTCTCCTATAATATAGCCGTGTATGTTTTTAACATCCACATTAAGTTTTTCACTTAAAAGATATCTGAATCTAATGCTGTCAAGCACAGTACCGGAACCCATAACCTTACCGTTCGGAAGACCTGACCATTTCTGAATCATATATGTAATAATATCGACAGGATTCGAAACCACAAGGATAACCCCGTGATTATAATACTTCATAACTTCGGTGGTTATGCTTTTTGCTATTGAAACATTCTTTTTTGCCAGATCCAAACGTGTTTCTCCCGGCTTTCTGTTTGCACCGGCTGTTACAACAATAACATCACAGTCCTTTACGTCGGAATAGTCGCCCGAATATATTGACATTTGTCCCATGAAGGGAAGACCATGGCTGATATCCATAGCTTCACCCATAGCTTTTTCCTTGTTTACGTCAATTAAAACTATTTCATTTACTGTTTGCTTTAAAGCCATTGCGAAGGCTATGGAAGATCCCACAAAACCAGACCCAATTATTGCAACCTTAGATTTACTTTTTAACATACTTACATCCTTTCCTCTCTAAAATTCAAAATTTTATAATATTAGGAATAAATCCATAAAATAGTTAACATAACAATAATCTGCTGTATCTATAAAGTTGATTTCAAGCCAGTTTAGGCTTCAGAATTTACACATTGATAACATTTTAACATTAATCTATATGTCCCTCCAAAAGCCAAAAACCGACAAGTATTGCCGTTTACAATAATATATCCAGGTTATCAGAGGATTATGCGGATTTACTCTTTGTCATGCAAGATTTCTTTCGTTTTCTTGCATAATGTTATTACTTATTCTATAACCCTAATAATCTTAGACACTTTACCGTTGCGATAATTTACACCGATATAAATTATAGTATTCTTTGTTGATTCTACTGCTGTATAATTAATTATGGAGGTGTATTGCATGGTAAAGTATATCAAAAAGCAGGAAGAACTGGTGAAAAACATACTCTCCAGTGAGTCTTATTCCCAATGGGAATGGCTTTTGGACTATCATAAAACGCAAATCGAATTTATTCAGCATGAAAGACTGATTCATTTGCTGGTTACATTATTTTTCGGTTTGTTCTTCCTTACGACAACACTTATTTCGGTTGCCTTCGATAAACTTGAGCTTCTTGGTGTAGCTGCCATGTTTCTGATACTGTTAATCCCGTATATAGCTCATTATTATAAGCTTGAAAACGGTGTCCAGCGCTTATATGAACTATATAACCGTATCGACGAACGCTGCAGGGATGAAATGAAGAAATACAATCCTGAAGCTTAAGTTCCGAAGTCTAAGCCTGTAAAACCGGCTATGGCTCTACATAGCGCCATGGAAGGTCCTTGAAATAACCTCAAGCTGCTGTTCTCGAGTTAGCCTTATAAAGTTGACCGCATAGCCGGAAACCCTTATGGTAAGCTGCGGGTAATTTGCAGGTTCATCCATGGCTTTTTTCAATATTTCTCTTTCAAGTACGTTAATGTTTATATGATGTCCCCCTTGAACGAAATAGCCGTCCAACAAAGCTACAAGATTATTAAGCCTTGAATCGGCATCTTTTCCAAGGGAGTTGGGAACCATTGAAAGAGTAAGGGAAATTCCATCCTTACAGTACTTATAGGGAATTTTTGCAACGGAGTTCAATACAGCAAGAGCTCCGTTTTTATCCCTTCCATGCATGGGATTGCATCCTGGAGCAAAGGGTTCTCCTATTTTTCGACCGTCGGGAGTTGAACCTGTTTTTTTGCCGTAAACCACATTGGATGTTATGGTCAAAATCGAGAGGGTGTGGGTGGCATTTCTGTATGTGCTGTACTTTTTTAATTCGTTGTAAAAGTCTTTAACAATTTCAACGGCAATACTGTCAACCCTGTTGTCGGCATTTCCGAATTGCGGATATTCGCCTTCTACTTCAAAGTCGGTTATAAGACCCCTCTCATCCCTTATTGCTCTAACTCGAGTATGCTTAATGGCGCTTAACGAATCGACAAGCACTGAAAGGCCTGCGATACCGAAAGCCATGTTTCTTTTGACATCGGTGTCGTGAAGAGCCATCATAAGCCTTTCATAGGCATATTTGTCATGCATATAATGTATGACATTCATTGTTTTTACATAAAGCCTTGCAAGCCATTTTTGAAGGTTCTTAAACAGAACCTTTACCTTGTCGTAGTCAAGGTATTCATCCTCATAGGGTTCAAACTCCGGGGCAACTTGGGTGCCGGTTATTTCATCCTTTCCTCCGTTCAGTGCCAATAGCAATAGCTTTGGAAGATTGCATCTTGCTCCGAAAAACTGCATTTCTTTTCCGGTGCGCATGGCGGATACGCAGCAGGATATACTGTAGTCATCGTCAAACATCGGCATCATAAGATCGTCGTTTTCATATTGTATGGCACTTGAAGCCATGGATACTTTGGCACAAAACCTTTTAAAGGGTAGGGGAAGCCTTTCGGACCATAATATTGTAATATTAGGTTCCGGAGCGGGACCCAGGTTGAAAAGGGTTTGGAGAAAGCGGAAAGAGGTTTTTGTCACCATATGCCTTCCGTCTTCGCACATTCCTCCGATGGACTCGGTTATCCAGACGGGATCGCCGGCGAATAGTTCATTGTATTCCGGAGTCCTAAGGTGCCTAATGAGCCTTAGCTTGATTACAAACTGGTCAATCATCTCCTGGGCTTCGGTTTCGGTAATCCTGCCTTCCCTAAGATCCCTGTCTATGTATATGTCAAAGAAAGTACTGACCCTTCCCAGGGAGTTGGCAGCACCGTTGGTTTCCTTCATCGCACCCAAAAAGGCAAAATATGTCCATTGAACGGCTTCAAAGGAATTTTCGGCCGGTCTTGTGATATCGTATCCGTAGCTTTGGGCCATTGTAACCAGTTCCTGTAATGCATTTATTTGTTCAGATACCTCTTGACGTAAGCGTATGGTTTCTTCAGTCATATCCACGTCTTCCAACTGCATCAAATCATATTTTTTACCTTCTATGAGCCGATTGACGCCATAGAGTGCAACACGCCTATAATCCCCAATAATTCTGCCTCGGCCGTAAGCATCGGGCAGCCCGGTAATAACTCCGCACTTTCTTGCCCTTCTCATTTCGGGGGTATAACAGCTGTAGACACCGTCATTGTGTGTTCGTCGAAATTTTGTAAAAATCTCATCGATTTGAGGTGACAAAGTATAGTTATACCGTTCACAGGCTTGTTTGGCCATCCTTATGCCGCCATACGGATTGACCGCTCTTTTTAACGGACTGTCGGTTTGCAAGCCTACTATTAGTTCGTTATCCTTGTCGATGTATCCCGGCGGAAAGGCGGTAATTCCGGAAACAGTCCGGGTATCAATGTCCAGTACTCCTGACTTCAAATATTCTTCCTTTAATAGATTTTTGCACTTTTCCCATAAATTCTGTGTTTTGACACTCGGTTGAACCAGAAAGTCTTCGTTGCCGTCGTAGGGTGTATAGTTTTTAACGATGAAGTCCCGTACATCAATATCCTGTTGCCATGCTCCGGGTTTAAACCCTTTCCACGCATTTTCAAACATTTGTATCCCCCCTAAGCTTGAGAGCTTTACTTCAATTAAAAAGATAATTAAAGTTTTAACAAAATAAAAACCGCCTGAGTATTATTATTAACCCAGGCGGTCGGCTATCTATTAAAATCATACTCCCTGTGGTAAACTCCACTTCCGCCAGTCGTATGATTTCTCGCATTTTTATATTAAGTTATTTTATTTAAGTATATTTAAGTAATTATTTTTTAGCCAATACCTTTTTCAGCTTAGCAAACCTTGGAAGACCGTCTTCGAGAGGAGGTCTTGACTCACCTTGAATCAACGGCAATGCATAGTCAATAAATTGTTGATTAAGACCGTTGCCTGCTTCGTTTATCCACTCTCTTGGAATCTTCTTTTCAGTGTTTGCAACATCTGTCAGGTTTATAAGCTTGATATTGCATTTATATTCTTTTCCTTCTGCTCTTTCAAAGGCAACCATGTAATCGGTTTTTCCTTCAACAGCTAATTGAACGGCTGTCTGGCCTGCAAGGTAAGCTTCATTAACATCGGTTAAGGAACCTACATGAGCGGCACATCTCTGAAGAAGGCTGAACTCAATGCCACGAACCTTTGCTCCGGTTTTTTCCTTAACGATGTTTGCTAAAGTAGAGGCAAGACCGCCCAACTGAGCATGACCGAAAGAATCCTTTGTTTTTGCCAGGTCGGAACCGTATTCGGAAATATATTTTCCGTCCTTGTCCTTTATACCTTCGGAAACAGCTACGATAACCTTGCCGTTTTCTTTATAAATCCTCATTGTGTCTTCGAGGAATTTATCCATATCAAAGGGTAATTCAGGAAGATAGATAAGGTCCGGACCGTTTCCTTTATAAGCAGCAAGAGCTGAAGCTGCTGTCAGCCAGCCGGCGTTTCTTCCCATTATTTCAAGAATGGTTATCATTCCTGTGTCATAAACCCTTGCATCATGGTAAACTTCCATGGTAGATGTAGCTATGTATTTTGCAGCGCTACCATAACCAGGACAATGGTCTGTTCCCCAGAGGTCGTTGTCAATTGTCTTGGGAACACCCATTACACGGCATTCATATCCAACCTTTTGCATGTACTTGCTGACTTTGTTACAGGTATCCATTGAGTCGTTTCCGCCATTGTAGAAGAAATACCTGATATTATACTTTTTGAATACTTCCAAAAGTCTCTTGTAATCGGTATCGTCTTCTTCGAAATTTTGGAGCTTGTACCTTACAGAACCCAATGCAGAGGAAGGAGTGGTTTTCAATAATTCCAATTCATAGGGATCTTCTTTGCTCATATCAAAAAAGTTTTCTTCAAGAACACCCTTAATTCCATGAGCGGCTCCATAAACAGCGGTAATACAATCTTGCTTTAATGCTTCTTGAATAACACCAGCCGCACTGGCATTAATAACAGATGTCGGACCGCCTGATTGCCCGAATATACATGCACCTTCTAAACGGCTCATACTAAAACCTCCTTAAAGAAAATACGTAAATATAGTATATGTGTTCAATTTCAAATTTATCTAAACACAACCAAATAAAAATATAACATAATTATTTTTTAAATGCAATTGTACATGAATTAAAAATATTTATTAATTTTAATTTTAAACTTGATTTTCAACATCAATCTGATAAAATGATTATGATAAAAACTTAACAAGTGTGGTTATAATAACTAATATACACTAATTTAATTATAAGGAGTTGAAAATATGCCATTAGTAACAAGTACTGAAATGTTTAAGAAAGCCTATGAGGGTAAATATGCTATAGGTGCGTTTAATGTTAACAACATGGAGATAATTCAAGGTATCACAGAAGCTGCTAAAGAAGTAAATGCTCCGTTGATTCTCCAGGTTTCGGCAGGTGCGAGAAAGTATGCAAACCATACATATCTTATGAAGCTTATAGAAGCTGCAATAGCAGAAACCGGACTTCCCATCTGTGTACATCTCGACCATGGTGATACTTTTGAACTTTGTAAATCATGTATTGACGGTGGATTTACATCCGTTATGATTGACGGTTCACATCATCCCTTTGAAGAAAATATAAAGCTTACAAAGCAGGTTGTTGATTACGCTCATTCCAAAGGCGTTGTTGTTGAGGGAGAGCTTGGAAGGCTTGCAGGAATTGAGGATGCAGTTAATGTTTCTGAAGAAGATGCTGCATTTACAGATCCCGACCAGGTAGAAGAGTTTGTACAGAGAACCGGTGTTGATTCCCTTGCAATTGCCATCGGTACAAGTCACGGTGCATTTAAATTTAAGGGTGAGCCAAAACTGAGATTCGATATTTTGGAAGAGATTGAAAGAAGACTTCCCGGTTTCCCGATAGTTCTTCACGGCGCATCATCAGTTATGCCTGAATATGTTGAAATGATTAACAATAACGGTGGAAACATGCCCGGAGCAAAGGGAGTTCCTGAAGATATGCTTAGAAAAGCTGCTTCAATGGCTGTTTGTAAAATAAATATAGACTCAGACTTAAGACTTGCTATGACAGGAACAATTAGAAAATACTTTGCAGAGAATCCTTCACACTTTGACCCGAGACAGTATTTAGGACCTGCAAGAACAGCTATTAAGGAATTGGTTAAGCATAAGATTGTTAATGTTTTGGGTTGTGACGGAAAAGCTTAAGATTTAATATAATAAATATGTGGAGGTCAGTAACTGGCCTTCACTTTTTATTAGAGGGATTTCACGAATTACTGCCTTTACTGTTTTTCATAAAAGTGTATTTGATTCAGTTTACTTGAAGTAATATGGCTGCTGTTAAATATTTAATGTAAAGAAGGATAGATTGATATGGACAAATTGGAATCTACCGGAAACAAAAAGCAGGAAATAGTAAAAGAGATCATAAGCTGGGCACTTTATATATTGGGTGCAGTGTTGGTTGCATTGTTTTTAACCAGATATGTTATTGTTAGTGCCTATGTTCCCACCGGATCGATGGAGAATACAATTATGCCTAAAGACAGGCTGATTGCAAGCAGAATACATTATCTTATCGGAGACCCTGAAAGGGGAGATATTGTAGTGTTTAAATTCCCGGATGACGAAGAAGTGCTTTATGTGAAAAGAGTTATAGGACTTCCGGGGGAGACTGTGGAGATTAAGGATGGCGTAGTATATATTGACGGGGAAATCCTTGAGGAGCCTTACCTTAAGGAAAAGCCGGTAGGGGATTACGGACCGTATAAGGTTCCGGAAGGCAGCTATTTTATGTTGGGTGACAACAGAAATTACTCTAAAGATTCGAGAATGTGGATCAATAAATATGTATCAAAAGATAAAATTTTAGGTAAGGCCCTTTTTAAATACTATAAGGGATTTAAAATTTTATGGTAGAGAAGTTAATTTAAATATTCAATTTACTGAGTAAGAGCCCGAAGAGAATGTAAATTCGACATTATTTTATTTAGTTAATCGGCTGTTATGTGTAAAAACGCAGTATACTTTTAATATTCGAATTTACAGTCTCTAAACGATAGTTTCTTTGTTTATTCAAGGGCTCTTTCATATTTACTTATTATTGTATCCATAAGACGGTCCCACTCCTCGTCGACGGTACATATTTGAGGATTGTTTTCAAACCATTTGATGGTTTCTTTAATACCTTCAGAAAAGGATACTGTAGCATTAAAGCCGGGTACAAATCGCTTGATTTTTGTATTGTCAAATACCATGCTTGCTGCTTTGTCTCCCAGAAGGCTTCCCGTTACATCAGGGGAAAAACGGGCAATAAAGTCTGACGGAATATGTATAATTTCAGGTTCAACTCCGGCTGCATTTCCAATTGCTTTGTATATTTGATTCCAGTTTAAAACTTCATCGGATGTGATGTGAAAAGCGTGACCTATTGATTGGCTGTTATGCATAAGACCTATAAAACCTTTCGCAAAGTCCGTATTGTGTGTCATTGTCCAAAGCGATGTTCCGTCGCCGTGAACTATGATTTTTTTACCCTTGCGCATACGATCTACAATAGACCAGGGATTATTCCAACTGTTCAGTGCGGCAGGAATCATTTTAAGTCCGTATGTAAAAGACGGGCGAACAATGGTTACCGGAAAGCCGGTGTTTCTATACTCATTCATAAGAAGCTCTTCACATGCAATTTTGTCCCGGGAGTATTGCCAATAGGGATTTGCCAGAGGTGTGGATTCTGTAACGATATAATGGGATACAGGTTTTTGGTATACCGATGCCGAGCTTATAAATATATAATGTGCGGTCCTCTCTCTAAAAAGTTCAATGTCGGTTTTGACATGTTCGGGGACGAAAGCTATCCAATCGACGACCACATCAAAGGTATGACCCTTTAGAGCTTTATTGACAGATTCTTTGTCTCTGATATCCGCTTTAATAAGCTTTGCACCTTCGGGTATAAATTGCGGATTAAGTCCCCTGTTTAAAAGATATAGATCAATACCTTGCCTGACAGCTTGTTTGGAGGCTGCTTCGCTAATAATACCCGTTCCGCCTATGAACAATACCTTCATTTTGTCATTCCTCCCACCATGCTTTTATTATATGATTATTTTGCTGGTTTTGAAGTAAATTGTGAGCATAAGGTGATTTAAAATATTAAGTTGCCTTGATATTGTATTCTAGTAGGGTTTCAGTTAAAATACTTATATAGAGCTTTTGCGTTGTTAACTGTATTTTAACAAAGTTATGCCCTTTCTTCTATAGTTTGATTTAACTTTTTAGTTAAAGGTAATACTGTTAGGGGGTTTTTTATATTATGAAAGGAAAAAATAAAATTTTAATGATCTCTGTTTTTGCAGCCGTTGTTGTACTTGCTTCGGTATGTACGTTTTTTTACCTGTCAAAAAAAGGTGGTGCGCCGGAAGAGTCTAAACCTTTTGGATTTGAGGCACTTAAATTCAATGGTTCCTATGTTAGCACCGATATTATGATTGAAGAAAGAAACAAGTTCTTTGAAAAGTGGAAAAGGAATGCGGCAGTGCAACGAATGAGCGAAGAAGAACGTACAGATATGCTTCTGGATCAAATAATTGAGAGGCTGGTTCTTGAAGACTATATTTTCAATAAGTCGGGGAAAACAGCAACCGAAAGTGAAGTCGAGGACTACATAAAAAGGTTCATTGAGCCCAGATATAAGGATTCCGGAGGTTTGAGTGTGTATATGAGTTCCCGGGGCTATACCACCGAAGAGGAAATGAAAAAGGATATTGAGGAATATATTATAAAGCATAAATGCATATATGCTGTAGCTAAAGAAAAGGGAGATCCATTGACCGAAGCGGAAATAGATGAAGGATATGCGAAGCATATGATGCAAAATAAAAGTTTGGACATAAGGCATATATTTATTTCAACCCAAGACAGGGATAAGGAGGAGGCTAAAGCCTTAGCCTTGGAGATTTATGAAAAGCTTAGTAACGGCGAGGATTTTGAGGCCCTTGCAAAGCAATATTCCGAAGATGAAGAAACAAAGGATAACGGCGGGATAATAAAAGGACTTATATCAGGCTTCCATGAGGAGGCTTATGACAATGCGGTATTTACCGCAGAACCGGGAGAATTACTTGAGCCTATAGAGGTTTATAATGGCTATGAGATTGTTTATGTGGACAAGGTAGTAAATTACTATCGTACCCGGAGCGAATATGAGCAAATTATTACGGTGGACAAGTTTGTTGAATCCGAAAAGTATAAAGAGTGGCTTGAAGAGTTAAAGAAAGGCTACGATATTGAAATAACGGATTTGTCTATGAAAGCATTTAGGCTTTTTAGAGAGGGAAAATACGATGAATCGGGTAATTGCTATGAGGAGCTTTATAAACAAAAGAAAGATATCTACTATATGGATAAGGCTACAGAAATGTACAGAATTGCTGAGAATTGGGAAAAGCTTTTAGAAACAAGCAAGGTATGCTCGAAGAAGAACCCTGATAACCTCTTGTATCAAGTATATCAGGCTGAGGCAATGCTAAAGACCGGTGATGAAGAGGGTGCATTGAAGCTCTTGGAGAAAGCGGAGAAAAGCGCTGAAGGAAATACTTATTTTCTTAGTATGATAAAAGAATTCTATAAGAATTACGGATTTGAAGAAGAGGCACAGAGGATAGAGCAAAAGCAGAATCAGTAAATATAAAGTGAGTTTGTAACCCTGGAGAGAAATTTCCGGGGTTTTTCTTTTTGAATAAACAAAAGTCCATAGGTACATAATAACTTTTGAGGTGTTTTAAATGAATACTACAAAAGTAGGAATACCCAGGGCTTTGTTCTATTATCAGTATTATCCTATTTGGAAAACTTTTTTTGAAGAACTGGGAGTGGAAATTGTGTTATCGGACCACACAACAAAATCCATAATGGACGATGGATCGAAAACGTGTATTGACGAAGCCTGTCTTCCTATAAAGATATTTCACGGACATGTAATGAGCATAAAGGATAAGGTTGATTACTTGTTTATCCCCAGGTTTACCAGTGTATCGAAAAAAGAGTATGTTTGCCCGAAGTTCGGCGGATTGCCCGATATGGTAAGGCATACCTTAAAGGATTTGCCTCCGGTAATCGATACGGAGGTAAACCTTAGAAAGTCCGGAAAGAATGCACTTAAGGCTGCATATGAAGTTGGCGGCTTTTTTACAAAGGACAGAAATAAGATTAAAAGGGCTTACAAAAAAGCATTGGAAAGCTATAGAGAGTTTCGGGAGAAGGTGAAAAAAGGTGTTCTTCCCTGTGATATATTGGACAAAAAGCTGAGGAAAGTGAAAAAATACGATGTACCCAATCTTAATATTGCGGTGATCGGCCATGGATACAACCTTTATGACAGGTATGCCAATATGAATTTGCTGGACAAGCTTATTGATATGGGTGCCACAATAATTACTGTCGATATGGTGGATGGTGAAACCATAAAAAAACATGTTAAGGTGCTTCCCAAAAGATTATTCTGGAACTTCGGAAGAAAAGCCGTCGGCAGTTCCTTGCATTTTCTTGAAAGGGACGATATTGACGGGATCATATATCTTATGGCCTTCGGATGCGGTATTGACGCTTTTATAAGCGACCTTATCGAAAGAAAAATAAGAAGGAATAAAGATATTCCTTTTATTGTTCTTAACTTGGATGAGCACTCAGGGGAAGCCGGAATGGATACCAGGCTTGAGGCATTTATCGATATGATCAGATGGAGGTATGGAAATGAAGGTAACGTTTCCGCATATGGGTAATACATACATTGTAGCCAAAGCACTCCTAGATGATGCCGGTGTGGATTATATCATTCCTCCCTATAACAATAAGCGGGCACTGGAAATCGGTACCAAGATTGCCCCTGAAATGGCGTGCTTGCCTTTAAAGATTAATCTTGGCAATTATATTCAAGCCTATGAAAAAGGGGCGGACACTATTTTGACAACGGGAGGAAGAGGTCCGTGCAGATTTGGGTATTACTGTGAGATGAGCAGGGAAATTCTCAATGACAACGGATTCAATATGGATGTTATTACCTTGGAGGTTCCCCAAGATGGGTTTACGGAGCTTTTAAAAAGAATCAGAAAAGTTGCAGGCAGTTTAAATGCTTTCAAAATTTTAAAGATTATAAAGAATACCACGATCGTAGCAAAAAGGGTGGATGAACTGGAAAGGCTGACCTATAAGATTCGGCCCCGGGAGATTAGAAAGGGGAGTACCGATAAAATTTACAATGAATTTCAGAAGAAAGTAAGGGATGTAAAAGGCTCATCGCAAATTCTTAAGCTTGTGGAGGTAACGAAAAGCCGGTTGTTGAGGTTGGAAATCGATAAGGATTATAAGCCTTTAAGGGTGGGAATTGTAGGAGAAATCTATACAACAATAGATCCTTTCTCTAATTTTTATATTGAGTCAATTTTGGGGAATATGGGAATTGAAGTGGACAGGACCAATACCGTCAGCGGTTGGATAATTGAGCATATGCTAAAGGCAATTGTTCCCTTTAAAAAGGACATAAGGTATAAAGAAGCTGCAAAGCCTTATCTTGGAACTATGATTGGGGGACATGCCCAGGAGACCGTAGGTAATACTGTGCTTTATGCAAAAGGCGGGTATGACGGTGTGGTACAGATTTATCCCCTGACTTGTATGCCGGAAATAGTTGCAGAAAGTATACTTCCTGCTATAGAAAGAGATTATAACATACCCATCCTTACATTGATAATTGATGAAATGACGGGGGAGGCAGGTTATTTGACCAGAATAGAGGCCTTTGTAGATTTACTGAAGAGGAGAAGGGAGAGAGCAGAAATTGAGCAAAACTTCGCTTTATCTGGGAATTGATGTGGGTTCGGTGAGTACTAATCTGGTGGCTATCAATGAAAATGATGAGGTGGTGGATAAGCTTTATTTAAGAACCGGAGGTCAACCGATCAATGCATTGGTCAAGGGCATGAAGATCTTATCCGAACATCTCGGAAAGAATGCAATTGTAAAAGGAGTCGGAACTACAGGGAGTGGGAGGAATCTTGCCGGTGTAATTGTGGGTGCCGATATTGTTAAAAATGAAATCACAACCCATGCTATTGCGGCACAAAACCTGATTCCCGGTGTAAGAACAATACTGGAAATAGGTGGACAGGACTCCAAGATCATAATTTTAAAAAACGGTATAGTGTATGATTTTGCAATGAACACTGTCTGTGCTGCCGGCACGGGTTCATTTTTGGATAGACAGGCAGCAAGGCTTGAGATATCAATAGAAGAATTCGGTTCTTATGCACTAAGGTCCAAATCGCCTGTAAGAATTGCGGGAAGGTGTGCGGTATTTGCCGAGTCGGATATGATACACAAACAACAGACCGGGCATAGTATTGAAGATATTATAAACGGTCTTTGTGAAGCCCTTGTAAGAAACTATTTGAACAATCTTGCCAAGGGAAAGGAAATTGAAGAACCTATTGTATTTCAGGGCGGTGTTGCTGCCAATGTCGGCATTGTGGCGGCTTTTGAAAAAGCAATCGGCAAGAAAATAATAATACCGAAATACTATGATGTAATGGGTGCCTTTGGAGCGGCAATTATAGCCAGGGAGGAAGTGTCAAGGAGCGGCAGGACCACTAACTTCTACGGATTTGAAAATTGCCAGAAAGATTTCAAGGCCAGAAGTATTGAATGCAACGACTGCTCAAATATGTGCGAGGTTATAGAAATAACATCGGACAATGAGGTTCTCGCATGCTGGGGCGACCGGTGCGGAAAATGGTCGGCACTCAAAAAGGAAAACCAGAGTGTAAGTTGATAATGGCAGGGTTATGGTTTATTATTAATAGAGTAGCATACGATTTGTGAGGTATGCGGGTAATAAAACAGTCGAGAGAGTTACGGATAACAGCATAACATTTTAGGGGGACATTTATGAAGGATTATTTTGTAGATCTTCATGTTCACATTGGAAGATCTTCTAATGGAAATGAGATAAAGAGGGCTACAGCCAAAAACCTTACCTTTGAAAATATTGCCTTCGAGTCTTATACCAGAAAAGGTATAGATGTCATCGGAGTTGTTGACTGTATTTCTCCTTATGTTATTGAGGACATAGAGAGATTAATTGAAAAAGGTGAGTTGAGGGAAAAAAAGGGCGGGGGAATGGAATATCGTAAAGGTCAGGTTTTAATATTGGGAGCAGAGCTGGAGACCCATGAAAAAAGAGGATGCAGTGCTCACTCCCTTTGTTTTTTTCCTTCATTAAAAACGCTTAAGGACTTTGCAAAAGATATAACAAAACACATAAAAAACATCTATAATTGTTCCTCAATCTGCAGGTTAACCGGTCAGCAGTTATTTGATATGGTGGAATACTACGGAGGTACATATATACCGGCTCACATATTCACTCCCCATAAGAGTTTCTATGGTAATTGTTGTGACAGTCTTTTAGAAATATTCAACGAAAAATCCTTTGAGAAAATTCCTGCGATAGAACTGGGCTTAAGTGCCGATTCCATGATGGCAAGCCAGTTGAGTGAGCTTGACGGTAAAGTGTTTTTAAGTAATTCCGATGCCCATTCGTTAATAAAAATGGGGAGGGAGTACAACGTATTTCAGATGGAAGAACCGTCTTTTGAGGAAATATTAAAAGCGTTTAAAGGTATTGACGGAAGAAGTATTAAGGCAAATTACGGTCTGGATCCGAAGCTTGGGAAATATCACAGAAGCTATTGCTTGATATGCGACAGAGTAATTGAGGGGCAGGCACCGGTTTTGAAATGCCCGGTCTCGGAGAAGCACCAAGTGGTGGTGGGTGTCAGGGACAGACTTATGCTGATTAAGGACAGGGACAATCCGCGAATGAATGGAAGGCCGCCATATCGATATCAGGTTCCGCTGGAGTTTTTACCCAAAGTAGGACCGAAGACGATAGACAAGCTGATTAATCATTTCGGAAGTGAAATGAATGTATTGCATCAGGCTACTTTTGAAGAATTGGCCGCTGTAGCAAAAGAAGAAATAGCAAGAAATATAATTCTTTCAAGAGAAGGAAAGCTTTCCATTGAAGCCGGAGGCGGAGGAGTATACGGAAAAGTTGAAGCGTAATTGAAAGCAAAAAGCAGGAAAATACTGTTAAGATATTTTCCTGCTTTTTGCTTAGAAGGTGTTGAATGAAATAAAAGCCTTCAGTGAGGGGGTACTCGACAGATCAAGCTTTTATTATTGAATTTACGAAGTAAACTACCTTTACTGTACCACCCAACGTATTAAGCCGATGTTAAACGGATTAATCAAGTCGGGATGATATGGAATGACTCTAAAGGTGTAACCGTACTCTCCACCTTCAAACAATGTTATGTTTGCAGTGTAGGTGTAAGTTCCGTTGGCATTTTTTTCCTTTAGATCCATATTTATAATTTTTGCATTTTCAATGGTATTATTATTTCCAATAGTACCGTAATAAACTTGTACCTTAACGCTCGAAGGGTCGAGACCGCCCAAGCTTACGTATGCATTAATCGGAATAGTTTCTCCCGATATAAAGTTTCTTTCCTTCAAATGGTTTGAGGTTTTGTCTGCAATAATCTGTACCTGAGGCCATAACTGCTCAACACGCTGTTTCCAATCGGAAAGGTTTATAGCAAACTGATAGTTGCTGGATATTATCTTGTCATGTCTTTGCATTGAATTAATGTAGTACTTGTTTGTATAGTCCTGAACCATTCTATGGGTACTGTATCTATAAGCATTGGATTTTATAGATTCCTTCATTATAGCTACCCATTTTTCAGGAATACCTTTTTCATTCCTGTCAAAGAAGGTAGGTATAATTTGCTTTTCCAGTATGTTATAAATGGATTCGCTATCGGCATTATCCTGATGATACTCATTGTCATAGAAGGTATCGTCTCCTATAACCCAACCGTTTTTGCCGTTATAGCCTTCGCACCACCATCCGTCCAGTATACTGAAGTTGATAATACCGTTTATACATACCTTCTGTCCGCTGGTTCCGCTGGCTTCAAGAGGTCTTCTCGGATTGTTGAGCCAGATATCCACTCCTTGAACCATGTTGCGGGCTAGAGTCATATTGTAGTTCTCTATGAGAATAACCTTTCCGTTAAAGCCTTCCTGCTTTGCTATATCGTTAATATGCTTGATAATTTCGTGTGCAGGACCGTCAGCAGGGTGAGCTTTTCCTGCAAAAATTATTTGCATGGGCCTTTGCGGATCGTTCAAAAGCTTTTGAATCCGGGCAAGATTTCTGAAAATCAGGTTTGCCCTTTTATATGTGGCAAATCTTCTTGCAAATCCGATGGTCAATGCATTGGAATCAAGCAGAGTATCCACTTCTTTTATTCTTTCTATGGATTCACCGTTTGCCATCCTTTGCTGCTTGAGCTTTTCTCTGATATAAGCTATCATCTTTGTTTTTAGGACACAGTGGGTTTTCCACAATTCTTCATCGGGAATGTCGTCAACCTTATCCCATGTTTCCTTTTCGTGAATACGTTCTTCCCAATCCTTATCCAGGTACTTGTCATACATGAGCTTAAAGCTCGGAGACAGCCAGGTAAGGGTATGAATACCGTTGGTTATATGGCCTATCGGAATTTCATCTTCCGGGATACTCGGCCATACATTTTTGAATATATTCCTTGATACGGCACCGTGAAGCTCACTTACTCCGTTTTTCTGTCCGGCCAGTGTCAAGGCCAGAACTGTCATGTTAAAGTTATGGTGTTCTCCGATTTTAAGTCCCAGATCTAAAAATTCATGCTTGCTTATGCCTAAAGAAGGCCAATAGTTGCTGAAATACCTGTCGATCATCTCCAAAGGAAACACGTCATTTCCGGCCGGTACCGGTGTATGCGTGGTGAATATGAGTGAAGATGAAACAATTTCTTTTGCCTGTTTAAAGGGCAGGTTTTTGTTCTGTACCAGTTTTCTGATAAGCTCAAGCCCAAGAAAAGCAGAGTGTCCTTCATTCATATGATATACCGTGGCGTTGATACCTAAAGCATCCAGCACTCTGGAACCGCCTATTCCAAGGAATATCTCCTGCTGAATTCTTGTTTCCTGGTCTCCGCCATAGAGCCTTGCAGTTAATCCTCTGTCGTGAGGACTGTTCTGCGCGATATCAGTGTCCATTAAGTATAATTTAACCCGTCCGATTTGAACTTGCCATACCTTTGCATATACAACTCTTCCAGGTAATTCAACACTTATAATTACTTCTTCTCCCTTTTGGTTAAGGGCGGGTTTTATGGGAAGGTCCGAGGTGTTAAGACGGGTGAATATTGTTTCCTGCCATCCTTCTGCGTTTATTCGTTGACTGAAATATCCTTCTGTATAAAATAAACCGATCGCAGTAAAGGGTATTCCCAGGTCACTTGCCGATTTACAATGATCACCCGAGAGAACTCCCAAACCGCCTGAATAAATGGGAAGTACTTCATTTAAACCGTACTCTGCTGAGAAGTATGCAATCATATGGTCTTTTTTATCTGGAAAGTTCCTGCTAAACCATGTATCAGTTTCTTGCATATATTTTTCATATTTTTCAACTACATTGTGATACCTCTGCATATAGTCAGGATCATTGACCTTGGCTTCAAGCTTTTTCTGGCTGACTTCTTTAAGAAATCTTATAGGATTCTTTCCAAGCTTTTCCCACAATGCCAAGTCGATTTCCCTGTAAAGGTCAATTGCTTCAAAGTTCCATGACCACCACAGATTGTAAGCAATGTCTTTTAGTTTAGCTAACTCATCAGGTATTACAGCTGTTACAGTGATTTTTCCAAAAAGATACATAGGCACCCTCCATTTTATTATATGCTATATTATTATCCTTTTTTTAATAATAAATAACATAAATATTTTTTTTAAAGAAATTATTATAAATGATCTACCGTACTTCCCTATTGAACTTTACCAAATAAACTAATGTGATACCTGTAAGACAACCAAGTAAAAGCACTGAAACATGATGTTAGTTAAGCTTTCTGTCGTAATTTAATTCCAAAATTGACTAAAATTAATGGATAAGATTTCCTAGATTCTTAACCAATATAATATCACAATTATTTTAATTTGTGTAGAGTTTTTTATAATATTTTTCACTTTTTTATTTATTGTTTACTGTGTATAGATCCCAAAGCCATGCTCTTCATCCCTTATTCTAAGACTTTTTCCCTTGCTAATTTTCCTGTTATACAATATATAAGTTAACAATAATATATCTCCGGTAGAACCGCAAATATTACAAATAATTCCGATCCACATACACAAGGACAGTCGGGAAAACAGCATTGCTGCAATAATAAGCAAACCGGTTAGTGCAAAAA
This sequence comes from Clostridiaceae bacterium DTU079, assembly GCA_001512505.1. Taxonomy (GTDB): domain Bacteria; phylum Bacillota; class Clostridia; order Acetivibrionales; family Acetivibrionaceae; genus Hungateiclostridium. Next base: position 4,493 of record LFSC01000012.1, on the reverse strand, counting down.
AAGGCAGAAGCATAATTATTGCCATCTGATATGTTGTATATAAATTTCCCGAAACATCCATTGTGTATATGTTTAATTGGTTTATTCCAAACTTAAGCTTTGCACCGAATACCAAATAAACCAAACCGTGAATCGCTTCGTGCAATATTACAACTGCTAAAAGAGTTAATACCAATGATAATATCTGCCCATTATAATATAGTTGTTCCAAATAAAACAGTATTTCATCTTTTCCCTTTAATATCCATAGTAAGGCCGTGACAATTGCCAAATTGGTTAATGCCGCAAGATTAATTATCAGTGAATTATATTTGTTTAAACGAAATTCTGCAATCTTTACCAAAGAAACACCTCATTGCCAATAGAAAGTTTTTTAAATATGTAGTCTATTTTTTACTTAACTAAAAAAAGATATACACATTATCATGAATTTCATATAGAGCTATATATTTCTATCATTAAAAATTTGTAATTGAAGAAAATATATCTATGGTTAAACGTTTTGTAGTTTATGGATTGGCTGGCTGCACTATGGAAATCCTGTGGACCGGTATGCATTCTCTTATAACCGGAGATATAAAATTACAAGGCTATACAAGTATATGGATGTTCTTTATTTACGGAGGTGCTGTTTTTCTAGAACCCATACATGATATTATGAAGCAATGGAGGTGGTATATCAGGGGAATTATTTGGGTAGTGATTATCTGGGGTATAGAATATACAAGCGGCCTAATACTGGTTAATTTGATTGGGGTGGCTCCATGGTACTATTTGGGACCTTTTGCAATTGATAATCTTGTGAGAATTGATTATGCACCTGCCTGGTTTGTTGCGGGCTTGTTTTTTGAGTACATTCATAAAACACTGGATTATTATAAGATTGCATAACTGCAAAAATCATAGGTGTACATTATTAATATTGGAATCTGATAAAAGAAATGTTGTAAAAGTGGTAGAGCCTGTTAATATGACGTGGAAGGGGAGGACATTAGTTTTCATTGAGCATTTTTACCCGAAACCGCGAAGTATTTACAGGCTCTGTACTTGCATGATTTATGCTTTCTGTACTCGCATAATTTATGTTTTCGGAATGATTTCATTATGTTTTTTACTGTTCCCTTGAATATTGTGTTGAGATATAAGCAAGATACGGTTATAATAATGTATAATCAATAGTAAAATTTAATTGTTTTGATTGTATAAGCTATGGGTAAGAATGATTTATAGCGGTAGTAGTGAAGAGAAACACTACCCTATGAAAAGCAGAGCTTTTGGAAATACGAGGAGGGAGCATTATGGCAGGAGAAAAAGTTGTCATGTTGACAAAGGACAATTTTGAACAGGAAGTATTGAAATATGATGGAATTGTATTGGTTGATTTTTGGGCTCCATGGTGTGGTCCTTGCAGAGCGGTGGGACCTATCATTGATGAGCTTGCCAATGAATACGACGGTAAGGTAAAGGTTGCAAAACTTAATATCGATGATGAAGGAGAAGTTGGGGCACAGTATAGAGTTATGAGCATACCCACTATTATGGTGTTTAAAAAGGGAGAAGTAGTAGAAAGGGTTGTAGGCTCAAGGACGAAAAAAGATTTTGCAGAATTGATTGATAAGCATTTATAATAATGAGTCTGAAAAGATCCAATAGTGCTGAATACATGTTCCATGTGTACCGAATTTAATTTTAATGCTATTTATAATATTTTTTCAAGAAAAAAGCAGGGTTTTGAAAAAATAGATTGAATATATAATACAGTATTGTTTTTTTAAAGAAGTAGTATTTTTATTATTTGGTAGGAGGAGCTATAAAATGGCAGGTGAAAAAAGGTTTGGTACAGCACTATTTGGCTTCAAGCAATCAGACGTGAATTCATATATTGAGAAGATCCTTAGAGAATTTGACGAAAAGCTCAAGGAAAAGGATAATGAAATAAATGCTTTAAAGAATCAATGCCGAGAATTAAGGATTAAATATGAGGATATTGCCAGGAAATCAGATCAAATAAGTGAAGACAGGGTTAAAATTGCAGATGTCCTTATAAAGGCACAGGAAAAGGCTGAGTTGATTCTTGAGGAAGCAAAGCAACAAGCTGAGCAGGAAAGGAAAAAGCTCTCCGAAATGACAGAGCGAGAAAAAGAGAAGCTTGTTGATATTAAACAGGAGATTAAAGCCTTGAAGCAAGAAATAACAAGAACCTTGAAAAAGTACGAGATGGATCTTGACAAGGTTGTTGAATTCACCACTTTACAGGAAACCGATAATGAAGTTAGGTCAGACAATGAAATCAGTGGAACCAATGAAACCGATGAAAGCGATGATACTGATTTAGCTGATGACATTATCGAGGAAATAATGGAGGAATATGTGGGTAAGGCCAATTCATAAAATATAATGAGGAATGTGTTTCATATTTTGAATGTTTAAGTAAAGACAATAGAAACGTGTCGGTGAGTCGTATTTTCCGATATTTATTCGAAAATATGGCTTGCAAAAGGACAGATGATTTAGTATAATTTATATCAAATTTATAGACTTTACTACTATTTTTTTGAAACACATTACTCCTTCATCTCTTGATTAGGGGTGGAGGAGTTTTTATATTATTCATCGTATATTTCTTGGATATAGGAGGGGATATGATGGAAGAGATCTTGGAAATATTAGAAAAAAATAATAAGATTAGCGAAGAACAAATAGCGGTGATGCTGAACAAGAGTGTTGAGGAAGTAAGGCAGGCTATAAAAGAGTATGAAGAAAAAAATGTTATTGTGGGATACAACACTCTGATAAATTGGGAAAAGACCAATAAGGAATTTGTGACAGCCTTAATTGAAGTAAAGGTTACCCCTCAGAGGGGACAGGGGTTTGACAAGGTTGCAGAAAGGATATACAGATATCCGGAAGTTAAGGCATGCTATCTTATGTCCGGAGGTTTTGATCTGACTGTTATTGTAGAGGGTAAAACAATGAAGGAGGTTGCTCTTTTTGTTGCAGAAAAGCTGTCGCCTCTCGATTCTGTATTAAGCACTGCTACCCACTTTGTTTTGAAAAAGTACAAGGACAAGGGGACAATTTTCGAGGATGACCAGGAGGATGACAGGGAGGCAGTAGTACTATGAAGATATCTGACATGATTTTACCGTCGGTGAGAAATGTGCCTCCGTCAGGAATAAGAAAATTTTTTGATCTGGTTAATGAGATGAAGGATGCGATTTCTCTTAGTATCGGAGAACCTGATTTTGTTACTCCGTGGAATATCAGAGAAGCAGGTATATATTCTTTGGAAAAGGGTCGGACCCATTATTCTCCCAATTCGGGATTTTTTGAGCTTCGTGAAGAGATTTGCAGATACCAGGAGCGAAAGTATGGGCTCAAGTATAATCCCAAGGATGAGGTTATTGTAACGGTAGGTGGCAGTGAAGGAATTGATATTGCCCTTAGGGCACTTGCAGGACCGGGAGATGAGGTTATTATTCCGGAGCCGTGTTTTGTTGCCTATAAACCCTGTGCTGTTTTTACAGGAGCTACTCCTGTTGTTATAAATTTAAAAGCGGAAAATGATTTCAGGTTAACCCCGGAGCTTTTACAACAAGCGATTACCGACAGAACAAAGGTATTGATTCTTCCGTTCCCGAACAATCCGACAGGTGCAGTTATGACAGAATCGGATCTTAGGAAAATTGTCGATATCCTCAAAGATAAAAATATTGTTGTTATTTCTGATGAAATTTATTCTGAATTGACTTACGAAGGTAAGCATGTGTCAATAGCATCATTCCCTGAAATGAAGGATAAAACCCTTGTTATAAACGGATTTTCAAAGGCCTTTGCCATGACAGGATGGAGACTGGGTTATTGCTGCGGCCATAGGGATTTAATTGCGGCAATGTATAAAATTCATCAGTACGCCATTATGTGTTCTCCAACAACTGCTCAATATGCCGGTATAGAGGCACTTAGAAACAGTGATGAAGATGTACAGGAAATGGTACGGGAGTACAACAGGAGAAGAAGGATCATGGTTGACGGTTACAGAAAGGCAGGATTGGAATGCTTTGAGCCTTTAGGGGCATTTTACGTATTCCCCTGTATAAAATCAACCGGATTAAGTTCTTCGGAGTTTTCGGAAAGACTGTTAATGGAGGAGAAGGTTGCCGTTGTTCCGGGTACGGCATTTGGAGAATGCGGAGAGGGATATGTCAGATCCTGTTATGCAAGTTCTATGGAAAACATAACTGAGGCAATGCAGAGAATTCAAAGGTTTGTTAAGAAGTATAAAAAATAATGGTGGGTGAAAGTGGAGAAAAATATTCCGGAAACTAAAGTTACGCAAGTCTAGAGCCTGTAAATACTCCTCAGGGTCGAGCAAAACTCGCTTCGCTCAAACAATGCTCTCCCTGTCCTCGTCGTATTAACAGGCTCTACAACTTGCTTCACAATGTTTCTTCCATATTTTTCTCCACTTTTGTACATATCAAAATGTCGTG
>LFSC01000062.1 GCA_001512505.1 Clostridiaceae bacterium DTU079 | reverse complement strand
TCAAAGTCCATATCCGCCTCTCTTAGCCCTTTGTTTGCTCTCATCAAGGCGACTTTTATATACTATCACGATGTTTTTGTTTTGTCAACACTTTTTTATAATTTTTTTTAATTTTGTGTTTAACCTGCAAGCTGTTTGGTTTTATCAAGTGTTGCGCATCAGTGACAGCTTTATTAATATACCATCAACGCCACATGTATTCAAACCTTCAAACATATGAATAATCATAATTATATCAATTTATTTATTAAATACTCGGTTATTCTACAGAATATTCGAAATTATTAACTAATACGCCACTGTTACTAATCCATATTCAGCTTTTTTAACACAACTGCCTTGTTTCCCTTTTCATTGAATTTTAATTTATCACAAAGCTTTTTTACAATCAGTACTCCTCTGCCCCTCTCTTTTAATTGCATGAAATCCACAGTGTCTTCTATTTCAAAATCTTTCTCGATAAAGCTCTTAAAATCAAAGCCTTCTCCTTCATCCTCAATAACGAAAATTGCATGATCATCTTCCGTAACTCCGATTTTTATTTTTACACACTTGTCTTTGTCTTCCTTGTTTCCGTGAGTTACGGCATTTACAATAAGCTCATTCAATACAACCCTGATATCAAACACAACATTTTCATTTATACAATCCTTGCAACCGCATAAAAAACCGATTATATCGTTAACCAGTTTTCTTATATCGCTATTTGGGCCGGACACCTTCATTTCGCAACTTCTTTTTAACTTCAATTTCCCCTTCTCCTTATAATAGGCGCATATTATCCCCGTAAAGAAAAAAATACGAAAGAAACACCCTAAAGCAATTTGTAGAGCCTGTTAATACGATATCGAAAGGGAGAACATCATTTTCAGAAGATGAGTTTGCTCAACCCCACAAAGTATTCACAGGCTCCGGACTTGCAAAATATAAGTTTCCCGAGTATTTTTCTTCACATGTTTAATATACCCCTTAATAATATTTGCTCACAGTAAATAGTTACCCACTATAATCTTAATGTAAACATTAATATTATTCATTATTTGTATATATTTACGTATTATGAGAAAAAGATAAAATTGTTATGTACAATACAGGCTGAAATTCAATGAAGTATCCTTCTAAACCGTTCCAGCACCTTTTTTTCAAGCCTTGAAATATACATCTGGGACACTCCGAACTTCTTAGCAATGTCTTTTTGAGTCATGTTGTTAAAATATCTTAATTGTATAAACTCTTTTTCAATATCATTGAATTTATCAAGACTCTTCTCTAAAAAATCCCTGTTTTCTATTTCTTCGAAGGTTTTATCCTCCTGTCCCACAGTCTCATAAAGTATTACATCATCATCCGAATATGCATTTTTATCAAAAGACTGAATATTATAAACATTGTTGGATTCTATTATCTCCAATACTTTTTCTTCAGTAATATCCAAATATGCAGCCAGCTCGTCTATACGCGGAGGTCTTTGTAGTTGCTGGGTTAAATGCTCCCTTGCATGATTAACCTTTTGATAAATCTCATAAATTCTTCTCGGTATTCTTATCACCGAGGCCTTGTCCCTAAAAAACCTTTTTATTTCACCGATAACGGTGGGGGTGGCAAAGCTTATAAACTTTACGCCCTTTTCAGGTTCAAATCTCTCCACAGCCTTAATCAAAGCAATAGACGCAACTTGGTAAATGTCATCATAATCAATACCGCGATTCAAAAACTTTTTTGTAATAATGTCTGCAAGATAAAGGTATTTACTTACAATTTCATTTCTTATTTCAACACTCTTGGTTTCTTTGTATTTTTTGAATAACCCTTTGCTCTGATCGGTGTCGTTATTTACACTTTCCATATCCCATGTCATAACTATTTACCCACCTCAAGCGTTTTTGACATAGAAACTATATAATTGGATTCATTGCATAGTTCCACCCGATCCATCAATGCAGTTATTATATGTATAGCCAGTCCGTCCCTCTCGGAATTGAATATGCATTTTATAGAAGGGTCATCACAAAAGTACTTAACGTTTAAAGCACTCTCCGCAACGTCATATACAATGGTATAACCGGCTGCAGTCTTGCTTCCGACGCTGACTATCTTACTGCAAACCTCAGATATTGCAACCTTTATATCCTCAATGGTGTCAATATCAAATCCTATTCTACTGCAAATTCCCGACGCAACAAGTCTTGCAAGACTTACGTAATCAGCTTTAAACGGTAAAGTAATTTCAATTCTGTCGCAAACGGTTTCCATCCTTATCACCTCTACTCAATGGTAAATACCTTATCCAGGCCGGTTATGATAAAAAGCTTTTTAATGTTGTCCTTCAAGCCGGTTATAACCATCTTTTTGTTATGCTCCTTGGCTTTCTTTAAGGCTCCTACAAAAATACCAAGCCCTGTGCTGTCGATATAATTCAACTCCGTACAATCGATTATCAAATCAGCCTTATTTGTATCGACAATATTATATAAATTCTCTTTAAGTTCCTGAGACGTATAAATATCCACTTCTCCCGAAAGACTCAACTTAACGGAATCACCAAGATTCTCTTGCTTAAACTTCAAAGCCTCAGACATGCAAAAACCTCCTTCTTACTTAACAATAACCGCTTGGTAACTAATCCCTCGGCTTCATTGTAGGGAATAACAAGACATCCCTTATTGAATAAGAATCGGTAAGAAGCATAACAAGCCTGTCAATTCCTACTCCCAGACCTCCGGTAGGCGGCATACCGTATTCCAAAGCAAGAATAAAGTCTTCATCCATCATATTTGCCTCTTCATCGCCGGCTTCCCTCTTTTTAACCTGGTTGATAAACCTCTCCCTTTGGTCGATAGGGTCATTCAGCTCGGAATATGCATTAGCCATCTCTCTTCCCGTTATAAACAACTCAAACCTTTCTGTAAGAGAAGGCTCATCAGGCTTTCTTTTGGTAAGAGGGGAAACCTCAACCGGATAATCCATTATGAAAGTTGGCTGAACCAGATGCTCCTCGACAAATTCTTCAAACATAAGGTTCAATACTTCACCCTTGGTAAGGTTATCCTCAACATGAACCTTCTTTTCTTTAGCAATCCTTCTTGCTTCTTCATCGCTTTCAATTTTTGAAAAATCTATGCCGGTGTATTTCATCACAGCCTCAGTCATGGTCATTCTGCTCCATGGAGGAGTAAGGTCAATCTCCTGTCCCTGGTAAGTAATTACAGTGGTTCCCAGCACTTCTTTTGCAACATACGAGAACAGGCTTTCAGTGAGCTCCATCATTCCTTTATAATCATTATATGCTTCATATACCTCCATGAGTGTAAATTCAGGATTATGTTTTACCGACATACCTTCATTTCTAAACATTCTGCCCATTTCGTATACCTTTTCAAGTCCTCCGACGATAAGCCTCTTAAGGTAGAGCTCCGGAGCAATCCTTAAATATAAATCGATATCCAGCGTATTATGGTGTGTTATAAAAGGCCTTGCCGCAGCACCCCCCGGAATGGTGTTGAGCATTGGGGTGTCAACCTCCAAAAATCCTCTGTTGTCTAAAAATGCCCTAATAGCCTTTATTATTTTGCTCCTTGTTATAAAAGTTTTTCTTACATCGGTGTTTACAATTAAATCAACATATCTTTGCCTGTATCTTAAATCCACATCCTTTAAGCCATGCCATTTTTCAGGCAATGGTTGAAGAGACTTGGAAAGAAGAGTAATCTCATTTGCCTTTACGGATATTTCGCCCTTATGGGTTCTGAAAACTTCACCCTTTACTCCTACTATATCGCCGATATCATATTTCTTAAAACTTTCATATGCTTCGGCGCCGATTCCGTCAACTCTTACATAAATTTGGATCTTTCCGTCTCTATCCTGAACATCGCAAAAGCTTGCTTTACCCATTCCTCTTTTTGACATCATTCTTCCTGCAATGGAAACAATTTTGCCTTCCATCTCTTCAAAATTTTCCACTATATAGTCAGTCGAATGAGTAACATCATATTTTACAATTTTGAAGGGATCCTTGTCATTTTTCTGAAGCTCGGACAGCTTTGTTCTCCTTACCCTTAGGATCTCGTTCAAATCCTCCCCATTCAATTCATTATCCTGATCATTCAGAGCCTTGTTTTTTAAATCATTATTTTCTACCATTATAAATCCTCCCAAAAACAATAAAAATTATTTTAATATTCTATGTGATACAATCATTAACCATAAAATAACAGTTTACATCGATTGTAAACTGTTATTTAAAATATTATATATTAATTTAAACTTATATTACAAGGTTTTTCCCCTATTTATTGATTTCCAGAATTTTGAATTTAATAACCCCATCCGGTACCTCTACCTCTACCATAGTACCCTTCTTTTTTCCTATCAGGGCTTTGCCCACAGGTGACTCATAGGATATTTTATATTTACTGGGGTCTGCTTCTGTGGAACCGACTATATGATACTCCACTTCCTCGTCAAATTCCAAATCGAATACCTTAACCTTAGAACCGATGCTCACTGCATCCGTTTTAACTTCATCTTCATCTATCACTTTAGCATTTTTAAGCATATTCTCCAATTGAACTATTCTTCCCTCAACATATGCCTGCTCATTTTTCGCTTCATCATATTCGGAATTTTCAGATAAATCTCCAAAAGAAAGGGCCTGTTTGATTCTCTCTGCAACCTCTCTTCTTCTTACCGTCTTCAAGTTTTCCAGTTCTTGTTCCAACTTTTGCAATCCCTCATATGTCAGAACAACTTCTTTATTTTGCATTTGAAGCCTCTCCTTTACTTTGAATTTCGTGTTGATAATATATGCATTAATTACTTATTTATTCTAGATTGAAAACCACTAAAAACACAAAAGCACTGAAACTACAAAACAGTGCTATGGATAAACTACAGAGCCAAACAGATGAAGAAATATATATGACCGACATTAATTAAGTAATTCAGCGTAAATATTTATAGATCAATCCAATTTTTTATCATTATAGACTACTAATTTTGTATTGTCAATAACCAATGACCAAAAAGGAAAATATGGATTGAACCCATCATATAGCTATCGGCAATGAAATCGTATAACCTTCCTCTTCAAATTGCTCCGATATACCCTTCATAATATTGTATTCGGCAAAATCTTTAAAAACATTAGTACCACCGTTAAGTTTGTTTACAAAAATAATTTCTGCGATTTCATTCCCGGTATAACAGTTTATAAATTCCTCATCAACTGACTCCTCCATACTTGCAGGTAAACCAACATTGATTTGATCAATAATCCCCCCGGTAAATTCAACCTGGCTGTTTTTCAAACTTCCATAATTTATTACCACCGCATTGCAAATGACCTTTTTACGTGGAATAAACTCATCCAGGTTCCCAATATTTATAAGAATACTTATGCCGTCCAATCCGCTTGCAATATCATCGGTAACTCTCACCGACAGTCCCGTTTCGTCAAAAATATCTTCCATGTCCTTTTGGGCCGACTCCTTCTCTTTGGTTATTATAGTTAAAAACTTTGCTAAAGGTGATAGCTGTCTAATAAAGAAATGCAGTAGTTTCCGGTTGTTTGTTTCAAGTATTGCTATATCCAGATCTCTTATGTCCATATCTTTTTTCACGGATATTAGCTTTAAAATATTAACCAGCAGCGACGCATAAATAAAATTCCCCGAAAAAGGGTTTTTCATACCAAAGTCATTGATAATCTCATCCGGAACCTTTGAGGGATAAAAACACTTTTTAATTGAATTGTCACGGCAAGCCTTTAAGACTGCTTTTTGAAGACGCCAAACAGAAAAACGTCTTAATTTTCGAAGCTCATCCAGAGAATAAGGAAGTTTTATAAAGAAAAGATTCAAATCCTGATCCACCGTTATTTTTTTGATTGAATGTTCAGGTAATTTCGTACTGAACAGTCTTTTTATCTTCATGCAAATCAATTTCTTTAGTTTCGTAAAAATATTCAGAATATCCTTTTTATCCGAGTTCTCAATATTATCAAAAACTATAAGTCCTACATTATTCATCTCCGTATCCCATACCTCTTTATAAGTTGGCTATATACTAATCCTATTTGATACGGAAGATAAATATTCATAATGTATACGAAGTAATGTATGCGAAGTAAGATATTCCAGAAACTTAAGTTTTGCAAGTAAAGAGCCTGTAAATACTCCTCGGGGTCAAGCAAAACTCGCTTAACGGGAATGGATGCTCTCCCTGTCCTCATCATATTAACAGGCTCTACAACTTGCTCCACAATGTTTCTTGCATATCTTTCTGCACCTGATTAGTGTGCATCCAAATCATAAATGAAGCTTACTATGGTTTAAATTCGTATTTTCTGTCCGCATTCTGCTGGGTCCACTCATGATAGCTGTTTACCTCCTTGAGGTTTTTATTGAGTACATCCCATATATTCCAAATATCATCAATCGCAAAATAAAGGCTCCATGCGCAGGTACCTGCCAGCTTGTATTTATGTGCAAGAGAGGTTCTTAAGTTTATGGAATTGTGATCTTCAAGCCAGAGTCTATAACGGGCGCCGTCTTTCTGATATTCAGCGTAGAACTGACCGCTCTCCTCATCCCAGACTACTTTAGCATTATTTTCAATTATAGTATTTTTAGCTCCCTTCATTGTCAAAGCGCTGCTGGTAAGCTTCCCTCCTTGTTCCTTCCACAGCCTTGCATAAAAGGGAATGCCCAAAAGAAGCTTCTCCCTCGGTACTCCTTCCTCCTCAAGCACCCTTTTCAATATTCTCTCCTGCCAACTAACCTGGGCCACCGACCCGGCAACGGGCGATGTACTCCAATGCTGGTCATATGCCATATACATTATATAATCCACCGGCTCACTTAAAGCTTTTTTATCATAACAGGCAATGTCGTTGACATCTACGGATACTATCAGTCCCTGTTCCCTCAACAAAGGAGATATCTCCCTCACAAACTGCGTAAAAACATCTCTGTCCTTCTGGTACATGTTTTCAAAATCTATATTTATACCGTCCAGATTATAAAGGGCTGAATAGGCAAGTATTTCCCTAATAAGGTTGTCCCTTGCATCGGTGTTGTTCAAAAGCTTGCTTGTCATCTCGGTATCCGTGAAGTCATTACTTAAAAGGGCCCACACCTGATAACCTTCGCCATGGGCCCATTCAACATACTTTGAATATGCTCTGTTTATAAGTTCTCCCTTCTCATTTTTCACCTGAAACCATGTGGGCGAAACGACATCAAGTCCTTTCAGCTCCCCTACCGAGTCGTGATTTTCCCTTCTCGAGTAAAGCATGTCCCATACAAGGTTTATCTTGCCCTTTTCCGGCTTCCATCCGGGTTCTACGTTATTCTCCTTCGGAAGCTCCTGTACAATCATTCTTTTTACCACAACAAATCTTTTTTCGATATATCCAATAGCCCCGTCCCAAGTTCTAACCTTGTACCATTTATCATATTCCTCAAAAATTCTTAAAGTATTTTTATCCTTATTATCCGGGTTCATATCAAGTTTTCTGATAATCGGATACCTGATGGAACGCCCTTTTCTTACAACTGCCTCAGTGTCTATCGGTTCTGCAATCTGTCTGATAGTGTTTTTGTAATCAATGATAATGGCATTGCTTTCCTCAATATAGGATACTTCAATACCGTAAAAGTCCGCCAAGAACTCTATAGGTATATATACCGTGTCATTTTCCTTTGTTACGGGTATGTTCAAAGTCATTGGCTCATTGTTTACAATCGCATTAAGATTATCTGTTTTCATCCTTATTACTCTGTCCTTAGTAGTGATGGTAACCTTCTCCAAAGCCTCATCCCAAAAAATGTTTGGGTCAAAATATTCTTTAACTACATCAAACGGAAGAAGTATCTCCCCTTCCAAGAGCTTGGGCTTTTTCCCGGATATCACCTGCTCTCCCTCTACTATCAAAACAAGCTCTCCTTCACTAAAAGCAGGAACAACATTATTATTCGGTTTATAATATAGATAAAATCCCAGGGGAATAACCGCCAAACCAGCCAGAACAAGAATTAATAAAAAAACAGCAAGAATTGTCCTCTTCATTTTGACCCCCTAAATTAAGTTTCAATCATATAACATTATACAACAAAATTCGTGCCAATTCACCAAATAAAAAAAGGAAGGAGCATAGAATATTCAATTATGAAATTTGACTAATCGAAGAACTTTCTCGGAATCATTGCCTTAATTGACTCAATCATTTTTTCATTAGGCTCGAACAGTACAAGAACTCTCTTTGCTCTATTATCATCTTCCTCTTTTTTATTTGTAATGAAGAAATAAATATTTTCAGAATCCAATGAACTTACAGCTATTATTTTGTCTGAGATTTCCTTCGATAATTCGTCAAACTTTTCGGAGGATACCTTGGCCATAATCTCAAAGTCCCTGCAGTTTGCAGTTATAAGATTTTTTCTGCTTTTCTCATTTACAATTTTATCTATCTCCAGTTGTCCGTTTGTAAGTGCATATTCAAACTCTATTCTTCTTGAGACAATTACAAGATAGACACCATACCCGATTGCAATACACAGAAATACAGAAGTAGCATAAGGTCCTAAGAAAAAGATCAATAGTGCCATTAACCCAAGCGCAAGAATTATAGTGCCGAAAATTATAACGTTATCCAAAGTATCTCTCTTCTTTTTAACCAGCTTTTCAATAAAAATATCCATTATATTCCCCTCACCCAAAATAAAAAATCTTTCACTGTAAACTATATAATATATAAATATAATTTATAAATCAAGGTATATGTCAATTTAGGATGCATCAAACAAATGTGAAGAAAACTATTTTGAAAATTAAATTTCAAAAGTCCTGACCTGCTGCAGCACTATCTTAAACCGATAAACCCGTACAAAAAAAAATAAAGACCCTGTTTTAGGGTCTTTACTTTCAGAAAAGGGATTAATATTAATACATTCCACCCATTCCGCCTGCACCGGCTGCAGGAGCAGCTTCTTTTTCCGGAATATCGGCAACAACAGCTTCAGTTGTAAGTAACATTGCTGCAACCGAAGCAGCATTTTGAAGTGCTGATCTTGTAACCTTTGCAGGGTCTACAATACCAACTTCAATCATATTAACATATTTTTCGTTCAATGCATCAAAGCCAATGCCCTTGTCACTGCTCTTAACCTTTTCAACTATTACAGAACCTTCGAGACCTGCATTTGCTGCAATCTGTCTTACCGGCTCTTCTAAAGCTCTCAAGATTATTTCAACACCGGTCTTCTCATCTCCGGATACGGTGTCAAGAAGCTTTTGAACCTTCGGAATTGTATTTATCAAAGCAGTTCCTCCACCTGCTACTATTCCTTCTTCAACAGCAGCCTTTGTAGCAGCAAGAGCATCTTCTATTCTCAATTTCTTTTCTTTCATTTCGGTTTCAGTAGCAGCTCCAACCTGAATAACAGCTACACCGCCGGAAAGCTTAGCAAGTCTTTCCTGTAATTTTTCTCTGTCAAAATCGGATGTGGTTTCTTCAATCTGAGATTTAATTGAAGCAATTCTCTTTTGAATTTCGCTCTGGCTTCCTGCGCCGTCAACGATAATGGTGTTTTCCTTCTGAACCTTAACCTGTCTTGCCCTACCCAGCTGTTCTAATGTAGTGTCTTTCAGATCCAGTCCAAGATCCGATGTTATTACCTGTCCACCAGTAAGAATTGCAATATCCTCAAGCATAGCCTTTCTTCTGTCACCGAAGCCAGGTGCCTTAACAGCTACACATGTAAATGTTCCTCTTAACTTGTTTACAAGCAGTGTTGCCAAAGCTTCACCTTCAACATCCTCTGCTATAACAACCAATTTCTTGCCCTGTTGAACGATTTGTTCAAGAAGCGGAAGCATTTCCTGTACATTGCTTATTTTCTTATCAGTGATTAAGATATAAGGATCGTCGATAATTGCTTCCATCTTTTCTGTGTCAGTAACCATGTACGGTGATACATAACCCCTGTCAAACTGCATACCTTCAACCACTTCAAGGTTTGTACCCATGGTTTTTGACTCTTCAACGGTAATAACACCGTCATTTGTAACCTTTTCCATTGCATCGGCTATCAAATTACCGATAACATCATCATTGGCAGAAATTGACGCAACTCTTGCTATATCTTCTTTTCCCTTTATCTTTTGGCTGATTTCCTTAATGCCTTCAACAGCTGCATCAACTGCTTTTGCCATACCCTTTCTCAGAATCATCGGATTTGCACCGGCTGCAACATTTTTAAGTCCTTCTCTGATAATTGCCTGAGCAAGAAGTATAGCAGTTGTGGTACCGTCACCGGCAACATCATTGGTTTTTGTCGCAACCTCTTTAAGAAGCTGCGCTCCCATATTTTCAAATTCGTCTTCAAGTTCAATTTCCTTAGCAATTGTTACACCGTCGTTTGTGATTAACGGTGAACCGAATTTTTTATCCAAAACAACGTTTCTTCCCTTAGGACCAAGAGTAACCTTTACTGTATCCGCTAATTGATTAACACCTTTTTCCAGGGATTTTCTTGCCTCTTCACTGAACTTTATTTCCTTTGCCATATAATAACCTCCTTTAGGAATATTTTCGATCAATTATAATAAGTACACATAATAAAAAATAAGTAAAAAAATTATAAAGCCGTTACCCTCCTCGTATATGTACCCAACGAGTGGCATCGACATATTAATCAACTACTGCAAGTATATCTCCCTGCTTTAATATTGTATATTCCTGACCGTCAAATTTAACTTCCGTACCGGAATATCTGCTTATTATAACCTTATCACCAATTTTTACTTCCATTTTAACTTCTTTCCCGTCTACAGTAGTTCCCGGGCCTACCGCAACAACTTCAGCTACCTGGGGTTTTTCCTTAGCTGATCCCGGCAAAACAATTCCGCTCTTTGTAGTCTCTTCACTCTCTACCATTTTGACAACAACTCGATCTGCTAAAGGTCTAATATTCATATAATTACCTCCTCTTTAATATTTTATTTTAAAGTATTTGCCCTATCATTATTAGCACTCACTAATGGTGAGTGCTAATCACAAATATAATATTATTATATTACCCTTTTTTATATCAAACATGTATTTTTTCTATATTTTATTGTTTTTAGAGAATATCCGGACATGAACGCAAAATATATTAATATTTCATTGATTTTCTCAAGTTTTCATCAAAAAGAATATGCATTTACAGTAAATTGACATGGATAAAAAACATTCTATATACTTAAGTATCTTTCACATTTTCTTCCCGTAAATAATATTCATCCTGTTTACATAAAGGGTAAAAGCACCTTGAACAGATTCTGGGAACCAATATTTATGAACTTGACCGGTCCGATAGATGCAAAGGAGTTCTTCACCCTCTTCATTCCCAATCCGGACTTCATAAACCTTCTTTTGGTATCCAAGGTCAGAAGCCTTTGATACAGCCATGAATTTCTTCTGTCAGGATTACTCTCTCTTGAAAACCTGTAAACGCTGTTATTTGCAATAAGGGCACCGGGATTGCTTATCTCAATGTTCTTTTGGGTAACGGTTATCGTTATTCCTTTTGAAACATCAAGGTAATCCCTGTGAACCAGAGCATTGGCAATAACCTCCTCCAATGCGTTGAAGGGGTAATTCTCAATCTTTATGATACTTCTCATATAAGCCGACACATCGTCAAGCATCTTGAGAATATTGCCGTAAAACAGCCTCACATCATTCTTGTAATCCACCTTGATATATACATGGGGGAGAAATAAATAAGGATTTTTTCCAAAAAGCAGCATCCCCCCTATGGTAGGGTGATAGCCTGCCCCCTCTTCCATTTCACCGATTATCCCCAATGCCTCAAGAATCAGCTCGCTGGGATTATCGCTATATACATTCAGAGTTCCTAAATAATCCTTGATAAGGTCATAATCCAATTCTTCCAAGCCCACATTTTTTAATATCACAGTTTCATAAGTCATAAGACCGTTTTCCTGAAGAAGATTTGCGATCTCGCTTCTTCTTGCCACTCCGGTTGTAGAACCCCTTCTTACATAGAAGGCCCCGTTTTGAATCATTTGATGAGGCTTATTACTGCTTCTATAGACAGTTAGTGCACCAACCGTCTTTCCCTCTATATTAAAAAAATCAACGGATATGGGGATAGGAGGATCACAACGGTTATATATAATCTGCTGAATTTGCTCTTCTGAAAAATCGGCAGGATTAATTCCTATTATTCTCTTTGTTTTATCTTCTATACCGAAAAGAATGTATCCCCGCCCACCCCTGGAATTAGCCATGGCAATAACATCCTTGGTGAGTTCCTTCTTATCACCCTCGGTGGATAAATTAAGCTCAGCTTTAAAATCAAGCTTCGGTCCCTCTTCCTTTTTCAGCAATTGCCTCAGCTTATACTCATCCATTGAATTTAACCTCCGGTATAGCCTCTATCTTCTCTTTTTTAACTCTTCATATATATCATCCAGCTTAACTCCTCTTTCCACCATTAAAACAAAGAGGTGATAAAAGAGGTCGGATATTTCATAAACTATTTCGCCCTTGTCTTTGTTCTTTGAAGCTATAATAACCTCTGCTGTCTCTTCTCCTACTTTTTTCAGTATTTTGTCAATTCCCTTTTCAAATAAATAATTGGTATAAGAACCTTCCTTGGGGTTTATGGTTCTGTCCACTATTACATCGTATACTTCCTGAAGTATTTTAGCCTTTTCACCGGCATAAACACTATTTTCATCAAACACCTTTTGCGATGTTTCCTTTAATTCGTTTCCGGAAAGCTCCCTGTAAAAGCAGGAGTAGTGACCGGTATGACAGGCAGCCTCCACCTGCTCGACCTTTATGAGAAGAGCATCCTGGTCACAGTCCACACTGATGGATTTTATATTCTGAAAATGACCGGAGGTTTCTCCCTTAAGCCACAGCTTGTTTCTGCTTCTGCTGAAATAATGAACCTTCCCCGTTTCTAAGGATTTCTTTAAGGCTTCTTCATTCATATAAGCCATCATAAGTACTTCATTGGTTTTATAATCCTGTGCAATGACAGGGATTAAGCCCTTATCGTCAAATTTTAACTCTTTTAATATGTTTTCCATTTTTTCAATTACCCCCAAATCTACATTCTTACTTCTATACCTCTGCCCTTTAGATATTTTTTAAGTTCCATTATTTCTATTTCTTTAAAGTGGAACAAAGACGCCGCCAACACAGCATCAGCCTTTCCGTCCACCAGAGCCTCATAGAAGTGCTCCATCTTGCCTGCTCCTCCGGAAGCAATGACAGGTATCCTTACGCTCTCGGATACCTTCCGGGTAAGCTCAATGTCGTATCCTTCTTTTGTTCCGTCGCAATCCATGCTGGTAAGAAGAATTTCACCGGCACCCAGCTTTTCTACCTCTAAAGCCCATTCCAAAACGTCTTTTCCCGTATTGTCCCTTCCGCCGTTAATATATACATCCCAACCGGAGTTATCCTGCCGCCTTTTTGCATCTATTGCCACAACAACACACTGACTTCCGAAACGGGATGCCGCTTCCGATATAAGTTCCGGTCTTTTAATGGCAGCAGTGTTTATAGATATCTTATCTGCTCCGGCCTTAAGTATTTCTCTGAAGTCATCAACGGTTCTTATTCCTCCACCCACGGTAAAAGGAATAAATACCTGCTCCGCAACCCTTTTAACCACATCAATCATGATATTTCTTGCATCCGAAGAAGCGGTTATGTCCAGAAAAGTCAACTCATCAGCTCCGGCCTTATCATAATATGCGGCAATTTCAACAGGATCCCCGGCATCTCTTATATTAACAAAATTAACCCCCTTAACAACTCTGCCGTTATGAACATCCAGGCATGGAATTATTCTTTTTGTCAGCATCTTAAAATCCCCCTTATTTCGCTACTTCAATCGCTTCCTTTAAATCCAGGTCTCCGGTGTAAAGTGCCTTACCGACAATAACTCCGGAAACACCCACTTCCTTTAAATTCTTGATATCGTCAATATTGCTCACTCCACCGGAAGCTATTACTTCTATTCCGACGGCGTTGACCATTTCCTCCATTGCCTTCAGGTTTGGACCTGCAAGCATTCCATCCCTTGAAATATCCGTATATATAATGGTCTTTGCACCCAGTTCCTCCATCTTCTTGGCAAATCCTATCGCTGTAAACTCACTGGTTTTAGCCCATCCTTCTATTGCCACCATTCCGTCTTTTGCATCTATTCCAATTGCAATGCTGTCTCCGAAGCTTTTTAATGCATTCTTAACCAAATTGGGATCCTTCACTGCGGAGGTTCCGAGTATTACACGGTGAATACCCTTGCATAAAATAGTTTCAATCATTTCAATAGTTCTTATTCCTCCACCCATCTGTAACGGAATACCAAGCTTTACAGCCATCTCACTTATAGTGGGAATGTTCTGTACATGACCGGTTCTGGCTCCGTCCAGGTCAACCACGTGAAGGTACTGTGCCCCCAACTGTTCCCATTTCAGTGCCATCTCCACCGGATTGTCCGAATAAACGGTAACCTTATCGAACTCTCCTTGTACAAGCCTAACACATCTTCCTTCCTTAACATCCACGGCCGGATAAATAATCATATATAATTTACCTCCTGTGTGCATTTAATTTTTTCGATGCCGTTGATATAAATTGCTCCCCTTTATACTTATAATTACACTTTAATTACACTTTATAAGTCGCAAAGTTTTTCAACATACCCAGCCCCACTTCACCGCTTTTTTCCGGATGAAACTGGGTGGCAAATACATTCCCTTTCTGTACCGCAACAGCAAAATTAATTCCGTAATTTGCCGAAGCAATAACAATATCGTTATCGTCAGCATCAAGGTAATAAGAATGAACAAAATATACATAGGGCTTTTTGCGAATACCGTTAAACAACGGCGATTGCTGCGATATTTCGAGGCAGTTCCACCCCATGTGAGGAACCTTAAGGTTTCCAAAGGGCAGCAGCTTTATTGCTCCCCCAAGTATTCCTAAACCCTTGCAGTTTTGTCCGCCTTCCTCACTGTAATCAAATAAAAGCTGCATACCGAGACAGATGCCCAGAAAGGGTTTGCCGCTGTCGATAACATTTTTCACCACATCTATCATGCCGTTTTTATCAAGGTTGTTCATAGCATCGGCAAAAGCGCCGACCCCCGGTAGCACCACAGCATCTGCATTTAATATGAAATCCTTGTCCGATGATATCTCTGCTTCATAACCGATAAAATGAAAAGCCTTCTCAACACTTCTTAAATTTCCCATTCCATAATCTATTATTGCTATCAAATTTGTTCCACTCCATATTAAATTAATCATTTAACAACTAAAACTCCCCTTCACCAGATAGGTATACGGGGAGTATTGTTGTTTAATCCAGTTTCTTGCCGGTCAGGCGTTCATATGCTTCAATATACTTCATCTCCGTATTCTTTACAACATCGTCGGGAAGGGTTGGTGCCGGCGGTTGTTTGTCCCAGTCAATGGTCTCAAGATAATCTCTTAAGAACTGTTTGTCAAAACTCTTTTGAGCCCTGCCGGGTTCATAATCCTTCATATCCCAGAACCTTGAAGAATCCGGTGTAAACATTTCATCTCCCACTATCAGCTTGCCGTCTAAAATTCCAAACTCAAATTTTGTATCCGCAAGAATAATTCCCTTGCTTTCAGCATAGCGGCTTGCCTTCTCGTAAAGCTTAATACTGGTCTCTTTTAACTTCTGAGCAAGCTCCGTGCCTATAACATTGCAAAGCTCTTCAAAGGAAACGTTCTGATCGTGTCCCTCTTTCGCCTTTGTTGAAGGCGTAAAGATAGGTTCCGGCAGTTTGTCTGCCTGTCTTAAGCCCTCCGGAAGTTTTATCCCGCATATGCTTCCGGTATTTCTATAATCCTTGAGTCCGGAGCCCTCAAGATAACCTCTCACAATACACTCCGCTTCTACCATTTCGATTTTCTTTACAAGCATGGATCTCCCCGAAAGCTCTTCTTTAAATTGAGAAAGTCCTTCCGGATACTCACTTACATCAGTGGTAATAACATGGTTGTCGATAATGTCTTTGGTATAGTCAAACCAAAACTTTGAAATGCTGTTCAAAACCTTTCCTTTATTGGGTATAAGGTTCGGAAACACCACATCAAAGGCAGATATTCTGTCGGTAACGACTATTAAGAGTTTATCTCCCAAATCATATACATTTCTTACCTTACCTTTAATATGCAAAGGGAGATTTATAAAATCAGTATCTCCAATTAACATCATTTAGCACCTCTCTTGATAAATTTCTATAGAATACGTGTATTAAAACACCCTATTTTTCAAGCATTCCTTTAGTGGACATAACGCCTTCAATTCTGTTGTCTATCCCCGATGCTTCATCCAGCGCTCTGCCAAAAGCCTTGAATATAGCCTCTATAATATGGTGGGTATTGCTGCCGTAAAAGACTTTTATATGTAGGTTTATACCGGCATTATTTGCTACCGCCCTGAAAAACTCCTCCACAAGCTCGGTGTCCATATTGCCGAGTTTTTGATTTTCAAACCTTGCATCAAACACCAAGTACGGTCGGCCGCTTAGGTCAAGGGCTACCAATGCCAAGGCTTCATCCATGGGAACAAAAGAAGAACCGTATCTTTTTATGGACTTCTTATCTCCCAAGGCCTCCTTTATTGCCTGGCCCAATACAATTCCCACATCCTCAACAGTGTGATGGGCATCCACATCCAAATCCCCTTTT
This sequence comes from Clostridiaceae bacterium DTU079, assembly GCA_001512505.1. Taxonomy (GTDB): domain Bacteria; phylum Bacillota; class Clostridia; order Acetivibrionales; family Acetivibrionaceae; genus Hungateiclostridium. The sequence goes on along the minus strand of LFSC01000062.1, from coordinate 7,612 downwards.
GCCATGACCTTTAGGTCAAAGAGGCCATGTCTGGCGAAAAGACTAAGCATATGGTCAAAAAAGCCTACTCCGGTGTTTATATCACCTTTTCCCGTACCGTCAATATTCATGCTGAGGCTTATATCGGTTTCATTGGTTTTCCTTTTAATTTCAGACTTTCTATTCATCAAAATGCCTCCGAAGTATGTAATCAACCTTGCCTTTAATTAACACGTAAACTATTTTTATTCTACCATTTCTATAAAAAATCGCAACAATAAGTTTATAAAAATTAGTGTCCTTTTATAACACCTAAGTCAAAAGAAAAATCTTCTGTTCGAAAAGATTTCTTTCATTTTAATATTTCATAATACTTATAAATTCCTCAAGAAAAATATCGTTCTGCTCTTTTGTGCCCACACTTATTCTGATACAGTCTGAAAGCACGGGATCATCGAAAAAGCTTCTTACAAGCACTCCTTTTTCATAGAGCTTGCGAGCAATTTCCTTTGCCCCGCAAACCCTTATCAGTATGTAATTTGCCCACGAAGGATAAACATATACACCCTTTAAACTTTTTAGCTTCCCGGCAAGATACTCTCTCTGATCCTTCAAATACAGGATCATTTTCTCAACTTCTTCACGTTCCTCAAACACCATCTTTGCTATAAGCTGGGTCAGCGAGCTTAAGTTGAATGTCGGACGGATCTTGTTTATTTCCCCGGAAACAGCAATATTGCTTATTGAATAGCCACATCTCGCTCCCGCAAGAAGGTAAGCCTTTGAAAAAGTTCTCAGCACCACAAGGTTTTCGTATTTTTCTATTAATGGTATTGCGCTCTGTTCGCAAAACTCGGCATAGGCCTCATCAACAACAATTATTGAGCCGGTACACTTTGAAGCAGCTTTTTCAATATCCTCTATAGAAATCAACCCTCCCGTAGGGTTGTTTGGGTTACACAAAAACGCCACCTTGGCCCCTTCTTTGTTTACGGCGTCTATAAAAGCATCCACATCAAGGTCAAAATCCTTCTCTTTTATAAGAGGAACCTCCACCGGTATACCTCCGGCTATTATGGTATTTATCTTGTACATCGAAAACGTAGGACAGGGAATAACCACCCTGTCACCTTTTCCGACAAACACCGTTATTATAAGCTGAATAAGCTGGTTGGATCCGGCCCCCACTACAATAGCGTCATGGTCAACATTCCAGTAACCTGCAAGCGTCCTTCTGAGATTAACCGATTCATTGTCGGGATACAAATTCAAGCCTGGCCCCTTCGTAAAATAACCGGCCAGCTTCTCTCTTATTTTTTGAGGAAGTTCAAAGGGGCTTTCATTAGCATCAAGCTTCACCCTGTAGGGTACCTCATGGGAAACATAAGGAGTAAGCTTTCGAATCTCCGGCCTCACCAATTCGTTTATCATTTAACATGCACCTTCTCCCATCTGGGCTAAATTCTCTTGACCCTTTTCTCTACTCTTTCTCAAACCTTACCCTGATGGCGTTTGCATGTGCCCCCAAGCCTTCCGACTCGGCAAACAATATTACATCGTCCTTAACCTTACGCAGTGCTTCCTTTGAATAGGAAATAATGCTGCTCTTCTTCATAAAGTCCGATAAGTTCAAGGGAGAGAAAAACCTGGCTGTACCGCTGGTGGGAAGTACATGATTCGGTCCTGCAAAATAATCCCCCAAAGGCTCCGAGGAATAACTTCCCAGAAATATCGCCCCCGCATTCCGTATAGACCCCAAGGCACCAAAGGGTTCTTCAATACAGAGTTCCAGATGCTCGGGAGCAATTCTGTTTACCACCTCTGCAGCATCTTTAATGCTTTCTACAATAACAATAGCACCGTAATCCTCAATAGACTTTCGGGCTATTTCTTTTCTGTCCAAAGCCTCAAGCTGAATTTCCAGCTCTTTTTCTACCTCTTTGACAACCCTTTCCGATGTAGTAACCAATATGGACGAAGCCAGCACATCATGCTCGGCCTGGGACAGAAGATCTGCCGCCACAAACCTTGGATTTGCAGTTTCATCTGCAACCACCATAATTTCACTGGGACCCGCAATCATATCAATGTCACAGTAACCGTATACCGTCCTTTTTGCCATCGCCACATATATGTTACCCGGTCCCACAATCTTATCGACTTTGGGAATGGTTTCGGTACCGAAAGCCAGTGCGGCTATAGCCTGAGCTCCGCCCACTTTATATATTTCATCGGCACCGGCTTCATTGGCAGCCACCAGTATGGCAGGGTTCACTTTACCTTCCTTTCCCGGGGGTGTAGTCATTACTATCTTTTTAACTCCCGCTACCTTTGCAGGCATTATATTCATAAGAACCGACGAAGGATAAGCCGCCGTTCCCCCGGGCACATAAACCCCTACTATCTCCAAAGGCGTATACATCTGCCCTAGGATTACACCATCCTCTTCGGAAACAAACCATGACTTTTCCTTCTGCTTTTCATGAAAGCTTTTTATACTGTCCCTGGACTTTTTAATCACTTCCACCAGTCTTGAGTCAACTTTTGAGTAAGCTTCTTTTATTTCATCTTCCGAAACTTTAAGACTTTCAGATGAAAGCTCTACTTTATCAAACATGGCAGTGTATTCCAAAACCGCCTTATCTTTATTCTGCCTTACATTGTTTACTATATCCTCCACACGCCTTAATACATCACCGTGCTCCATCTGACTTCTTGACGCAAGGCTTTCAAATAAACCGCTGTCTTTCCCGTTTCTCAAATCGATAACCTTTATCAAGCCTCACACCTCTTTTCCAACTCTTTTCTCAGTTTTTCAATTATGGAGTTTATACGCTCACTCTCCATCTTCATGCTCACCCTGTTTACAACCATTCTTGCACTTATATCCGCTATGGTATCCAGGACAACAAGGCCGTTTTCCTTTAAAGTTCTGCCGCTTTCCACCAGGTCAACTATTACCTCTGAAAGTCCCACCAAAGGTGCCAGCTCAATGGAGCCATTGAGCTTGATGACTTCAATGGATTCCTTACGTTTATGTTCAAAGTACTCCCTTGCGATCCTCGGATATTTTGTTGCCACTCTTTTGTTGGTAAGCTGGTCAAGCTTCCCCATTAGCTCCGCCGGCCCGGCTACAACCATCCTGCAGGCAGCAAAACCAAGGTTCAAAACCTCGTAAAGATGCCTGCCTTCCTCTAATAGTGTATCCTTACCCACAATACCTATATCCGCAGCCCCATATTCCACATATGTGGGCACATCGCTGGGTTTTGCAAGAAAGAATTTGATTTTATTTTTCTCGTCAGTTAAAATAAGCTTCCGGGATGAACTTTTAAGTTCCGTACAATCGATCCCTATGGCCTCAAACAGTTCCACCGACATATCGGTAAGTCTTCCCTTTGAAAGGGCTATCGTCAAATATCTCATTTCCTACCCTCCTTAACTCATGCCTTTAAAAGCTCACTTATGGTCACTTTTGAGACCTCACCCTTTTCAAGGTTATGGACCTCTATGTTTTCATCATCAAGAACCTTCAATATGCCTCCTATTCCTTTTAAACCCGCATAATTTCTGGCTGCTTCAAAGTCTCCGCCGTTTATATCCATTTCCACGACAAGTCCCTGCTTTCTTAAGGTTTCACATATTCGAAAAGCTGTCTTCCTTCCCTCTTCACTACAGCAAACAAGAGTATCAACCCTGGGTTTTTCAAATTCAATTTTCTGCCTGTCAAGGGCCATCATCACCATATTGATTCCCATGGAAAAGCCTGTGGCAGGACTGCTCTTTCCGAATTTCTCCACCAGCCGGTCATATCTTCCGCCGCTTAATATCGGGAAACCCACTCCATAGGTAAATCCCCTGAAGATAGTACCGGAATAGTAATTGAGACTTTGCACCATACCCAAATCCACCGAAACATATTTGGAAAGACCGTAATCGTCCAATATGTTAATAATACTCCTTAAGTTGTTCAATGCTTTAATTGAACGCTCATTTATAGGATACTTTTCCACCCTGTCAATAACATCTGTTGAGCCGAATAATTTAGGAAGGTCCAATATCAGTTCTTTAAGGTCATCCCTGATATTGTGTTCTTTAACCAATTCCTCAATTCCCAAAAAGTCTTTTCGGTCGATAAGCACCCTCATCTTCTCCGTCTCTTCTGCCGAAAGGCCGGTTTCCTCCATCAGCCCTTTGAAAAATTCCACCTGCCCGATATCAATCTGGAAATTTTCAAGCCCTGTAGCCTTTACAGCATCAATCGCCGTAGCTATAACCCCGGCATCGGCCTCCGGAGTGTTTACTCCGATAATCTCAACACCGGCTTGCGTGAACTCCTTTTGCTTTCCTCCGCCAAGCTCGTTATATTTAAAGGCATTGCCTATATAGGAGATTCTCAAGGGATAAGCCGCATCTTTAAGCTTGGTAGCCGCAACCCTGGCAATAGGTATTGTTATATCCGGCCTCAAAACCAGAATTCTTCCTTGCTGGTCAAAAAATTTAAACATGGTTTCCTGGGGAATTATATTCTCTTCGGTAGAAAATACATCATAAAACTCTACAATGGGAGTCTCTACCTCATAATAACCGCTGGAACGAAACACTTTTCTGATCCGATCCTCTAAGTTTTTCTTAAAGAAACACTCATTTTGCAGTATATCCTGAACACCTTCAGGAGTATATATCTTCCACTCTGCCAATTTAAACACCTCACTTTATCGCTTCATCGTGCTAAAGTTATAAATTAATGAATTAAAGTTATTATAATTCATTGGGATTAATTTGTCAATCAAAAAATGAGGTGAAGAAAATTATTTTAGAAACTTAAGTTTCGCTATATTTTTTCATTTTTTTCTTTACATAAAAAGAAACTCTCATAAAATTAAGGATATTTACTCATAAAACTAAGGGTTCATAAATAATTCAAAGAAAATAATTCTTCCATATTATCTCACATAAATATGATGCATTTATTAAATATCCGGATGTAATTTTCCCAGTCAAAAACAGGATATGTCATCGAATTTATAATGTATGATATAGTTTAATACTTATGGCTTTTTTATAACAAAGTATATAAAATCATTATCATTTATAAAGAAGGGGGATAAATTATGAAGGCATCGAAAGGTGTACAAAAGGTTATTTTGTTTTTAGTGTTTTTTTCATTGATCATCTCGTGTATCGCAATTTCGACAACCGCTGCCAATGCCGGAAAATTGGGAGACATCAACAGTGACGGATCAATCGATTCTATCGATGTGTCTTTATTAAAAAGACATATTCTAAGAAAAAACATACTTACAGAAACGGCATACTCCAATGCTGATACCGACGGAGACGGGGAAGTAACCTCCATCGACTTAAGCTATTTAAAAAGATATGTATTGCGCAAGATAGATTCTTTCCCGGGTGAGACCGCAAATCCGACACCTTCACCCACTCCTACACCATCAATTAATCTCAACATACCTTGGGATTGGGCAGGAATCATAGGAACGGGCCAGAGTCTCTCCGTAGGAGCTACTCCGATTTTATCCTCGACCCAACCTTACAACAACCTAAAACTCTCTTTAGGCAACTTAAGGGTTCCTCCCTACGATGCCAACAGCAGTCAACTTAAAATGGTTCCCCTCACCGAACCTATCCGCAACCTTGCAATGGGTTTCCCGTCCGCCTATCCAGGGAATTTATATGGCGAGACCCCCCATACTGCAATGGCGAACCAAATAACTGAAATGGTAAAAGCTGCAGGCGGAAACGACTATATTTCAGTACATACGGTAGTAGGTGAATCCGGTCAGGGCATGTCTGTAATCAAAAAAGGTGCCACTGATACGGGCAATACCGGCCGTGCTTATGCTGCATCAATATTTGAAGTAACTGCAATCACCCGCTTGGCAAAAGCCTCGGGAAAAACCTACGGTGTGGGAGGCATCATCCTAACCCACGGCGAAACCGATTGCGGTAATCCCAACTATGAAAATGAGATGCGCCAATTGTGGTCGGATTATAACCGGGACATAAAGGCTATAACCGGACAGACCCAAAATATCCCGATGTTTGTTGTGCAACAGCACTCCTATCCAAGTACAGGAACTTCCGCATCTACCCTGGCTCAATGGAAAGCGGGGGTCGATTATCCCGGTGATATAATCTGTATAGGTCCCAATTATCAGCGAACTTACGGAGGCGATAACGTCCATTTGACTTCCGCCGGATATCAACATTTGGGTGAAAAGTATGCTCAGGTCTATTACGAAAAGGTTGTTCTCGGCAAAGACTGGAAACCTCTTCAACCTATAAAAGCCACTAAAAACGGCAGAACCATCACAGTAGACTTCCACGTACCGGTACCGCCCCTCGTTTGGGATAATACACTCCCGGCACCAAATCAGAACTCCTTGACCGAATGGAGAAACGGCAAAGGATTTGAGGTCACTGCCAACGGTTCAAGAGTCACAATAAATTCGGTTGAAATCTTGGGAAATTCGGTAATAATAACCTGTGCCAATGATCTACCCGCTTGGGGTGTAAAAGTCGGCTATGCCTTTACAGGCGGAAAAGCAAGACCTAATGGAACGTACCGCTGGGGATTGCTCCGCGACTCGGATCCCTTTAGAGGAAGGACCGGTTTGGCACAGCCCAATTTCTGTGTATCTTTTGAAATGGCAGTTAATTAATATGATAAAATATCTTAAGCACAAAGTTTAAACTCCTTCATTTTTGGTAGTTTCACTTTATGAAATCCTGCTAAATGTGAAAAAGTACATTTAAATCATAAGAACAGAGCCTGTAAATACTCCGTCGGGTCGAGCATAACCCACTCAATAAGAATGGTGCTCTCCATACCGCGATGTATTAACAGGCTCTAAGTCTTTCATCACAATGTATTTCACATTTTCTCAATTAAACAATATGTTCCGGAAAAATCTCGGGAACATGAAAATATATTGGTTTACTTTATTACCGCCATATTTGTATCCGGATCCCACTCCACAGTAGCACCGAAGGCTTCGCTAACGAATCTTAGCGGAACGAAGGTTCTCCCGTTTTTTATAATTGCAGCTGTGTCCATCTCTTTTCTGGCGCCGTTTATATCTATAGCCTTTTCCCCTATTTTTATCATAACTGTCTCGTCTCCCTTTGTTATTTTCACAACTTTGGTGCTGCCGTCCCACTCAACCTCCGCTCCCAGCGCTTCACTTACAAATCTGACCGGAACTTGTGTTCTGTTGTTCTCGTCAATAAAAGGTTTGGCATCCGGAAAATCAAGTATTTTACCGTTAACTTTTACATATGCCTGAGAAATCAAATATCTCTTATCTACTACAATCATTTTGTTTATCATGCATGGCACAGAAAACAAAACTTTCTCGTCTTTTCCCAGATGGGATTTGTAAATCTCGCATCTATCCAGATTAAACAAATCTGCCAAAGTATTCCCGTGAACATATATTTCTTTATAATAATAGAAATCATCGTTGTAACTTGCAATATCTTTAATGTTATCTCCTACATCGTATGAAAATCTCAGTTTTGAACATTCAGTTTCTATCATTAAGGAAGAACCGTTCCTTTTATCATACGCAAAGGTCCTTATTTCATCATTTCTTGTATCATTATAATATAT
>LFSC01000021.1 GCA_001512505.1 Clostridiaceae bacterium DTU079 | reverse complement strand
GGTTTAAATCAGGTGGGGATACAATATCGTCATCCGGAATGGACAGCACTTCCGATACACTGTCTACAATCAACCCGCAATGTCAGAAACTTGTCCTTCTGTGTTTCCTCTTGTTCTTACTTCAAATCCTCCATTAGCACTTCAGACAATTCTTCATCTCCTTGTGTATTTAATCCGTTTACTTTACCAAAGACCCTATCCACTGTCCGACCCGACTTAACATAATACTGTCTTTCCTCGTACTATAAGAATATATAATCCTAAAGCCGTATTAGGGTAACAGTTACCCAATAAACATTTAAAAGAATGACTGTTACTGATTTTCGCACAAATTTAAAGGAGAAAATATTCATCAGAAAGTACTTCTGTGTTATGATAATTAATTGATATGTTATCCATGACCCTCATCAAGGAGATTTTATTAACAATTCGAATACTTTTTCGATTCCGAAGAAATTGTGTTGAAGATCCGTTACAGTGTTTTATGGACATATAATTGCTCCTTTCCGTGTTCGGCATATAGTGCTATTTATACTATTCTAATCTCCCTAAATGAGTTGATTGATAATATGGTTAACTTATTATGTATACTCACAGTTGTTTAAATTCTACATAAATTACAAAATCCCTTCTTTTTTTGAATTTCCAAAGTAATTATTTAAGTAAGGGCTTTACTGAAGGATTTTCATTTCCATATAAAAAAGATGCCTCTTTAAAAGAAGCATCTTTTTTATATCACAACTTTAACCGGTTATTTAAAAATTGCATTGTCAAGTCTGTCAAATAATTTTTGAGCATTACCGGATCCGGTACAATTTTGCAAAACAATCTTAGCGGGATTGCCGTTACCGGTAAATCCATGCTTTGCATTGTTTTTAGCAACGCAGTTTATAAGTATATGGGGCACTGATGCAGTATCGTCACCAAGCTTGTAGCCGTTACCGTCTCCACCGGTCTTCTTTCCGCTCGGATCATATCCGTTTCCTATAGCCTCACAGTTTTCAAGAACAACGACACCTATAGCTCCGGTTTCTTTTTTAGTATACAAATCCCAACCGTCATCACAGTTGTAAAGTGCCTTACAGTTTCTAAATACGTTTCCTTCTCCGCAGGTAAGCTTTGGTGCGAAACCGTCGGCATCCTCTCTTCCCGAATCGAAATTCAAAGTTGAAATACAATCTACTATAAGGTTGTTACTCGGCCATTTGTCTTTTGTGTTATAAGCAGAATTGTACCTTGATAACTGTAAACCTGAGTCGCGATTTTCCGTAAACGTGCAAGCCTCTATTATGTTGTTGCTTCCCGCAAGAAGCATTCCGTTATCTCCTGCTCCTTTTATGGTTATACCCTTTATATGCCAGTAATTAGCCGCAAGTACTACTCCCCTGTTGGAGGAATCCTCGCTCATGGCTGAAAAATCCAAAACCGGTTTATCGTTTCCATAAGCGACAATTTTCTTCATTGCACTTGAAGTACCGTTATTGCCTTCTGCTATAAGTATGGTTTTTGAGTATTTATAGCTTCCACCCTTTAAGTAAATAGTCTGTCCCGGTCTTATTGAATTAATGGCTTGCTGCAAATCCATCGGACCATTGGGTTCAAGAATTATGTCACCTTGAACAGGCGTACTTGTCTGTGGTGGCATTGTCGGTGTTGATGTGGTCTTAGGCGTTGGCGATGTTGATACCGGTGTGGGTACAACAACCGATCCGTCAGCACTTACAATAACTTTGTCAAGCCGCGGCCCGCCATCACTTGAGCGGGTTTTGAATCTAATAATGTTATCATAGCCTTTATTCATATTTGCCTTTATGCTCAAAGTACCCCAAGTATTCCATGAACCTGTACCGGGAAACTCTTTATTGCTTTCAATTGTGTTGCTGTTTACTTTTATTTCAATCGGCAAGCTTTTGCCGGATCCGTTTGAATAAACAAAAGTAAGTGTTACCTCCCCGCTTGCAGGTGAACCCACCTGTTTCATCTCAACATAAGCATCCTTCGTTTGATCAAAAACAACATAATTGGATTCTACTCTTGCATATTTTAAGTTATTGCTGACGGCCTCTGCTTCGTGTACAATACTGCTTCCGATATCAGTGGGCGTCGGCGTATTTTGTGGCGGAGTCGGTGTAGACGGATTCTCATTGTTAAACGGCAAAGCAGGAATTTTTCTCAATAAATATCTTTTCAGAATTGTGGTATCAATTGAATCCACTGAATTGTCAGTATTCACGTCTGCCGCTTTATACTGTTCCGACGTAAAATTCAAACGCTTCAGAATAAATCTTTTCAACATTGTTAAATCCAATGAATCCACCAATCCGTCCCCATCTATATCCCCATATTTTATCGGTTGATAAGCAGTTGGAGTCGGTGTTTGCGTATTTTTCGGAGATGTTGTTTGCGGTGACGATGTTTGCGGCGGAATTGACGGTGTGGGAATTCCGTTTCCTTGAATACCGGCATATTTTAAAACTGTTTCTTTAACCTGGCTTGCAGGTTGCAACACCCTTGAATAATCGTAAGGCGGATTGAAGCTGCATGTTGACGTAGTGGGCTGATTTCCCTTGCAGTTAATATATATGTTGTCTCTAACATCCCAATAACCTATTTGGCTGCTGTAATAAGAGCCGATCGGCCCTTCTGCAAAACCTGTTTTGCTATCCACTGAACCGCATCCTACATTTTCAAAAACATTTCCTTCAATTCTTAATTTGGCGCCTACCCTTGAATTGATTCCGCTGCCGGAAACATTCACATAGTAGTTGTTGAACATATGCCCTGTACCGCCCCTATAACTCGGTGTACGGGATTTGACATTTGAATATACATTGTGGTGGAAAGTGATTTTCCTGTCATAGTCGTCACTGTCCGATGACCCGATAAGACTTGTTTTGTAAGAATCATGAAAATAATTCCACGATACCGTAATGTATTCACTGGACTTTTTAATATCCAAAAGTCCATCATACCAGTCAACATCTCCTCCCTCGGTATCTCCGTCATTGGGATTTACTATTCCGTCTCCGTTACAGTCACCGATCATGTTATACAGCTCACAATGATCCACCCAAATGTTTTGAGAATTCTCAATACCGATGGCATCCATAGGTGCTCTGGTGTGATGAATTTTTAAATTTTGAACAATGATATTTTTTGATTTAACAATATTGATTCCACAGCCTTCCAACTCCCCTTTATCCCCTACTCCCAAAAACGTAATATTGCTCACTTCTTTACAAGCAATAACTTCTGAACCGGTTAGCTTTCTGTCAAACTTGATTATCAACGGTGAAGTGTCCTTGTTCTTTTTTCTCGCACTTAATACATCATTGACTTGTGATACGCTCGTTGCTGTTATTTCTTTTCCTCCGGTGCCTCCCGTAGTTCCGCCGTTTAGTGTTGCAAACCCAATCAGTTCAAAGCTGGGTCCTGCTTGAACCTTTAATGAATTTGGGGCTACCGCAATCATAGCCATAAGCATTGCTAAAACCGTTAGTAATGACACTTTTACCGAAAACCTTTTTAGCATAAATCACCCTCCCTTAAAAATTTAATTTGATCAATTTACTTATTTAATCTAAAAGAGGAATATAAAAATGTAGGTAATAAATTGGCAAATGACAATGATATCGAAAGCAGCGTCTGATTCTTTATAGAAGAAGTTCATATTTGGTGGAATTGGTCCATTATTGAATTATTGTGAATGCCTGTTCCTCTCTACAGCTCAATTATAAAAATAAGGCCGTATTTCGGTCAATCAACACTTTTTATTTACGAATATACATTTTTTAATATGCTGCGATCATTTCGGATTTTTCAGGGCTCTTTACTCTCGAAATTGAAATTTCCGAAACATCTTTTTCATTTTTACATTTGAAAATATTCATTACAAAATATAACAGCCTGTACCTCTATGGATTTTTCTGCTATAATGGTATTATAATTGGTATATTCAGCTTAATATTCAGACTCTAATATACCGATTTTAATTTATCGATTATAATATACTGATTTTGATATACCGGTTTTAATACGATGTTTTTAATATGCAGTTTTTTAGTATATTGCTTTTTCCTTGATTTTATATGCATTCTATAATAAATTTTATTTATATTCTTTTATATTTTTGAGGGGTAGGGTAATATTGAAAAAGAAATATATTTTTTTACTGATTTTTATAGAAATAATCTTGATTACTTTGTTGATTTATTTCTTCGTTCCGAAGTCCGGTCTTAATACTCATGTTGAAGCAGTCAACATGAATCTTACCAATTATAAATATGACTATTATGTCCAACGAAATTTAATTAAAATTGCAGGTGACGTTGGCACTGCATCCTATGTTTTCAAAGGTATGCCCGCAGTCTATGACATTAAAATTGCCTATGTTGATGAAGATGACGGCAACTGTACATATACGGTCGATATCAAGGGTAAGGAAGTCGCATCCTGGGTTGCCGATAAAAATCCTACAAAAGACAGTATTTTTATATACTCTATAAATGATGTCAAGCTGGATTATGGAACGGAGATAAAAATAACCGGCATAAGAAACAAAGGTGAAGGAGCACGAATTGCTTACCTTGATATTACTTATAGCAGCGGAATGTCAATAAAATCCGTTTTTAAATACACATTTTCTTATCTTATCAACAACATGCCCGTTACCTCTATTTTCGTTTTAATATTTGCTATTCTTTTATTTCTGGTTGTAAATATAGTTTCTTTTATATTGTTACGGCCAAGAAAAAAAAGACCGGCAAAAAGCTTGGATATTGATTTTAAAACGGAAATTTCCATTGAAAATCAAGAGGTGGAAAAAGTATTTTCTCCGGCTACTGTCAATAGCAACATCAAAATTAATAACAGTGATACCTTAGTTGCCTCGGAAAATAAATACAATGCTTCCGATGAAAAAGAAATTTCTGGGGAGCTAAACAAAGCCAATATGCCTTTGATTGATAAACTGATATCATATCTGGAAAATAATTATTCAGACTCAAACTTCTCTGTGCAGGAAATGGCTGATTATTTTAACCTGTCAATAAATTATTTGAGTAGCTATTTTAAAGAGCAAACCAATGAAAACATTATCAATTACATTACTTATCTTAGAATTGAAAAAGCCAAGCATTTGCTGGTTTCCACCGACTTATCAATTAAAAATATAGCCGAAAGCTCCGGATATTACAATGTATCCAGCTTCATCCGACGCTTTAAACAGGTTACAGGAGTGACCCCGGGTAAATATAGAAAAGATAACACGGGTAATCAGAATCAAGTATTTCAGGAATAATTTCTTTATAGTACTTAATGTGCACCTATGTAAAAAGTCGAATGTAATTGATATAGCTGAAGCTTTAACAGAAAAACTTTATGTAAACCTATAAAAATCCCGGCAGCGTGATTTGCTCACATTGCCGGGACTTTTTTATAAAAATCAGCTCATAAACAATTTGATGTCATCTTCAACGGTACCGATACCCGCAATACCGAATTTCTCTACCAGAACCTTTGCCACATTCGGTGATAAAAATCCCGGAAGCGTCGGTCCCAGATGTATGTTTTTCACACCCAGGTACAACAGAGCCAACAGAACTATTACGGCTTTCTGCTCATACCATGCTATATTAAAGGCAATCGGCAGCTTGTTTATATCGTCCAGGCCGAATACTTCTTTAAGCTTCAGGGCGATAACCGCCAAGGAATAAGAATCATTGCACTGGCCGGCATCCAACACTCTCGGAATACCGCCGATATCCCCCAGCTTCAGTTTATTGTAACGGTACTTGGCACAACCGGCCGTCAATATTACAGTGTCTTCCGGGAGATTTTGAGCAAACTCGGTATAATATTCCCTGGATTTCATGCGCCCATCGCACCCGGCCATAACAAAGAACTTTTTGATGGCTCCGGATTTGACTGCTTCAACCACTTTATCGGCAAGAGCCATAACCTGATTGTGGGCAAATCCCCCGACAATGCTGCCGGTTTCAATCTCTTCCGGAGCAGGCAAGGTTTTTGCAAGCTCGATAATCTCGGAAAAATCCTTTTTACCGTTTTCATCAGCTTCAATATGTTTGCAGCCCGGATAACCTGCCGAACCGGTTGTAAATATTCTTCTTCTAACCTCCTCACTCTTAGGCGGTACTATACAGTTTGTGGTAAACAGAATGGGGCCGTGGAAGGACTCAAATTCACCCACCTGTTTCCACCATGCGTTTCCGTAGTTGCCCACGAAATTATCGTACTTTTTAAATGCCGGATAATAATGGGCAGGAAGCATTTCACTGTGAGTATATACATCCACGCCGGTACCCTTGGTCTGTTCCAAAAGCTGTTCAAGATCCGTAAGGTCATGCCCGGAAATAAGGATGGCAGGGTTATTTCTTACACCGATATTAACCTCCGTAATTTCCGGATTTCCGAATCTCGATGTGTTTGCCTCGTCCAGAAGTGCCATCACCTTCACACCGTGTTCTCCGGTCTTCATAACCAGTCCGAGAAGGTCATCCCCTGAAAGTGAATCATCGAGAGTAGCAGCCAAAGCTTCATATATAAAAGAGTAAATCTCCATACTTTCTTTTCCGATATTTCTTGCATGTTCGGCATAGGCCGCCATACCCTTAACACCGTATGTGATTATTTCCCTCAAAGAACGCACATCTTCGTTTTGGGTTGACAATATGCCTACCGAACCCGCTTTTTGAAGCATATCCTCCCTGGAATCCACAGTAAAGGTAGCAGCATCGTGTAAACCGTCTACAGCTACGGATTTTCTTAAATTATCCCTTACAGAAAGCATCTTCTGTATCTGCTTTTCAATTGAATCACCGTCAAAATTTGCGTTGGTAATGGTCATAAACAAGCTGTTCAACACCTCATAGTTTGTATCGGAAAGCCCGTTGACATCGATTTTTCCCTTAACTACGATGTCACAAATACCCTTAACGGTATAAACCAGTAGGTCCTGAAGCTTTGCAACCTCCTCATTTTTACCGCACACTCCACGCATTGTACAGCCCTTTCCTCCTGCAGTTTCCTGACATTGATAACAAAACATACTCATTTTTCTGCCTCCTTCTATTTTTATTTTTAAGATTTTATTTTTTAGCTCATATCAGCTATTAATACCCAATTTTAACAGTCGCAAACATGCTTTTAGTCAAGAATTTCACCGTCAGTGGAAATTGTTACCACCTGCCACGGTATGAGTTTTCCGCTATTTAACAGTGCCTTTTTCACTGCATTCTCAATTCCACCGCAGCACGGAACTTCCATTCTCACAACGGTTACACTTTTGATGTTATTGTTTTTAATTATTGCTGTAAGTTTCTCGCTGTAATCGGCATCATCCAGTTTGGGACAGCCAATCAGGGTTATTCTGTTCTTTATAAACCTGTTGTGAAAATCACCGTAAGCATATGCCGTACAGTCGGCAGCAATCAACAGGTTTGCATTTTCAAAATAAGGTGCATTGACCGGTACCAGCTTGATTTGTACAGGCCATTGCAAAAGCTGGCTTGTATTTGAATTGACATCGGTATTAGCCGGCTTCACTTCATTTTCCCTTTGAATAGATTTCATCTTGGTGCCGGGACATCCACAAGGCAAGCTTCCCCTTTGCTTTTCCAGCTTATTTCTTTCTACCGCGGCTTCATCATACTCTGCCGCTTCCCTTTCCTCAAAAGTTATGGCATTTGTCGGACAAACCGGCAGGCAATCTCCCAATCCATCACAATAATCGTCTCTCAGCAGCTTTGCTTTTCCGTTTACCATCCCAATGGCTCCTTCGTGGCAAGCTTCTGCACACAAACCGCAGCCAATGCATTTATCCTCATCAATTTTAATTATTCTTCTTATCATATTATTACCTTCCTTTCTATTATCAGATTCAATTTGTAATTTGCTTTATTGACTTTACAGCTTAAGTTTACTATACTGATGTTAATAAGTCTGTTGGAAATACAACAAAAAGAGGTTTTTATGAAAAAATATTTGGAAATTTTAAAGACGGTTAAATTGTTTAAAGGCATAAAAGAATCGGACCTTATGCTGCTTTTGGGATGTCTTTCGGGAAAGCTTCAACATTATGAAAAAAATGAGATTGTTTTTATGAGCGGTGAGAGCATAAACAGCTTTGGCATTGTCCTGGCAGGACAGGTTCAGATTGTTCAAGAAGACTTTTACGGTAACAGAAGTATTCTAGCCAATATAGGCGTTAGTAACCTGTTTGGAGAATCCTTTGCCTGCGCCGGAATAAAAAACCTTCCGGTCAGTGTAATTGCAACGGCCGAAAGCGATCTTCTGTTTATCGATTGCCAAAGGCTTGCCACTCCATGTGTCAATTCCTGTGCTTTTCACAGCCAGCTAATTCAAAACATGTTACATATTACTGCGATGAAAAATATATCCCTGATGCAAAAGATAGAGTTTGTTACAAAGCGCACCACCCGGGAAAAACTATTGGCTTATCTTTCTTCCGAGGCACAAAAAGCCGGAAGCAGTTGCTTTTCAATTCCCTTTAACCGTCAGGAACTTGCGGATTACTTGTCCGTTGACCGAAGTGCAATGTCGGCGGAGCTTGGCAAGCTCAGAGATGAGGGCATTTTGAAGTTTCACAAGAACCATTTTGAATTATTGTAAATCTACTCATCCTTTTCTTTTTTAATCAGCTCTTCCATCTGCTGCTTAGATTCCTGAGACAATGCATCCCCCAGGAAGTTGGGATTTCTTTTATTCCTTTCCTTAAATTCGTGCTTTAATCTTTCGTTGGATGTTTCAATTTCCGCCTTAAGTTCCCGGGCTGATAGCAAGGAACAACCTTCTCCCCTTACTATTATCTGCTGTAAACCGTCGGATGTGGCAACCGTTATATTATAGTTTTTCTTGTTGTCATAGGCAAATTTCTCGATATACTGATCCGCAGTCTGTGCCTCTCTTGTATATACCACATGAATGTTATAATAATCCAATACCTCCTCACGGTGTCCCTCAACCCGGTAAGCATCAAACACGGCAATAACCCGGCATCCGCGAATCCACTGATAATTGCTCAAATAATCAAGCAATTTTGTTTTCGCAGCGTCCATATTCTCTTCTGCAAGCTTCTTCAATTCAGGCCATGCAAAGATAATATTGTATCCATCCACAAGGAGATACTCTTCTTTTGCTTCCTTTTCTTTTTTAACATAATCGTAAGACTTATAATAACTTTCCAATGCCGTTTTTCGCTTTTTCCATGTAGACTTCTTACCCTGGTTGGCGTAGAAAGTCTTATTTATGATTTGGTCAATTTCTTCAAGACTTATGGACATTTCTTTTGAAGATCTGATCCGGATTTCCTCTGGTTCACTCAAATCCTCATCTTTCTGCAAATAGCTTTCTACATGCATATATTCCTTTACTTTATCCCAGCTAACCAAAAAGCCGGATCCATGGGTACAGAATACAGATCCGGTGGGATTCTCCACGTCCCTTTCCGAATCATATCCTATCAGTTCTATGACTTTCTGGGTATTATGGCATGGCTCATATCCTTTCAGGTTGCAAAACAACCTGCCGAGGCCTTTGGTATAGGCAATTACCTC
>LFSC01000055.1:38891-92678 GCA_001512505.1 Clostridiaceae bacterium DTU079 | reverse complement strand
AGGGAAAACAGAATGAAGCACGTTTTAGTATGATGTCCTATTCTAATTGACGCTTACTTTTATATTGGGATAAATATGGAATAAGAACTGTTAAATATTTTTCACAAAAAAATTATTGAAAAACAATAAATATTTATTGATATTAAAAAAATAATCGTTTATACTATAATTAATGGAATGTATTAATTATAATGTCTAAACGGAGGGAATCATATGCAGATTATTGGAGAGAGAGGATTGTCAGGTCTGGTAAAACTAATGCTGGATTGTGTTTTTACCGGGGGAATGGCTATTTTTATTACCTTGCCGTGGTGTCTTAACCTGGCTTTCGATCTGATAATGAACACATTGGATGAAAATTACTATTTTTTACTTGGATTTTTATACTTTACAGGTTTCTTTGCCTTATTTTCAGTTTATGAGATGAAAAAAATATTTAAAAACTTAAACAAGAGAAACCCTTTCATAATGGATAACGTTATAAGCTTAAAGCGAATGTCTATTGCTTGTTTTATTATTTCAGTGGCATATATAGTTAAAATTATATTTTATCCTTCAATCCTTACAGTCATATTAGCTATGGTATTTATAATTGCCGGATTGTTTTTAATAATACTGTCGGAGGTCTTTCGACAGGCTGTAATTGTAAAACAAGAAAATGATCTTACGATATAGAGGAGGCATCTTATGGCTATAGTGGTAAATCTGGATGTTATGATGGCTAAGAGGAAAATGAGTCTTTCGGAGCTATCGGCAAAAGTTGATATTACATTGGCAAACCTGTCCATACTGAAAACGGGCAAAGCAAAAGCGATTAGGTTTTCAACACTAGAGGCAATATGTGAGGCTTTGGATTGCCAACCGGGGGATATTCTTGAGTACGTTCCGAATAAAGAAAAACCGAAAGGAGAATGATTATGGATCAGGCAGCTTTAAATAGCGGCGAAATAACCGTTACCGGTGAAAAAGAGAATTTGGTAACCAGGGACAATATATACCTTCTGATAGGAGCTATTATCCTTGGCGGAATATTTAATTTTCTGTTTTATAAAAAGGGTTTGGGTATTTCTTATCCGATATTTGTTTTGGTTTTGTATGGAGTAATAATATTCAACTTGCGGGATAAAATCGAATTTAAAATAAGCTTTGAAACAATTTTAACGGTTCCTATCATTTTACTGTCGTTAACGTATTTGATTTTTTCAAATTATGTATTTTGGTTTTTGAATTTTATGATTATACCTGCACTTATATTCGCTCAGACAGTCCTAATAACAAAAAACAACTATTACAAGTGGTTCGATCCAAGATTTATATTTGATTTATTGATTGCCATTTTTGTAAGAACTCTAAACTATATGTACAAACCTATTATATTATTGTCACAAATCAAAAAGAGGAATATAGAATCAGATAAAAAGGCTTCGGTTGTAACTAAGGTTATTATAGGCTTATTGATATCTGTTCCGTTGGTTTTTGTAGTCATTATATTGCTTTCTGAAGCAGATAAGGTGTTCGAATACTGGATAGATAGTTTTGTCCGCCGTTTTATAAATCTTAATTTGGCAGACTTTATAGCACAGTTGATTATTGGAGTATTCGTATGTTTAACTGCATTCAGCTATCTGTGGAGTCTTCGCAATGACAAAGACAAGGACTTTTGCAAGAGCATCGGGGATAATTTTAGGGTTAAAAAGATATTGGATCCTATAATAGTTTTGACAGTTTTGATAACTGTAAATATGATATACGTTGTTTTTACGGTAATTCAGTTTTCGTATCTTTTCGGAAGTATCAGCTCATTGCTGCCGGAGGGTGTTACTTATGCCGAATATGCCAGAAGAGGCTTTTTTGAGTTGGTTGCAGTTACAATAATAAACGTGAGTATACTAATTGGTATAATTAATCTTACTAAAATTGAGAATTCAATTATCTCTGGCATTTTAAAAATTATGAATTCATGCTTGGTTGCCTGTACAATGGTTATGCTTTTATCCGCTCATTTCAGAATGTCTTTATATGAACAAGAGTACGGGTATACTTATCTGAGGGTGTTTACCCATGCATTTATGCTGTTTATATTTGCAATACTCGTTGTAACTTTAATCAAAGTATGGAAGGAAAACTTCTGTTTGATCAAATCCTATATAGTTATTTCAATAATAGCCTATCTTGCAATAAACTTTTTCAATGTAGATGTATTTATAGCAGACAATAATATTAAGAGATATAAAGCGGATAACTCTAAAACAATCGATACTGAGTATCTATCAAATCTTTCCAACGATGCAGTTCCATACTTGGTAAAGCTTTTGGATGATAAAAATGAGGAAGTTGTCAAAGACGTTAAGTATGTGCTTAACAGCAGGAAGAAAAGGCTTGAGTCAAAAAAAGATTGGCAGTCCTTTAATATATCGGATTTCAGAGCCAAGAATGTTTTAGAAAAGTATAATTTTGAGGATAAAAAGCAGGAGAACATGGGAATCTTGCAGTAAAAATGAAATGAAAGGATTTTTATGACCAATTTTTAGGCTGTTTCGAAACTGAATGCATGAATTTTATTTTGAAAGACAGAATTATTAAAAAAGAGTTATTAAAGTAGAAATAATTTTTGATGTGTCGAGGGGTTCTTATGGAAATGTTGGGAAAAAGCCGGGCTAACAAGGTAATAAAGCTTATAGCAGCTATCGGCTTTATTATTTATATATCCTATTTGGCGTACTTAACATTGTTTGACCATTCTTACGGAAGGGGAGTTGTACATCGAAGTATAAATATTGTCCCTTTCAAAACCATAATAGAGTTTTTTACTTTATCATACAGTTGGCATGCTGTTTTGGTTAACATATTCGGAAACATTGCAGCGTTTGTGCCAATGGGCTTTTTGCTGCCGATTGTTTTTAGCAAACTGTCCGGTTTGCGCAGGGTTATAATTGCAGTATTAGCCGCAACTTTTTCTATAGAAGTGCTGCAATATATTACCGGAGTAGGGGCAGCCGATATTGATGATATACTGTTGAATGCTCTTGGAGGTTTACTGGGGTATCTGATGCTGTTATTCGTCAAGAAAGGGTTAATGAAACTGAAAACAGAATTATAAGAATAATATGGATTTATGCCACAAAAAATTGTATAATAAATGTTGCATTTAAGAAAGTTAATTATTATAAGATTTATGTTGGAGGTTGAATACTTTGAAAAACACTTACGAAAGTCCTTTTAACTCAAGATATGCCAGCAAAGAAATGCAGGAGCTTTTTTCTCCCGACATGAAATTCAAAACATGGAGAAGGCTCTGGATTGCCCTTGCAGAGGCGGAAAAAGAGTTGGGACTTAATATTACCGATGAACAGATTAACGAGCTTAAAAAATACAAGGACGATATAAATTATGATGTGGCAGAAATTAAGGAAAAAGAATTCCGTCATGATGTAATGGCTCATATACACGCATATGGCGAACAGTGTCCCAATGCCAGGGCTATAATCCATCTTGGAGCGACATCCTGTTATGTTGGCGACAATACGGATATAATAATTATGACCGAGGCTCTGAAGCTTATAAAGAAGAAGCTTTTAGCCGTGATAGCGAGATTATCGGATTTTGCCTTAAAATACAAAGATCTTCCTACATTGGGCTTTACCCATTATCAACCGGCTCAGCTTGTCACTGTCGGAAAAAGGGCAACTTTGTGGATTCAGGAGCTTTTGATGGACCTTGAGGACCTTGACCATGTACTTTCCAATATGAAACTTTTAGGTTCTAAAGGAACTACGGGTACCCAGGCCAGCTTTTTAAATCTGTTTGACAACGACCATGAGAAGGTTAGAAAACTCGATAAGCTCATTGCAAAGAAGATGGGATTTGATGACGTGTTCCCCGTATCGGGACAAACATATTCCAGAAAGCTTGACAGCCGTGTTCTTAATGTTCTGAGCGGTATTGCACAGAGCGCGTACAAATTCGGAAACGACATGAGGCTGCTTCAGAGCATGAAGGAAATTGAAGAACCCTTTGAGAAGAGTCAAATCGGCTCGTCGGCAATGGCATATAAAAGAAATCCAATGAGGTCAGAGAGAATATGTGCCTTAGCCAGGTATGTTATAGTTGATGCGCTTAATCCTGCCATTACCGCATCGACCCAGTGGTTCGAAAGAACTCTTGATGACTCTGCGAATAAACGTATCAGCATTCCGGAAGGTTTCCTTGCAGTGGATGCCATACTGAGCATATACATCAATATTACCGATGGACTGGTGGTTTATCCGAAGGTTATTGAAAAGCATATTATGGATGAGCTTCCCTTTATGGCAACGGAAAACATAATGATGGAGGCGGTTAAACGTGGGGGAGACAGGCAGGAGCTTCATGAACGCATTCGTGTTCATTCCATGGAAGCAGCAAAACAGGTTAAGGTAGAAGGAAAGAAGAACGATCTTATAGAAAGAATAGCTAACGACAAAATGTTCGGACTGAATATCGAAGAGCTCAATGCAGTACTTGATCCCAAAAATTATGTGGGAAGATCGCCACAGCAGGTGGAGGAGTTTATTGAGGAGTATGTAAAGCCTGTTCTTGAAAAAAACAAAGTGGAGGATATAAAGGTTGAGCTAAAGGTGTAATACATTTTTATATCATACCGGAAAATACAGGAGGGAGCGGCTGTGATTAATAAATATAGTAATGAACCTCTATACTCTCAGCTTAAAAATATAATAATAGAAAAAATCGAAAAGGGTGAGTATCCGTCCGGTTCAAAAATACCGTCGGAGCAGGAGCTATGTGAATTATACGACATCAGCCGTCCTACAGTCAGACAGGCCATAAGTGAATTGACAAGCAGCGGTTATTTATATAAGGAAAAGGGTAAGGGGACTTTTGTTTCAAATCCCAAGACAGTGGTTAATGCCAAGTCATATACGGGTTTTACGGACTCAATCCTTGACAACGATATGACCGGTGAACGAAAGATTATTTCTGCAGAGACATTGACCAATAGGGAACTGAGATTGCTTGATGATGTATTCTCTATAGGAAATAATCAGGTTATTGACTTTGCATGTTTTAATTATACAGGTAAAATCAATGACGACTTGATTTCGCTGAATACCTCGTATATACCGATAAACCTTTTTCCCAATATTATAGAGGATGTAAAAAACCAAAAACCCTCTTTCGATATTTTGAGAGGTAAATATCCGCTTTTGCCGGCAAGAACCAAAAGCACCCTTGAGGTGATATATACGGAGCAGTTTGAAGCACAGTATCTTATGGTTCCACCGGGACAGGCTCTTATAAAAATATCCAATATAATTTATTCAAAGAGCGGTCAGGTAGTAGAGTTTGTAATATCAAAGTATAGGGCAGACAGGTGCAAATTGTTATTTGAAAACAGCAAGTAGCATCAAGTGCAATTAAGTGCAATCAAGTGCATATTTATAAAGTAAGTGTAAAATATTAAGTAAGTGAAAAGTGAAAGGAACATTGTGATGAAAATCGTAGAGCCTGTAAATACTCCGGGGAAAGGGAAGGAGTATTTGCAGGCTCTGACTTTTTAAAATTTAAGTTTCCGAAATATTATCCTTTATTTTATTCTAATTCCAAAAATCTGCTGACCACGGGTTCCCACTACAATCATATCCTCATATATGGCCGGAGAACCTTCAATGTTTCCGTTCAGGGCAATTTTGTCCAAAATCTTTCCGCTGATACCTTCTATAAGGTACATATACCCGGCGGAATCGCATTGTATGATATAGGACTTTCCTTCAGGAGTATACACTGCTACGGGAGAACTCCAGCTGTAATAGTCCGATTCGATTGTCCATACCTCGTTTCCGGTGTTTTTGTCAAAAGCGATAAGCTTTCCGCCGCTGGTTTTGTAACTTCTTGCTATGTTAAATATAACGAGGTCTTTGATATCGTTTTTCCCGATAACCGGTGATGCCAATGCGCCTCCGTTGTTTTCGGAATAGGTACATTTATACCCTTTCTCCCACATGAGTTTTCCTGTCAGGGCGTTTATTTTTCTGACATAGCTGTAACCGTTATTACCCTGAAGATCAACTTCATTTGCAATATAAAGGTAAACTTCAGAGTTGCCCAAGTCCTCAATTGCTCCGGTGCTATCGGTATCATCGTTTATATTTCTTATCCATACTGGGGTTAGGGTTCTTAAATCAACGCACTGAAGGGTACCGCTGTTGTCGGCAAAGTAAGCGAGATTTTTGTAAGCTGCAATGGAGTTTTCCGTTCCGAGGCGGCCGTTTACCGGAGATGTATATCTATACTTCGTGATATCAGGATTTATGGAAATGGTACCTTCTTGAGGCTTATAGTCGGTGTTCAGCTTAATAGAGTACAGTAATCCATTTTCACCGCATTCAAACAGGGTATCCGTTGCTTCGTCTATAACAGGAGAAGAATCAAAAGCACCCCAGTACCTTAAACAATCTTTATCCAAACCGTTTATAAAATAAAGGAGCTTTTGGTCTAAAAGGCTGTATATCCTAAACCCGATCTGAACTTTTTTCCCGGCTACCTCATCTATACCCTGTCCGGAATACAGCAGGGGATAGCCCCTTGGATCAACAGAGACACTTCCTTTAAGCGGTGCACCAACGTTGATGGGATTTCTGGTGTTCGAACCGTCATCGAGATCCAGAAAATATATTTTTCCGTCCAGGGTTGCGTAAATAACCTCCTTGAGGTCTTTCTTATTTTTCTTTTCCGAAAAAATATTCATAGCATTTTTCAGGTCATCGTTCCATTTAACAATCGACGGCTGGCCGTTCCAGCCCACTCCGGTCCAGGTATCTATGTAGCCGATTTTAATACTCCATACTTTCTCAAGCTTTTCTTCCTTAACATCAACAAATCCATAACTTGCGGTATCACGATAATTGTTTCCTCTAAAAGTGGTTATTCCCTCTATTTTGTTATACTTATCGGAATTCTTAAAGCTTACAACCTCGTCTCGACGGTAACTCTCCAGCTTTTTCGAGTCCTTGATAACTTCCCACTTGAACTTGTGATTAGAGGGAAGACACTCCGGTACTATATCCAATTCCTCCGGCAGTATTTCAGTGACTTTATCAACGACATCAGGAGATGCAGTGACTTCACTGATATCCGCACCGGTGGCAGTGGGGATTGGCGAAATTGCGGGAGAATTTTGATTGGCCAGGTTTTTTTCAAAAATTATGTATGTAGGTATTAAAAATGCCAGTATTATTATGTTAAAAACAAGCAATACTTTAGAAAGTTTCATATGTTTATCATACCCCTTTAAAGAATTAGTAACTGCATTTAAACCATACCATTAATATTAACCTATAATAAAGGGATTTTAAATATATTTCTCAATATTTCTCAAAAAATTTCAATATAACTGCTGTATATATTTGGCAGAATATATAAAAAAGATGTAAAGAGGTTATTTTCCTCCTTACATCTTTTTTTTTAATTAAGTAAAATCCTAATCCTGGTACCTGAATCCGCCGAAACCTCCGCAGAGGCAACAGAAGATAATTATTAATATAATTATCCATATAAATTCATTTCCGAAGCCACAAGAAAATCCGTATCTATCGGCCATTAAACAACCCCCTCTGTCATTATGAAATTAATTTTGCAATTAACATTTTTATCCTTAGACGTGTTTATCCCTTGCAATCATATCCGAATCCGTTGCAGCACCAGAAGAGCAACAGGAATAGAATGATAAACCAAAGGACAGTATCGTTTTCAAATGCGCCACCTATTAAGCCTTTTCCCGACATGTTATTCAAATCCTCCTTGAATTTTATTAATAGCACTTAATCTAATAACATATTATTAACCACGGTTTAAATGTGTGACTTTTTTGTATGTTTTTTATTGATAAAAGTTAAAAAACAGGCTCTTTTCAATGTAATTTATATATGATATGCTTTTTTTAGCATTGGAGAAGTAATTTTTCTAAATAAAGAGGTGTTTTTGTGCCCGAGGTTTTTGGAGTAAAGATAGTGCAGGATTTTAGCATAGACAGGTTTGAGAAAATTTTAAATTGCTTGCCGTGCGACAGAGTTATGAAAATAAAAAAATTCAGAAAGTATGAAGATTCGCTGAGGACTTTAACAGCCGAGGTTTTAATTAGAACGATTGCATGCACCAGGCTTAAGAAAGATAATGAATCGATAAAGTTTGAGACAGGAAAGCACGGTAAACCTTACATTCCCAATCAAGATGACTTTCATTTTAACCTGTCCCATTCGGGTGATTGGGTGGTATGTGCAGTTAGCCATAGACCTGTCGGTATAGATGTGGAGAAAATAAAAGAAGTGGATTTTGCTATTGCCAATAGATTTTTTTCCGTCCAAGAGGCCAGGGATCTGTTTTTAAAAGAAGGGGAGGAGAGGAAAGATTATTTTTTTAATTTATGGACATTAAAGGAAAGCTATATAAAAGCGGATGGAAGAGGTCTTTCTTTGCCGCTGAATTCATTTTCCTTCAAAATAGAAAAAAGTAAAATTCTTTTTACAACTGATAATGACCTAAAGGATTGCTTTTTTAAGATATATGATATAGATAATGAGTACAAGGTTTCTGTGTGTTCTTTGGAAAATGAATATCCAAAGAATATAACATTGAAAAAATTTGATGATTTGCTTGACGAATTTTTGCTAAAATGATAATACAATAGGTATTGAAAGACAAATTATTTTAATATATAATGAAATTGAAATGAGGCATCGGATATTTTGGCTTAGGTATTACTTGAAAAATTTTAAAATTTAATATAGAATAGTTGTTGTTTTTTTTACGTTTCTTATATGCGTAATATTTTTGGTTTCTTTTTTAATCTTGTTTTTCCGCTGCAAGTTCGAAAGAAATCAAAAATATAGAAGTTATGCAAGTAAATAATTGGGTATTTATTTGTATTGATTAACTACCAATAACGCAGTTATTCTAAACTTTGCTATTTTCTATTTATCTGATCGATATATTATGATAAATAGGCATCAAATGTACATACACTACGTCATAATATACAATTCTTTTCTGCACATGCTTTATTAAACATGCTATTCTCTGCGATAAAATCAAGCTAACATTAAGAATACCATATAAAACACAATGCTGTATTTATGTTTTTTTTGTGTTTATTTATTGTGTTTATTATTTAAGTGGTCAATAACATAACATGTTAAATTTATAGATATTGTTGCTTTATATCTAATCTGTTGCTAATGAAAGGAGGAATAATTAAATCGCAGTACATTTTTTGCTTAAATACAATATTGAAAATGTAGAATGCAGATATAAAAGCGCAAATCAAAAGAAAAAAGATAAAATTTTAATAAATTAACATGTTATGAATAAGGCATATTATGTCTAGTGAATTTTATTTGGGAGGTATTGGTATGAAGAAAGGTATTAGCTTAATAGTGGTCATTTCATTGCTGGTGGCAATGACATCATTCTTTGTCTCCGCTAACTCAGCTATGTCTTTGTCTGCATCCGGTGGCAACTATATATCCTTGGAGCTTGACAAAAATACGGCTAAGGTTGGGGATATCATCAAAGCTGTAGTAAAGATCAATGACGTTGACAATTTTGCAGGATATCAGGTAAACATCAAGTATGACTCTTCTGTGTTACAGGCAGTAAATCCTGATACAAAAGTTCCTTTTGACAATAATACGATGCCTAAGGACGGTAATTTGCTTGTTAATTCGAATTACGGTCCCGTATCTGCTGTTTTAAATGACATTGATAAAGGAATATTGAATTTCGGTAAGGCTTATACATATATCAAGGACTATAAAGCTGGCGTTCCTGAAAAAACAGGAGTACTGGCCGAGATTGCTTTTAAGGTGCTCAAAGAGCAGGGAAGTACAACTATATTATTTGCAAACACTGAATCGATGCCGGGCAGCTTAACCGGAACGATGCTGTTTGATGTTAACGGTAAGGTAATATCCAATTATACCGTTATTCAACCTCAAGCCATCATCCTCGGTTCCGGTCAAACAGCACCTCCGACTTTATCACCTTACAAAGGTAAGATATCGGTGGAATGGAACAAGGATACCGTTTCTGTTGGTGAGACTGTTACTGCATCAATAAAAGTTGATGATATTGATAAATTGGCTGGATACCAATTTAATATAAAATATGATTCTACATTGCTGGTGCCGATTGTATCCGGAACAGGAGCTGAATATACAAACAATACCATGCCGGAAGACGGAACATTACTTGTAAATTCTGATTACGGTGTGGTTTGGGCAGTAGCAAACGAGCTGGAAAAGGGTATACTGAATTTCGGTAAAACCTATACATATCTTAATGATTACAGATCTTCCGGCAAACCGGAAAAAAGCGGAATAATAGCCAAAATCACCTTTAAGGCTTTAAAACCGATCTATTCAACCGGATTAAGCTTTGAAGAAACTGTAACAATGCCGGAAGGTATTAAAGGAACATTGGTTTATGACTGGGACGGAAAAAGATTAACGGATTATGATATAATATCGTCTAATACTATAAAAATAGTAGACGGCGGAGCTGTTACTTCAACTCCAACATCAACTCCAACTCCGACCAAAGCTCCGACCATATCTCCGACTAAGGCTCCAACTCCGACTCCGACGAATACCCCGATTTCAGACGGTTCAATAGAGATAAAGCTTGACAAAACTACAGCAGTAGTTGGAGATATTATTCAAGCAGTAGTAAGAATTGATAATATAAATACTATTTCAAGTTATCAGGTCAATATTAAATATGATCCTGCTATGCTTCAGCCTATAAATCCTGATACAGGTAAAGTATTCCAAGAAGACACCATGCCCGGCAAGGGTACTGTGATTACGAACGATAATTTCGGTGTGGTTTCTGTTGCTGTAAATGACCTTTCACAGGGTATATTAAACTTCTCAAAATCCTATATGTACCTTAAGGATTATAAAGATTCAGGTAATGCGGAAAAATCAGGTGTTTTAGGAGTAATTAATTTCAAGGTTCTCGATTCGGGCTTAACCAGCATTAATTTTGAGGATTCCATTACCATGCCGACCAGCATATCCGGTACAATGTTATTTGATTGGAACGGAAAAAGAATAAGCGGCTATAAAGTGGTACAGCCGGAAGCAATAACATTATTAGCTTGTGCTACAGGAATCCAAACTCCGACTCCAACTCCGATTGTTACTACGAAACCGACTGATGATCCTGTTGATTCATCCTATATTGAACTTAAACTGGATAAAAATGAAGCAAAAGTAGGAGATATTATCAAAGCTTCTGTAAATATTAAAGACATTAAAAACTTCGCAGGCTATCAGGTAAACATTAAATTTGATCCTCAAGTTTTACAGGCTGTTGATCTTGTGACAGGAAAACCGTTGAGTGAAACGCAGATGCCTAATGACGGAACAATTCTGATAAATCAAGAATACGGTATTATATCGGCGGTACTTAACGATTTGGACGAAGGTATCTTAAACTTCGGTAAGACATACTCATTCCTTAAGGACTATAAATTAAGCAATAAACCAGAAGAAACAGGAACTGTTGCTCAGATTGGCTTTAAGGTATTAAAAGAAAAAGATACTTACATTGCATTTGAAAAGACTCCGACAATGCCGGAGAGCATTACAGGAGCATCATTGTTTGACTGGAACGGAAAGTTAATTTCCGGATATAAGGTTATAAACCCCGGTATTATAAAAATTTCGGGATCAACACCTGTCAAGGACGGTTATATTTCAATTGAGCTTGATAAGAAAAATGCAGCTGTTGGAGAAATAATAAATGCTTCAATAAAGGTAAACAATATTAAGAATTTTGCCGGCTATCAGGTAAATATAAAGTATGACCCGCAAGTATTGAAGCCGATTAATCCTATTACAGGGGAAGACTTCGCTACAAGGACTCCGATGGAGAACGGTACAATCCTGTTAAATGATAAGTATATGACCACAGAGATTGTGTTGCATGATCTTTCAAAAGGTTTACTTAACTTTTCTAAATCATATGTATTATTAGACAGTTATAAGGCGAGCGGCCAAGCTGAAGAATCAGGAGTATTGGGAGTAGTAGCATTTAAAGTATTAAAGGAAACCGGCACTCAAATTTGTTTCGAAGATAGCATTAGAATGCCCGGTGGAATTAAAGGAACGGTATTATTTGATTGGAATGGGGATAAAATCACAAACTATGATGTAATTCAATCGGAGAAAATAAATAGCGGTTCCAACGGTTCCAACGATTCCGAAAGTTATCTTGCATTGGAATTAGACAAAACCAGTGCTGAGGTTGGCGAAATAATAAAAGCAACGCTTAAAGTAAACAATATTGACAATTTCTTAGGCTACCAGGTAAACATTAAGTATGATCCTAACGTATTACAGCCTATTAATCTGGCAGACGGATCGGCATTGGGCGTAAGAGGTGGTTTGGCCAACAAAGAACTGATTACGAATTCTTCTTTCAGACCGACGGAAATTTCGATGCACGACCTTAGAAATGGTATATTGAATTTTTCAAATATATACGCCTTTATGGATAATTATAAAGCTAAAGGTGCTCCTGAAGAATCAGGCGTGTTAGGGGTAATCGGTTTCAAGGTTCTTAAGAAGGAGAGCACATCAATATACTTTGAAGACACTGTTGCTATGCCGGGTAGCATTAAAGGAACGGTATTGATTGATTGGGATGGTAATATTCTGAAGGATTATACTATAGTAGAACCGGGAAAAATTAATTAATATGCTGAAAATTAAATAATGTAAGTTCAGGGGGCGTTAGGCCCCCTTGCTTTTTAAAATTTGAGATATTTGAGATATTTCCGATAAAAGCTAAGGAGGATTGTTGCAAGCTAATTTTTTGATTATTTTATTAAACTGTACTTATGTTTTTTTGTAAAATGTCTGCAGTTTTCATATAAGATGTGGTATGATATATAGGGTTATATACAACAAAGGAGGAAAATGAATGATCAAATCAAATATGATAAGACTATGCATCATAATCGCCCTATCGCTATCTATGCTGTGCGGATGCGGTTCAAATAAGGGTTCCGATAATGACACCAAGCAGTCACCGCCGGTTGAAGCTACAAAAAATGAAGATATAAACAATGAAACTAAAAATAATATTGATTCAACACCTGCTAATATTGATTCAACATCTACTCAGGATAATCATGCCGTTAACCCCGAAAATACGGAAAATCCCGTAAGCAGTGCAACAAATACGCCTATAGCTTCGGATAATACACCGGTAGAGGTAAAATCGGAAGGAAATATACAATTAGTTGCGGATAAGTATACTGCAGCCAAAGGTGAAATAATAAAGGTGGAATTGACCGTCAAAGATGTCCCGAATCTTGCTGCATATCAGGTAAATATCGAGTATGATCCTTCGGTGTTACAGGCTGTAGACCCCGATACGGGTACACCCCTTGCAAATGATACACAGCCAAAGGATGGGAATATTTTAGTAAATTCAAAATATGGAACAATACCTATTAATAATCATAATGTTGAAAAGGGTATTTTAAACTTTGGGAAAACCTATATAAACTTTAATATGTATAAAAGTGACGGAGCACCCGAGAATACCGGTGTTTTAGCTGTTGTCGGTTTTAAGGTTCTGGAGGAAAAAAGTACGTTTATTTCCTTTAAAGATTCGGATGCTATGCTCGGATCATTTTTCGGAACGTTTTTATTTGACTGGGACGGAAATAAATTAACCGAATATACTGTTGCACAACCGGTCAGGATCAATTAGTCAAAGGAAGATATGAACAACTGTATTGACAAAAGCATAAATATATTATTAGAATATATTAGTATAAATTTTAGATGTTACTTCCTTTTTTTGATTATTTAATAACCTGCAATAGAGAATAACGCAATTACAAACGTTTTGTTTTGCGGTTAATTGGAGGAGTAATTGTGAAAAAGAATATTATTGTTTGCATTATAGTTGCCTTATGTATTGCCTGTATTATTCCTGTTATGGCAGCCGGCAAGAACGATGTCAACGATAAAATGACTGAAATTGATAATAAGTTGAATCAAATAGAGCAAGAAAAGAAAGAAGTTAATAAGCAAAGAAATGAGTTGGAAGAAAAAAAGCAAGAAATTATAAAGAGTCAGGAAGAGGAAAGTCAGGAATATGAAAAAATAAAGAATGAAATAGATTTATTGAACATTGAGATTCAAGGATATGAGGAATCATTAAAGCAGGCAGAAGAAAAGTACGGTAAACAGTCTGAGGAATTTAAAAAGAGACTGGTGACCATGTATAAAAACTCTTATATATCTTATATTGACATTTTAGCGGACTCTGAGGATATTATTGACTTATTTCAGAGGTTGGAGCTCATTTCTTCAATAGCTAAGAAAGATAAGGATGTTGTTAAAGAATTTCAAGCGATAAAAAAGGATGTTCTATATAAAAAGCAATTGGTTGAGAATATTAAATCAACAAAGAAAAATGAGTTAAACGAGAAAAAAGATATTCTTGATACATTGATGGCTACAAGAAGCGGCTTGGAAAGCAAGATAAAAGAAAGCGAAGAAAAATTAAAAAATTTGGAAAAACAGGAAGATAGTTTAATACAACAATCGGTTCAAATTGCAAATCAAATAAGAAAAATCGGTGGCAGTAAAAAATATGCCGGAGGTACGATGGTATGGCCTGTGCCTAGTTCTAAAAAAATTGATTCATATTTTGGAAATAGATTGCATCCAATTCTTAAAAAGTATAAAATGCATACCGGTGTTGATATAGATGCAGCTTATGGTGCCTCAATTGTTGCTGCAAACCAAGGAGTTGTTATTTCCGCAGGATGGGAGGACGGTTATGGTAATACCGTTATCATTAACCATGGTGGCGGTATAACAACATTATATGCTCATTGCAGCAGTCTGCTTGTAAAAGCCGGTGATACGGTTAAAAAGGGTCAAATTATTGCTAAAGCCGGTCAAACCGGTATGGCAACCGGACCGCATCTTCATTTTGAAGTTAGAATTGATGGAGACGTCGTTAATCCATTGAACTATATTAGCAAATAAAGTTCCAGATTTATTAGAATATTATATATGATTATAATTTAAGATTGTTATATATGATTGTTATATATCATTGTTATAAAAGATTATAATTTAAGATTTTTATATAAGAATAATATTTAAGGATAATATTTAAGGATAATATTTAAGGATAATATTTAAGGATAATATTTAAGATTATTATTTAAGATTGCTATTTAAGTTTGTTGTTTAAGATCATTTTAATAAGAACATTTATATAGAATCAATTCTTTTTGAATCATTTACTTAAGAATGTTTAGCTTGTGATCCAAGTTGCTTATTTTAAAAACAATTATCTTATAGTAATTAAATAAAATCTAAACGGTTGAATAAATAGTGGTTAAATAAATAGTGTATTAATTATGTGGCACAGAATTTATTGAAAAGGATTTTGTGCTTTTTTATTTGTTACATAGAATATTGAGATTACGGGGAGATACCCCTTTTTAAATTGCCCTGATTATACAAAATAAAAATTTTGTATAATCAGAGGGAGGCAAAAGCATATTTTTTAAAAAACAAGCCCATGTATCTATAAGTCCATGTATTTACAAGCTCATAAATTTATTAAAATCAAATCAACATATAATTTAATAAATATAAATCCTTAAGAATCAAATATAATAAATAAGAATCAAATATAAAATCTTTATAAGTAAATATTGATGAAATGATAAAAAAAAACTACCGTCAGTAAGAACATATAAGCTGTCGGTAGTTTGGTATGAAGGTTGGTATTACTTATAAGCAAATTGTGCCTTATAAGCTACTATAGAATTTCGGAATATATTTTAATTTTAAGGGGGCTAAAAGATAATTTTTTTATTTTAATCAATAATTTTTTTTCATTTTTCTATTAAAAATTAATATTTAAAAAATACTTAAACTTTTTGCTAAATTATGCTATAATATAATTAGCGTGTTTAAAAATAGTTTCAAATATTTATTCCTCATGCTTGATTTGCAGCCTTTGTTAGTCTGAAATTCCACTGGTCTATTCTTAGCCTCACGATTTGCTGATACTTTGACTTATTATTCGTTAAACTAAATACTTATTATTCGTTAAACTTAACTTTGCAGTAATGTACAAAATAAGGAAATGGGGATGATTTTATGAAATTTAAAGTCGGTGAAATTGTCACACTTAAGCACTATTCAGTCGACAATAATAACAGAGGCATTATAAGCGAGGCTTTCAACGATGGGGTTGTTATTAAACCTGAGAAGGATTTTCTCATATATAGCTTTTTTGACAGCGATCCTGTTGTAATTGGTTACGAGAGTGAAAATATAATAAACCTCTGTGAAAGTACAGTGAGCTTTATTGATTACAAGGATAATTCTTTTACATTAACTATTAATAATGTCCAATCAATAAAAAATAAAAGGATTACCCAGAGGTTTCCCGTATCCCTGTGTGCATATATAATAAACGATAATGCGCAAATTTTCTCATACATAAGGAATATTAGCCTTGATGGACTTTCCTTATGCTCTAAGCAAGAGTTTAAAAAAGGAGAGGTTTTTTCAATAAAAACAAAAATTGCAACTATAGAACTTAATTTTAAAGCTCGTATTGTATGGAAAAATGTCAGTAAAGTTGGTTTTGAATACGGACTTGAATTTTATGCTGTTTCTCCTGAATTCAGCAGTACTCTTGAAAGGTGCATTGAACTCCTAAGGCTTGACCAGGAGCTTGCAATAAGCCGGTTGAAATATGACTTTGAGCCAATCAAAAGGATAATTCAAAGAAGAGTGATAATGAATTGATATTTTGAAGGTTTGCGTTAAATAAGACTTAAATTGTCAAGATTTAAATTATACTGAATAATTAAGTTTAAAAGATTAGAGCCTGTAAATACGTTGTATTAACAGGCTCTATAATTATTTGTCTAAACGATCATTTTTAGAATTATCTGTCTTAGTATGTGCAGTAAAAAATATAAATAATACTATAGATCGTCCCATCTTGGATCAATATTATTGGAAACAGCTCTATATCCTTTAGCAATATATAAAGCATCCAACAGAGCAATCCTGACCATTGCTTCGCATACAGGATAAATTCTCGGACATATTGAGGGATCGTTTCTTGTTTTAAATGCCACTTCAACATTCTCAAGCTTGTACATATTAACGGTATTCTGAGGAATTGAGATGGTTGGAGTCGGTTTTACTGCCACCCTTATTCTAATATCCTCTCCATTGGATATACCGCCCAATATTCCCCCTGCCCTATTTGTCTTAAACCGTACCCGTCCGGAAGACTCGTCATAATAAGGAATATCATTGGACTCCGAACCCTTTAATTTTGCATGTTCAAATCCGTCACCGAACTCAATTCCTTTTATGGCACCAATGGACATTAGTGCATGGGACAATGTTGCCTGAAGTTTATCAAAAACCGGTTCACCGAGCCCTGCAGGTACTCCCCGGGCTATTATCTCCACAACACCGCCTACGGAATCTCCTTCTGCCTTGATTTTCAAAAGCTCATCCATCATTTCTTTGGCTTTGTTTAGATCGGGACAATTTAAGTCGTTTTTGCGGTAATTGGCCTTTGCCGTTTCATATGTTATATTTTCTGCTTTTATTCCATGTATTTCGGTTACAAAGGCGATTACATCAATGCCCATGGTATCAAGAACAGCCTTTGCTACTGCACCCGCGGCAACCCGGGCTGCAGTTTCCCTTCCGGAAGCCCGTCCTGCACCGATATTATCGGCAAATTGGCCATATTTCTTAAAAAAGGTATAACCGGCCTGTCCGGGTCTTATAACTTCATTGTAACTCTTATGCTTGTTTAAATGTTCATCCTCTATAACCTCATTGGGAA
This sequence comes from Clostridiaceae bacterium DTU079, assembly GCA_001512505.1. Lineage (GTDB taxonomy): Bacteria > Bacillota > Clostridia > Acetivibrionales > Acetivibrionaceae > Hungateiclostridium. The sequence continues at coordinate 74,753 of LFSC01000055.1, read as the reverse complement.
TAATGAGTCCGACAGGGGCACCGGTGGTAATGTCATTTTCCATGACACCGGAAAAAATAAATACCTTGTCCGATTCTTTTCTTGGTGTGTCCAGGGCTGATTTGCCGGGTCTTCTTTTATCCAGCTCTTCCTGTATAAGCTCACTCGTTAGTTTAATTCCCGGAGGAACGCCATCAACAATTGTCATTAACCCGCCATATAATTCTTTCGGTACATTGGGATTTTTACGAAAAGCTCCTGCATATGACTCCCCACAGGTGGTTACCCTAAATATTCTGCCAAATGTATTCCCTACCATCCTACCTTCTCTCCTTTGTTTCCGTAATAATTAAAAATAACTAAATGTTTTGCAAAATCAAATACTTAAAGCTACAAGAACAAGTATAGGAATGAGATTAACTTTTAGCTTTAAACTCATTATAAATACTTGTTATTTCCGTTACTATTGACTGAACACTTTTATTTGAGCAGTCTATTGTTACATCGGCATATTTTTCGTAAAGAGGTGCTCTCTCGGCATATATGTCAGCAAAGCTCTGTTCGCTGTTTCTCGCCAGCCTTCTTCCGGAGGCAAGCCTTTTTTCAAGTATCTCCAAGTCCTCCTTTAAATAAAAAACAATACCGTTCTTCTTTAGAAATTCCATAGCGGCCTTATTGTACACAACGCTGCCGCCGGTGGAAATAACCCTATTGTTTAAATCCAGACCCAACAGTATTTGTTCTTGAATTTCAAGAAATTTTTCAAGTCCATCCTGGGCTACAATATCCTTGAGCGGTTTATTTACCTTTTCAAAAATAATCTTATCGGTATCAACAAAACTCATTCCCAGAGCTTCTGAAAGCGGCTGTCCGACTGTGGTCTTACCGGAGCCGGGCATACCGATTAAAACAATGCTGTTTGTTTTCATCATAATCTCCCTTAATTATCTTGAAGTTGCAATTATAAGCGTAGACAACGCAATATGAAAAATCATACTGCGTTGTCCGCTTTATTAATACATTATATATAGTATTATACACATAAACTAACAGAGCTCCAAGTAAAAATTATATTTTTTTATCAGCGTGGAAACCAACCGCCGCCCGGTCCTCCACCGGTACCTGCATTGGTTACAATTGAGTTTGTTGTAAAGGTTAGTATCTGATTTCCGTTAATGTATACAACATAGTTGGAATTCAGTTCAAGGTCAGGAGAACTGAACACCATATTTTGATAAGCTCTCGGAACTGTAAAGTTCAGGATTTCTTTTCCGTCTTTTTCAATTCTTATGACGGAATTAGCTGTAGCACGTCCAAGTAAAACCACACACTGGGTACATAAATTGGCTGTAGGAGAGCTGTTGGAACCTCCAATTGCAATAAGAGTTCCTCCCGTGATGCTCAGTGCATTTCTGTCGCAGTCAATACCGCCTTCGGGGATATCGCCTCCAACTGCAACTATGTAACCGCCGGCAATGTTTATCGGACCGTTTGAATCAAGTCCGTCGGTTCCACCGGTTGTGTATATGGTTCCACCGTTAATGGTGAAGCTGTTGGCAACGTTTATACCGTCTTCACTGGCTGTTAAGTTTATTTCACCTCCATTGACAATCATTGCTGCCTTACTTTCTATACCTTCAGTACTCTTGCTTATGTTAATTTTACCGTCGTTTATAACCAAATCCAATTCAGACTTGATTCCGTCACCATCAGCCTTTATTTTAAGGGTTCCGCCATTAATCTCAATATCACCCTCACAGTCAATACCGTCTGAATTAGCAGTGATATCGATTTTTCCTTTATCGATCCTTATACTGTCATTTGCGTGTAATCCGTCGGAAGCAGCTGTTATATTAATATTACCGTTTTCGATGATTATTTTATCATCACTGGCAATACCGTGCTTATAGTTTCCTTTAATGTTCAAAGTACCTTTACCCTTAATTTCCAATGTATCATTGCTAAACAATGCGGCTTTTGCATCTTTATCGCTGTATGAGGTTCCGTCTTCAAGATAGTTTACGGTATCTTCCGTTATTGTGATGAACGCTTTGTCCGCATCGTCAAAGTAAATCGCAGGACCGTTGTTATTCTTTATATTGACACCGCTGAGTCTTAGTTTTACTCTTTCTTTGGTTTTAATATAAATCATACCGTTGTTCAATGTACCGGTAACTTCATGGTCACCGCCTTTTGTGATGGAAACGACCGAACCGCTTACCGATATTCCTTCGCCGGTAAAGGTTATCGTATCGCCTAAATTAATTGTACCGGTATTGTTTTTCCAGGCTTCTTCATCGATTTGTGTGGGAGAAGGTGTAATAATAGGTGTAGAAGTGGGTGTTACTGTCGGGTTGGAGCTTTCAACGGGAAAACCGGATATTTTTTTCAGCACGTATCTTTTTAACAGTGTCAAATCCAATGAAGTAATTTCTCCGTCTCCATCCAAGTCAGCCGCTACAGGATCTTCAATGGTTAGCTTTTTAAGAATTCCTCTTTTAAGTATCGTTACATCAAGTGAGTCAATAGAACCGTCCCCATCCAAGTCACCGTATCTAGTGGCTGCACCGGCAGAAATCATACTAAAAACCAAGGTAATAACAATTAGCGCCAGCAACAGTTTTTTCATCAAAAATCTCCCCTTTTGTTTGCATTATATTAAACAGTGACATAAGTCACCGTAAATTGACTTATGTCACTGTTTGAATTATCAAAACCCGTTGCTTACCAAACTAATTTATACTTTTACTTATCTGTTATAATCTTTACATTTATTTTAATATTTGCTTGGTACGAAAGTATCATAAACATAAACAGGACATCCGTCACTTTCCATGGAAACACCTATGCCGACACATTCATAAATTCCTATTATTGTTGAACTTTTGTTGGAGCTCATCCAGGATGCCACGACAAACATACTGTCCATTTGACCTTTTGCAATAAGTTCTGCTGCGTTACTGTATTTTATTCCCGAACTTTTCATTCTGTCGGTAAAGATATTACCGTTGGAGTCGGTAAAATCAAAATAACCCTTTTGAACCATGTCCATGCTAAAGGCTCTTGATAAGGCTGCCATTTCATTAGACCATTTGAGCGGCGGCCTTCCATATCTTGATCTGAATGCATTGGCGATATCAAATATTTCCATTTCATAGCTTGTACGCAATCTTTCACTGGGGGTACCGTAATATGATTTCAAGGATTGCTCGGTATCATAGTCAATCATCATAAAAGCCATAACATCGATTTCATTTTTTAGGTCGTAAAAGAATGTTGTATAATATTTATTATTTATATTGTATACCTTCCATTCATCTTTATCGTTCATTTTATAACTGGTACTTCCCTTTACTATGCGCGCCAAAGGGCTACCCAGCTCTTCTTCCACAAAGGTTTTTCTTGTGCCGATTCCAATATTCTCATTGAATTTATAATATTGGGAATTTGAATATATACCTACGACTTTACCGTCTTTTATACCGATCTGAATATATTTCTTGTAATCACTATTGTATATGTACCAATCAAATCCGTATCTGCTTAAATCAACGCGGTTCGGTTGGCCGAATCTATTTGTTATTGTATTAACGGATGCCCCCATTAATTCATCTAATCTTACGGCATCCGCATTAAGACTATTGACAGGAAATTCGGTTATTTTACGAAGCAGGTATCTCTTTAGCAAGGTAAAATCAATGGAAGTTACTTCTCCATCACCATCTAAATCCGCAAATACAATATAGTTGATAGTAGATTTTTTTAGGATATGTCGTTTTAGAAGAGTTAGGTCTAATGAGTCAATGCTGCCGTCCTGATTTACGTCGCCATAAAGGATTGATGCACTTACCGGTAAAAACATTAAAGCAAGAATGGTCGCGGTTAATAGAGTTACAATAACCTTTTTACGCATAAATATTACCCCCCATTTCTCCTTTATTTTTCCGGTTAAGTTTGGCTAAAACTCAGAAGTGTAGATATGCCCTCTATAATAGAATTCGTGATTCAATGAGAAATTATGTCGGTAGAACTCATAAAAATTTATTAAAATTAAGTAAAATTTTCAGAATAATCTTTGATTTTTTCATTCGCTTTATTATTTCAACCCTTTTTAATAAATTATTATTAAAAAAAATAAGACATGTAGTATAATATTAATTGTAGTATAATATTAATTAATGTATAATTTTTTATAGAAAGAATTTTGATTAAAAAGTCGAACAAAAAGGTGAAGGTTTTCGTCTATAGTTTTATTGATGTGAGGAGATGTCAAAATGGCTGAAGCATATTTCGATGAGGCGCCTTTGATACTTAAAGATTTTTTAAGCTATATGGAAACAATTAAAGGAAAATCAAAAAACACCATTCATGAATACTACTATGATTTAAGACTGTTTTTTCGGTATATGAAAGTACATAAAGGATTGGAGGCCAGAGACAAAGACTTTGAAGCTATTGGTATTAAAGACATAGACGAGAATATGCTAAAAGAAATTACACTAAGTGACCTTTATTCTTTTATGTCTTTTTTGAGCCGGGACAGGGATAATAATTCAAGCTCAAGAGCAAGAAAGGTTGCAAGCTTGAAATCGTTTTTTAATTATATAACAAACAAAGCAAAGCTTTTGGAGCAAAATCCTGCTGCCGAACTGGAATCGCCTAAAATAATGAAAAGGCTTCCGAGATATCTTAACATAGATGAAAGCAAAAAACTTTTAGGGGCAATCGATGGAGAGCACAGAGAAAGGGATTTTGCGATTATAACACTGTTTTTGAATTGCGGGCTTAGACTTTCCGAGCTTGTAGGAATCAATCTGAGCAATATAAAAAACGATATCCTGACTGTTGTGGGAAAGGGCGACAAGGAAAGAACAATCTACCTTAACACGGCATGCAAGAAGGCAATTGAGGCATATTTGAAGGTACGGCCTGTGGAAGGGGTTAAGGATAAGAACGCACTTTTTTTGAGTGAAAGAAAGCAGAGGATAAGCAATAAAACAGTCCAGCATATTGTAAAAAAGTATATAAAGGCGGCCGGACTTGATCCTCAAAGATATTCCACTCATAAATTGAGGCATACGGCGGCTACATTGATGTATAAGCATGGAAAGGTTGATATCAGGGCACTGCAGGAAATATTGGGTCACGAGAGCATATCAACTACTGAGATATATACCCATGTAGACAGCCAGCAGTTAAAATCGGCTGTAGAACGCAATCCGTTATCAAATTATGTTGATGAGCACAACGACAATGATGACAATGGTGATAATGGCAGTTAATCCATTGTATTTTATTGTTGTAATCGTATTTTGTGAGTTGTAAGCCATTATCGGAATTACAGCTTTCAGCAGTAATTTGCAATAAGAGCTACAGAAAATTTTAGAACTGGAGAAGATGTTATGAATTTTAGGAAATTTTATTTGATTATTTGTTCAATATTATCGGTTTTTATGTTTTTTATGGGGTCGCTTACTCTTTTATACATTAATTTAAATATTGTTGAAGAAAAGCCCGAAAATAAGTCGGGTGCACTGATCCACGAAATACTGGTTCCTTTCAAGGAAAATAACAAGCCCATTAATGTTCTTGTTTTGGGCGGTGACAAGGTAAACAACAACACCGACACAATGATGTTGGTTAACTTTAATCCCTCTTCCTCAAAGCTTAGTATTCTTTCAATACCCAGGGATACCAGTGTTACTATAGACGGCAAGAGGGCAAAAATAAATTCCGCATATCCCAGGGGTGGTGGAGAATTAGCCGTTAAAACGGTAAGCAATCTTCTGGGAGTGGATGTTGAATACTACGCTTTTATCGATACCTCTTCCTTCAGAAAAATTATAGATACCCTTGGAGGAGTAGACTACAATGTTCCTGTGGATATGGACTGGGATGATCCTTTACAAGGCCTTCATATTCACATAAAAAAGGGACCGCAACACTTTGACGGAGCGAAAGCCGAGCAGTTTATGAGGTTCAGACAGTATAACAACGGCAAGGTTAATCAATATTATGACGGAAGCGACCTGAAAAGAATTGAAGCTCAGCAAAACTTTATAAGAGAACTTATAAGACAAAAGATGAACATATTTTATATTACCAGATTGGACGACATAATTAACACCGTGTTTAGCAATATTGAAACCAATATCAGCATGAGCGAAGTTTTAAAGATGTCCAACAGTGTTACAAAGATACAGGCTGACAGTATTCAAACCTTTAAGGTTCCGGGAGAATCCGTATTGGACGGTGCATGGTACTATATCATGGACGAATATGAGACCAACAAGATAATAAAAGAAAATTTCAAATATGATAACAGCCTTAAATAAAAAGTGAAAAGGAAGGGTTTGTCCCCTTCTTTTTCACTTGAGAATTCAAATAGTTTATTTTATTTCATTTTTTCCAAAAATGTTTTGTAAGCCTTGTATGCCATATATATATCTGCCTTGCTTGTCACCTCAAAGGGTGAATGCATTGACAGGACTGCTACGCCGCAATCTATTACTTCCATTCCCATGTTGGCCATAAACTGAGCAACGGTACCGCCTCCACCTTCGTCTACCTTACCCAACTCGCCGGTTTGCCATACGATACTGTTGTCATTAAAGAGTTTCCTTACGGCCCCCATAAACTCTGCATTGGCATCGCTGGATCCGGATTTTCCCCTTGCACCGGTATATTTTACAAGTACAATTCCTTTTCCGATAAAGGGCGAGTTAAGCTTGTCGTACACATTCTCATAGTTTGGATCAATAGCCGCACCCACGTCTGCTGAAAGCATTTTTGAGTTTATTATGCATCTTCTTAATACTATGTCGGTGTATTTACTCAAACTTAAAGCACAGATGTCTGCAATAAAATTCTCCAAAAAGCTGGATTGGGCTCCGGTGTTTCCCATGCTTCCGATTTCTTCTTTGTCGGTCAAAATACAAACTGCGGTTCTTTCAATGTTTTCAAGATCCAATATTGACCTTAATGAAGTATATGCGCACACTCTGTCATCCTGACCGTAAGCACCCACCATGCTTTTGTCAAATCCTACATCCTTGGCTTTAAAAGCCGGAACCATCTCGATTTCAGCAGATAGGAAATCTTCTTCAACTATGCCGTATTTTTCATTAAGGATTTTTAATATATTTAATTTGACCTTTTCCTTTACCTTCTCATCATTATAGGGAATTGAACCTGAAAGGATGTTAAGGCCTTCGCCTGTAATACCTTCACTCATTTTCTTTTGCATTTGTCCCGCTGCAAGGTGAGGTAAAAGATCGGTGATTGTAAATACGGTATCGTTTTCATCTTCTCCAATTACCACTTCTACGCTGCTGCCGTCCTTTTTAATTATAATTCCGTGCATGGAAAGAGGTATTGTTACCCATTGATATTTTTTGATTCCGCCATAGTAATGGGTTTTCAAAAATACCATATCTCTTGATTCATAGACAGGATTGGGTTTTAAGTCCAGCCTTGGTGAATCAATATGAGCACCCACAAGATTAATGCCCTGCTCCAACGGTTTTGAACCGATTACAGCAAGGGCAATTGCTTTGTTTTTAAGTACCCTGTAAACCTTCATTCCCTGTTTGAGGGCGGTATTGGAATTAATAATGTTTTCAATTGACACAAAACCCCTGGCTTTAGCCAGTTTTTCCGCTTCTTTTACAAATTCTCTTTCTGTTTTGGAACTATCCAGAAATTTCTTGTAGTCTTCGGAAAAAGAAGATATTTGATTCGATTCTTCATCACTTATTTTATTCCACACGTTAGAAGTATTGTAATAAAGCTCTTCCGACAATTGCTGTCCGGTGGTTTTGTTTTCTGACATATGCTTTTTCCTCCCGTTCAATTAAATAACTAAACAATAATATTATATATCTAAAATACACCAAGATAAACATCTATGAAAAGGTTTCCTTAAGTTCCATCTGCATCAATTCGTAATTATCCAAAATTTTCAAAAGCATATCGACAACTTTAGGATCAAACTGTGTACCCGAGTTAATACGAAACTGCTCTATTGTTTCTTCAAGATTCAGCTTTGACCTGTATTTTCTGTCTGACATCATGGCGTCAAAGGCATCTGCCACCGACAATATTCTTGCCAGAAACGGAATTTCATCGCCTTTAAGACCTTCCGGGTAACCCTTTCCGTCATATCTTTCGTGGTGGTATTTTACCAACGGAACAACGTCTTTAAACATTGAAATGGCAGACAGTATATAAGCCCCTTTTAATGGATGCTTCTTAATTTCTTCATATTCATCGTAATCAAGCTTGTCGGTTTTAAAAAGTATATCGTCGGCGGTTCCGATTTTTCCGATATCGTGGAATATTCCTCCTACATTAAGAAGTTCCAGTTCATTTTCAGATAAACCAAAGGCTTCTCCCAATTTTCTAGCATAGTATGCAACTCGGTCGGAATGTCCTCGGGTGTATATATCCTTTGCATCAACGGTCAGGCGTAAAGCTTCGATGGTATCGATATACCTGTTTCGAAGTTCTTGATATGTCCTGTCCAGCTCCTCTTTTTTCATGTTAATTAGAGAATGCAGAAAAGCATTGTTTATTGACAATGCTGCTTGGGTTGAATATATTTCAAGTAAGCGAAGCCCTTCGTCGAAATTATAGCTCTCAATATAGATAACCCCGCTGGATTTATTTATTTCGTTAAGCAAAGGCAAAATGATTCCATGATCCATCTGGATTATTTCCCCGGTTTCTCTTGCACGGCCTATTTGCTCCATAAGGTCCGGAGAAAGCATGGTAACCATTGAATCCACTTTCATGTTGTAATCGCCTACGCCCTTGTATATTATTTCGTTCATATCGCTGTTGCAGTCATCCACCAGTATAAACGCATTCTTGCTGTTTACCAAAGGCATCAATCCTTCAAGAATTTCTTCAAGAATCGTGCCTATTGGCTGCAACTGATAAATTTTAGGCACTGCCTGAAGTATTTTATTTAAACCATCCTTAAAACGCTTTATAGTGCGCATTTGGGATATGGATTTTATACCGGATTCAATTAAAAGAAGAAGCTGGTCAAACCTGTCTCCCTTTTCACAATAACCCTGTATATCGAGGACTCTGATGGTTTCAAGCGGCGGTGCAAGGTCTTTGTGACCGGTAAGCAGCAAGATATAAATATCCTTGTTGAACTCTCTTATTTTGGACACAACCTCATCACCGTGTATCGGTGTCATTATATAGTCAAGTATAATCATATCAAAATTCTCTTTTTTCAGTATTTCAATGGCTTCCAATGGATTGGAAACACCCACACAATAGTAACCGCTGCGTGTAAGCATAACTCTCATTGAATTGATTATTCCTTCTTCATCGTCCACTATCATAATTTTATAATCTGTTGACACTTCTACAATCTTTTTCCTCATATATATCCTCCTCAATGAGAAACACTGTAAAAACTGCGTAAATATATATAACCGAATAGACAATTAATTGCTTGCGGTTTTTATGTAAGCATTCATGGCCGGTTAATAAATGTTTGAACAACAGTATCATGTTGAGCTATTTTATTGAACAATATTCCCCTATAAAATGAAAACAAAACAGAAATAGAATATCTAATCTGTAATAAAGTAGATATTTGAAATGCTTTATAAGCGAGAATTATGACTGTTTATAGTAAAAATCATAATAAACCTTCTTAACACTATATTTATATTTTACTTTATTTTTAGAATATTTTCAATATAAAAGTCGAAATTCTGGTTCTATAGTCTTATCGGTACAGGGAAATTAGATTCATGTTAAAACCTGTTTTCCTTGACTAATTGAAATACATGTTTTATAAATAATATGTAACCGGTACCGACTAAATTTTTCTGGAGGTAAATATATGTTTGATTGTCATGTTCACAGCAGCTTTTCAGGAGACAGCAACATGGATGCAGTATTGGCAGTGGAAACAGCAAGAAAGATGGGTCTTAAGGGTATTGCCTTCACAGACCACCTCGATTATGATTACCCTGACTATGACGATGTTTTTTTAATCGATTTTAATAAATATTCGGAATATATGGACCGTTTGAAGCAAGATTGTAAGGAAATCAAGGTATTTAAGGGCATTGAAGTAGGAATACAGCCCCATGTGGTAAAGGAATCTCTGGAGGTTGTGAAAAAGTATGATTTTGATATTGTGATTGGATCGGTTCATGTTGTAGATAAATTGGATTTGCATAACGGTGACTTTTGCAGGGGAAAATCCAAGAAAGAATCCTATTCACGGTATCTGGAAGCAGTTTTAGAGTGCATATCACTCTTTGATGATTTTGATGTGCTGGGACATATTGATCTCATAAGGAGATATGGATGTTATGACGACAAGACATTATCAATTAATGACTATAGAGATTATATTGATGCCATACTAAATAAACTTATTTCCGACGGAAAAGGTATAGAGATAAATACCTCAGGGTTTCGGTATAAGCTGGATTCGCCCATGCCGGACTATGAAATAATAAAAAGATATAGGGAATTAAACGGAGAAATAGTTTGCACCAGTTCTGATGCCCACACTCCCGAATATTTAGGGTATAAATTTGATTATATAAGGGAACTGCTTCTTAAGGCAGGCTTTAAATATACAACTCATTTTGAAAACAGGAAACCTGTTTTTACATCCATTGCTTCTTGATATTGTTCATTAAATAAATTATTCATTAATTAACGGATATGTAAAAAGAGAAGAAAAATAAACCGGAAACTTAAGTATCCGGTATTATTTTTCTTCCAAAATTAATTGCACTCATCAGTTATTTATTTTAAATTGCTTAGCCTTTCCTTAATTAGAATACAGTACAGGCAACTTCTTTAAACGGGTTTTATTCTGTGGTAAACCTTCTTTCCTTTCTTTATAATCAGCTCATTGTTTATCAGATCGTCTTTATTAATGATCTTATCAAAGCCTTCAACCCTGTTGTCGTTTACGGAGATTCCACCCTGCTCAATGAGTCTGCGGCCTTCACCTTTGGACGGTATCAATTTGGCTCTTAAAAGCAAATCAATAATGTTTATTCCCTCTGAAAGCTCTTGTAAGGCTATTTCAGTAGTTGGCATATCGTCACTGCTTGTTCCCTTGGAAAAAAGGGCTTCAGCGGTTTTTTGAGCCTTAAGGGCCTCTTCTTCTCCATGAACAAGCTTTGTTACCTCAAAAGCCAATATTTTTTTCGCAATGTTTATCTCCTGGTCTTTAAGCTGCGCTAACTTCTCGATTTCTTCCATAGGAAGGAAGGTGAGCAGCTTTAGACACCTAATAACATCTGCGTCGTGTATATTTCTCCAGTATTGATAGAAATCATAAGGAGAAGTCTTTTCAGCATCAAGCCATAGAGCACCTTTTTCAGTTTTGCCCATCTTTTTACCTTCGCTGGTGGTTAAAAGGGTAAAGGTCATACCATAGGCTTCTTTTCCTTCAACTCTTCTGATAAGCTCAATTCCTCCGATTATGTTTGACCACTGGTCATCACCGCCCAGCTGCATTATACAACCGTGATCCTGATATAATTTCAGGAAGTCGTAGCTTTGCATGAGCATGTAATTGAACTCGATAAAGGAAAGTCCTTTTTCAAGCCTTGATTTAAAGCACTCAGCTGTCAGCATCCTGTTAACCGAGAAGTGAACTCCTATCTCACGCAAAAATTTAATATAATTCAAGTCAAGGAGCCAGTCTGCATTGTCCACCATCAATGCTTTTCCGTCACTGAAATCGATGAATTTGGAGATTTGTTTCTTGAAATTTTCTGCATTGTGGATTATTTCTTCCCGGGTCATCATTCTTCTCATATCGGTTTTTCCGGTAGGGTCACCGACCATTGTGGTTCCGCCTCCTACCAGAGCAATAGGCTTATGCCCGGCCTTTTGCATATGTGCCATAACGACCAATTGCAGAAAATGACCTACATGAAGGCTGTCAGCAGTGGCATCAAATCCGATATAGAAAGTAACTTTTTCCTTCTCCAATAATTCTTTTATTTGTTCTTCATGAGTTACCTGGGCAATAAACCCTCTTTCTTTTAGGGTTTCATATACACTTGCCATAAATACACCTCCGGATTAATATTCTAATATAATGTAATAGTATACCAGTTACTTTAGTTTTAGAGTCTTCCGCACTTTTCTTTATTATCCCCATCAGAATTTACAATAAAAAAAGCTTTTCATCCTGATCTAAGGACGAGAAGCTCCCGTGGTACCACCTTAATTCGCATGCCGGATTCTTTCCGACATACCTCATTAACATTGTCACTATAACGGGTGACTGCCGTCAACACCTACTTATACTTTCAGTGCGAAACTCAGGAGGGTAATTCGCTCATTCAAGCGCAAAAGTCCTTTCACCGGCCGGACTCCTCTCTAAATGCCGACATGAATAGCTACTGTAAGATTTATATCTTCTCCGTCATTGCTTTCTGCATTATATTGTTTTGCATTATTTAGTATTGTAACATATATTCTTCTAAGTTACAATGCTAAATTAAATTTTGCAGTACATTGACTAAAGTAGTGCTTTGACTAAAAGTGAAGAATAATATGGAAGTAACTTAAGTTTCTGGAATATTACTCTTCTCTTTGATTGTTCCTCCGCCCACTACTATATCACCGTCATAGAAAACCACAGCCTGTCCCGGAGTTATAGCCCTTTGAGGTTCGTCAAACTCCACCTTTACCAAATCATCCTCAAGAGGATATATGGTTGCATCCGCTTCTTTAGCGGAATACCTTATTTTGGCCTTAACTCTCATCGGCTGCTCCAGCTTGTCTATAGATATAAAGTTTAGATCATGGGCAAAAAGAGTATTTGAAAACACATCCTTTTCTTCACCCAGTATAACATTGTTGTTTTTTGCATCAATGCCTACAACGTACATGGGCTTTCCTAAAGCAATACCGAGACCTTTTCTCTGTCCTACGGTATAATGAATTATTCCCCGGTGTTTTCCCAATATGTTGCCTTTTGTGTCAATAAAGTTTCCGGTACTAATCTTTTTGCCGGAGTATTCTTCAATAAACTTACTGTAGTCGTTATCGGGAACAAAACATATTTCCTGACTGTCGGATTTTGAAGCAACATGCATACCCATTTCCTTTGCTTTTTCCCTGACTTGTTCTTTGGTGAACTCACCTATGGGCATAAGTATCCGGCTGAGTTGATTCTGAGTCAGGTTATAAAGAACATAGGTCTGGTCTTTTTTCTGAGTAGCCGATTTTTTCAGCAAATACCTTCCCCTGTCTTCATCATAGGTTATTATTGCATAATGTCCTGTGGCAACATAGTCTATACCCATGGACAGAGCCTTATTCAACATGGTTTCGAATTTGACATATCTATTGCATGCAATACAGGGATTTGGAGTCTTTCCTTTGAGGTATTCATCCTTAAAGTAGCATATTACTTTCTTTTCGAAAACATCCTTAAAGTTTAAGACATAATACGGAATCCCCAGCATGTTTGCGATTTTTCGTGCATCATCCACAGCTGAAAGCGAGCAGCAACCTCCTTCAGTTAGCTTGTCCTCTTCACTCATATCGGGCCAGATTTGCATGGTTGCTCCTATAACCTCATACCCTTGTTCCAAAAGTACAGCGGCAGCTACTGAACTGTCAACGCCGCCGCTCATACCAATCAAAACCTTTTTCTTTCCCATTGCAAGAAATACCGTCCTTTAATCTTCTTCGTTTTCGTGATGATGTATGTCATCACATCTTCTACTGCATGCGTTGCCTTTTCCATCTCCCGATGAAAGACCGTTCTTGCACATATAATCATCTATAGCTGCTTTTATTGCCTCTTCTGCAAGGTTGGAGCAGTGCATTTTTACCGGAGGAAGGCCGTCCAAAGCCTCAGCAACCGCTTTGTTGGTTATTTGAAGTGCCTCATCGACTGTTTTTCCGATAACCATCTCCGTTGCCATGCTGCTGGTTGCAACCGCTGCCCCACATCCAAAAGTTTTAAATTTAGCATCTACTATTACGTTGTTTTCAATTTTGAGATACATTTTCATTATATCTCCGCATTTGGCATTTCCGACCTCGCCAACACCGTCAGCATTTTCTATTTCCCCAACATTTCTAGGATTCATAAAATGATCCATAACCTTTTCACTATACATATTAATTCCCTCTTTTCACTTTTTCATATAATGGTGACATTTCTCTCAGCCTGTTAACTATCATAGGCAGTACTTCCATCAAGTAATCAACATCTTCATGAGTGTTTTCTTCTCCGAAGGTTATTCGTAAAGACCCATGAGCTATTTCATGAGGTAAACCGATTGCCAGTAGTACGTGGGACGGGTCAAGAGAACCCGATGTGCACGCAGAACCGCTGGATGCGGCAATTCCTTTCATATCAAGCATTAATAATAGCGATTCCCCTTCAATAAACTCAAAGGAAAAGTTTACGTTACCCGGAAGTCTTTTGTACCTGTCACCGTTTAACCGTACAAACGGTATCTTTTCCATAACCTCATTAATTGTTCTGTCTCTTAGTTCTATGAGCTTTTTATTGTATTCGTCAATATTTTGAGTAGCCAGTTCAATTGCTTTTCCGAGGCCGACTATTGCAGGAACATTTTCAGTACTTGCCCTTCTCCCTTTTTCCTGGGCTCCTCCGTGTAAAAAGGATGCAATTTTGACACCTTTTCTTATATATAATGCTCCCACTCCCTTGGGACCGTAAAACTTATGACCTGACAAGGAAAGAAGGTCTACGTTCAAATCGTTTGCATTGATGGGTATGTTTCCTACAGCCTGAACTGCGTCTGTATGGAAGATGATACCTTTTTCCCTTGCAATCTTACCGATTTCGCCAATGGGTTGAATAGTACCGATCTCATTGTTTGCAAACATTATGCTTATCAATATTGTTTCAGGTGTAATTGCATCCAATACTTGCTGTGGCGATACTAGTCCGTTTTCATCAACCGGTAGATACGTGACCTTAAAGCCGTCACTTTCAAGGTATTGACACGCATGTAATACTGCATGATGCTCTATTGATGTGGTTATTATATGCCTTCCCTTGTCTTTATTGGCATATGCAGTTCCTTTAATTGCCCAGTTATCCGCTTCGGTACCGGAACCTGTAAAAAATATCTCCCTTGGCATTACACCCAAGGCTGTTGCCACTTTTTCCCTAGCTTCTTCCAGAGCCTTCTTGCTTTCTCTTCCAACGGAATAAATTGTGGAAGCGTTGCCGAACTTATCTGAAAAGTACGGAAGCATTGCTTCAAGTACTTGAGGTTTTACCGGTGTGGTAGCAGCATGGTCCAAGTATATATGCCTGTCATTCATTGTGATTATTCCCTTACTTTTTATAATATAGTATTTATTTTAATATATTTCATTAATATATATGTTCCCTTAAAAAAACTAATAAAACATTTTTTTGAGCAAAAGCCCACAATAATTTAATCAATAATTAAAAAATGCCGGTCTGTTAAATGCCCTTAAAAAATGCCCTTAAGTATTGGATGTACAATCTTTAGCATCATTTTTCTTTTTATACTCGGCTATTAAATCAGCCAAGGTAATTGAATCAACAACGCTGTTTACGCTATCTCTTATTTTTTCCCAAACAAATTTTGTAATACAAGAATCGGATTTATCACACTTAACGGGATCTTCTTCCAAAACGCAATCAACAGGTGCCAAAGATCCTTCTAAAGATCTTAGAATGGAACCTATTGTTATATCAGCAGGATTTCCGGCCAGTAAGTAGCCTCCCTGTGCCCCCCTAACACTCTTAACAAGACCTGACTTTTTAAGAACGGCAAAAAGCTGCTCCAAATAATTCTCTGAAAGGTTTTGTCTTTCGGCAATACTTTTCAGAGAAACAGGTTCTTCACTACCTTGAAGAGCAAGATCAATCATGGCCTTAATTCCATATCTTCCTTTAGTAGTCAGTTTCATTAACGGGGTTCCTCCTAATTCCCACTGTATTACTTGGTTTTATCATCATTAGATTAACACTTCGTGAAATGTTTGTCAATATTTTTTTTGAACATAAGCCAATAATTCTGAAATATGATTAAAACAACGGACTGTAATACCTCGACTTTAGCATATCTTCAATTTCATCAATGCTTTTACCGAGGGAATTAATAATAAAAACCCCGTAGTTTGCTCTTAGCCCCGAATTCATTTCAGGCATATTGTTCCTGGAGATATGTGATATTTGAAAGGAATTGCCTTCATAAACTATTGCATCTATGGGATAGTTATAAGTCTCTAAGTCCACAACTTCAAAGCCTCTTTTTTTAAGCTCCTTCTTAATGTTTTCCAAGCCGCTTTGAACCGCAACAACCATAAAAACCAACTCCCAGCTTATAAATATATGGATAGTTTTATTAAAACACCTCATAAAAAGTATTGGCCGGAATCGGTTTTTATATACCCAAATATAAAACTATTGTCTTTTCGATAAACCGAAAAAAACATATATTAGCATAATAAATATATAAACCGTGAGGCTGATTTCCCAATAAATTCTGAAAATAGCAAGATTCAATAGTAAAAGTATAAAACCTGCCAAAAGTATCCATGCAATTATTCTTTTAATCATATATGTTAAAATACCTCCCCATTAGTAATTAAGCGAAATAATCTTTGAAGATCATAAATCTCCTGTTTTTTTATAGAAAAATGTTTGCATCGGCTTTAAATTATATTTACTGAATAAAACAATTTGCTCGGTACTTCCCACAAAAAGTATTCCTCCGGTTTTCAGCGATCTGTTGAATTTATTGTAAATGTCAACCTTAGCCTCTTCAGTAAAGTATATAAGTACGTTCCGGCATACTATTAGGTCACAATTGGTAGGGTAAGGATCTGACAGAAGATTATGCTTTTTAAATTCAACACAGTTTTTTACCTCTTCATTTATTGAAAAAATATCTCCTTCTCTTTTAAAATATTTCTTTATATAATTGTCCGGAAGTTTTGTTAAACTTTTTTGGGTGTATACGCCGTTTTTTGCCTTTCGCAATATTTCCTCGTCTATGTCCGTTGCTATAATTTTTATTTTGCTTAGAGGCATAAACTCATTTAATATCATAACAAGGGTATAAGGTTCATCACCGCTGGAACAGGCAGCACTCCATACTTTAAGGGTGCTGCTCTTTTCCAGGAGATATGGAAGTATAATCTCTTTTAGTTTAATCCATTGATCCGGATTTCTATAAAATTCAGACACATTAATTGTTATATAGTTTATAAATTCATTATATAATTCTTTGTTAACCTTGAGTGCATCCAAATAGGATTTGTAATCCTTAAAACCGTTTCTGACTAACAAAGAGTCAATTCTTCTTTTCATTTGTTTTTCTTTATACGAACTGAGGTCAATTTGAGTAAGTGAAAGTATTTCTTTCTTGAAGCCTTCGTAATCCATAATCATCAGGTTTACTCTCCATTCGTTTTTTGACATGTGTAAAAACCGATTCTGAATAACTTGAACAGAATATAACGAAAACTTTGTATACATAATAACTTATAATATGAACTCTCAGTTATCAATATTTTAGCATAGTTAATAGTGACTGTAAATACTTCCCCGATGTATGGAAACCCTATTCATAGCCATGTTATTATATTATTGTTCTCTTCTGCTGAACGGTTCAACATACTTTTTTTCTATTGTAAGGAAACAAAGTCCCGGCATTTTTAAAACGTATTCGTTGTCTGTTTCTTCAGAAATCTCCCCCCATTCCGTAGAGCTGTTTATTATTTCAAATTCATCTTCTCCCATATATATTACAGGACTGCCTTTTTTTATATTTACATCAAGACCGATATTGCTGTCGAAGTCTTCATAATATCCCAAACAAGATTTTTTCACCCATCCGTAATGAAGTAAGTTGGGATCCATGTTATAATTCATGGTAATGAAGTACCAATCTTCGTATTTTGCCGAAACGGTAACGGCTTTTCCTCTTTGTGTGGTAAACACGATTTTTGAATTGTCTTCAGGAGTAAGAAAAACATTGCATTCGTCGTTTAATATATACATAATTTTATTATTAACATATTCTATATTATAATCATTATTTATATTGTAATTATCATCACGTTCTATTGCCCAGGTAGGTATGACGCCCTCAATAGATATACGGGTCAGGTAATCATCTTCCTGCCCGATTATTTTTACAGCATTTGAGAAATTTACTCCATATGCATTTAATGTGCACACTGGACCATATGCGGGAACATTAGAGTAATCGGTACCGGTTTGATAAACGTCTATCTTAAATAAGGGTTTAATATATACTCCTTTCTCTTCTTTATCTTCCGCATTTTTATTCTCTATTTCAGAATGGTCTAAATCTTCGGTATTTTTATCGATGTTCTCTGGCTTACTCAAATCCGTATTGTTACTTTTATTATAATCGGTGCTTACATTTCCTTGATCTTTGCTATTATTTACAAGTAAAGCATTCTCAGCCTTTAATTTCCGGTTTTCAAGAAAAAGAAACAAGCTTACGCATATAACGCTAATAATAACTATCAAATAAATAAATTCTCTCTTTTTCATGACCAATGCCTCCTTAAATTATCAATTTTATCTTACCCTACTAATAAAAGCGTGCAATATTTGCACGCTTTTTAAGATCTATTTTAATATTTAATTATAAATTTGCAACTTTAACAGGTTCTTCGAATACACCTCGTTTCACCTCGGTTGCAGTCATATGCTTGGCGTTCAACCTTTCTGTCAGGTAATTGCAAGCATCCCATGGGTTAACCTTTTCTCCACAGGTAAAGACATCTACGGCAGCGTATCCTAATTCCGGCCATGTATGAATTGTAAGATGGGATTCGGATATAACTACCACACCGCTTACACCCTGAGGACTAAATTTGTGAAATGCGACTTCCCTAACTTCAGCACCCGCTTCAAGTACTGATTCAACCATTATTTTTTCAATTAAATTGCGATTGTTTAAAATTGCCGCATCGCATCCGTACAGTTCAGCCAATATATGACGGCCCAAAGCATTCATTTCTTTTCCCCCTTCAATTAATTAAAATTATCATCAACCTTTCCTTAATTTGAAATCTTATAATTTCAACAAAAACTATTTTAGCATGTTTGACCTGAATGTCAATAGAAAATTCGAATTATTTTTATTTTTCTTGCTTATACCAAATTATAATGATTATGCTCTTAATTTCTTCATTTTTTATGTTTATTATCGTATTTACAGAAAAATGAAATATATTTTAAGCAATATAAAAGATCACGGTGATATAGTAGTGGGCGGAGGAACAATCATTAACTATTATATTTTCTTGCTTGTTGTGGGAACACTACTGAAGTGAATAATAGTTGGAAGAAGCATAATAAAGCAAGCCTGAAAAGCTTAAAAATGAAAGCCCATTACCTATTGTAACGGGCTTTATCAGCTATTTCATAATTTTCTTTAGAATCTTTTCACCACTATAAATAAGGCTTTAAGATTCTGTTGGATTTATTATATCTCCTAATGTTATATTCATGTCCTCCTTGTGTTCACTGGGCTCTACCTCAGCGTTTTCAGCAGATTCGCCTGCAGCGTTCTTAGCTTTTTCTTCTTCACTTTCAGGAGGATCTATCGGTTTTACTTCTTTTATGCTAAGGCTTATTTTTTTGTTCTCTATATCCATTTCAATAATTTTAGCGTCGACTTTCATTCCAACTTCCAGAACATCACTGGCTTTTGCCAGATGTTTTGTTGATATCTGTGAAATGTGTACCAAACCGTCAACACCCGGTTCCAACTCAACAAAGGCTCCGAAGGAAGCAAAACGCAGAACCGTTACGTTTACAATATCACCGACATTATATTTTTGTCCGGCTTTATACCATGGGTTGTCCTCCATTTTTCTATATCCCAGGGACACCTTGTTCTTTTCTTTATCGAACTCTAAAACTGAAACTTCAACAGT
This sequence comes from Clostridiaceae bacterium DTU079, assembly GCA_001512505.1. Classification (GTDB taxonomy): domain Bacteria; phylum Bacillota; class Clostridia; order Acetivibrionales; family Acetivibrionaceae; genus Hungateiclostridium. The sequence goes on along the minus strand of LFSC01000055.1, from coordinate 54,815 downwards.
GTCTCCGACTTTCAGCACTTCTGAAGGATGTTTAACTCTTGACCATGAAAGCTCAGATATGTGAATAAGACCGTCAACTCCTCCAATATCAACAAAAGCACCAAAGTCTGTAAGACTCTTTACCACACCTTTATATATTTTTCCAACTTCAATGCTATTCCATGTGTTGTTTGCAAGGTTAGCTTTTTCTTCTTCCAATACAACTCTTGCAGAACCTACCAGCTTGCGTTTCTTTTCATTCAGTTCAATGATCCTGACCGTAATACTCTTTCTAAGAAAATCGTTCAAATCCTTTACATATTTGTCACTTACCTGAGAAGCGGGTACAAATATATTAATACCCTTTGAGCTCGCAATTACTCCACCTTTTACTACTTCTTGAACATATGCTTTTACCGGGGTCTTGTTTTCATAGGCTTTAACTATCTCTTCCCAGTTTTTTGATGCATCCAGTCTTTTCTTTGAAAGCTTTACATTGCCTTCACCGTCATTGATCATGAGAACCAATACTTCAATTTCGTCCCCTATCTTTACTTCATTTTCAATTTTGAAGTCGGGATCATAAGAGTATTCATCTAAAGATATGATACCGTCAGCTTTGTAACCCAGATCAACAAAAACCTCATTACTGTTAAAACCGATTACTTTACCCTTAACGGTATCTCCTGCTTGTATTCTTACAAATGATTCTTCAAAAGCATTGGCGAAATCTATATCACCATCTTTTTCCATTAAATCGACCGTTTCCTTGTTGTTTAATTCACTCATTTTTTTAATAACCTCCTCAATTACCCAGTCCGGTGTAGAAGCTCCGGCAGAAATACCTATTTTTTTTACTTTTTTTATATCTACCGGTGGTAAGTCACCGGTAGTTTCGACTTTATACGTGTTATTACAATATTTTTTACAAATGTCATAAAGCTTTTGGGTATTGGAACTTTCTTTCCCCCCAATTATAATCATTAGGTCTACCTGTTTTGCTATTTCCGCTGCTTCATTTTGCCGCTTGCTGGTGGCACTACATATTGTATCAAATTTTGTGATATTTTTAAATTTATTTTTTATAACTTCATTTGTAGTATCCCAGGTTTCTTTTGTAATTGTGGTCTGCGCCACAACACAAACTTTTTCATCAGTTGCGGCAAGGTTTTCAGCATCCTTAGCACTGTTGACAATGTATGCACTATTGTTACACCAGCCATTTATCCCAATGACTTCAGGATGATTTTTGTCACCGACTATTATTATTCTGTAACCCTCTTCATACTTCTCTTTTACAAGAGTATGAATTTTTTTTACGTATGGACATGTAGCATCTTCCAAAATCAACCCCTTATTACAAATCTTTTCATATATTTCTGGTGTAACACCGTGAGCCCTTATAACAATATGACCTTTTTGAGATATACTGTCAATGTCATCAACCGATTTTACACCTTTAGATTCTAAGAATTCTACTACTTGTGGATTATGAATAATATGTCCGAAGGTATAAATAGAATCCTTGTCATGGTTCTCTATAAGATTGTAAACGGTTTTGACGGCATTGCTAACTCCAAAACAAAAGCCGGCGGATTTTGCAACTATAATTTCCAATTATCCTTCCTCCAAAAGCGAATAAACCCTTTTCATTATTCCTTCACTTATTTCAACCAACTCATTATTAGTATATTTCTTATCTTTATCCAAATCAAGACTAAATGGCTTTCCAAAAACAATTTTTATTTTACTGAAAGGGCGATATTTTCCTTCAACGGCAACTGGAAGAATCGGTGCACCGGATTTCTGAGCCAGTAATGCGGCTCCCGGTTTGGCCTTTACTGTTTTCCCTTTCTTGTTCTTTAGCCTGGTACCTTCGGGAAAAATTCCGACAATATGACCCTCATCGAGAAGCCTCAATGCTGTTTTAATTGCTTCCACATCAGCTTTTCCCCTCTTAACGGGAAATGCACCCAAGAATTTTATCAAAGGGGACAGTATCGGAATTTTGAAAAGCTCTGATTTAGCCATATAACGTACCAACCGTTTTACCTTGTAGCCAATAAAAAACATATCCATTTCTCCCACATGGTTGGCACACAATATAGCAGCCCCTTCTTTGGGTACATTATCCAATCCTATGATCTTCACCCTATAAAACAAGAAAAAAAACAGTTTTACAAACACCCTCGCAGTTTCAATAATAATTGTCTTAACCATTTTTTTCTATATACTCCATAATCTTATTTGCAACTTGTTCTATACTCAAATCGGTGGAATCTATTTCGATAGCGTCAGAAGCTTTTGAAAGCGGTGCAAATTCTCTGCTGCTGTCGTTTTTATCCCTGTATTCAATATCTTTTTTAACATCCTCAAAAGAAACATTATGCTTATTGTCAGCTATAAGCTCATTGTACCTCCTTTTTGCTCTTTCTTCCACAGAAGCCGTAAGAAAGAACTTAAATTCAGCATCGGGCAATACATATGTACCTATATCCCTGCCGTCCATTACAACACTGTTTTTTGACGCTATTTCTCTTTGAAGCTCCACCATCTTAAGCCTAACCTCCGGAATAACTGCCACATTAGAAGCTCCTATGGAGACTTCGGGAGTTTTAATAAAGGAGGTTACATCTTCATTGTCCAATAAAATTCTCTGGGATTCTCCCGAATAAACTATCTTTAAATCTATGTTGTTAACCATCTCTGAAACCTTGTCACGGTCCAGTGTGTCAATGCCTTCCCTGATTGCTTTCAAAGCAACGGCTCTATACATTGCACCGGTGTCGATATATAGAATTTTTAAATTTTTTGAAATTATCTTTGATATTGTGCTTTTTCCTGCCCCAGCCGGGCCGTCTATTGCAATTGCTATTTTCTCTTTTCTGTCCATATCGTTACTCCTGAATCAATATATTTCATATAATAAAACCGTCTATTCACCTATATCCGGTCTCAAAACTTTAGCGGAGTTTAAATAAACATGTTTTATATCATTTTTTCCTTTATCGCTGTTTACATGCATCAATACACGGATGCACTTTTGTAGGCTGCCTTGGACATTTATTTCGTTCATGCACATAAGGGCAGTACTTGTCCAACCTATGTTTCTTGCAGCAACAGCAGGAAATGCCTTGTCCAAATCCTGGGTAACAGTAAAAATAATACTTATTATATCTTCTTCGGAAAGCCCGTTTCTATCGGCCATTTCGAGAAGAAGCTTTTCTGTTTCGGCAATAATTTCATCAGCATCGTTATTTTTTACGGTGGTTGCACCCCTAACTGCCAAAACCATTGATAATTCCTCCATTCTACCGTTCTACATGCTTGTCAGCAAACTAAACTACCCTGTGCCCGAGACCTATGGATACCTCGTTTAAGTGGAGCAATCCAATCCCGAAGAAAACTGCCACGGAAACATGACTTTGATAGCGGGCAATGCCGATCTTTCCACCTACATTAAGCCCCAATGCTTTGGGCATAATTTGTGAAAGTGCTTCCCTTGTTGCACCGGCAACAGCACCTTCTTCAACATGGTTATCGGCAATAACTCCCTCTCTTTTTGACGAAACAACAGCCCTTTCTATTATCTTCATAACGGAATTTATGAACTCACCGCCATAATTTACAGCTGCGGTATGTATCCCAAGCTTCAAATATTCTGCTTGAAGATGCTTTTCCTCTGCCCTGTCGGATGAAAGAGCAAGCTTTATCGCCGCCGATGCAATTTCCTTGCTGCCAAATCCTTCGTTTTTATTAATATCCTTAGTCATAATATCCTTTCCCAAATACCTGAGGCATATCAGGTAGATTAACAAACCAAGCTGTCTAAAATATTTTTTTGTGCCAATAAAAACTAAGCACTACTATATTATACTGTAATAATAAATTTAAAACAATAAAAAATTATTCGATTATTATTCTTGTAAGTTGTTTTACATCAGAATTTACTTTTATTCTCTTTCCTATGTCACTGCTTTTAATATTGCTGCTTGCTGAAACAAGCTCAACCTCTGCTTCGCCTGCAAGGCTTCCGTCAATTGAAATAACGTCACCGTTTTTGACCGTAAGGTTTATAATGTTTTGTGAAAATGCAGCCACCTCATCACCGTTTACTAAAAGCTTCAAATCTTCATTATATTCTTCATCGCAAAGAGCGATCGAAATCTCACCTTGGTTGTACAGAAACTCCTCGTACTGCAAAGGACTTCCCTCAACATCGGTGTCACTGTTAAAAAAGGTCCTGATGGACGGGTTCATCATAGCAGTCTGAACCACGATGAGAGATATAAAGAAAAGCATAAATAAAAAAAATAGAACCCTTTCAAATCTTGCTCCGGGGTTTACAGACTTTTTTTTAGTTCCGGGACGCCTTTGCTTTTTGCCTACACTGAATACTACAATCTTCATAATACAACACTCCCCACATTTTTATTGAAGCTACTATAGAATAATATGCACAACCTCAATAAAAAATACACCTGCTCTACAACTGCTTCACAATGTAAAAGTTAAGATAAATGTTCCAGAAACTTAAGTTACGCAAGTCTAGAGCCTGTAAATACTCCGTGGGGTCGAGCAAAACTCACTTCGTTCAGACAATGCTCTCCCTTTCCACGTCGTATTAACAGGTTCTACAACTAGCTTCACAATGTTTCTTCCACATTTATCTTAACTTAGATACTTGTCAGAGGTTAGCAGTTCATGCCTGCTAGGTAGCCTGTGGAGAAGGCTATTGTCAGGTTAAAGCCTCCGGTATAGGCGTCCACGTCAATTACTTCACCTGCAAAGAAAAGTCCTTTTACAATTTTAGATTCCATTGTGGAGGGATTTATTTCATCGGTAGATACTCCTCCCGCTGTTACGATGGCCTCTTGTATAGGTCTTGAACCGATGATATTTACAGTAAGGTTTTTGAGGAGCTTTACCAAATTTCTTCTTTCTTCTTTTTTAATCTGGTTAACAAATTTATCAGGTTCAATACCCGATAAGCTGACAATTACCGGTATCATTTTTTTAGGGAGCAAATCATCCAGAGAATTTTTAAATTGCTTTCTGGAGTATTTTTCAAAATCCCTTATTATTCTTTCGTCAAGCTTTTCCTCTGAAAGTGCAGGTTTTAAGTCTATAACAAGCTTGACATCTTTGTAGTTATAATCCAGTATATGTCTGCTGGCACTCAATATAACAGGCCCGGAAACCCCAAAATGCGTAAACAGCATCTCACCGAAATCCGAATATATTTTTTTCCCTTTATTATTTATAATCTGAATTGAAACGTTTTTAAGAGTAAGTCCTTGAAGATCCTTTACCCATGGTTCTTCTGTGATTAGCGGTACCAGTGACGGTCTTAAGTCTACAATTGTGTGTCCTAATGCTTTTGCCATGGAATAGCCGTCGCCTGTTGAACCCGTACCGGGATATGATGCACCGCCTGTGGCAAGTACCACAGAATCGCAGTATACCGTTGCTCCGTCTCTTAAAACAACAGCTTCTACGGCATTGTCCTTTGTTTTTATTTCCTTAACCGCTGAATTTAATTTCAAATCAACATTATTCATTTTTAAATATTTCAAAAGTACATTATTAACATCCTTTGCACTGTCGGATACGGGAAAAACCCTTCCGCCTCTTTCTACCTTGGTTTTAAGACCCAATTTTTCAAAAAACTCAATCAAATCTCGATTGGAAAAGGTATAAAAAGCTGAATATAAAAAATTACCGTTTCCGGGAGTATTCTCAATAAGTCCTTCAATATCCGTATCGTTAGTAATATTGCAACGGCCTTTCCCCGAGATAAGTATTTTTTTACCTATCCGGTCGTTTTTTTCGAAAAGGATTACATCCCGTCCGCGGCTTGAGGCTTTACCCGCGGCCATTATTCCACCGGGTCCGGCCCCAATAACAACAACTTTTTTTTTCATTCCTTCGGTCTCCCACTTCAATAATTTATATTATATTGGGTATTTTAATTAATATAATTCCCGGAATTATCATTGCTTATTAATTATCGCTAAACTTTGAAATATCATTCTCATTATCCAGGGTTTCATAAACCTTATACTCATCCCAGATTTTTTCGAGATTTTCGAAGGTGTCGTAAATTGATTGTTTTCTTTTCAGCCCTATGGCAACAATAAGTGCATTAATCACGCTCAAGGGCGCAACCAAAGAGTCAACAAAGGATGCCATGTCACTTCTGGCAGTAATGACATGATCGGAGTTTTCAGCTAAAGGAGAGTCAAGGTTATCGGTAATTGCCACAACGGTAGCACCCTTTTTTTTCGCAAAGCGCATGGCATTTACCGTCCTTTTTGAATATCTCGGAAAGCTTATTCCTATAACCACATCATCTTTGGAGGCATGAATTATTTGCTCGAACATTTCACTGACACTTGTGGTATGCACAAGCCTTACGTTGTCAAAAATCAGATTGAAATAAAAGCCTAAAAAGCTCGCTAAGGCTGCAGAGCTCCTGACTCCCAAAATATAAATCCTTCTTGCATTTAAAATGCTTTCAACTATATTGTTAAAGTTCGTCTGGTCAATTTCTTCCAAGGTGTGCTTGATTTTATTCATATCCTCCAAAAGCACGCTTCTTAACACATTTTCTTCATTAATCCTGTCGGAGGATACCTTTATTCTCTGTACAGACGTAAGTTTGCTTTTGTTAAGCTCCTTTAATACCTTTTGAAGCTTGGGATAACCGTCAAACCCTATTTCATTGGCAAACCTTACAACCGTAGACTCACTTACCCCTACTTCTTCTCCCAGTTTTGCAGCCGTCATATAAGCAGCCCGGTCATAATGGTTAATGATAAAGTTTGCAATAAGCTTTTGTCCCTTACTGAATTCATCCATACGTGATTGAATTTTTTTTATCAGATCGTGATTTCTATCCATTGCCTATTCCCCTTATGTCTCGTAAATTGAAATTATCATTTCTTTATCTTTCTTCGAAAGTCCGAAAATTAAATTTTTATCCTTAAGGTTCTTATTTAAAAAATCTACTACTTTATATAACTCAATATGTGCCTGTACCGTCAATTTCGCCTTTAGCTCCAATTTATCATCCAGTTCCATTACTCTCCTCCATTAGTATTTTTATTATAATAATATTACAATTTCGAAATACGAAAATCAAGCAGTATTTGATATAAGAAAACAGTTATCACCAAAAATAAATTTAATACAATGCCCTGTAACAACTCAAATTCAATTAACATAAACTGATATTACAAGTAAACCTTATTACAGGGAGGCACTAACCATGCTCTCGAACGTTGAATTTATAAAACAGTCCCTTGCTTTACACCTGTTTTTTGCAAGGATTATGAAGGAACACTCCTTTTTCCTTGAAGCAGGGTTTTCTCCAAGGGATACAAACTTTACCCAACGGGCTGATGCTTTTCGCAGAGAATATGACGGGCTTTTAGGAGAAGCCGTTTCTCTTTCCAACGGTGTTGTTAGTCCCGATGTTCTTCAATCCGGAGAGGTAATAACTCCTTTTACTTTGAATGCGGAAAGAGTAACCGCATTTTATACGGGGGTACAAATACCGTTTCAATTGACTCAGGCAGAAGCAGGATTGGTAGGCAGTAATGCAGTAACAAGCAACCCTATGTTGGAACAACGCGTATTTGTGCTCAATCAAAGAGCAATAAAGGCAACCCAACAGTTAATACAGTTCAAAAGAAATATTTTAACCAATGTTTTAAGCTGCAGAATGTTTACCTTCAACTATCCCCTGTTGATCCTACACATAATGCGTGAGGCGGAATTATATCTTCAGCAGCTTACAAGACTTCAAAGAAAGGAACAGATAAATCTGAAAAGAGAAGCCTACGAGTTGGAGTTTTTCTGGAACAGGCAAATGGCAGAACATGCCAAGTTTATCCGGGGATTGCTTGATCCTACAGAAGATGATTTGATTAACCAGGCCAATGATTTCGGAAAAGAGTTTGATCAATTGACGGAAAAAGCAAAAGAGGCAATAGACGCAAATTCTCCACCGGATAAAATTACTGACGAAAGCTTAAAAGCAACTGAGGATCTTCGAAATTTCAAGGCACAAGGCACCCAGGGAATTCTTTCTTGCCAAGTTAAGTCAATTATTATACCGCTGCTGGGTGATCATGTCTTGCGTGAAGCCAATCATTACTTGCGTCTGCTTAAAATGTTTGAATAAGTTAAAAAGGTATTTATTAATCTTTCCTCTTTTCGTGGATACTGATTATTTTTGAAGAATAATGTTTATATTTTAAATTATAAGAAATACTATAACTCAGGGTGGCATAGATGATACAGATTGATGATGCAGGCAGCGGTAGCTTTGTCGGTGGAACCTGTATCGGGTTCTACCGACCTGAAACAAATGAATATTTTTTTGAAATAATCCCTGTAGAGCTTTACAATAAAGAGAATTTTAAGAAAAAGCTCTATCTTGATGCTGTGGTAAATATTGCTGAGGAAGCGTTCAGAGCATTAAACGTACATAAAAACGAAACGGTGGAAATGTGCCGGGGATATATGTTCGAAAAGCTGAGGTCCTGGCTTAGTGACCAAGGATACTGCTGGTACATAACACAGATCAGCGGACGTTTTCAGGAGATTGTGGAGCAAAATTTTCTGCTCTATACTGTAAGGCTTGGAGTACCTGAGCCCTATTTAAAATATACCAAGTATCCCTTTCATTTTCACAAGCTTCTAAGATGGGTTTTTGCCGATTATGACAATAGAATAGTGAAGTGTAAAACCGGATGGCAAAGCTGGGCAAAGCATGAAGGAATAAAACCGGTTGTTTATGATGATATAATGAATTACTCCCATATCTTTTGCTTAAAATGCGGAAAATACATTAGAAAAGGCAGTAAAATAAAGACATTAAGGTTTGTAAGCAACAGAGAACATTTTATCTATCTCCACAGGAACTGCTAAGGAAGGTGAAGAAGTGATTATTTAAAAAGGAGGGTGTTTGCCCTCCTTATTTATACCGGATGTACCTTGTTTTCATAGTCAACCATGTCCGGATCTATTTTATACTTTTTTGCCTTTCTGAATTCGAAGAACTTTTTAGCAACCTGCGGGAACATTGCATATGAGAGAATATCTTCGTCCTGTTCCAAGTATTCCTTCATTTCTTCCCTGATGCTATCCAACTCAGGCTTAATAAAGTCGGCAGGTCTTGCAGTAATCGGCTCCTCGCCGTTCAAAATTTTCTTCTGTACTTCCGGATTAATAGGTGCCGGGGTTTTACCGTATTCACCCTTAACCAAAGCCTTGGACTCTTTTGGAACCATTTTATACCGTTCACCGGTTACAACATTTAGCACTGCTTGGGTACCTACAATCTGGCTTGACGGTGTAACGAGAGGAGGATATCCGAAATCTTCTCTTACTCTCGGAACTTCCTTCAGAACCTCTTCATATTTGTCAAGAGCATTGGATTGTTTTAACTGAGATACAAGGTTTGAAAGCATTCCGCCGGGTACCTGGTATTTAAGAGTATTTACATCAACTCCCATAACCTTTACATCCAAAAGTCCTTTTGCAATATACTCTTCTTTTAACGGTCTGAAGTAGTCGGCTATTTCACTCAATTTATCCAAGTCCAGGCCAGTGTCATAGGGAGTGCCTTTGAGGGATGCAACCAACGGTTCCGTTGGAGGCTGTGAAGTTCCCATAGCCATTGGAGATATAGCACAGTCAACAATATCACAACCTGCTTCAATTGCTTTCAAATATGTCATGGAAGCAACACCACTGGTATAGTGAGTGTGAAGCTGTATAGGTACTTTAATGTTTTCCTTTAAGGCCTTTATGAGGTTATATGCTTCGTAAGGAACCAATAATCCTGCCATATCCTTAATACATATGGAATCGGCACCCATTTCTACAAGGCGTTTTGCATCTTTAACGAACAGATCAAGATTGTGCACAGGGCTTATGGTATACGAAACTGCAGCCTGCGCATGTCCTCCCTCTTTCTTACATGCCTTGATAGCTGTCTCAATGTTTCTGAAGTCATTGAGGGCATCAAAGATTCTTATTATGTCCATTCCGTTGGCAATTGCCTTTTGAACAAAATATTCTACTACATCATCCGCATAGTGCTTGTAACCCAGTAAGTTCTGGCCCCTCAAGAGCATTTGAAGCTTGGTTTTTTTGCAGTGCTTTCTTATGGTTCTAAGTCTTTCCCATGGGTCTTCGTTTAGAAATCTCAGGCAGGCATCAAAGGTTGCTCCGCCCCAAACTTCCAAAGAATTATACCCGATATCGTCCAGCTTATCTATTATCGGTAACATTTCTTCTATTCTCATTCTGGTGGCAATAAGAGATTGATGAGCATCTCTAAGTACCGTCTCAGTTATTTTTACCTTAGCCATCTATCTTTACCTCCTCTTTGATAACGTAATATAGCATAATCGGCATCCGAACCCATTTACTATTTCAGTGAGAGCATTACATCTCCGACATTTACAGATGAACCTTGGGATACATTAACTGAAGCAACGGTACCGTCATTGGGTGCGAGAATTTCATTTTCCATCTTCATTGCTTCGAGTATTAAAAGTATATCACCCTTCTTTACAACATCGCCGACGTTAACATTAACCTTCAAAATTGTTCCGGGCATAGGCGATTTAATTACAGTAGCGCCGGCGGGTACTGCCGAGTCCACTTTTGCAGGAGCTGCTTTCTGAGCCGGTGCCGGTGCTGCAGCCGGTGCCGGCGCAGGTTCAGCCTTTGGAGCGGATTGGCTTAGTGTAACCTGCGGTTCTGATGCAGCTCCGGTTCTAATTTCCTCAACTTCTACCTCATACTGATTTCCGTTTACCTTTATAAGAAACTTTTTCATGGTTAATCCTCCTTATTAATTAAAATATTACATTCTTCTTTCGATTCTTTCAATTCTTCCGGTTGTCGACCATACCGGAGATGTTTGAGGTACTCTCTTAAACGATTTTACTACAAGCTTGTAATCCGGTCTTGTTTCAAGCGCAGCTAATGCAGCCGTTATTGCCAAAAGGATTTCTTCATTTATTTGATCTTTCATAATATCCTCCTTAAGAGAAACAATTTATTATAAAGGTATATTTCCGTGCTTTTTGGCCGGCCTGTTTTCTCTCTTGCTTGCAAGCATTTCAAGAGCACTGATAAGTCTTATTCTGGTTGAAGCCGGGTCTATGACATCATCCACATAGCCTCTTGATGCAGCTACATAAGGATTGGAGAATTTATCCCTATATTCTTCAATTCTACTATTTCTTGTTGCTATAGGATCATCGGCTTCCTTAATTTCTTTTCTGAAAATTATATTGGCCGCACCTTCCGGACCCATAACGGCAATTTCGGCGGAAGGCCATGCAAATACCATGTCAGCTCCGAGATGTTTGCTGTTCATGGCAATATACGCTCCGCCATATGCCTTTCTTACAATAACGTTTATTTTGGGAACGGTAGCTTCCGAGAAGGCATAAAGCAGCTTTGCACCATGACGGATAACTCCGCTGTGCTCCTGTCCTACGCCGGGCAAATACCCCGGTACGTCGGTAAAGGTTATTATCGGAATATTAAAGGAGTCACAGAAACGAACAAATCTTGCAGCCTTATCCGATGAATTTACATCCAGAACGCCTGCGGAAAACTTGGGTTGGTTGGCAACTATTCCCACTGTTCCTCCGTTCATTCTACCGAAGCCTATGATAATGTTTTTTGCAAAATGTTCCTGAATTTCAAGGAAATCACCGTTATCTACAACGGATTTAATGATCTCCATCATGTCATAGGGCTTGTTTGAATCATCGGGAATGATATCTAAAAGATTGTCGGTTATTCGATTCATGTCATCATCTGTGGTATAAACAGGAACATCCGAAAGATTGTTGTCAGGGAGGAAATCAATGAGCCTCTTGATTTGCTCAATACATTCCTTTTCATTTGAGCATTTGAAGTGAGCAACACCGCTTACCGAGTTGTGGGTATCTGCACCTCCGAGCTCTTCAAAGGTGACATCCTCACCGGTAACAGCCTTTATTACCTGAGGCCCGGTTATGAACATTTGACTGGTCTTTTCCACCATGAAAATAAAATCGGTTATTGCCGGTGAATAAACCGCGCCTCCTGCACATGGTCCCATAATTACCGATATCTGAGGTATTACACCTGATGCAAGAGTATTTCTGAAGAAAATATCTCCAAAGCCTTTAAGGGCATCAATTCCTTCTTCAATTCTTGCACCTCCGGAGTCGTTGATGCTAATAAACGGAGCACCCATTTTCATTGCCATGTCCATTACTTTTGTTATCTTTTGAGCGTGCATTTCTCCCAAGGATCCTCCGATTACGGTGAAGTCCTGGGATGAAACAAATACCAGACGTCCGTTAACAGAACCGTATCCTGTTACGACACCGTCTCCGGGAACTTTTTTCTTTTGCATATCGAAGTCAATGCTTTTTGTTTCCACAAAGGCATCAATCTCAACAAAACTGTTTTCGTCAAATAATGCTTCGATTCTTTCCCTTGCAGTCATTTTGCCGGATTCATGCTGCTTTGCGATTTTTTCTGCTCCTCCACCCAATTCCAGTTGGGCTTTTTTCTCACGCAGAAGGTTTATCCTGTCTACTCTGTCCATCAGTTTCCCACCTCTTGTTTTTTAATTGTTAATATTACAGCTCGCATTATTAACTTGTGTATATATTTGATTGTCTGTTAATACCAAATATTAACTATATTTTTGATTCTCATAACATTATTATATGATATTATTACCAGGTTATAATTAAGTTAAATTATATCTTACTTTTACGTATATTGCAATAATTTTCCCAATTCTTTTAGACTGTAAACAAAATTTTTAGCAATGAATCCGGTTAGAAAAACATAACAGTTATTGTTAAGATACCGAAAATAATGTCTATGTTACTTCTAACCGTTATTGATTCAAATCCGGTATTGCATCTTTATTATCAATGTATTTTTTTGCAATAGCAGTTGCTTCTGCCCTTGTTATATTTCCGAGACTTCTAAAGGTATTATCGGGATATCCGGAAATAAGTGAAAGCTCCACTGCTTTTTTTACATAGCCTTTTGCCCAGGTTCCAATTTGACTGTCGTCCTCAAAAGATGTTGCTGCAGGTTCCGGATCAATAAAACCGATTGCCCTCATAATCATTACGGCAAATTCCTGTCTGCTAATGAGATTGGAAGGTTTAAAGGTATTATCGGGATAACCTTTAATCCAACCCATTTCATAGGCAGTACTTACGTAAGAATAAGCCCATTGAGGAATTGCTTCTTCATCCTCAAAGGATAGCTTTTTACCTTCAATAGGTTTTATTCCAAAAAGCTTTACCAGTAAAACAGCAGCTTCTGCCCGGGTTATTTTATTATCCGGTCTGAAAGTATTATCCGGATAACCGGTTAATATACCTGTCTCGACGAGTTTTTTAATACTATCCTTCGCCCAATGACCATCAATATCGGTTAATATAATACCGCTACCGGGTATCTCAATATCATCGGGTTCGTCAATATACTCAGGCTCATCAATGTCACCGGAGTTACCGGTTCGTACGATTTCTATGCGGTATTCCTTGGTAGTGCCGTTTTCTGCGGTAACTATTATGTTTATAGTCTTTTGTTCTTCCGAAAGTTTTAATACATGGTTTTTGATATTGTAACCGACTTTTGCATTCTGAATACTTATATCGGCTTTTTTATCCCCTGCGGCCGCTGTTATTGAAATTTCTTTTACGTTTTCATCAATAGTCAATTTATATTCTGTCCTGTTTTTATTGAACGCAGGGGTTAACTCTCCTTTATCGAAAGAAAGATTATCAAGATTTGCATTACTGCTCTTTTCAATTGAATCTATTGGCGGGAAAAACGGCACACCGCCTCCACCTGATTCCCCTCCTGATGATCCTCCCGGTGAACCTCCTTCGGAGGGTTCTTCTTTTCCGGGGTTTTCTGGCTTTTCAGGGTTTTCTGGCTCATGAGGATTTTCATGAGGATCTTTTGGAGCCTCTACATATAAATCTGTTGCAAAAACAGAAAGATATTGATTTATTCTTGACCCGTCTCCAAGTTGTTCATATTCGTTACTTCCCCATGCCCAAAGCGTATTGTCGCTTTTCAGTGCAAGATTGTGTTTTTCGCCCGCTGCAATTTCTACTACATTCGATAAACCTTTTACTTGTACAGGAACTTTTTTGTTTTCGGTGGTACCGTCTCCAAGCTGACCATATGAGTTTTGACCCCATGCCCACACAGTTCCGTCACTTTTCAAAGCCAGATTATGATTATTTCCTGCGGCTATAGCAACTATTTTGCTTAATCCGTTTACCTGTACCGGTGTACGGTTAAACATTTCATTGCCATTTCCCAGTTGACCGTAATTATTTGCTCCCCATGCCCATACTGTTCCGTCTTTTTTCAGTGCAAGACTATGATTTTGTCCTGCAGATATAGCCACGACATCAGTTAATCCGGTTAATTGAACCGGTATAGCACTATATAGAGCATTTGGACCGTCTCCAAGCTGACCGTATAAATTATGTCCCCATGCCCATACCGTTCCGTCTTTTTTCAGTGCAAGACAATGGTATTCTCCAGCCGATATGGCTACTACATTTGTTAAGCCTTGTACCTTTGTAGGCTCACATCTGTTGGAAAATGTACCGTCTCCAAGCTGTCCGTAATAATTATAGCCACTGGTCCAAACTGTACCGTCACTTTTTAAAGCGATGCTGAAATTACATCCTCCATCTATTGCAACTATATCCGAAAAACCGGTTTTAACAGGTGCCCACCTTGACTCAGAACCATCTTGCGTATAAACATTCACGGTTTTGGTAACATATGTTCCGTCACCCATTTCACCATTCGAATTAAAACCCCATCCCCATACTGTTCCGTCCTTTTTGAGGGCTAGGTTATGGTTATATCCTGTTGCTACTGCAACCACATCTTTTATTTCCTCACTTAGTCTATACAGGGTACTGGCTTTCCATAATGTTCCGTCTGTCTTTACTGCAATGCTGTATGCATTACCTGCCGAAATACGAACAGGTTTTATTTCTCCCTTTACAGTAACAGTTACTGAATCACTGGCATTCGAAAGGTTGCCGGATTTATCGAAGGCTATTACCTGATATTTATATGTTGAATTAAGAGACTGTGAAAAAAACTCTGTAAAATAAGCTTTCTATGATAAAATATAAAATCATAGGAGGCTTTTTTATGGCAAGAAGACGAAACCCCATGAGTGAGGGCAAGAAAAACATTATTGCAAGTTTAATTCAGGAGTATGACATTAAGACTGCAGAAGACATTCAAGATGCTTTAAAGGATCTACTGGGCAGTACCATACAATCCATGTTAGAAGCGGAAATGGATGGACATTTAGGGTATGCTCCGTATGAACGTTCAGAGAATTCAAATTACCGCAATGGAACTAAGAGTAAAAAAATTCGCAGCAAATATGGAGAGATGGAGATTAATGTTCCACAAGACCGTGAGAGCTCATTCGAGCCTAAAATAGTTCGGAAGCGGCAAAAAGATATTTCGGGAATTGAGGATAAAATCATAGCTATGTACGCAAAAGGACTTACAACAAGGGAAATATCTGAGCAAATTGAGGATATCTATGGATTTGAGGTCAGTGAAGGCATGGTATCAGATATCACTAACAAGTTACTTCCTGAAATTGAGGAATGGCAAAGACGGCCTTTATCTAGTGTTTACCCAATTGTCTTTATAGATGCTGTGCACTTTTCTGTCAGGGATAACGGAATGATACGCAAGCTTGCGGCGTACACAATACTCGGGATTAATGAAGAAGGGAAAAAAGAGGTACTAACAATCCAGATTGGAGAGAATGAGAGCAGCAAATATTGGTTAAACGTTTTAAATGAGCTAAAAAATCGAGGAGTGAAAGATATC